>CAJWEZ010000030.1 GCA_913030605.1 uncultured Spirochaeta sp.
AATGGGAGGTGCAAGCTCTTCTTTCTTTCCTCTCCCTTTTAACCGGACAGCAGTGCTTCTGTATACAGCCCGTTTAGTTGTAGAGGTCCGGATGCCGGTATCGGTCGGGATCGCTTGAAAAGGGTGGTGCATCGTCGGTGACGATGCCCATACCGAACAGCAGGCGACCGCTGTCCGGAATGTGTTCGGTGTCCAGAACGATGTTTGGATCGAACCGCATATAGTCCCGCATGACCGACTCCTCCGGAAGTACGATCACGGTATCCCGCTGCGTGCGGGTTACACGGAGGATCACCGAACTGACGCTAAACCACGGCGTCGCCAGGATCGTATCTTCCGGGGTATCGAACAACGGCGGCGCCTCGTCTTCCCTGACAGTGTCCTGCGGTGCGGATGGGTCCTCCGGTTGATTCCAGGGCAGCGGCCCCGGGGAGACGCAGCCGGAGAGGAGCGCCACGACCGCGATGACGAACGCCACCCGCGGGTGAGTCTGCCGCGTGGTGTATCGCGCCGGTCGAATCCCGGGAGCCGGGCCGCTCACGAGACCGCCTCGGCGATCAGTCGCCTGGCGGCGTTGAGGCCGCTGAGAAATGCTCCCTCCACCCGTGGTCCGGCGAATGTGTCTCCCGCCATCAGGAGCCGCGGTGCCACCTCGGCGTAGCGGTCGGCACAAAATTCCACGGGGCGGGCGTACCGCCAGCGTTTGAGTTGCACACGTCCCGCGTCCCGGGAGTCGCGGATTCCTGTACCGCTCATCACCGAACGCAGGGCGTCGGACATCGCATCGATGACCGAGGAATCGTCGTGGGAGAGGTGCTCGACGGCGAAGGTTGCGCTGCTGTGAACCGTGAGGGCCGCCGCAACGTCCTCCGCTGCGGTGGATACACCCTTGGTGACGTTGTCCGCGATCCACTCGATGGCCGGAGAATCGGGCCGGCGGAACCCGTGTTCGTTGAAGACCCCGACGGGAAACTCGGATAGCCCCACGAGAAGCGCAAGACAGGGATGGTAGGTGAACTCCGCGAGCTCCGCGGTGGCGGTTGATTCGAACGACGGTGCCAGCAGCTCCAGTGCCTGCGGCACCGGCGGAGTAAGCAGCACGCTCCGGGCGTGCACGTCCGGAAGGTCCGGCGCATCCGCGGTGAGGCGATAGCGACCGCCGTCCTGCGCCACCGACGTGACGCGAACCCCGGTGTGTATCGCCACCTCGTCGGCATCGACGAGGGAGTCGGCGAGCCAGCGGGGAAGTGCGGCGTTGCCGTCGGCGCCTCGCCAGACCGCCAGGTTCCGGTGTCCGTCCCGACGTGGCGCGCGATCGTACCAGTGCGCCACCGCCCCGTCGTGGTGTGCGGCCTCCACGGCTGCGACAAACTCCGGGGCCAGGGCGGTAAAAAACTGCGCTCCGGTGTCAAACCTGGCGCCGCCCACAGCCCGCGTTGACACGCGGCCGCCGACACGGGACCCCTTGTCGAGTACCAGCACCGATCGCCCCGCGTGGCGCAATTCGCGGGCGGCGGAGAGTCCCGCAACGCCGGCGCCGACAATGGCTACGTCCCATACTGCGTCCATACATCTTCAAGTGTAGTACGTCTTGCGGCCCCGCGGCCACGGCTCTCGGGACCGTCCAGCCGGAGTCGCTCCACCACCGGAGTCGCTCCACCACCGGTGTCCCAACGGCTGCCAGAGCCGCGCGCTTTGTGATACGATCTCCGCCGGCATGGCGAAGCAGTACGACGAAAGCTCGATCAAAACGCTCTCCAGTCTGGAACACATCCGGCTGCGCAGCGGCATGTACATCGGCCGTCTCGGCGACGGTAGCAGTTTCGACGATGGGATCTATATCCTCCTCAAGGAGGTCGTGGACAACTCCATCGACGAATTCATCATGGGCCACGGCAAGCGCATCGAGATCAAACGCGAGGACGACGGCACGATCACGGTGCGCGACTATGGTCGTGGAATACCGCTGGGGAAGCTCACCGCCGCCGTGAGCCAGATCAACACCGGCGCCAAATACAACGACGACGTGTTCCAGTTCTCGGTCGGCCTCAACGGCGTCGGAACCAAGGCGGTGAACGCCCTGTCGGAGTACTTTCATGCGGTCTCATTCCGCGACGGGAAGTACGCCGAGGCGGAGTTCATCCGCGGGACGCTGCAGAAAGAAAAGAAGGGCAAGACAACCAAGTACCGCGACGGAACCTGGGTGCAGTTTCGTCCGGACCGTGAACTCTTCGGTGAGTACCGCTACAACGAGGAGTTCATCATCCAGCGTCTGTGGAACTACGCCTACCTCAACGCCGGTCTCACGATCGTGTACAACAAGGAGCGGATCGTCTCGGAGGGAGGCCTTCGGGACCTGCTGGCGGCGGAGGTGGGCGAAAAGGGGCTCTACGAGGTGGCGCACCTGCGGCAGGAACGCCTCGAGTTCGCCTTCACGCATACCACCAGCTACGGTGAGACGTACTGGTCTTTCGTCAACGGTCAGTTCACCTCCGACGGCGGTACACACCAGAGCGCGTTCCGTGAGGGCATTCTGAAGGGCGTCAACGAGTTCTACCGCAAGAACTTTGCCGGGGAGGACGTTCGCGAGGGTATTGCCGGCGCCGTGGCGATTCGCATCAAGGACCCGCAGTTTGAAGGCCAGACCAAGAACAAGCTCGGCAACTCCGACGTCCGATCGTGGATCGTGGGCGAGGTGCGCGCCGCGGTCGTGGACTTCCTCCACAAGAACAAGGACGCCGCAAAGAAGCTCGAACACAAGATCACCCAGAACGAGAAGCTGCGAAAGGAACTGAACGCTGTCCGCAAGGAGAGCCGAGAGGCGGCCAAGCGTGTGGCGCTGAAGATCCCCAAGCTCAAGGACTGCAAGTACCATCTCGGCGACCGGAACGCGCAGGCTGAGGAGTCCACGATCTTTATCACCGAAGGGGACAGTGCCACCGGGAGTATGGTCGCCTCCCGCAACGTGCACACCCAGGCGATCTTCTCGCTGCGGGGGAAACCGCAGAACATGTTCGCCCGCAAGCGCAGCGACATCTACCGCAACGAAGAACTCTACAACATGATGATGGCCCTCGGAATCGAGGAAGACATCGCCAATCTGCGCTACAACCGGATCGTGGTGACCACCGATGCCGACCACGACGGGTTCCACATTCGAAACCTGCTGCTCACCTTCTTCCTGCAATACTTCGAGGAGCTGGTGGTGGCGGGGCACATCTACATCCTGGAAACGCCGCTCTTTCGCGTGCGCAACAAGAAGGAAACGCGCTACTGCTACAGTCCCACCGAGCGTGACGCGGCCGTACAGGAGATTCGCGGCGCCGAGGTGACGCGCTTCAAGGGACTGGGAGAGATCTCGCCGTCGGAGTTCGGGCAGTTCATTGGCGAGGATATGCGACTGGTGAGGGTGAACGTGAAGACGATCAAGGGGATCCAGGAGACCCTGGAGTTCTACATGGGCAAGAACACCCCTGAACGCCGCAGCTTCATAATGGAGAACCTTCTGGACGTATAGCACGTCCCGGTTCGTCCCCGCCATAGAGCGGCATCGTTGCCGGCGCCGGCGACGGTGGGTCCGGCGGAAGTCCGGTGTCAAAGACGCTGCGCATCCACCGGATCGCCCTGCTCTCCTGTTCGTACCACTGAGCATCGGAATAGTTCAGAAATGCGTGCCCGCCGCCGGGGTAGCGCACCAGCGTGTGCGGTACGCGGTGACCGGTGAGAGCATCGTTGAGAACCCGGGCCTGGCGAAACGCCACGGTATGGTCTCCGTCACCGTGATAGATGAGCGTGGGCGGAAACTCGTCGTCCACGTGTTCGACGGGACTCAGCCGGCGGCGTCGCCACGGCGGGAAGAGCGCGAAACTGCCGGAGTTTTCGAAGGCGTCGCCGCGACGCATCGCCTGCAGGTCTGTCGGCGCGCACTCGGCAAGGACCAGCGCCGGCCGCGGCGACGGCGGACCGGAGGGATAGGCGATGCGTGACGTCGACGCCGCCATGAGCGCCACGTGCCCGCCGGCGGAGACACCGTACACCCCCACGCGCTGCGGGTCCCAGCCGTACTCATCAGCGTGGTTCATGACCCATGTGACCGACCTGGCGGCGTTCCGCACCGGTCCGCGGATGCCGCGGTACGCGGATGTGGTGTAGTTGACCGCCACCACGTACCAGCCCTCCTCACGCATCCGGCGGAGAAACCGATGGATTACGCGGATCGTGACTTTGTCGCCCCGCAGCCACGAGCCCCCGTGAAAAAAAACGATCACCGGCGCCGCACTGCCGACCTCGCCCCTGCCGCCGTCGGTGGTGGCGTCGGAGACGGAGGGTCCGTCCGTCGGCGAGGGCAGTGGTCCGTACACGTCCAACCGGTATCGACGCAGGAGGTCGCGGTGGTAGATCACGTCATGCTGCACCGGCGGGGCCGGCTCCGGCGTGTCCAGCGCCTGCTCCGTGAGCGCCTGCACGGTCTCCGGCGGCGGAAGGAGCACGCGTTGCACCGACGGGAGCGTGAGCGCCAGGGCGGCGGCTACCGGGAGTGCCAGCAGAGCGGGTACACGGAAGATCGCCATGACGCGACTCTACCACGTCCGGGGGACCCGCATCGAGGATTCGGTCCGATGGTGGCACCGCACCGCGGCATTCCGTACATTTGAGACATGCAGCGTACCGGAGTTCTCGTGTCGATTCTCGTTGTCACCGCCATGGCGGGTCCCGTGGCCCAGGAACACGGTGGGTGGTACGTAGACCCGACCGCGGGCATAGGTGCCGTTGTGGAACCCTCCGCATCCGGTGGACTTGCGGTAACCGCCTACCGCGCCGAAGACACCTCCGAATCGATGTGCGTGGACCGGAGCGGCGAACTCAGATGTGACGGACTTGTCGCGTGGCGCACGACACTCCGGGCGGAACCGGACGGCAACCTGCTGGTGCGCACGACCGGCGCGCCGGATGTACGGTTCCGGCGCCTGCGGGAACGCTACCAGGCCGTGGAAGACGGGCTGCTGGTCGACCTGGCGGTGCTGCCGGTCGGTGGCGGCACGTATCGCCTGTGGCGCACCGCCTGGCGGCCGGTCGCGGCGATCGATCTGTCTCCGGGGGCCGACGGCTGGTACCGGGGCGAATACGCCGGCGGGAGTGTCCGCGCCCGGCCCCGGCAGGATCGCTGGGAGACGGTGGTGACCGCCGGCGGCGGTGAACGGAGGGTGACGCTCACCTATCCCGCGGTGGTGAGCCCCCCGTTCCGGGAGGGGGCGGCACGTCGCCTTCAGTTCCCGGATCTGCGGAGCGCCGCTGCCGGAACGCCCTGCGCGGCCGGCAACCGGCATGCCGAGGCGATTGGACCGGTACCCCTCGGCGTCTCGGTCACCCGGACGTCGGTGCAGGGGGGGGTGGCGGTGGCGCTGGCGCCGGGCGGGGCATGGACGGTGGTGCGCACGGCGTCGGGGCGCTACGCGCTCCGCAGGTCCGGGGTGGATCCCTCCATCGACCCCGGCATCGACCTGGGGCCGGTGTCCAGGGAAGACTCGTTCCGGTGGGCCCCGTCGGGGGAGCGGTTGTTGTGGGTTGCTCCCGGCGACGGCGGCGGTACCGTGACGGCTACCGTGTTCGACGGGGGGCTGCCGACGGCGTCGCGCGAGGTGGCCACGGGGCGCGCAGCAGCCTGGGTAAACGACCGCCAGATCGTCGTACTGGATCGCGACACGCTGTTCCTCGTCGCGATCGACGCCGTTGGCGGAGCGCCGGAGCCCCCGGCGCTGCCGCTGGTTGGTGGCGCGGACCTGGCTACGGCGCGGAGCGCGAGCTACGATGCCGCCACCGGCCGGGTGGTTACGGAACCTCCGCCGCGCGTGACGGCTCCCGGCGACACCGCCCCCCATGCGATCGGCGACGGAACCGACGGTGCGGCGCCCGCGCGTCCCGTCCCGACCGGCGGTCTCGCCGGCGTGCTCAACACGACGCCGTCGCCGGACGGCGCGATCCTGGCGATTCTGCACCGCGACCACCTCACCGGACGGCCGGTGGTCTCGCTGCAGAAACTCACCGACGGCCGACCGGTCGGTCCCCCGACGACCGTCCTGCGGCCGGCGGCGGTGGGAGCATCGGCCGCGGTGGGAGCACCGGCGGCAGGCCCTCTGATCTGGACCGGCCCCCGGACGCTCGCGGTCCTCACCGCGGGGGGCGCGGAGATCGACACTATTACATTTCGCTGGTGACGCGTTCGCCGGCGACACCACCGGCGCGGAGCGGCCCACCCGAGCCACCACCGGCCCATACCATCCACCGGCAGGTGACAACCGCCGGCGTTTCGTGGAGAATCTCGGGACGATGGCCTACGTCAACACCCTGTTCAACCGCAACTTCCTGGAGTACGCGAGCTACGTCATCAAGGACCGGGCGATTCCGCACGTCGACGACGGACTAAAGCCCGTACAGCGGCGCATCCTGCATTCACTGCTGGAAATCGACGACGGCAAGTTTCACAAGGTCGCCAACGTGGTGGGCCACACGATGAAGTACCATCCCCACGGGGATGCGTCGATCTACGAGGCCTTGGTGGTCCTGGCAAACAAGGACATCTTCATCGACAAGCAGGGGAACTTCGGGAATATCTTCACCGGGGACAGCGCCTCGGCGTCGCGGTACATCGAATGCCGGATCGACCCGATTGCCCGGGAGATCCTGTGGCGTCCGGAGCTGACCGAGTACGTCGACAGCTACGACGGCCGCAACAGCGAGCCGGTGGTGTTCCCCGCCAAGATCCCGCTGGCCCTGATTCTGGGGGCCGAGGGAATCGCCGTGGGGATGTCCACGCGCATCCTGCCGCACAATTTCCGGGAGGTGATCGAGGCGTTGCAGGCGCACCTGCGCGGTGAACACGTGCAGCTCTTCCCCGATTTTCCCACCGGCGGGCTCATGGAGGTGTCGGAGTACGCGGACGGTCAGGGCAAGGTTCTGGTCCGCGCCAAACTGGACACCTCCGACGAGAAGCGCATTGTGATCCGCGAGCTGCCCTACGGGACGACCACCGAAAGCCTCATCGCCTCGATCGAGAACGCCGCCAAACGCGGCAAGATCAAGATTGCCCAGATCAGCGACTATACCTCGGAGCACGTGGAGATCGAGATCCGTCTCCCGCGGGGTGTGTACACACAGGACGTGGTGGACGGACTCTTCGCCTTCACCGATTGCGAGCAGTCGATCTCGGTGAATCTTCTGCTCATCGTCGGGGACAAGCCCCGGCAGATGACGGTGACCGAGGTGATCGCCTACCACGCCCGCCGCCTGGTGGAGCTGCTGAAACGTGAGTTGGAGCACGAGCGTGGCGCCCTCATGGACCGGCTGCACATGCGCACGCTGGAGCGAATTTTCATCGAGGAGCGCATCTACAAGCGCATCGAGGAAGAACGCACCCAGGAGGGTGTGCAGACCGCGGTCCGTACCGGATTCGAGCCGTTCAAGAAAGAACTCATTCGCCCCATCACCGACGAGGACATCGAACGCCTGCTCAAGATCCCGATCCGCAGGATCTCGCTGTACGACATCGAGAAAAACCGGCAGGAGGTGGAGCAGATCCGGGAGCGCCTCGAGGAGATCAAACGTCACCTCGCGGATCTCACCGGATACGCCCTGGCGTTTCTCGACGGCGTCCTCGAAAAACACGGGGCGCGATTCCCGCGGCAGACCGAGATCACCGGATTCGAGCGGGTCGACGTCCGCGAGGCGGCGGTTCGCGACCGCACCCTGGCCTACGACCCGGACACCGGCTATCTCGGGACCGCCGTGGGCCGGGGTGGGGCGGTCCAGGAGATCGAGGCGGTGTCGCAGTACGACCGCGTCCTCGTGATCTCCGCCGACGGAACCTACCGGGTGATCGATGTGCCGGAGAAGCTCTTTGTGGGGAAGGGGATGCTTTATGCGGGGCTGGCGGACAAGGAGGCCCTGGCGGAGCGGGTCTTCTCGGTGGTGTACCGGAACGCCAACGGTGACACCTACCTCAAGCGCTGCCGGATCGAGCAGTACATCCTGGAGAAGGAGTACTCGATCGTTCCGGAGAGCGGAAAGCCGCTGATGCTCACCACGCGGGAGAACGTTGTGGCGCGGCTGCGGTACCGCAAGAAGCCGCGCATGCAGAAGCTCGAAGACGACTTCGTGGTGGATGACTATCTGGTTAAGAGCGTGAAGGCCGCGGGCGTGCGGCTGTCCACCAAGGATCTGAGCTCGGTGAAACTGCTGACCAACCGGGCCAACACGGGGCGTAAGCAGCGGTAGGACCGGCGCCGCGGAACCGGCGCGGTCCGCAACGCCGGTCCGCCGCGTTCAGTCACCCTCGCCGGCGAACCAGCGCGTTTCGTCGCCCGCCTCCCACACCACCGTGTCGTCGGAATCGAACTCCCGCGCCAGCAGGTGTTCGACCCACCGGATCGCCGTCTCGCGCTGCGAAAACTTCATCACGCGCTCCTGCGGATCCGGATCGGCGGGGGTCGGCTCCGGTCGAACGGTGACGTAGCGGTGGTGCCCCATTCCCGGGAAGCGGCTGATGCGCGCCACGATTCGCCGTCCCGCCATACACCTGCCTACATGTCCAGCTGAATCGTGAACCCTGCGAAGAGCTGCACCGGCTGGTCAGAAAGCTGCGCCTTGGGGTACAGGTCGATCCCCGGGGCCACTTCGACAAAGAACTCCAGGAAATCGTCGAGCAGCAGCACGCTTGCCGCCACCGGAATCCGGGTTCCACCGTCGAACTCCACGCTGCCGTCGCTGTCGCGCCCCTCGGGGTACAGCTTGCCGTACAGGCCGATGCCCAGGGACCCGTGCAGTACCCCCACGATCTGCCGGTTGTCCACCAGACGCAGGTCGCCGGCGGCAAAGATGTACTCGTTTCCGTCGCTGAGGTCGTAGCCGAATTTCAGATCGAAGGGTGCCGGGCGATACACCAGGACGCCGTTGGGGATGCCGAACGCCAGACCGAGACGGTCGGAGCGGCCGCGAAACTGCGCGAACGCCGGGGTCGCGGCGATCACGGTGAGCAGGACCAGAAAAACGATGATTCGTCGATGCTTCATCTGTGCTATCTCCTTGCTATCTGTATCGGGATTCTCATCCCGCGGCTCAAGCGTACCACGTTGCGACAGGAAACCGCGACGAAGGCGTCGTGGTCGTGGTAGCATCGCGCCATGAGCATCACGGATCGACGGCCCCTGATCGGGGTGATCGGCGGCATGAGCTGGGAATCGACACAGAGCTACTACCGCGAGATCAACCGCCGCTACCACGAGGTCCGCGGCGGACACCATTCCGCACCGATCGTCCTGCACTCGGTGGATTTTGCCCCCATCGAAGCGATGCAACGGCGCGATGACTGGGACGCTACAGCGGCGATCCTCACGGAGGCCGCCGAAGGACTGGAGCGCGCCGGCGCCGGCGTTCTGCTCCTGGCGACCAACACGATGCACCTCGTGTTCGACCGGCTGGTGGAAGCGACCACCGTGCCCTGGATTCACATCGCCGACGCCACCGGCGCTGCGCTCACCGCCGACGGCATCGGCCGTGTCGGGCTCCTGGGCACGCGGTTCACCATGGAGCAGCCGTTTTACCGTGACCGGCTGGCGGAACGGTTCGGGCTGGAGGTGATCGTTCCCGATGCCGACGACCGAACCACAGTCGATCGCATCATTTTCGAGGAGCTGGTGCACGGTGTCACGACCGGGGACAGCCGTCGGCGCTACGGCGAGATCATGCGCTCGCTGGTCGACCGTGGCGCTGGAGCGATCGTTCTCGGGTGCACCGAAATCGGTCTGCTGGTTGCCTCCGACGACAGCGCGGTACCGCTCTACGACACCGCGATTCTGCACGCACGCGCGGCGGTGGACTGGCTCCTGGAGGCGGAACGATGATCCGGCGGGTGGCGGTGTACTGCGGCTCTAACGTCGGTGCCGACCCCTCCTTTGCCGAGGCGGCGCGGGATCTCGCCACAGCCCTTGCGTCGCGGGGCATCGGAGTGGTTTACGGCGGCGGCCGTTCGGGGCTGATGGGCGTGGTCGCGGATACCGCGCTGGCTCACGGCGTTGATGTGGTTGGGGTGATGCCCACGCACCTGGTCCGCCGCGAGATCGCCCACGAGGGCATCACCGAGCTCCACGAAACCGCCACGATGCACGAACGCAAGGCGATGATGGTGGAACTCGCCGACGCCTACGTGGCGCTCCCCGGTGGGGTGGGTACGCTCGAGGAACTCTCCGAGGTCCTGAGCTGGGCGCGCATTGGACTGCACGCCAAGCCGGTGGCGGTCCTGAATACCGGCGGGTTTTACCACCATCTGCTCGAGTTTCTCGACCAGATGGTGGTCAGTGGCTTTATCCGCCCCCACGAGCGGGAGATGGTCTCCGACCACGCCACGCCGGAGGGGCTGGTGGAGGCGCTCTGCGCCGCTACTGCCCCTCGCCCGACAGAAGACGCCTGAGGCGATCCAGGGCGCGTCCCGCGTTCTCCATGGATCCCTCGTCGACGGCGGTGGAAAAATCATCCACGTACGAGCGCACCTCCTCCAGCGTCCGGCGGGCAGCCGTACCGGTACCGTCGGACGTCGTGGCGCGTTCGGAGCCCCCGGTTCCGGTTTCCGCCCCCGCTGCGGGTGACGAACTCACCGTTACCGTCTCGGCCTGACGCTCGCCCGCGATCAGGTCCAGGGCGGCGTCAAACTCGTTGGACCATACCACCCGGTCCTGGTCGGCCAGCGCGATCCGCTTGATCTCGGGAAGACTCGCGTCCTCCGCCTGCAGGAAGATCGGCTCCGCGAACAGCATCACCAGTTCCCGCTCCTGAAAGAGGGGAATCGCCAGAAGGTTTCCGCGAATGACGTTGCTGCCACGCTGGCTCCACAGGCTCAGCGATCGCGACATCTCGGTGTTCTGGTCGATTCGCGCCTCGATCTGCCGCGGTCCGAGGACTTCCACGCCCTTGGGGAAGGTATACACGGTCAGGTCGCCGTAGTTCGGCGTGTCCGACCGCGCCGCCATCCATGAGTGGATCACGTTCTTGTTCGCCGGGGTAAACGGCAGCATCGCCACGAACTCCGCCTGCTCGCGGCCGGGAAAACTGATCAGTGCGTAGTACGGCTCCACGGACTGAAAGTCCTGACGATATCGTTCCGTGGCGAACTCCCACAGATCCTCGCGCTGGTAGAACGTCTGTGGATCGGTCATGTGATAGGTGCGGTACAGATCCGCCTGTACCGTCATGAGGTCGGTGGGATACCGGATGTGCTTCCGGAGGTCGGTGGGCATCTCCTCGACACTGCGGAAGAGGCCGGGGAAGATCGAACGATAGGTCGACAACACCGGGTCCTCGGGGTCCATGACGTAAAAATCGACGCTTCCGTCGTAGGCATCGACGGCGACCTTGACCGAGTTGCGTACGTAGTTGGCGCCGTCGAACTGCGCGAGCTCACCGCGGTAATGCTCGGAGTAGGGGTAGGTCCGCGCGGTGGTGTAGGCGTCGATGATGTACACGATCGACCCATCCTCGGTCACCACGGGGTACGGGTCACGGTCGTAGCGCAGGAACGGCGCGAGTTCGCGGACGCGGCTCATGATATCCCGCCGCCACAGCAGTTTCGTCTCACCGGTGATGTAGGAAGAGAACAACTGCTGGGTACCGTCGAAGCGGGTGGCGTAGGCGATCCGGCGCACCATTCCGCCGATCGGCACGCCGCCGTCGCCGTCGTAGCGGTTGAACGTGTTTCCGTTTTCGGAGGGATAGTCGAACTCGTCCTGCGTCGTGCCGGTGTACACGTGGTTCACCGTGCGCTCGCCGTAGTAGATCCGGGGCTGGGAGAGGTCCAGACGCGGGACGCGCGATTCGGTGGGGATGTTGCGTACCAGCAGGTCGGGACGACCGTCGGGGCGCACGGTATGCACCGGCAGCGCCACGAGCCCGAATCCGTGCGTGTACTTCAGGTGCCGTGACACCCAGGTGTTCGATTCCTCCGCCAGGGCGCTCTGCTCCATCTCACGCACGGAGAGCATCACCTGGGTGTAGGTGCCGTCGATCATGTAGCGGTCGATATCGACGTCGTGAAACTGGTAGTAGAGGCGAATCTCCTGCTGTTGCCGCAGGTTGTCCAGCAGTGCCCGGGGATCCCACAGGCGAATGTTCGCCAGCGTCTCGCGGTTGCCCTCGAGCGCAGCCGGTGTGATCTCCTGACCGACCTCGACGCCGGTACTGGAAAGATGGGATTCGTCGAGTCCCCAGGCGCGTCGCGAGAAGCGGATGTTTGATTCGATGTACGGCTGTTCCAGCGTGATCTCGTTGGGTTTGAGGACCAGCGGTCGAACGACGGCGGGCGCCACGCCGCGTGCAAGAATCAGGACCGCCACCAGCGCCAGCGGCAGGATCAGGGCGCGCGGCGACACCGTGACGGTGTCACCGGCGACCACGATCTGTTTTCCGCGACCGGATGTCGATCCCCCCGCACCGCGCCCCGCGAGCAGGACCCACACCGCTGCGACGAGGTACACGAGTGTCGCCACCAGCAGCGACGGCATCCCGACGTGGACGTCCATCCAGCTGGCGCCGTAGACCGCGCCGTCCGGTCTGATCGCGAGCATGGGGATGTCCAGGAGGCGTCCCAGCGCCTGCCGCAGCAGATAGACCGCGGCGATCACGCGCAGCGTCGGCAGCGCGAGGCCTATGTATGGACGCAGCTGCGGCCACGTCGCCGGCTCGCCGGCGGTGGCCTGCTGTTCCCGCAGCGTGATGTAGGCGATGCCGATCACCAGAAAGAACAGGCTCGTCCCCACCAGTCGCAGAACCGCGTCGAGGACGGGCAGCGAAAACAGATAGAAATTGAGCCGGAGTCCAAAGGCCGGGTCACGGATCTCGCTCGGTGACTGGTGGAGCGCCAGAAGGACCTCCTCCCAGAGACCTCCGGCACCGAGGGCCAGGACCGCACCGGCGGCGATGCTTACAATCCACACGCCGCGGCGTGGTGAGGCGGCCCCCAGACGCGTGCGCAGGTGTCCGACCACCGCGCGCATCGCCGCCAGCATCGCCCCGCCGGTACCCACCGCCAGGGCGATCCGGGTCACGTACTCGGTCCAGAAGCGGCCTGCGGCCTGGAGCTGGGAGAACCACGCCTGTTCCACGTACAGAAAGATCGCCAGACGGAGGCCCAGCAGGATCGCGATCCCACCGACGAGCGCCGCACCGGCGCGGAAGAAGCTCCGCCGTGGGGCGGTCAGCGCGCCACGGGAGTAGCGGTTCGCCGTCACGACCAGGGGAACAGCGGACAGGAGAATCCAGAGAACCCGGACAATCGCAAACATACAGTATCCTTTCTCAGCCCTTCACCGAGCCGGCCATCATGCCGCGGACGAAATAGCGCTGCAGCGAAAAGAAGACGATGAGCGGCATGATCATCGTCAGAAACGCGCCTGAGGTGAGAACGTGCCAGTCCTGGCCGCGGGATCCCACCAGTTCCGCGAGCTTGGTTGTGACAATCGGCGTCTGTGTGCCGAGGAACACGAGCGCAACCAGCAGGTCGTTCCACACCCACAGAAACTGGAAGATCGCGAAGGATGCGATCGCCGGTACCGAGAGCGGCAGGATGAGCCGCGTGAACAGCATCCACGGGCTGGCGCCGTCGGCGTAGGCGGACTCGATAATCGACTTCGGGATACCGGAGACGTAGCCGTAGAGGATGTAGGTCGCAAGTGGCAACCCGAACCCGGTGTGCGCCAGCCATATCCCGATGAACGTGCCGTTGAGCTGCAGGTCGGTGTACACGCGCAGGACCGGAATGAACGCGGTCTGCAGCGGTACCACGAGGAGGCCGACGACGAGCACGAAGAGAATCCGGCGGCCGGGAAAGCTCATCCAGGCAATACCGTACGCCATGAAGGCGGCGATCGTGATCGGGATGACCGTCGCCGGAAGGGCAACGAGGAGGCTGTTGAGAAACGCCCCCAGCATTCCGTCGGCGAGGGCAACGCGCTGGTAGTTCTGGAACGTCCACTGACTCCAGTCGCTGATTGAACCCAGGGCGGTCCACCAGCCCGAATTCGCGATCGCCGACTGCGTGCGGAACGAACTGACGAGCAGGCCGGCGGTCGGGAGCGTCCAGAGCAGGACGACCGCCAGCAGAAACAGGCGCATCGGCGCCTTGTGTGGGACGCTCCGGAGCCGGTCGGTCAGGGACGGACGCAGGGTCCGGGGCAGATTCTGTGCGGTACTCATGTTCAGCTCCTGTTCTCGTTCATCTGGCGGATGTTCCGGACCATGAACGGCACGACGAAGAGCAGCAGAATCACCGCGAGGGTACTGCCGCGACCAAAGTTCCGGAACACGAAGGTTTCCTCGTAGAAGCGCGAGGCGACGATATGGGTGCCGAAGTCTCCGCTGGTCATCACCCAGACGATGTCGAAGATCTTCAGGACAAGAAATAGAATCGTGGTGAGTACGGTGAGGATCGTTCCGCCGATGTACGGCACGGTCACCGAGAAGAACGAACGGATTTCCCCGGCGCCGTCGACGCGGGCGGCGTCGATCAGATCCCGGGGCACTCCTTTGACCGCTGCCGACAGGATGACCATCGCGAACCCGGTCTGCAGCCAGATCATGATGAACATCAGGAACAGGTTGTTCCACGGCTCCAACGTCCACCACGCCTGCGGGGAACCTCCCAGGGCGACGACGATCGCGTTGAGCAGACCGATCTGGGCATCTCCTGCGGGCTGGTAGGCGTACACAAAACGCCAGATCACCGACGCGCCGACGAAGGAGATGGCCATGGGAAGGAACACCAGCGACTTGTTCACCTTCTCCCAGCGCTGACTGAGGCGGTCCGCCATGACGGCGATCACCAGTCCCAGTGCCACGGATACGAAGGGGACGATGATGACCCAGCCGAGGGTGTTCCGCAGGGTCGTCAGCATCTCCTCGTTGGTGAACACCGTGACGTAGTTGCGCAGTCCGACGAACTGCTCCGACGTGCGGTTGAAAAAGCTGATCCAGATCGTTCGAGCCGCCGGGAGCACGATGTAGCCGAGCAGGATGAGTGCTCCGGGGAGGACAAACGCCAGTGGCCGCAGGGCGTCGCGGACCCGGATGGGAAACACCTCCACGAGACTGTTGAGGGCGGCAAAGAGCAGCCAGATACCGCCGACCCCGACCACCAGTGCTACCGCGGCGATCGCGATTCTCGGCGCCTCGGCGTCGCGCATGAACAGGAAACTGGCGTAGAACACGACGGCGACGAGTATCGGGCCGCCGATACCGAGCACGAGTCTCCCCGGGCGCGACTCGGTGAACCAGTTCCGGAGCGACAGGATTGCGTCAGACATGAAAAATCTCCTCCCCTGAAAAAAGCAGGAGCCGGGCGGGGCGATGGGCCCCGTCCGGCCTGCACAACGGCGCGCGTGCTACGCGTCTTCGGTGGGCCAGGCGTCGTCGATCGCCGGCAGGACCTCGTCCAGCGGCTCGCCGTTCACCCAGTCGACCATGCCGGTCCAGAATGCACCGGTACCCACCTGCCCCGGCATCATGTCGGAGGCGTCAAAACGGAAGGTGTCCGCGTTCTGGAGAATTTCCGCGTAGCCCCGCTCCACGTCGCTGGGGTACCACTCGAGTGGTGTGTCTGCGTGGGGGGATACAAACCCGCCGGCCTGCAGCCACGCCTTGGTGGACTCGCCGGTGGACAGCCAGCGCATGACCGCCCGGACCTCCGGGGAATCCTGCATCGCGGAAAACAGGTCGCCGGCGCCGAGGACAGGGCGCCCCTGTTCCTGATCGATCGGCGGCAGGTAGAAGTAGTCCACGTCCTCGCCGACCGTCACGTCGTCGGGAAAGAAGCCCGGGATAAAACTCGCCTGGCGGTGCAGGAACGCTTTCGGCGGATCGGAGAACATCGGCGTCGGAGCATCCCCGAACGGTACCGTCAGGATCGACTGCGTACCGCCGCGGACGAAGTCGGGGTTTTTCCAGATTTGCTCCAGATAGCCCATCGCCTCACGAACCTCGGGAGAGTCAAACTTCAGATCGCCGTTGATCCAGCGGTCGTACACCTCGGGAGGATGGATGCGGAGCATGATGTCTTCGAGCCAGTCGGTGGCGACCCATCCGGTTGCGCCGGAGGATTCGATTCCGATCGTCCACGGCGTGTTTCCGTCTTCCACCATCTGCTCGCTGAGTGCGATCATTTCGTCCCAGGTCTCGGGAACCTCGTAGCCCGCCTCGCTGAACTCCGGAACCGGATACCATACCAGCGATTTTACGCTGGCGCGGTACCAGACGCCGGCCATCATGCCGTCGTACTGTGCCAGGTCGAGCCAGCTCTGGTCGTACTGCCCCTGCAGGTACTCGTCGCTCATAAACGTCGAGAGGTCCACCACGTTTCCGCGGTCGACCATGTCCTGCATGAGCCCCGGTTGCGGAAATGCCGCGATGTCCGGTGGGTCCCCGCCTTCGGTGCGCACCGTGATGAGGGACTCAAAGTCGCCGGAGCCCTCGTATTCGATCTGAATGCCCGTTTCTTCTTCGAACGGTTCCATACTGGCTTCGAAGCGCTCGGCGTCGGTGTCAACAAAGGCGCCGAAGATGTTCACCGTGGTACCGGACAGGTCCTGTCCGTCCGTGTACGGGTTGTCGGTGTACGACGCCTTGGCGGGTTCGCCGGAATCGGCGGCCTGCGCCTGCTGATCGGTTCCGCCCTGTCCGCTGCAGCCGGCGAGCACAAGCAGGCCCGCTGCCAGGACGGCGGATAATGAGGAGATGGTGCGTGTCATTGATTGCTCCCTTTCGGGAATCCGTGGCCCGTGTAACGGGGAACGTCGCGGTCATCGGTCGAGGCGGCGTTCCCAGTGGTGGAGCCTTCACAGGTCGAAGGGGCCACAAGCACCCCACGACTCATACTCGAGGGTAATGAGTGCCCCCGGGGGGCGTCAAATTCGCCCATTCAGGCGGTTGACATCGCCTCGGGAACCCGGTGGTATTGTCGCCATGTTTGACAATGTTCACCGGGCACTCGATGCGCGGTATCGGACCTCGGGACGGATCGCGCGGCGCAAGGCCCGAATCCTCTTCGACATCAACGCGATCCTTGCCGCAGCGATCGGTGTGCTCGCCGTGGTGTACGTGTTCCGGCAGGAACCGGCGGTGCGCGTGGGCATGCTGGCGGCACTGGTCGTGGTTTTCGGTGTGTCGGAGGTGCTGGTCCTTCGCGGCAGACTCACGGTCGCCGGGCTGTTGCACGTGTATGCGCTTCTGGTTCTGCTTACGGTCCTGCGTTTCCTGGTGGGGACGTCCATGTACGAACTCCAGACGCATACGGCGATCATGGGGATTCTGGTGCTTGACGCCACCGTGGTCGCCACCACCAGACGGTCGCTGACCGTGTTCGGGGTCCTTGCCCTGCTGTCAACGATCGCGGTGTTCGGCACGGCGCCGATCCTGCGCCCCGACACGTTCACCACGGCGCAGATGGTGACGCCGTTGGTTCTCTCCTCGGTACTGGTGGTGATCGCCGTGGCGATCGCCCGCGCGCTCTTCGCGCTCTCCGCCGGTATCGTGGAGGACCTCGAGGAGACCCATCGTCGCCTGGCGGGGCAGCACGACGCGCTGCAGGACCTGTTCGCCGGGTTTCGCGCGGGGGTCGAAACCAGCGAGCACCTGACCCGGGCGGGTCAGGACGCGCACCAGGTGATCGAATCGCTTCACGGGCAGTCCGCCGACGGCAAAGAGGTGATGGGCGAGCTCCAGTCGACGGTTGACGCGATCGCCCGGCAGACGGAGGCGCTGCGGCGGCAGGCGCTGAGCCTCGAGGAACAGATGGGGACCCAGGCGAGTTCCGTGGAACAGGCGACCGCGGCGGTTGAGGAGATGAACGGATCGATCCAGAACATGAGCCGCATCTCGCGGGACCGCAGCGGTCAGGTCGAGCGCCTCGTCACCACCGCCGACGAGGGCGCCGCACGCATCCGCCGCAGCGAGGAAGCGATGAAACACGTGGCGGAGTCGTCGCAGCGCATGCTGGACTTCGTGGCAATGATCAGCAAGATCGCCGCACAGTCGAACATGCTGGCCATGAATGCGGCGATAGAGGCTGCCCACGCCGGCAGCTACGGTGCCGGGTTTGCCGTGGTGGCCGACGAGATCCGTCAGCTCGCCGAGACATCCTCGGACTACGCCAAACAGATCGCCGGCGCGTTGCGAACCAGTGTTTCGGACGTCGAGGAAGCCAGCGCGATCAACACGCAGGCGGCGTCACTCTTCGGACAGATCCACGACGAGGTCGCCCAGGTGAGCACGACCTTTCAGGAACTGATTTCGGGACTCGGAGAGCTTTCCCAGGGGTCGAAGGAGATCCTTGACTCCGTCACCGACCTCCGCGACACCACCACGACCGTGAACACCGCCTCAGCCGAGACACGCCGCATGGCGGAGGAGGGCGGCGCCTCAACCGACGCGCTCACCTCGATCTCGCGGCGCATCGAGGAGAACAGCGCCCGGCGGGACGAGGCGATCGCCCGGCTCGCGACGGTCATCGAAACGGTGGAATCGGTGAGTGACGACAACCGGCGACAGCTTGAGCAGCTGGACCGCGACATCCACCGGATATCCGGAGAGTAGCGCTCGATCTGCCGTCAGGCCGGGGCCTGGCGGCGAACGAATCGCCGGCCGGCAAGCCAGACCCACACTCCGGTGGTGAGGACCGCCGCCGCCACGGACACCGCAACCCGCGAGGACGGCGTCGCGGCGTCCGCGAGCAGGGCCTCCGATATCCATACCGAAGGCACCGGTGCGGCGAACCACCGGACAGAGGGAGGCGCAAACCACACCAAAAGCGGCGCCAGCGCCAGAACTCCCGTTGCCTTCGCCAGGGCCACTCCCTCGACCTTGTCGCGGGCAACCGCCGCCAGGAACAGTGCCACCAGCGGGGTCTGCGCTGCCAGGGGCGGCAGAACCCACGCCAGGCGCGGCCACGGTACCGGCGAAATCCCGTTGCCACCGGCGACACACATCGCGAGCGGGACCGTCGCCACCGACGCGACGACCAGCTTCCGTACGAGCCACCCGATGCGGTTGGTGGGGGTCACCGACACCGGACGCATGATCCTCTCATCGGCATCGTCGAGCAGGACAAACCCGCTGACCATCCCGATCAGGATTGGCGTCATGGCGAGGAAAAACGCTACAAGCAGTGGTGCCATCGGTGTCAGGTCGAACCCCACGGTCCGGTGCAGTACACCCGTGAGGACCGGGACTCCGAACCGGAGGAGCGGGGTGAACAGCAGCGGCGCGGCAAAGGCCACGGAGAGCATCGGGTCGCGGAGGACCGAGCGGATCTCTCCAACGGCGATCGTCCATCCGGTGCCGGAGCGGGATGCGTGCTGAACGGTCCGTGACACCGGGTGTTCGCGTCCCTCGACTCCACCGGCGGCATCACCGCGCCCGGAGCGTCCACCAGGGCTGCAGCGCGCCTGCAGATGCAGCGACAGGCGGCGCGACGCCAGGATCACAGCTGCCGCCGCCCACACCGCCAGCGATGTCGCCGCCAGAACCGCGCGGCCCGGGGGCAGCGTTCCGTCGAGAAGCGCCAGCGCCGGAAGGGTGGGCAGTACCCACCACAGCGGGTGCCGCGCCACGCCCAAATAGGGAAGCAACGGAAGCGCAAACCCGACCGTCCACGCGATGCCGCGGAAGAAGTACCCGTTCAGTGTCTCCGCGCCGAGCGCCACGACGATGCCGATGGCGGTGTACATCAGCGAGGAGAACACCACGGCGAGAACCGCACCCGGCGTCTGTGCCCCCGCTCCGTGACCGGCGAGCAGGAGGGGAACGCTGACAACGGTCGCCAGCGCCGTAAGGGTCGCCAGCTTCGACGCGACGTACGCCGCCGGGGGCACCGGTGTGACACCCAGGACGTTCAGAATCCCGTCCTCCCGTTCCAGCAGCACCAGGGCTCCCACGAAGAAGAAACCGAGTACGGAGGTATCGGTGAACACCAGCAGCGTCGTCAGAAAGCCCCGAGCCTCCGGTGGTATCAGACGGATGCCCGCCAGATAGATCACGAGAATCACGGCGTACACCCCGTGGAAGCCGTGGCGCCACTGAAAGCGCAGGTCGCCGGAGAGCAGTGTGCGGATCATCCCGACAGGCCCCGGCCGGTCGTGGCGATAAAGACATCCTCCAGGGAGGCCTCCTGACTGTGGACTCGGAGCACCCCGTCGTTCCGGAGACGTTCCAGAAAGGCCGCGTTGTCGGCAAGGTCGCGCAGCGGAAACTCTTCCTGGATCGGGCCGGCGGATGTCTCGATGTCGACAATAACGCTGCGGCTACCGTGCTGCTGCCTGAGCGCGTACGGCGAATCCACCACCGGCAGCGTTCCGTCGACGATGAACGCCACCCGGTCACACAACTCGTCGGCAACCTGCATGTTGTGGGTGGTCAGAAACACGGTGGTGCCGGCGTCGCGCATGCTGCGAATCACGCCGCGGACGTGACGCGCCGTCGCCGGGTCCAGCCCGGTGGTTGGCTCGTCGAGGAACACGATCTGCGGTTCGTTCAGGAACGCGCGACACAGGTTGAGTCGGGTTTTCATGCCCTTGGAGTAGGCCGCCACGCGTTGGTGCGCCGCCTCCCCGAGTCCGAAGCGATGCAGGAGCTCTGCCGGGTCGCGGGTGGCGCCGCGGTACAACGAGGCGAAGTAGCGCAGGTTTTCCATGGCGGTGAAGCGCGAGAAAAAGTAGGGAAACTCGAAGGCCACGCCAAGAGACTCGTAGAGCGCCCGTGGCGCGGTGCGGATCTCCTGCCCCGCCACCGTTGCGCTGCCCGTGTATCCCCTCAGGAGGCCGATCAGTACGTTCTGGGTGGTGCTTTTACCGGCACCGCTGGGGCCCAGGAATCCGAAAATCTCGCCGGCGGACACGGAGAACGAAACACCGTGAAGGGTTTCGGCGGCGGCACCGGGGTAGGTGAAGCGCAGATCCCGCACGTCGATCGCAGCGCTCATCGGTGTCCTCCGTGAAACATCCCGTCTACGACCGTCCGGACCAGCGTTTCGCGGGTGGCGTCGAACTGGTCTTCACCGAGTTCCCGCCGGTGGAGGGCCAGAACGTACATCGCCCGGATAACGCCAACCAGGTGTTCGACCGGATCACCGCGGAGGTGTCCGGCGGCCTGCCAGCGCGTCAGCACCGGCGCCAGGGCTCCGGTATCGTTGCTGCGATGGCGGTCGTGGTAGTCGGCGGGGACGTTCCGGCCGATTCGTTCGATCTCGTCGGGATCGAGCATGCGATGAAACACGGGGTTTTCGTCCACCATCGCGAGCCCCCGGACGAGGATTCCGGCGACAGCGTCCGGGGTCGGTGGATCCAGACTCTCGAGCGCCGCGATAAGCGGTCCCTGCACCGTCCGTTCTTCCAGGCGCATCACCTCGTAGAACAGCGTCTCCTTCGTGGGATAGAACAGGTAGAAGCTGCCCTTGGAAATCCCGGCGGCCCGCGTCAGTTCCTCAACCACGATTTTCCTGGCGCTTCTGTGCGCCAGGAGATCCCGTGCCACACTCAGCAGGCGGGCGTCGATCTTCCGTCGTTCCTGTTCGGAAAACTGCTTTGGCATAGAATGACTATATGACCGAGTTGGTAAAACAGTCAATAAAAACCGCGAAAAAACCGGATCGACGGACTGTCCGCCGACCCGGTGGTGCCGTGAGCGTTCTCAGACGAAAAAGCTCACCAGGAAGAACGCGCCCACGATGTAGGTCAGCAACGGCACAGATCGACCTGCGCCGGTTGCCACCTTGAGCACGATATAGCTCAGGACACCGAAGACGATTCCCTCGGAAATGGTGTAGGTCAGCGGCATCATGATCATCGTCAGAAACGCCGGGATCGCTTCGGTGTAGTCCCCGAAATCGATGTCCTTCACCGGGCTTGCCATAAAGACGCCCACCAGGATCAGGGCCGGCGCCGTTGCGGCCCCCGGAATGAGCAGGAACAGCTGGCTGAAGAACAACGCCACAAGGAAAAGCACGGCGACAACGAGCGCCGTGAGTCCGGTCCGGCCGCCTTCCTCGACACCGGAGGCACTCTCGATATAGGTCGTGACGGTGCTCGTCCCGAGCATCGCGCCCACCGTGGTTCCCACGGCGTCGGCGAGGAGCGCCTGCTTCACCCGGGGGATGCGGCCCTCACTGTCCACGAGTCCCGCCTTGGTGGCAACGCCGACCAGCGTCCCGACCGTGTCGAACATGTCCACAAAGAGAAACGTGAACACCACGATGAGCATGTCAACGGTGAAGATCTGGCCCCACTCAAACTGCAGCGCCACCGGTGCCAGGGAGGGCGGCATGCTGACCAGCCGAAAGCCCTCGCTCACCGTCGTCACGCCGAAGGGGATGCCGACGAGCGTTGCCCCGAGAATTCCCAGCAGCAGGGCGCCCTTCACCCGCAGCGCCACCAGCGCCCCGGTCACGATCAGACCGATGACCGCCACCAGCACCGCCGGGGTTGCGAACTCCCCGAGGCTCACCAGCGTCGCGTCGTTGTTGACGATCATGCCGGCGTTCTGCATCCCCACGAAGGCGATGAACAGTCCGATACCCACCGAGATCGCGCGCTTGATGTTCCGCGGAATGCTGTTGACGATCGCCTCGCGAACGTTGAACGCCGTCAGCAGCAGGAAGATCAGGCCCTCGATGAAGACCGCCGTCAGGGCGAACTGCCAGCTTTTGCCCATGCCGATGACAACGGAAAAGGCAAAGAACGCGTTGAGGCCCATACCCGGTGCCAGCGCGAACGGCAGGCGCGCAGCCAGTGCCATGACCAGCGTGCCGATCATCGACGCCAGGGCGGTGGCGGTAAACACCCCTCCGAAGTCCATGCCGGCGTTCTGCAGCGTCAGGGGCTGGACGATGAGGATGTAGGCCATCGTCAGAAAGGTCGTGATACCGGCGATGACCTCGGTCTTCACATCGGTTCCGTGGGCCTTGAGCCCGAAATAGGATTCCATTGGGGGATCGCTCCTGTATGCGTGTGATTTGCGCTTATAGCACGAACGGTGCGCTCATGTACATCGGAATATGCGCGAAAACCGAATGTTTATGCGGTTTCGTCGGGGTCGGTCCGATCGCCGTCGGTTCCGTATTCCCCCGGTTCACCGTACGTGTCCGGGACGTAGTCGTCACTGCTGTACTCCATAGCGGCATCTTCACCCGGGGCAGCCGAGAAACCGTCGTAGGCTGTCGGAACCGGCGCAGGCTTCTGTCGCCGTCGCGGTGCCATGCGTCGCAGCATCGTGTACGCCATCATCGTCGTGCGAGGCATCGTGCGGTACGCCGCGGACCGGCCGCGTACCCGGAACTGCGGCACGAGGCGGATTCGCAGGACGCCGAAGGCCAGGTAGAACCCCAGGGTGATCGCCACGAAAAGGTACAGCGCCCCGAATCCCACCCGGGAGATTGCGGCGGAGGCGACGATCGGTCCCAGTACCGACCCGATCCCGTAGAACACGTAGAGGGCGCTGGCGGCCTCCACCATCTCCTCCGCCAGTACCTGGTCGTTCACCGTGGCGACGGCGAGGGAGTAGAGGGGAATCGCAAACCCGCCGAAGGCGAAGGCCATCGCCATGAGGTACGGGCCCCCGCCGTGGGCGGCGCTCAGTCCGAACGCCGCCAGACCGCCGATGAGCGAACTCACCAGCAGCGCACGGCGGCGGTCAAAACGGTCGGATATCCAGCCGAGCGGAATCTGCATCGCCATCGTCCCCACCGAAAACATGAGCAGGAACCCACCGATCCGGCCCTCGCTCATGCCGATTCCCTGGGCGAAGCGCGGCGCGAGACTCAGGTGGGCGCCCGAGACGAGACCGCTCACCACGACGCCGAAGGAGCCCATCGGCGACTTGCGGAACATGCCCATCACGCGAATGCGGACACTGCCGATCTGCGGGTTGCCGGTCACCTGCGCCAGCGTGATCGGCAGGAGGCAGATCGAGATCATGATCGAGGTGATTCCGAACAGGGAGAACGTCGCCGGCGGAAAGACCGCGACCAGCGGCTGAGCGATGCCCATCGCGGCGAGGTACACGATGCCGTAGATCGACAAAATCTGACCGCGGCGATTGTTCGGCGCCGAGGCGTTCAGCCAGCTCTCCACAACCACCAGGACAACGGACAGACAGACTCCGTGGATGACGCGAAACACAAACCACGCCGTCGGTTGGATCCACAGGATGTGGGCCAGGGACGATGCCGAGGCGAGAGACGCAAAGGCGGCGAACGTACGTACGTAGCCAACGTTGCGGATCACCACGAGCGCGAGAAACGACCCGAGGAGAACGCCTCCGTAGTACCCCGCGCTGATGAATCCGATCGCGAGCTCCGAGAACCCCTCGAGGCCGGCGCGGAGCGTTACTGCGGTTCCCTGGAGGGCCGAACCACTGCCCAGCAGAAACACCGAGGCAAAAATGGCCGTCACCGTCGTGAGGGGACGTTCCGTTGTCTCCATGGGACGGTGCTACCACATCGCGGCGGCCGGATCAAGCATCGGGCACGTCCACGATCCGGGGCAGCACGTCAACGTAGCGTTCGAGTGCCGCACGACCGACATCGGAGAGGCGGTACCGGCCTCGGGACTCCCGGTCGAACCAACCGTAGAGATTTCGCGAGAGAATCGGCTGAGTGTCCGCGGGGCCGCCGGCGGCGCGGATCGCCGCCGGTGTCATCGTGTCGGGCGCGTCGCGGAGGATCGCCGCAACGCGGATCGCCCGCTGCCGGTACGCGGAGAAGCGCTCCTCTCTGCTGGTCTGACCGGCACGGTTGAGTTCCGCGTAGCGGCCGTCGATCTCACGGAGGATCGCCGCCCGGCGGCGGGGGCGCCGACGGCGCGTACCTTCCGCCGGATGCAGCACCACCTCAACGCGCGTTCCCGTGCGGAGAAAACGGACCAACAGGAGCCCAAGCTCGAGCCGTCGCAGCACCGCGAGCACGTTCCGGCCGTTGCGGATCCGGCCCCGGCTTCCGGAGACCGGCACCGCGAGGTAGACGCTGGGACTGATTTCCTGCCGCCGCACGCCCTGTGCGATCAGGTCCAGCGTCATGCGCGTTTTGAGCTCGAGAATCACCGGGTCACCGGCGCCATCCGGTCGCGTCGCGACCAGGTCGCAGTGTTGGACTTCCGCCGACACGTGATATCCTTGACCCCGGAGCCAGGTGGTAAGTGGTGCGTGGAGCTCGGTTTCGCGCATGGATTGCAGCGTATCACAAGACGAATTCCGTCGCGATGTTGTAACTTCGTGACAGAAGCCTGGTTACGAATTCGGTGGCATTTGACCAATCGGTCTCACGTGAGGAGCCTATGAGATTCTGGAATAAGTTGATTATCGTGCTGGTTCTATTCAGTGTTCCGGCGCTCGCCCTCTTCGCCGGCGGCGCTCAGGAGGCGGAGGCGCCGACCCTCGAACTGCCGGCACAGCCGCGGCAGTACATTTCTCCCGCAAACCAGGACGGAGTCCAGGACGTGCTGGAGCTCCCGTTCTCCAGTGTGGTCGTACCCGCCCAGGACATGGTCATTGTGGAGTACGCCCTGACGGTGTACGACGCCGACGGTCGCCTGGTGTTTTCCGTATCGGAACGGCAGTCGGACCGCCGCGGGTTCTTCGGGAACATCTTCGGCGGTGACAAACCGCGAGTCGCGATCCCCGACACCCTGACCTGGGATGGAACGTGGTCCGTTCCCGACGGGCAGCGCCCCGACGGCGTGGCCAATGGCGACCTCGTCGAGGATGGTGAGTATACCTATCAGCTCACGGTGATCGACGACGCCGGCAACTTCGCCCGCAGTGCACCGTTCAATGTGACCGTTGACAACACGCCTCCGGAGATCACGGAGGCACCGGCACCGGACTACACGGTCTTTTCGCCGAACGGCGACGGCGCCCGCGATACGGTGACGATCCCGCTCCAGGGAAGCCGCGAGCTGGTATGGGCGGTGGAGATCCGGACCATGGACGGCGACACGGTCTACTCCCGGGAGTACCGCAATCCGAACGAACGCCGCCGTGAGGCGGACCCGGCGCCGCCGGAACGGTTTACCTGGGACGGCAGTACCGGAACGCCGGACAGTCCGGGCGACCAGGCACCGGAGGGAGACTATCAGCTCGTTCTGACCGGACTCGACCGCGCGGGAAATGAGACCGAACAGACCTACCCGGAGACGATCACGCTCAGCCTGCAGGTGGCACAGCTCACGGTGAGCGCCGAAACGCCGCCGGCGATCTTTTCGCCCAACGGCGACGGTCGCCGGGACTCGCTGGTGCTCGCGCTGGACACCTCGGATCCGCAGACGGTTCGCACGTGGCGCCTGGATATCATTAACGCCAACCAGTCCGTCCGCAGTGTATCCGGGCGCGGTGCGCCCCCGGCGACCTGGGAGTTTGATGGTACCCGTGAGGACGGGTCCCGCCTCTCCGACGGTACGGTTTCGGCGCGTCTGACCGCGCGCCTCGACAACGGAAACGATGTCGCCTCGGCGCCGCTGACGATCACGATCGACACCGCGGCTCCGGAGGCGACGATGAGTGCCACGACGGCGCCGCAGCAGACCGAGACGGGGCAGCCGCTCGTGTTTGGTGCCGGCGACAAACAGCGCCTCGTGGGTACGATCGAGTACGAGTCCGGTGTGAACTGGCAGTTCCGCCTGAGTCACGACGGGAACGACGTGACCTCCGGCGCCCTGACGGATTTTCTCGGCACGATCGGTGTGTCCCCGCAGTCGGTCGGCGACGGTGGGCGCGATCGCGTCGAGCTTTCCTGGGACGGAACCGCCGTGATGGGGTCCGGTGCGGCTCCCGACGGGACGTACGCGCTCGTCCTCAGCGGTGAGGACCGTGCCGGCAACCGCACGACGACCAACGCGCTGCGGGTCATCAAGGACGGAAGAACGCCGTCGGTGGCGCTTACGGTGGACGGTGAGTACCTCTCCCCGCTCTCCGGCGGTGCCTACCAGTCGGCGATGTTCCGGACCGACTTCGGCGCGCCGGACCTGATCGAACAGTTCCTCTTCGAGATTCGCAACGCCGACGGACGCATGGTGCGCAGCAGCTATCAGCGCCGCGCCTTTGACAGTTTCGAATGGAACGGTCTCTCCAACGGCGGCACGGTGGTTCCCGACGGCACCTACACCGGGTACCTGCGCGTGGTCTATCTGAACGGCCACGTGGCGGAAGTGACAGATGCCGGTCCGGTCATCGTCGACCGGACGCGACCTCAGATCCGGCGCCTGTCCGCTGAGCCGCGGCGCTTCTCCCCCGACGGGGACGGTGAGGCCGACCAGGTGACCATCACCCAGGAGGTCGCTCCGGGCGATACCTGGACCTCCCGCCTGGTTGACGAGTCCGGCACCACGCTGCTGGAGCGCGACTGGGGTGGTGACGTTCAGACGTTCCAGTGGGACGGACGTGGACCTGACGGTCAGGTCGTGCCCGACGGTGACTACCGCTACGTGCTGGAGTCCACAGACAACGCCGGGAACTCGACCAGCGAGGATCTTCTCGTCACGGTCGATACCGAACCGGCGGGTCCGCCGCAGGTGCGGCTGTCGCTTCGACCGCAGCCGTTCAGCCCCGACAACGACGGTCGCGAGGACACCCTGTCCATCGGGATCTCCGTGGAGAGCGAGAACGATATCGCCGGATGGACCGCACGGATCATGAGCCCCGACGGTGGCGTCTTCAAGACGTTCAGCGGCGAAGGCATGCCACCGCGGCGGATTACGTGGGACGGTCTGAGCGACAGTGGCGAACTCGTGGAGACGGCCCGGTCGTATCCGCTGGAGGTTACCGTCCGCGATTCGGCGGGCCAGCAGACCACCGAGGAGGAGACGATCTCCGTTGATATCCTCGTGGTTCGCGAGGGTGACCGCCTGAGAATTCGGGTGTCCAACATCCTGTTCGCGCCGAACACGCCGGACCTCTTCCTGAGTGACGAGGCGCAGCTGGACCAGAATCTGGAGACGCTCCGGCGGCTCGCCACAATCCTGAATCGCTATCCCGATCGCGATATCGTGATCGAGGGCCACGCCGCCCACATCTACCTCGAGGGGCCGGCGATGGAGCGCGAACAGGAACAGGTACTTATCCCGTTGTCACGGAATCGGGCCCGGGAGGTGATGCAGGCGCTCATGATCCTCGGCGTTGACCGCGATCGGATGACGATCGAGGCCTACGGCGGCGCGCGGCCGGTGGTGCCGCACTCCGACCGGGAGAACATGTGGCGCAACCGGCGCGTCGAGTTCCTGCTGCAGCGGCCCGGCCGCTGAGCGCGCGACGTGGTGGGCCGTCCGGACCTTGAGTCTCGGGCGGCCCCCGTACTATACTCGGCGCTCCAAACAAACGGAGGAGATACTATGTCCAAGGCACATCGGGGTACGCCCCTCAAGGAAGAACGGCCGAACTCCGGACGCGGCAAGTGCCCCGTCACCGGACAGACCGGCGTCAAGCTCGTCTACGAGCACGAGATCGATGGTCAGAAGGTGATGATTTCCAAAATCGGGAAGTCGACCCTCGCCAACCAGAAGCGTCGCGAAGAGGCCGCAGCCAAGACTGCGTAATGTCGTGCGCGGAACAACCGGGCCGCGTCAGCGGTCCCGGTTGAGCTCCGCGATCCGTCGCAGACCGTCGAGGGTCAGCCACTGGTCCACGGCGTCGAAATAGTTCGCCACCGGGGCGAACGTTTCCGCGAGACCGCCGGTGGCGACGATCAGCGGCTGCTCGTCCATTTCCCGGGCCATTCGGTCCGTTACTTCCTTTACCAGGCCGACATACCCGTACACCACGCCCGACTGGATCGAATGAACGGTGGTCCGCGCCAGTGCGTGCGGCGGCGGCACCAGGTCCACTCCGGGAAGCTGTGCGGTATTGCTGCTCAGGGCAGCCAGGGCACTGCGGAGTCCCGGCGCGATACTGACGCCGAGAATCGTCCCGTCGCCGGAGACCGCCGTAAAGGTCAGCGCCGTCCCGAAGTCCACGGCGATCGCCGAGCGGTGGTATCGGTGCCACACGGCGACGGCGTTCGCCAGGAGGTCACTCCCCAGTTCCGCCGGGACCGGCGTGTCGGGATTCAGCCCCGTTTCCAGATCATGGCGCACGATGAGCGGCGGCTGGCCGCTGAGGCGCTCGGCAACCGCAACGATCGCCGGGGTCAGGGCCGGTACCACGGAGCTGACCACGATTCGCCCGTAGCGTTCGGGGCGATGCCCCGAGGCGGTGAGCAGACTGTGGAACAGCACCAGGTATTCGTCGGAGGTGGTTTCGGGATCTGTCTTCAGGCGCCAGTGGTTGACCCAGCGGTCCTCCTCCCAGATTCCGAAGGCGATGTTGGTGTTGCCGACATCGACCGTGAGGATCATTCGCACTCCGCGTCGGGATCACCGGCTTCGGTGCTCGAGACCACGATCCGGTCGAGCCCCTGCAGCTTCACCATGTCCTCATCCAGGCACCCGTTGCGTTCCAGATTCATGTAGCCCGGATCCTGAAAGGAGTAGGTAAAACTGGTGTGGACGTCGTAGGTGCCGTTGACCAGCGCGTAGGTATCCTCCGTCATCACCAGTTCCTCGTCGGTGGGAATGACAAAGATGCGGGTGGGCGAATCGTCGGCGCTGATATCGGTCTCGGCGTTTTTGGTGCGGGAGAGGGCGTTTTTCTCGGGATCGACCTTGATACCCATGAACTCGAGCCCCTCGAGCGCCTTGGCGCGGATCGTGGGACCGCGCTCGCCGACGCCGGCGGTGAACACGACGGCGTCAACACCGCCGATCGCCGCGGCGTATGAGCCGATGTACTTCCGGATCCGGTAGGACTCCACGTCGATCGCCAGCGCCGCCTGGGCGTTGCCCTGTTCCGCGGCGATCTCGGTGTCACGACGGTCGACGAACTCCTCCGTGATGCCGAGGACGCCACTCTTCTTGTTCAGCGTGCGTTCCACGTCGTCGGCGTCCATACCTGCCTGACTCATCATGTAGAAGGGAATGGCCGGATCGATGTCCCCGCTGCGGGTGCCCATCACCAGTCCTTCCAGCGGTGTGAGGCCCATGCTGGTGTCCACGGAGACCCCGTTCTTGACGGCGCATATGCTGGCACCGTTCCCGATATGGGCGATGATCAGGTTGGTTTTGAAGGGATCCTTCCCGAGAAGGACCGCCGCGCGTTTGGCGGTGTACAGAAACGACGTTCCGTGGAAGCCGTAGCGTCGAACACCATGTTCGCGGTACCAGGAATAGGGCAGGGCGTAGGTATACGCGTGCGGCGGCATCGTCTGGTGCCATGCGGTGTCCATGACCGCACAATGGGGAACCTCCGGCAGAACGGCGCGTGCCGCTTCGATGCCCTGGATGTTCGCGGGGTTGTGCAGGGGGGCCAGGCTCTGGATGCTCCGGAACGTATCCAGAACGTCATCGTCGACGATCACGGACTTTGCGAACTTCTCGCCGCCGTGAACCACGCGGTGTCCTACCGCCTTGACTTCGGAGATGTCCGAGATCGCGCCGACCTTCGGGTCGACCAGGGTGTCCAGGATCAGGCGGATCGCCTCGGTATGGTCGGGGCACGAGTGCTCCACCGCCAGTTCGTCCCGGCCCGGAACCTTGTGCAGAATCCGCGAGCCGTCCTGCGTCACGCGTTCGACCTGGCCGTTTGCCAGAACCGCCTTCTGGTCCCAGTCGTACAACTGATATTTGACAGAAGAACTGCCGCAGTTGAGTGTCAAAATAGTCATGGTGAGTGCGCCTCCAGATAGGTGTGTGCATAGTATTTCACGAACGGAAAGGATTTGGAAGCCTTTCTATTCGATCGCAGGCATGTCGTGGTCGTCCATCAGCAGCCGGGCGGTGACGGCAAGGTTCAGGACCGCAGCGAGGCTCACCGCCGACAGGATCGTGAGCATGATCGCGATCTGGTAGCGGATCGCGGTGAGGGGCGGCGCGCCGCCCAGAATCTGTCCGGTCATCATGCCGGGAAGCGAGACCAGCCCGATCGTGGCGATCGAGGCCAGCTGGGGCGCGAGACTGGCCTGCAGCGCCCCCCGGATCACCGGGCGCAACGCGTCCCGTCGCCGGGCGCCGGACATGAGGCGCGAGGCGTACAGGACCCGCTCCCGGTCCAGCGTGGTTCGGAAGTGAGACAGCGCGACGACGTTTCCGCGGAGGCTGTTGCCGAGGACCATACCCACAAGTGGAACCACCATCGATGCGGCGTACCATGGCTCCGGCCGGACCACCGCTACAAGGACCGCGAGGGGCAGGAGTATCCCGGGGACCATGCTGGCCACGATCGCCGCCACCACCACCGGTCGCCGCGGAATGCCCGCCTTTCCGAGGACCGAGGTGCCTGCAACGGTGATCATGACCGCGATCCAGACCGCGTTGAGCCACGGTGAATCCACCGCGAATAGCGCCTCGATGTACAGTCCCACCAGCCCGAGCTGCACGGTCATGCGCAGCACGGCCCACAGGATCTCCCGTCCCCGCCGCAGATCGAACGCGGCCGATACCAGGAGCGGCGCGGCGAGGAGCGTGTAGACCAGGGCAAGCTGTCCGTTTGTCACCGTCCGACCTCCACAGTGGTTGAGGCGCCGATCGGCCAGACCTCGTCGTGGGCCGCCACCAGCACCGCCGACCCCGGCAGGTGACGGGTGACGGCATCCCGGGCACGACGCGACCGCGCCGTGTCGAGACTGGCGCCGGGTTCATCCAGCAGGAGCACCGGACGTTTCAACAGGAGTATTCGCGCCAGGGCAACGCGGGTGATCTCGCCTCCGGAAAGCGTGGACGAGGACTGGTCGAGGACGGCATCCGGCAGCTCGAGCTCAATCAGGATCTGGCGTGCATCGTGCAGAACCGCGCCCTCGTCGCGGACGCCGCTGTCGGGCCAGTGCGCGAGGATCGTGAAGGAGTCCCTGACCGCGCCGGGCTCCAGCTGCGGGCGTTGCGGCAACCACGCCACGTGGCGACGGTAGGCGGCAAGGTCCCCGTGACCGCTGCGGCCGGGTTCCGGTTCGTCGCTCAGCGCGGCGTCTCCGACCCGGAAGCGACCGGTCCACGACGGACCCCGCCCGGGGCGTGGGGTCCGGAGACCGGCGAGCGTTTCCAGGAGCGTGCTTTTGCCGCGGCCACTGGGCCCGGTGACGGTAACCCACTCACCGGCACCCACCGACAGCGGCGGTACGACCACCGGTTCGTCCACCGTGGGGATCGTCAGCTCCAGTCGCTCGACCGAGAGCAGTGCTTCCTCGTCTCGCATGGCCGCAGTGTAGCGCAGGAGACGCGTCCCTCGCCATCCGTCTCGGTTCGCGTGAACATGAGTTATTCCCTGATGAACTAACGTAAAATTCCGGTTGCGTGCGCGGGAATGTAGTCCTACAATGGTGGGGAAGCGTGGGACATATGGAGGTTCACGATGAAAAAACTGATTAATCAAGCGGACAACGTCGTTGTCGATGCCCTCAAAGGAATGGAGGCAGCGCACCCCGATCTGCTCAAAGTCTCCTACGACCCGAAGTACATCGTCCGGGCCGACGCACCGGTCAAGGACAAGGTGGCGGTGGTCTCCGGCGGCGGAAGCGGTCACGAGCCCCTGCACGGCGGCTTCGTGGGGCGGGGTATGCTGGACGCGGCGTGTCCCGGCGAGGTATTCACGAGCCCGACTCCCGATCAGATGGAAGCCGCGACCAAGGCTGTCAGCGGCGGCAAGGGCGTACTCCACATCGTCAAGAACTACACCGGTGATGTCCTGAACTTCGAAACCGCCGCCGACCTGTGCCAGGCCGAGGGAATCGACGTCGAGGCGGTGGTTGTCGATGACGACGTGGCGGTGAAGGACAGCCTGTACACCGCCGGTCGTCGCGGCGTGGGCACCACCGTCCTCATGGAGAAGATCGTCGGCGCCGCCGCCGAGCGCGGCAAGAGCCTCAAGGAGGTTGCCGACATCGCCCGGAAGGTGAACGCCCAGGGCCGGTCCATGGGTATGGCGCTCACCAGCTGCACCGTTCCCTCCGCGGGCAAACCGACCTTCGAGCTCGGTGCCGACGAGATGGAAGTCGGAATCGGTATTCACGGTGAACCGGGTCGCGAGCGAATGAAGGTAAAGACCGCCCGTGAGATCGTCGAGATGATGAGCGACGCGGTGATCTCGGACCTGCCGTACAAGAGTGGTGACGAGTTGATCGTCATGGTGAACGGCATGGGCGGTACACCCCTGATCGAGCTCTACATCCTGTACAACGAGTTCGCGCAGGTCGCGAAGGCCAAAGGACTCAAGATCTCCCGCAAACTGGTCGGCAACTACATCACTTCGCTGGAGATGCAGGGGTTCTCGCTGACCCTGCTGAAGGCCGACGCCGACATGGTGAAGCTGTGGGACGACCCGGTCCTCACACCCGGTCTGCGCTGGGGAGTGTAGATGGCGTCTCTGGAGCAGGTGCGAGCGTGGATAGACCGCCTGGAGGCGGTCTATACCGAAAACAAGGAGTATTTGACGGAACTGGATTCGGCGATCGGTGACGCCGACCACGGAATCAACATGGCCCGCGGGTTTATCGCGGCCAAGCAGGCGCTGGCGGAAAATCCCCCGGCGGACATCGGCGCGCTCCTCAAGAGCGTGTCGATGACGCTGATCAAGACCGTCGGAGGCGCCTCCGGGCCGCTGTACGGCACCTTCTTCCTGAAGGCCGCCATGACCTGCACCGGCCAGACCGAACTCGATGCCGAGGGCATCGAGAAGCTGTTTGAGGACGGGATCAACGGTGTCAAACAGCGAGGGAAGGCCGTGGTCGGCGACAAGACGATGATCGATGCGTGGGAACCGGCACTGACGGCGATCAAGGACACCCGGCAGAACGGCGCGTCCATCGCCGAGATCCTCGACGCCGCCGTGGCGGCGGCGGAGCAGGGCCGCGATTCCACGGTGCCGCTCGTTGCCCGCAAGGGGCGGGCGAGCTATCTTGGGGAGCGGAGCAAGGATCACCAGGATCCCGGCGCAACGTCAACCGTACTCATGCTGACCGCGGCGCGCGAAACGCTGGCCTGAATCGGTCATCGCGGCAGACAGCGTCGGCCGACGGAGCGATCCGTCGGCCTTTTTTGTGTCGTTGTGACGGTGGCTGTATACAGAAAGTTGTTGCAATCCGATCGCGATATCCCGGCGCGGAAACAAGTTACGGTGGATATCCGCGGTCCACGGAGCTATGTCGTTTCCGGTGCTCGAGTTACCGCGGACGGTGCAACATTCTTGTGTATACAGCCAGTATAGAACCAGGAGGGAGAGGCATATGGTCGGATTGGTAGTGGTATCCCACAGCAGGGCCCTGGCGGCCGGAGTCGCCGAACTCGTCGCCGGCGTCAACGAGGCGGCGATACCCCTGGCGTACGCCGGCGGTGCCGGGGACGACCATGGCGACCTGGGGACCGACGCCACTGACATTATGGAGGCAATCCAGCAGGTAGCGTCGCCGGACGGTGTGGTTGTGCTCATGGATCTCGGCAGTGCGATTCTGAGCGCGGAGACCGCTCTCGAGTTCCTCGAGGGAATGATCGACGGCGAGGTGCGGCTTGTCGCGGCGCCCCTCGTGGAGGGGGCGGTCTCCGCAGCGGTGCAGATCGGTCTGGGTGCGGACCTGGACGCGGTCATCGCGGAGGCGATGGACGCGCTGGCCCCCAAACGCGGACAGCTCGGCGAGGCTGAAGCCGGCGCCGCGACGGACGGCGCACCGGCAGACCGCCCGACCCAGCAGGCAGGTGCCGCAGCGGACGGAGCACTGGAGCGAGAGTTCCCTGTTGAGACGATCCACGGGCTGCACGCTCGCCCCGCCGCGGCTCTCGCGCGGACCGTGGGGCGGTTCTCCGCCGACGCCTGGATCCGTCGCGGCGGCGCGGAGTCCTCCGACTGGGTCAACGCCCGCAGCCTCAACCGAATCGCCACACTCCAGATCCGCTGCGGTGACCGTTTCGTTCTCCGCGCCGCCGGCGACGACGCCGGAGAGATGGTCGCCGCGGTGGAAGCGCTTGTGGACGACAACTTCGGAGAGCCCCACGGTACCCAGGCGGCGATGCAGGAGACGGCCGCGACCGCCGGTGCCACGATACCCGCCGAGGGGAACGCGTCGCCACCGGCAACCTCCGCGACCGGCGCCTCCGCCGACGGCGTTGTACGCGGTATTCCCGCGTCGCCGGGAATCGCGGTGGGCCGCGCCGCCGAGGTCGGACAGCCCGAAGTCCGTTACGACACCGCCCGCATCACCGGTCGCGAGGCGCCCCTCGCCGACGCCGAGGTGGGAACCCGAATGGACGGGTGGCGCCGGGCGCGCGAGTCGGTGGCCGCCGAGCTCCGTGTCGATGCCGAAGACGCGCGCAGCCGGGGTCAGCACGATGCGGCGGAGATCGCCGCGGCCCACGAGACGCTCCTGATGGATCCGGAGTTGGAGGATGCGACCGCCGCGATCCTTCGGAAGCGGGACTGCGAGGTCCCGCAGGCGTTCTGGATCGCCGCAACCGAACTGGCGGACACCTACCGCACCGTGGAGGATCCGTACCTGCGCGCCCGCGCCGCTGACGTGGAAGATGTGGCACGACGGCTGCTGAGGCGCCTGGATCCCGATGCCGTGTCCGACGGTTCCATGCCCACGGATCCGTCGATCCTGGTGGCTGAGGACCTGCTGCCCTCGCAGACGATGTCCATGGACCCGGCGGCGGTCCGGGCGATCGTCACCACGGGAGGATCGGCCACGTCCCACGCCGCGATCATCGCCCGGGGCCTCGGGATACCGATGGTTGCCGCGGCGACGCTACCGGCCGACGTGGGCGGGCTGGGCGGGCTCACCCTGGTGGTGGATGGTGACGCCGGCACCGTCGAAATCGACCCGGACGCCGACCGCGTGCAGGCGGTAGAGGCGCTGCGGGCGGAGCGCGAAGCGCGGGCGCGTGAGGATCGTGCCGCGGCGGCCGAACCGGGCCACCTCTCGGACGGGACATCGCTTCCGGTTCGCGCGAACGTGGCGACTGCGATCGACGCGCGCGCCGGTGCGGACAACGGTGCCGATGGCGTGGGGCTCCTGCGGACGGAGTTCATCTTCCTCGGGCGTCGGGAGATGCCGACGGAGGACGAACAGGTGTCGGCGCTGGAAGAGATGCTCGACCCGTTCGGTGAACACCCGGTCACGGTCAGAATCCTGGACATCGGCGGCGACAAGGAGGTGCCGTACCTCGATCTGCCGCGGGAGGCAAACCCGTTCCTCGGGCAGCGCGGAGTCCGGCTGCTCCTCGCCGACGGAAACAGGGCGTTGCTGCACACGCATCTCCGCGCGGTACTCCGGGCGGCGGCCGGCCACACGGTCAAGGTGATGATTCCGATGGTCACCGGCGCCGGGGAGGTCGCGGAAGTGCGTCGGCGCCTGGAGGCTGCGCACGAGGAACTCGCCGGCGAGAATGTGCCGCACCCGTGGCCTCTGCCGGTGGGTTCCATGATCGAGACCCCGGCGGCGGCGATTCGGGCGGCGGACCTGGCGCGGGTGTGCGATTTCTTTTCCGTGGGAACCAACGACCTCACCCAGTACGTGATGGCGGCGGAACGCGGAAACGCTGCCGTAGCGGACCTTTCCGCCGGGCGTCCCGCGGCGGTCCTGGAGGCGATTCGTCAGACGGTTGCGGGAGCCGCGACCCGCGGAATCCCGGTGGGCGTGTGTGGTGAGATGGGCGCGGATCCCGAAGCGATTCCGCTGCTCGTGGGGCTCGGCGTCGATTCGTTGAGCGTCAATCCGGCGGCGGTTGCCGGGACCAAGGCGCTGGTTCGCGGTCTTTCGCTGGAGGAGTGCCGCCGTCGCCTGGCAGCCGTCGAGAGATAGCGCCGTCGAGAGATAGCGCGGCCCAGGCCCGGGACCTCCGGCGCCGCGCAGAGCACCCCACCGGCGCCGCGCAGAGCACCCCGCCGGCACCCGATGGCGCCTACTCCTTGGCGGCGATGATCTCCTGGACCTCTTCCATCGTGAGCTGTTCGATCGCTTCCGGTGTGCGTTTCTCGTCCGGCAGCGAGAAGTTCTTGGTTCCCGCCTTGATGTACGGTCCGTATCGGCCGTCGTACACGGCGATTTTGCGCTTTTTCTTCGGGTCCTGGCCCAGGTCCTTGAGCAGCTTGGCTCCCCGTCGTCCCTTCTTCTCCTCCGCCAGCAGCTCCAGAGCGCGGTCCAGTTCGATCTCGTAGACGTCGTCGCCCTTCTTCAGTGACCGGTACTCGCCGTCGCAGACCACGAAGGGACCGAAGCGGCCGATGTTCGCGACCACCTCCTTCCCGGTTTCCGGGTGAACGCCCAGGGTGCGCGGCAGGCTCAGGAGCCGCTCCGCCAGCGGGATGTCCACTTCGCTCGGTTTGATCCCCTTCGGCAGACTGGCACGCTTGGGTTTCGTCCCGTCCTCGGGCGTTTCACCGAGCTGCAGGTAGGGACCGTAGCGGCCGGTGAAGCAATAGATGTTCTGTCCGGTCTCTGAATGCTGTCCCAGTGGCGCCGGCCCGTTCTTCTGAATTTCGATCAGCTCGGTGATGTCGTCTTCGTTCAGATCCGCCGGCGTGTACTCCTCGGGGATGGAGGCGTGGATCTCCTCGTCCTCCTCGTAGTGAACGATGTAGGCGCCGTAGCGTCCGATTTTCACCACCTGGTGCTCCGATAGCTGCGGCAGCGCGATGCTCCGTGACTGCTCCGGTTTGATCTCGCTCTCCCGGTGTTCCACCCGCGTCAGGAGGCCGGTGTCACCGAAGTAGAACTGCTTCAGGTACTGCAGCGAGTCCCGCTCGCCGTAGGCGATTTCGTCCAGGGCGTTTTCCATGTTGCGGGTGAAACTGTACTCGACGAGCTCCTGAAAATGGTCCTCCAGCAGCTGGACAACCGCCACGCCCGTAAAGGTCGGGGCGAGCGCACGATCCTGGCGCCGGATGTACGACCGTTCGTACAGCGTGGCGATAATCGACGCGTAGGTGGACGGGCGGCCGATGCCGGCCTTCTCGAGCTGCTGCACCAGCGAGGCCTCGGTGTACCGCGCCGGGGGTTTGGTCTGGTGCCGTTCCGCCTGGACGTCCCGTACGGAGAGGGTGTCGCCTTCCTCCAGCGGTGGCAGCAGCACCTCCTTGTCCTCCAGGGCCGCGTCGGGGTTGTCGGTGCCCTCCACGTAGACCCGCAGGAACCCGGGGAACACGATCGTGTTGCCGTTGGCCTGAAACTCCGCCTCACCGACACGAATGCGGACTCCCAGGGAGCGCTTTTTCGCGTCCGCCATCTGACTGGCGACGGTGCGCTTCCAGATCAGCTCGTAGAGCGCCCGCTCGCGACCGCTCAGGCCGGTCTCGTCGGGGTGTCGAAACGTGGTTCCCGCCGGCCGGATCGCCTCGTGCGCCTCCTGGGCGTCGCCGGATGAGGAGGAGAACTGCCGCGGCTTCTCGGACAGGTAGTCATCACCGTAGAGCGCCTCGATCTGCTGTCGCGCTGCGGCGATCGCCTCCGACGACAGGGTGGGGCTGTCGGTACGCATGTAGGTGATAAACCCCTCTTCGTAGAGGCGCTGGGCAGTGCGCATCGTCTCCCGGGCGCTGAGTCCCAGCTTGCGGTTTCCTTCCTGCTGCAGCGTCGAGGTGATGAATGGCGCCGCCGGGCGACTGGTCGTGTCGCGGGAGGTGAGGGAGGCCACGGTCCACGCCGCGTCCTGCACATCCCGCCGCAGTCCCGCCGCTTCGTCCTCACTGAGCTGCAGGACTCCGTTCCCCTTCAGGGCGCCGGTGTCGGGATCGAAGTCCTTGCCGGTGGCGATCCGTTTCTCACGGTACGCGACCAGTCGCGCCTCGAAGGACGGGTCGTGTCCCGACTTTTCGAGCCGTGCCAGAAGGTCCCAGTACACCGCCGGACGAAACCGGATTCGTTCGCGCTCGCGTTCCACGATCATGCGCAGCCCCGGCGACTGAACCCGTCCGGCGGACAGGCCGTAGGCGATCTTTTTCCAGATCAGCGGCGACAGGGTGTACCCGTACAAACGATCGAGGATCCGGCGAGTCTCCTGCGCCCGGACCAGCTGCAGGTCGATGCTGCGGTAATTGTCCAGCGCGTGTTCGATCGCCTGCTTGGTGATTTCGTGGAACACCATCCGGCGCACCGGCACCTTCGGTTTCAGGATTTCGAGGAGGTGCCAGGAGATGCTCTCTCCCTCGCGGTCTTCATCAGTGGCCAGGTAGAGAACCTCGGCTTCCTTTAGCTGGTCCTTCAGATGGCGGATGACCTTGCTCTTTCCCTTGGGGGTAACGTAGAGCGGTGCAAAGTCGTTCTCCACATTGATACCCAGGCGGGACCACGATTCCTTCTTGTACTTGGCCGGAACCTCCGAGGCTGACTGGGGCAGATCGCGGACGTGCCCGATGCTGGCCTCCACGACGAAGCCCTTGGGTAGAAACCGCTTAATGGTGCGTGCCTTTGTTGGTGACTCAACGATCACGAGAGCTGATTCCGCCATTCATACCTTCCTTGTGTCGCGGTGAATGTTCGACGATCGCGATCACTTCGTCAAGCTTGGCCCGTCGGCGTGTTGACCCCGGCCGCCGCCGCCGGGTATCTTGGTCTCCTGGAGGCTACATGGGAATCCCCCTCGATTCACTGTTGGAAGACGATCGCAACATCTACGAGCTCACGTCGGCAATCATCCGTCGCGCCTACCAGATCGGCGAGATCCGGCGCGCGTTCAGTTCGGACGAGCACGGCAGCGTGATCGAGGACGGCGACAAGGTCGTTTCCCAGGCGATCCGCGAGGTCATTGAGGACGAGGTCCGTTTCGAACTCACGGAGGGCTGAGCCCCCGGACCCCACCTGCCTGATCCTGTTCGGTCCCACCGCCGTGGGGAAAACTGCGGCGATCGCCGACCTGGTTCGTACAACCACCACACACACCTGGGAACTCATCTCGGCAGACTCGAGACAGGTGTACCGGGGACTCGATATCGGGACCGCGAAACCGTCATCCGCGGAACGCGCACTCCTTCCGCACCATCTGATCGATGTGTGCGATCCCCGGGAGTCCTGGGATGTGGGCCAGTTTGTTGAACGCGCCGACGCCCTCGTGGACGGGATCCGCCGTCGCGGCGCCACGCCCCTCATATCCGGGGGCACCGCCTTCTATATCCGCGGCTATCTGTTCGGACTGCCGGGGACGCCGAAAGCGTCCGCGGAGCTGCGCGCACGGCTGGATCAACGTCTGGCAGACGAAGGGCTCGACCGGCTCCGGGAAGAGCTGGAGCGGGTCGACCCGGCGAGCGCGGCGCGCATCGCGCCGGCGGACGCGTACCGGATCCTGCGGGCGCTGGAGGTCTACCACACCGCGGGACGTCCGCTGTCCTCCTACGCGCCGCCGGAGACGGTTCGGCCGGGAGTGCGGCCGCTGATGGTGGGGCTCTTCCGCGACCGTCGCGACCTGTACGCGCGTATCGACCGCCGCGTGGAGGAGATGTTCGCTGCCGGTCTCCCGGCGGAGGTGGCGGCTCTGCTCGAGCAGGGCTACGGCGCCGACGATCCGGGAATGCAGACGATCGGGTACCGGGAGTTCCTGGAGCTCGGGCCGCCCCCGTGGTCCCCGGCGACACTGGGCGACGTTCGCGATCGGATCGCCCGCAACACGCGCCGGTACGCGAAGCGGCAGGAAACGTTCTTCCGCCGTCTGCCCGGCGTACGATGGGTGCGGGCCGGTGAGACGCGGGACCTTCACGCTGCTCTGGAGCCGGTCCTTGACATGGGCCGGTAGCGACGGCATACTAAGCGCTCATTTTTGGACGCATTCCGAGATCGAGAAATAGAAGGAGACGCCAGTGCCCTGTGGACGAAAGCGTAAACGCAAAAAGATAGCTACGCACAAGCGCAAGAAGAAACTGCGGAAGAACCGGCACAAGAAGCGGAAGTAAGCCGCGCAGAGGAGCCATGGAGCCCGTCACCGGGGTCCATGGTTCTTTTTTTTGCCCGCCGGGGCGTCACATGGCCCCGGCGTCTGGTGTACAATAGGATCCGGCATGGGCGCCTTGCAGGACATCTGGGTCGTACGAGAGCTGGTGCTTCCGGCGATCGACGTCCTTCTACTGAGCTTTCTCATCTACCGCGGGTACCAGATCCTCGTGCAGACGCGCGCCGTCCAGCTGGTCAGGGGCGCCCTGTTTCTGGGAATTCTCTACGCGGTATCGATCTTCCTCAATCTGCGCACCCTGCAGTGGCTGATCAATCTGCTGGCGCCGAGCTTCGTGATCGGCATCGCGATCATCTTTCAGCCCGAGCTGCGCAAGATCTTTACGCGCATCGGGCAGGGAACGTGGCTCCACCTCAACTCCAGCGCCCGGCCTCAGCAGATCGACGCCGTCCTCGTGGCCGCCGAGACCCTTGGGTTTCGGCGCCGGGGCGCGCTCATCGTTTTCAGCCGCTCGGTGGGGCAGAAAAACATCATCGAGACCGGTACCGCCCTGGATGCCGAGGTGACCTCGGCGCTTCTGCTCACCATTTTCAGCCACGATACCGAACTCCACGATGGCGCCGTGGTGATAGAGAACGGCCGCATCGTGTCCGCCGGCTGTTTTCTCCCGCTGTCGGAACAGATGGATGTCCGCCGGAGTTTCGGGACGCGGCACCGGGCGGCCCTGGGACTCGCCGAGGAGAGTGACGCTGTGGTCCTCGTGGTCAGTGAGGAGAGCGGCGCCATGAGCCTGGCCTACGACGCCAACCTGTACTACGACCTCACGGTGGAGGATATCCGTGACCAGCTCTCGGACCTCCTGAACCTGGGGTCGAGGCCGGCATCCCAGGCCACGGAGGAGGTGGCGGAACTTGCAGATTAGATCGATTCTCCAGCGCGCCTTCCGGAACTGGCCGGCGAAGATCCTCTCGTTCGCTGCGGCGCTTCTGCTGCTCGTGTTTCATGACATCACCCGCTTGGAGGAGCGCTTTCTCACCGTGCCCCTGGAGCTGGAGCTCAACGATCAGTTTGTTCCCGGTTCCAACTACCCGCGACAGGTGCGTCTGCGCCTGCGGGGTGAGTCGCAGCAGGTGTTCCGCGTGGTTGAGGACGACCTCCGCGCCTACCTGGATCTGCGGCGTTACGATGGAGAGGGAGAGTACCGTGTCCCGGTTATGGTGGAACGCAGCGGCTCGGCGATGGAGGACAGCACCCTGGAGGTGACCGTCGAGCCGGACACCGTCCAGATCGCCCTGGAGGAGAAGCTCCTGCGCAGCCTGGAGGTGGAGGCCTCCACCAGCGGGTTCCCAGCCTCCGGGTACGAACTCGTACAGTTGATCATGACGCCGTCGGCGGTGCAGGTTGAGGGGCCCCGAAGCGTGGTCGAGGACCTCGATGTGGTGCGTACCGAAGAGGTCGACCTGTCCACGCGGCGTGAGGATTTTACCGAACGCATACGCCTCATCCGGCCGGACCCGCTCGTACGCTTTCCGGGCGGGTCCATCGTGGAAATGCACGGAATCATCGACGAGTCGGTGGTCCTGCAGACGTTCGAACCGGTGGACCTCGTTGTCACGGGGCTGGATCCGGCGTTCCGTCTTTCGCAGAACCTTCCCACGGGGCTGATCCGCGTGCAGGCGCGGCAGATCGATGTCCAGAACATCTCGCCGGGAGATCTGCAGCTTTCCGTGGACGCTGCGTCGATCGACGAGCCGGGCGTTGTGCGCCTTCCGGTGCGGCCGATCGTTCCGCCGGGGTTCGTCGTCCTGCGCTACGAGCCGACCTCGGTGCAACTCCTTGTTGAGGAGGCGCCGTGATCCGTGGTATCGGTGTGGACGTGGTCGCTGTGGGACGGATGCGGCGATGGCTGGAAGACGGTTCGATCCTGACGCGCTACTTCGCGGAACAGGAACGCGATGCGATCTACGAGCGCCGTGACGGCGCCGCGCTGTCCCTGGCGGCGCGCTTCGCCGCCAAGGAGGCGTTTGCAAAAGCGCTGGGAACAGGGTTTCGCGGCTTCGGTCTCCGGGACGTGTGGGTGGTCAACGACGCCCTCGGCAAACCGGAACTCCACGTGTCGGGGCCTGCAGCGCGGGCGCTGTCGCGCATCGGCGGGCGCCGGCTCTGGCTGTCGCTGACCCACGAACAGGAACACGCGATCGCAATGGTCGTTATCGAAGGATAGGCAGGGGGGACCTCACGTGGCCGAAGCGGCGAAGCTCACATTCTTCTCGAAAACACCGCTCGAGTGCCCCGTATGCGAGGAAAAGGTCTTCCGCGAGGAGATGCGCACCGGTCGCGGGCGCCAGATCGCCGGCAACCTCACCCGGGAGTTGCGGCGCAACTACGAACCGTCCAAGCAATACGGGGAAGTCTTTCCGCTCATTTACCCGGTGACGGTGTGTCCTCACTGCTACTACGCCACGTACCATGAGGACTTCACGGCGGTTCCTGAACAGATCCTCGAGACGCTGCGGGGTGAGACCTCCGCCCGCGCGGATTTTCTTTCCGACATTTTCCCGTCCCTCGATTTCACCGAGCCCCGGGGACTCGAGGAGGGCGTGGCGAGCTACGTGTTCGCCACGATGTGCTACGAGCACTTTCCGAAACAGTTCTCTCCGCTCTTCAAATCCGGAGTCAGTCAGCTTCGGGCTGCGTGGCTGTGCAACGACCTGCACCGGAAATATCCCACCGAGAACTACGACTACCTCGCCCGCGTGTTCTATCGCAAGGCGCGGTACTACTACACCTGCGCCGTGGAAGGTGAGCAGGACGGAAGCCAGCCGCTGTCGGGGGCCAAACACCTCGGTCCGGATCTCGACAAGAACTACGGATACGACGGGGTGCTGTACATGACGGGGCTTCTGGAGTATCAGTATGGGCCCCGCTCCGACCCCGCGGCCCGCAAGACCGCCCTGGACCGTGCAAAGCGCACCGTGGCCCGCATTTTCGGGATGGGGAAGGCCAGCAAGAACAAGCCCGCGGCGATCCTCGACAACGCCCGTGACGTGTACGAGGCGATTTCAAAGGAACTCGGGGACAGCGAAACGTCGCCGGAGGCGTAGTGCGCACGATCCTCGCCCGTCTTGCGTACGACGGCACCGATTTTGCCGGATACCAGATTCAACGTCGCGAACGCACGGTGCAGGCGGAGCTCGAACGCGCGCTGGCGGAGCTCCACGGCCACCCCGTGAAGACGATCGTCGCCGGTCGGACCGATGCGGGGGTGCACGCGGACGGTCAGTACGTCAGTTTCGAAAGCGATCGCGACGGGATACCGGATGGCCGCATGGCGGCGGCGATCACCAGTCGGCTCCCGAGAGACGTGGCGGTGTTGGACGCCCGTACGGTCCGGGACGGGTTTCACGCCCGGTTTGACGCGGTGAGCCGCCACTACCGGTACCATCTGGTCGTTGCACCGGTGCAATACCCGCATCTGCGGCGCTACGCGTGGCGGATACCCGTCATGCCGGAGATCGAACGCGTCAACCGCGACGCCGCCGCTCTGGTCGGGGAGCACGATTTCACCACCTTTGCCGCCCGCCGGGAACCTGAGGATCGAATGGTTCGACGTGTACTGTACGCGGAACTCTCCCGCCGCGGCGACCGGCTGGAGTTCGCGATCGGCGCGAACGGGTTTCTGTGGCGCATGGTCCGCTCGATCGTGGGTACCCTGATCGAGCGGGAGCGGTACCGGCAGCGGGGAACCGGCGTCGACGAGTCCATTCAGGATCTGCTGAGGGCGTGCGACCGGTCCCGGGCGGGGACAACGGCGCCGGCGTGGGGCCTGTTTCTGCACGATGTGGAGTATGCACTGTGAACAATTCTGACCGCCGCGATCGAATGTACCGTATTCTCCTGGACGCCGAGGCGCTCCTGCATCCGACCGGAGAGGTCCACGCCCGACCCTTGGACCAGCGGGTGGACGAAGTGATCGCCCGGGGTTGGGACGAGACCGGCGGCGGGGATGACCGTTCCGTGGGGACGTCGGACGGTTCCGCGACCGCTCGCCACAATCCGGCGTCGGATCAACCAGCGTCGGATCGACCGGCGTTTTCCGCGGACACCTTCGGTGTCGGCGCCGGGAGCGGTCCCTCCGGGGACTCGGCCGCCGGTGCCCCCTCTTCGACACCTGACCTGTCCGGCCTGAGCGACGAGGAACGTCGAGCCCGCCTCGATGCGTTGCACGAACGGGTGCGTACCTGCCAGGCGTGCCCCCTGGCGATGGGCCGCACCAATGCGGTTCCCGGAGAGGGGGTGCTGGACCCGCTGGTCATGATCGTCGGTGAGGGCCCCGGCTACCATGAGGACCAGCAGGGACAGCCGTTCGTGGGAAAGGCCGGGCAGTACCTGGACAAGTGGCTGGAGGCGATCGGGCTGACGCGAAACCACAACACGTTCATCGCCAACATCGTCAAGTGCCGCCCCCCGAACAACCGTGACCCCAAGCCGGAGGAGAGTGACGCCTGCGCCCCGTACCTTCGGGAACAGATCGCGCTGGTCCGCCCGCGGCTGATTCTCACCGTGGGTCGGATCAGCGCCCGCATCCTCACCGGTTCGACACAGGGCATCACCCGCATCCACGGGACGTTCTACCGCCACGAGGGCATCCCGCTGGTGCCCACGTTCCATCCGAGCGGCGTGCTGCGCAACCCGTCGTATCGTCGCCCGGTGTGGGAGGATCTGAAGAAGGTGCGCAACTGGCTCATCGACAACGCCGGTCACGTCCCCCCCGAGGGTGGCGCCGACGGTCCCGGCGAGTAGGTACCCGCCATGGAGGAGCAGACGGTACAGGTCGCGGTTCCGGTTCCGCTGGACCGCGTGTTCAGCTATGCGGTTCCCGAGGGAACCGATGCACCGGCGCCGGGCTGTCGCGTCATCGTTCCCTTCGGGCGGCGGACCCTCACCGGCGTCGTTGTGGGTACCGAGCCCCCACCACCCGGTCTTTCCACCGTCAAACCGTTATCGCGGGTGCTGGACACCGACCCGCTCTTCGACGACGACTACCTGCGTCTATCTCGCTGGGTGGCGGCAACCTACGTCAGTTCGCTGGGGGAGGTGCTGTCGGCGATGCTTCCCGGCGCACGGCGTGAACGGGAACTACCCGAACTCAGTGGTGACGAGCCCACGGCGGCACCGGAGCGAATCCGCCTCTCCGAGGAGCAGGAGCGGGCGCTGGCGGCGATCGTGTCCCCCGGCGACGGTGAACGGGAACGGTGGTACTACCTGTATGGGATCACCGGAAGCGGCAAGACGGAGGTGTTTCTCCGGGCGGCGGAGGAGATGCTGGAGGCCGGGCGCAGTGTGATCTATCTGGTCCCGGAAATCGCACTTACCCACCAGCTGTTCGACCACATACGGCGGCGTTTCGGCGCCGTCGCGGCGATGCTTCACTCCGGGCTCACCGCCTCCCAGCGGCTGGGCGAGTGGCGGCGGATCCAGCGGGGCGAGGCGCTGCTGGTGGTGGGCGCCCGCAGTGCGGTATTCGCGCCGGTACGCCGCCTCGGACTCGTGGTCATCGATGAGGAACACGAGGGCTCCTACAAGTCCGGGCACGCGCCGCGCTATCACGCCCGACAGGTCGCGCTCTGGCGGGCGATGCAGGCGGACGCGGTCTGCGTGATGGGCTCGGCCACGCCGTCGGTGGAGGCGTGGCACCTCATGGATCAGGGACGGCTCACACGGCTGGACCTGACCGAGCGCCTGAGCGGGGGCGCCCTGCCGCGCATCAGCGTCCAGAACATCCGCGGGAGTTCCGCGCTTCTGTCTTCGGCGCTGGTGGAGGCGCTGCGGGAGACCCACGAGATGGGCGCGCAGAGCATTCTCTTTCTCAATCGACGTGGCTTCGCGAGCGTCTTTCAGTGCCGCAGTTGCGGCTACCAGATGGAGTGTCCTCACTGTTCGGTGCCCATGACGTGGCACAAGAGTCGTGGGCGCCTCATATGTCACTACTGTGGACACCAGGCGCGGCCGGCGTCGGTGTGCCCGGAGTGCGGTTCACTGGATGTGGGCTACACCGGGTTCGGAACGGAGCGAATCGAAGAGGACATGGCGAGGCAGCTGCCGACACTTCGTGTGGCACGTCTGGACACCGACGTCACGGCAAAAAAGGGCGCCCTGCGGGAGACGCTCGACGCCTTTTCCGCCGGCGATATCGACGTGCTCCTGGGCACGCAGATGGTCGCCAAGGGCCTCAATTTTCCGAGGGTGCGTACGGTGGGGATCGTCATGGCGGATACGGGACTCAGTCTGCCGGATTTTCGCGCCGCGGAACGGACGTTTTCTCTCATCGTCCAGGTTGCCGGTCGCGCCGGCCGCTTTCGCACCGACGGCCAGGTGATCGTTCAGACGGTCCGGCCGGAACACGGCGCGATCCAGCGGGCGGTGCGCATGCAGGTGGCGGAGTTCTACCGGGAGGAGATCGCCGTCCGGGAGTCTCTGGGGTTTCCCCCGTTCTCGCGTCTGCTGCGGCTGGTGGTTCGTGCACCGCGCCGGGAGGATGCGGAACGCACGGCCGAGGAAATCGCTGCAGGGATACGCGCGTCGGTGCCGGAGGCACTCGCATCGGGACAGCTGGAAGTGCTGGGGCCGGCGCCGGCGCCGCTGGAGCGCGTCAACCGCAACTGGCGCTACCAGATCCTCCTGCGGGCGGCGTCGGCGGCGATGGTCACCCGCATCGCCCGGGGAGCGTTGCAGGACAGCCAGCAGCCGCGGGGCGTCTACGTGGAGGTAGATGTAGACCCGGTCAACCTCTTGTAAGTAAACTCGTGGCCGTGATTCCTCTTGTATACCATCCCGACGAACGACTCACCACGGTCGCCACCGACGTCCCCGAGATCGGTGGGGAGATTGCACAGCTCGCCGAGGAGATGCTGGCCACGATGCATGACGCGCGTGGAATCGGTCTCGCCGGCCCGCAGGTCGGCCGCATGGATCGGCTGTTTGTGGTGCACGTACCGGAAGACGAACCCCGGGTGTTTATCAACCCCCGGATAATCGCCGCCTCCCCCGACGAGGGGCCCTACGAGGAGGGCTGCCTGAGCATCCCCGGCGTCTGGGCCGACATCCAGCGACCACTGGAGATTACGGTGGAGGCGTACGATCAGTCCGGCGATGCCTTCCGTCTGGACGCCGGCGGCGTTCTTGCCAGGGTCATCCAGCACGAGTACGACCACCTCGACGGCGTTCTATTCATCGATTACCTGACTCGTCGCAAGCGGGAGCGTCTGATGAAGACGTATCGCAAGCCCGGTCCGGAGGACGACGGAGCCGTTGATGAGTGATGGTGACCGTACCACGGCGCCGGCGGCGCCGCTTCGGATTCTGTTTGCCGGCACCCCCGGCATCGCCCTCTTTTCTCTGGATGCGCTCCTGGAGGCTTCCGGACCGGACTGGACCATCGCCGGCGTCCTGACGAACCCCGATGCTCCCCGTGGCCGGGGTCGGCGTCTCATGCCGTCGCCGGTCAAGGCGCGGGCGCTGGACGCGGGGCTGCCGGTGCTGCAGCCGGCGCGCCTCGACGCCGCCGCCCGGGAGCAGGTCGCGGCCCTGGCGCCGGATCTCCTGGTCGTGGTGGCCTACGGGCGGATTTTCGGCCCCCGGTTTCTGGCGCTGTTTCCGAAGGGCGGGGTGAACGTGCACCCGTCGCTGTTGCCGCGGCACCGCGGGCCGAGCCCGCTGCAGGCGGCGATCCTCGCCGGTGACACGGAGACGGGCGTGACGATTCAGTACCTGGCAGAGGAGATGGACGCCGGCGACATCATCCTTCAGGAATCGGTCGCTCTTTCGCAGACCACGACGGTCGCGGAGCTCCACGATGACCTCGGCGCCCACGGTGCACGGCTGCTGGTCCAGGCGGTCCGCTCCATTGCCCGCGGAACGGTGGACTCTCATCGGCAGGATCATCGGCTCGCTACCTACTGCACCAAACTCGACCGCGAGGCCGGCGCCCTGTCGTGGACCGAGCCGGCGGAGGAGATCGACCGACGGGTCCGGGCCCTCACGCCGTGGCCGGGCGTCCGCTGCCGCTGGGGAGAGACCACGCTGCAGCTTACCGCCACGCAACTCCCGCCGGCGGACACCCCCGCTCCCGACGCTGACGCCGCCCCCGGAACGGTGGTCGCAGTAGACAGCGCACTTGGAATTCTGGTACAAACCACGGATGGTCTGTTGGCTGTCCATCGCCTCAAGCAACAGGCCCGAAAAGAGCTCGATTTCCGCGACTTTGTGAACGGAAACCCCGAGATCATCGGCACCGTACTACAGCAGGCGTAACGCATGAACGTATTCGGCTTTCTCAAACGAAAACACCACGAGCGCTCCGACAGTCCGGATCAGCGGTATTTCCGCATTACGGTCTGGGCTTTTGTCGGCATGTTCGTCCTTTTTGGTCTCGCCGGTCTCACGGCGTTCCTCCTTGCCCTCCGCGGACCGGAACAGACCCAGGTTCCGGACATGCAGGGTGAGGAGCTGGTGCAGGCGGTTATCGCCCTGCAGGAACGGGGTCTGTACCCGCAGGTTCAGTTGCGGTTCCACAGTGATCCGACCCTCAAGGGGCGGATCATCTCACAGGACCCGGAACCGGGGGCGGTGGTCCGTGCCGGGCGCCGGGTGACGCTGCTCGTCAGCCAGGGCTCGGTCGTGGACGAAGTCGGTGACTACGTCGGGCGGCCGCTGCAGGACGTTCAGGCGGACATTCAGACCCTCGGCGCCGGCGGAGAGGGAGTCCTCTTCATCGACAACGTCAGCTACGATTTCGACGACGCCGTCAGCGGCACCGTGATCGCTCAGTCTCCCGAGGCGGGGACGACGATCTCCGGTACCACCGGTATCGATCTCGTCGTGAGTCGTGGACCTGAGGTCGAGCGGGTTTCGCTGCCGACGTTCCTCGGACTCGACTGGTCCGATGCTCTGCAGGTGCTCTCCCGGGACAACATTCCCTTTGTGTTCCAGCTCGAGGAGCAGCCCACGGTGGGGCAGGACGGTGTGGTTGTGACCCAGGATCCCGGTCCCGGCGAGCAGGTCGAGCAGGGAACGCCGGTGGATCTGACGATCCGCGATATCCGCTCCGTCCCGGAGGGCGAACAGTTCGGTATCTTTGACCGGACGCTTCCGGAGTATGCGGTCGCGGTGGAGCTGAGTGCCGTGGCCGTGGGACCGGAAGGGGAGAGCACGACCCTGTTTAACATGATGCACCCCGGTGGTCGCCTGGCGTTCCCGTACCAGCTCGAGGTCGGCTCGACGATCATTATCTACCGGTACGACACCGAGGTGATCCGCTACGTGGTCAGGGACTCATCACCGGACCAGTAGTCCAGCCCGACAGCCCTGTAACGATTTCGCACGATGGAACGAGGAGGATGTTTTGTACAAGCCGGTTGACGCGAAGGTGAGTTTTCCCGGAATGGAGGAGGAAATCCTGAAGTTCTGGGAGGAAAACGGCATCTTCGAAAAGTCGGTGCAGCAGCGACACGACGCACCGCAGTATGTGTTCTACGACGGACCGCCGTTTGCCACCGGTCTGCCGCACTTCGGGCACTTCGTCCCCGGCACGATCAAGGACATCATTCCGCGCTACCAGACGATGAAGGGCAAGCGGGTCGAACGACGGTTCGGCTGGGACTGCCACGGCCTGCCGGTTGAGTACGAGATGGAGAAGGAGCTGGGCATCTCCGGCGCATCCCAGATCGAGGAGTACGGCGTCGCCGAGTTCAACGAGGCGTGTCGCGGCATCGTGCTGCGCTACACCTCCGAGTGGCGTGAGGTCGTTACGCGCATGGGCCGCTGGGTCGACTTCGACAACGATTACAAGACGATGGACCCCCAGTACATGGAAACGATCTGGTGGGTCTTCAAGCGACTGTGGGAGAAGGGCCTCATCTACGAGGGACACTACATCCTCCCGTACAGCCCCGCCCTGGCGACGCCGCTGTCGAACTTCGAGGTGAATCTCGGAGGCTATCACGACGTGGATGACCCGGCGATCACAGTCCGCTTCGAACTCGTCGATCAGCCCAGGACCTACATCCTCGCCTGGACCACCACCCCCTGGACGCTCCCGAGCAACCTCGCCCTCGCCGCCGGTCGCGATATCGCCTATCTCAAGGTGCGCGACGGTGAGGATCACTACATTCTCGCTGAATCCCGCATCGGCCACTACTACAAGGATGAGTCCGAGTACGAGGTAGTCGAGCGCCTTACGGGGGCGGACCTCGAAGGCCTGCAGTACGCGCCGATCTTTCCGTATTTCGCGGATCTGGCGGAGCAGGGGGCGTTCCGCGTCCACCTCGGCGACTTCGTCACCACCGAGGACGGCACCGGCGTGGTGCATATCGCGCCGGGGTTCGGCGAGGACGACCACAACCTGCTCAAGGGTTCGGGACTGCCGGTCATCGTGCCGATCGATCCGGAAGCCCGCTTTACCTCCGAGGTCCCCGACTTCCAGGGGCTGCAGGTAAAGGAAGCCGACAAGCCGATCATCGCGTGGCTGAAGGAGCGGGGCATCCTCGTGAAGCGGGAGACCTACCGTCACTCGTACCCCTTCTGTTATCGCACCAAAAAACCGCTGATCTACCGCGCTATCAGTTCGTGGTTCGTGGATATCGAGAAGATCAAACAGCGGATGCTCGACGCGAACGGCAAGGTTCATTGGGTGCCCGGACACCTGCAGCAGGGACGCTTCGGGAAGTGGCTGGAGGGCGCCCGGGACTGGGCGATCAGCCGGAATCGGTACTGGGGAAACCCGATCCCCGTCTGGAAGTGCGACGGCAGCGACCACGTTGAGGTAATCGGCAGCCGCGAGGAGCTCCAGGAGAAGAGCGGTGTGTGGGTGGATGATCTCCACAAGCACCACGTGGACGAGATCACCTGGCCCAGCCCCGACGGCAAGGGCACCATGCGCCGCGTTCGGGAGGTACTGGACTGCTGGTTCGAGTCCGGGGCGATGCCCTACGCCCAGAACCACTACCCCTTCGACAACAAGGAACATTTCGAGGCGAACTTTCCGGCGGACTTCATCTGCGAGGGGCTGGACCAGACCCGCGGGTGGTTCTACACGCTTACCGTCCTGGCGGCGGCGCTTTTTGACGCGCCGGCTTTCGAGAACGTGGTGGTGAACGGACTGGTGCTCGCTCCCGACGGCAAGAAGATGTCCAAGTCGGAGCGCAACTACACCGACCCCAGGGAAGTGATCCAGCAGTTCGGGGCCGATGCACTGCGGCTGTTCCTCATGGATTCCGCGGTGGTAAAGGCCGAGGACCTGAAGTACACCGACGAAGGTGTTCGCGAGGTGCTCAAAACGGTCATCATTCCCTACTGGAACGCCTACAGCTTCTTCGTGACCTACGCCAACATCGACGGCGTTCAGCCGACCGCCGCGCCGGCGGACCCGGACAATCCGCTCGACCGCTGGGTGCTTTCGGAGGCGGAGCGTCTGGTGGCGGAGGTGACCGATCAGCTCGACGCCTACGACCTCCAGAAGGCGATCGACCCGATCGTCTCGTTCATCGACTCCCTCAACAACTGGTACATTCGCCGCAGCCGGCGCCGGTTCTGGAAGAGCGAGAACGACAACGACAAGGAACAGGCGTACCAGACGCTCTATTCCGTACTCATGACGCTGACCAAGGTTGCCGCACCGATCATCCCCTTCATGACCGAGGAGATCTACCGCAACCTGCGTTCGCCGCAGGAACCGGAGTCGGTGCACCTGTGTGACTATCCCGTGGCGGACGAATCGCGCCGTGACCGGGAGCTCGAGCGCAAGATGGCGATCACGCGCCAGGCGGTGAGTCTGGGACGCGCGATCCGGACGATGCACAACCTCAAGATCCGGCAGCCCCTCTCGGCGATCCACATCGTGACCCGGGATGAGGAGGCGCGGCGGATCCTGCGGGAGATGGAGGACATCACCCGCGAGGAGCTCAACGTCAAGGACGTGGTGTTCCGCGAAAACGAGGAAGAGCTCGTCGAGTACTCCGCCAAGGCCAACTTCCGCGAGCTGGGACCGCGCCTCGGCAAGCGCATGCGCGCCGCCGCCGAGGTGATCGAGGGCCTTTCCGGCGCCGAGATCCAGCAGCTCATGGAGGGCAGTACCCTGAGTCTCGATGTGGACGGGGAGCCGGTGGACATCACGATCGAAAGTGTCCTGGTGCAGCGGCAGGAAAAGGAAAACCTCAAGGTCCTGAACGAGGGGAGCCTGACCGTGGCGCTCGACCCGGAGATCACCGAGGAACTCCTTCAGGAGGGCCTCGTCCGTGACCTGATCCGGGCGGTGCAGAACCTGCGAAAGGAACGGGGGTTCGAGGTCACCGATCGGATCACGTTGGCGATCGACGGCAGCGAGGAGATTCTCGCGGCCGTCCGGTCCTTCGAGGACTACCTCCGCGGCGAGACCCTTACCGACGATCTGCGGTTCACCGTGGACGGTGACGCCCAGGAAATCTCCATCGGCGATTTCCGCGTTGCGGTCGACGTCCAGAAAAACTCGTGATCCCCCTGCGGCGTCTCCCGATCGTCGGTGTCGCCGTTGTGATCCTCGGTGGTGCGGCCCTCGGCGGGTGTGCGTCTGCGCCCCCCGCCGGGACGGGCACCGCCGGCGGGGGTTCCGCGGGCGG
>CAJWEZ010000031.1 GCA_913030605.1 uncultured Spirochaeta sp.
AATATATTAGGAGGTTTGACAAACACTATCAAAGACCTTATAAAAGAAACATTAGGTAAAGCAGTGAACATACCCATTTGTGTAGCAGAATCTTTACTTTCAGGTCTTATATCAGACCTTACTGAAAAAATTAATGGTGCGACAGCTGCACCTTTGGCAGATATAAGTGGTGCAGTAGGAGCAACTATGCCAGATTTTAGTAGCATAGTAGATAAAGCTATGAATTTGGCAGCAATAGGAGAAAAATTATTCACATGTGAAAGTGATGTGCCTTTCAATCCTACTGATGTAATAGTAAATGCAGGTCTTGAAGGTTTACAAATACCTGACGTGGGAAGAATGAAAGATCTTGCCTCTGCTATGAAGGGTAGTCCTCTCTCAATGGTCGAAAGTATATTTCCTGGCATTGGTGGACTTGATCCATTTGGCGAATTAGGTGATATAGCAGAGGGTTTGGGCACTACAGCACAACAGAAAGCTCTTGCTCTCGATCTTGCAGGTGGTTTAGGTGGTTTAGGTGCCTTAGTTGGAGGTTGTTCTGGAGCATCTGGTGCTTTTGGTAAAAAATGTGGACCTCCTAGTGTTGAATTCTTTGGAGGTGAAGGTATAGGTGGTTTTGGAAAGGCAGTTATTAATGAAATTGGAGAGATAATTGGAGTAAGTATGGATGATATAGGAGAAGGGTTCACTGCTCCACCATTAGTCACGTTCAAAGATTCATGTGGTAATGGTGGTGGTGCATCAGGTAAAGCAATAATAAAAGATGGTAAGATAACTAAAGTAGTAATGGAAGAGACTGGTGGTGGATATCTAGGTGGGGCAGTGTCTAATCAAATTTCTTCAACAGAGGGGGAACAGGTCATTGCTGTGCTTGACGGGATTGACATCATCAATACTGGTGTAGGATATGAGGTGGGTGATACTATAACCACAGAGGATGGTCAGATACTTGAACCAGTAATACAAAATGGTCGTATCGTAGATGCTATCCCAGTTGATGTCATCGATGGTATTTCTTCTCTTCCTAAATTGAAAATAAATACAACGAATGGTTTTGGTGCTATTATTAGACCTACATTAGACTTTATCAAGGTAAAGCAATATGAAAAACCAATATTACCATCAACTAAGGTAATACAAGTAATTGACTGTGTAACTTCTTACTAATGGCAAACGTAAATACAACATCACCACCACCAATAACTTTTAGTAATTCTAGAAATGGATTTTTGACTATTGGTGAAGAGGATGATAAGAAAGTTCTGAGAAAATCAGAAATACAAATGTCATCAGGTTCAGCATCTGAATTACGTTTGTTCAAAGATGGTGGTTGGGAACTGAAATCAAGTGACAATGATAAGGGTTCTTATATTATACAGAAAGGTAATGGTGCTCTTAATATATTGTCAGAGGGAGACATCAATATTGAATGTAAGGGAACATTTGGTGTCAAAGCAAATGATATAATTCTGGAAACTACAAATTGTGATGATGGTGACATAGTTTGTAACGCCAAGCATAATTTCAAGGTAAATGCTTTGAATTATGCTATAATAAGTTCTACTGACGTTACTATAGATGCAAAGAACAAACTTATTTCATTCTCTGAAAATATGAATTATATTATTGGTAGATTCATTAATTTTCACGAATCAATGTCACAGATTATTCCACCAACACATGCAAGGAATGTGAAAAAATTAACTGACACATTAGACACAAACAATAGTTATAGGCAATTTGATTTGAAAGATCAGAATTTGAAAAAAGAATTTGAAGAGGAAAGAAAGAGAAAGAATCAAGAGGCAATAGAAAGTATCGGACCTACCTTTGGATAAACATGGCAGAATTACGTGACCTTGATTCAGGTAAAATTTATATTGGACCTGTAGAACCAAACAAACTTGATAAATCTGTAGAATCATTGAATGGTGGTAAACCTTTTGATGGCACACTTGCTGTTACAGGTCCTATCTTTATGGGTGATCATGACACTCAAGCTTTTGGCACTCTCAATGTTGGCACATCATTAGGTGATTTCAAATCTTCAATTAAAGGTTGTGCTGTAAGTATTGATGGTGATGTTGCTCGTCGCGTTGGTGCTGGCGGTGGTCTTGGCAAGAGCCATGCGCTGGAATTTGCTCGCCGTGGCGCAAAAGTCGTGGTCAATGATCTGGGCGGTTCGGTGGATGGTACGGGCACGGGTTCGGCCGCCGAAGACGTGGCCAACGAGATCCGCGCTGCGGGTGGCGAGGCGAGCTCGCACACCGCCAAAGGCGTCGGTGGCGACTTCTACAAGGTGATTCAGTACGAACGCGGGCGCTGGCTCGTGGCACTGTGCGACGTTTCGGGGAAGGGCGTCGCCGCGTCGATCATCACCTCCGTCCTGTGGGGCATGATGAGCATCTACGATTTCCGAAACGGGATGCTCCCCTTTATCCGTCAGGTCAACTCGTATCTCGTCCGCACCTTCGAGACCGAGAAGTTCGTTACCGCCGTGTTCCTCGACTACGACGAGGCCACCGGAGAGGTCAGCGTGTGCGATCTGGGGCACTCGCACCTGTTTCTCTTTCGCCAGGGACAGATGCGGACGATCAGGACCAACCAGAACAACCTGCCGTTGGGGATCTCTCCCGACCTGGACCCGCGCACCGACACGTTCCGTCCGCGACCGTCGGATCTGCTGTTCGTCATTACCGACGGACTGATCGAACAGGCGAACCTGGAGGGCGAGGAGTACAGCCTGTCCCGGATCGCCGCGCTCTTCGGCGGCCACCAGTCTGCACCGGTCGAGACGATCTCCGACCGGCTCCTGGAGGATTTCAACCGCTTTCGCGGACGACGCCCACTGGGGGATGATGTGACCTGGGCGCTCATGCGGTTCGCCCGGCAGACCGTCATCCTGTAGGGCGTCCTGCAGCGGCCTCGCTACACCACGTTTCGTTCGTCACCGAACGAGCGCATCACCGCGACCGTGTTGCGTGCCTCGTTGAACACGACGCCCTCGTTCCAGTATTCGACCGCCGCCATCATCGCGTTTCCCCCGTCGTGCTCGGTGCTGCGATCGGTGCGGAACGACAGGTAGTTCATCATCGCCTCAAAATCCTGGGAGCGGTACGCCTGGATCTTGCGTCTGTAGAACTCGTTCCATGCCTCGAGCTCCCCAAAACCGTCTCCCTCATCCTCCACGATCAGCCGGGCCGACTCGCTCGTGAACAGGAACCATACTTTGACCGTTTTCCGGGGGTCGTTGCGGTTTCCGTGCTTCACCGCGTTCTTCAGCAGTTCGCTGATCTGTTGCTCCAGGATGTTAATGTCCCGAAGGTGCGGAGGCGCCTTCTGGGCGATCAGGTTTGCCAGCCGTCGTACCTGGCTGATGTCGAGGTTGAACGCCTTGTGATACATGCTGCGGGTGTCGAACAACGGGCTGTCGGGGTTCACCTGAAGCTGGCGGATCGCCGGCTCGCGTCGGGGGGTGGTCTCATCGTCGACCGGCCTGAGCGCTTCCACGGCCTCCTCGAGCGTTTCCACCACCGGCAGAAATCCGTTGAGCTTCGTCAGTTCGATCACCTTCCAGACCGCACCGTGGGGGCCGGCGAAGATCACCCGGTTGCCCCGTTTCTGCGAGGCGGAGTACACGTAGAGCAGAACTCCGATGCCGCTGGAGTCGACATAATCCAGGTGTGACAGATCGACAACCAGATTCCGGACGCCGGCTTCCCACAATCTGACAACGGTCTCTTTGACCGAATTCGACGCGTACAGGTCCATGTCTCCGCCAAGCGCGACCACGCGGATATCTCCCGGTCGTTCGTCCACGTCAATCGTCATGTCGCTTCCTCCAGCCGCGCAATCGCCGCGTCCACACTCTCTTCGATCGGCAGAAACCCCAAAAGGCTCGTGAGTTCGATGACCGTGCGTACGCTGCCGGTGACGTTGGCAAAACAGATCCCCCGGTTCCTGGTCTTTCCCTGCGAGAACGCATACAACAAGGCGCCGATACCACTGGAATCGATATAGGTCAGTTCACCGAAATCGGAGATCAGCCCCGGCGCACCGGCCTCCAGAAGATCGTTCACCGCGCTCTTGAACTCCGGAACGTTGTACAGATCCATTTCTCCCGCCACCGACAGCAGCCACATCCCGTTGTCCAGGCGCTTTCGCTTCAGTTCCACACCGATCTTCCTCCGTTGTGATGATTCACAGGCTCACGACCAGGTTCAGGCGGCCCCCGTCTTCCTGGCCCTGAACCCACGCGCGGAATCCGACGTTCAGCCGGCGGCACGCGTCCTCCAGGAATCCGAGGTAGTACAACCCGAGCTGGGTGCTGCCGGCGTCCACCGACTGGTAGAACTGGTCGAACGTTCGGGTACCGCTGCGGGTCGCGTCACTGATGTGGTCCAGATCTGCTCGAAGGAGGTCCAGCGGTGCGTCTCCCGTTGCCGCCATCATGTGCAGGCGGTGCCGCCCCCCGCCCCGCGGCGTCGCAGCCGAATCGTCGAGCCCCTCGAACAGCGACAGCAGGTGAACCTGCGACGGAGGATCCGCGCATTCCCGCTGCTGCAGGTGGGTGATGAGCTCAACCCAGACCAGAGCCAGATAGTCGCCGAGTTCGGTGCGGGGAACTGCGTCCGCCACCATCGCCGCGAGGGAATCAAAGAGGGCGCGCTCGGCGGAGCCCGTGGGGTTTGCGACCAGAAAAAACCACGCCTCCGATGGAATCTGAGCCACGACGCCGGCAAGGGCCGGATCGACCCGTTCGCGGTCAACGACGAGGCCGGCGCGCGTTCGCAGTATGCTGCGTACGCGTGTGGCCATCAGTCCGCGCAGGTTCTCCGCCTCGCGGCGCCGCCCGTGGAGGACTCTGGCGATCGCCGCTGCGGTCTCCGGGGAGCCGATCTGGCTCCGCGGATGGGATCGCCGCCACCGCCGGAACACCTCGGACGACTCCAGCATCTCTCTGCCGGCGCCGGCGACGTGGAACGACAGAAAGCCCGACGCAACCCCCGAGACGAATGCGACCACGTCGTGGCGTTCCGCAACGGCATCCGCCACCGGGTACTGGAGCGTTCGCACAAGACCTCGGCTGATCAGCGTCTCGAGCATGTTCGGTCGATAGTCCCGGAGCTGCATGCCGAACTCCTCGCGCCCACTGATCAAGCGGAATCGCTGGAGGCGCTGGTTGCGGCGGACGAAGTACGACGACCCCGCCTCCGTCAGCACCATCGTCGTGGGCTGACCCAGATGAACCGGCTGTTCGATCGACATTGGATTGCCTCCCATACCGTCACCGTACCCGGGCCACGTCAGAAACGTGTGAGAGGCGCCGACGGGCAACGGGAATCACGCGAAAACGTCGACTGGACAAAAAAAAAGACCGCCCCGGAGGGCGGTCCAGTTGTGGTGGAGTAGTACTGATCAGAAACGGACGTAGGCGCGGAGCTGAGTGATCAGCCGCTGCGACGCAACCTCGTTCTGGCCGAGAAGAGGGATGCTGTACTGTGCGGTGACCTCAAGCGGTACCGGTAGAGCCGTGATGAACGCACCAACACTCGGCTCGAAGCGCATGATGTAGGATGTGTCTCCGTCCACCGTGCGATCGATATCGGACGACGAAAGCCCAAGATTGCCCAGGCTCGAGTTGCTGCTCAGAATGCTGCTTACGGTACCCTGGGCAGTCGCATTGGAAAGCGTCGCGGTCGTAGTGACATCCCGCGCCGTGTTCAGCGTGAACTTCGTCGTAAGGCCGGCGTCGAGCCGGATCGCGTCGCTCGCCTGGAAGCTCGCCTTGGGCTCGATCCCGGTTTCCCAGAACAGGTTCGGACCGTACTCGATGTCGTAGCTCGAGTATGCATCCGACAAGCTTGCTGCCTCTTCGACCATGCCGTTGTAGAAGTCTTTCACGTCGCGGGTGCGAGCGAACCGATACCGGCCCTCGGTGAAGAGGTTCACCTCGAACATCTCGTTGATGATGTAATCGAAGTTCAGGAGCAGGCCGAGCTGCGCCTCGGTGGTGTTCAGGGACGTCGGCGCGATGAAGTCGCTCTGGTTGATGACGTTCTTGCCTTCCGCGGCCCAGTCTGCTGTGACCGGCATCGGAATCCCCACACCCGGCGTGACGGAAAAGCGCATCATGTCATTCGGAAGGTACCCCTGCTCGCCGAGAATCTGAATCTCCGCGCCCAGATCTGCCTGTTCGAGTCCGCCGGTCTGAACGTCGTAGGCGTCGGTACCAGTGGCGTCTGCGTCGGCCATAAACTGGTACACCGGCGTCCATCGAAGCCCGAGACTGATCTGGTTAGTCACACCGTACTCGAGTGCGCCACCCAGGGCCCAGATTCCTTCGTCCGGCAGCTGGTCAGCCGCGTTGTCTTCGTTGTCAGTCTTGTCTCCGGAATCGTCGTACGAACCGGTCGTAATTCCCAGCACCGGAATCACGCGAATCCGCGCAACACCCTGGGGAAGAACCTTGGCATCGTCGGCAAATACCGGCGCCACCATTCCCACAAGAAGCAGCAGAATCAGTGCTTTTTTCATGTACAATCTCCTCTAGTTTCGGTCTCCGACCGATATACAGGCATTGTGAGACGGAAATTTTGATCTGTCAATCGAGTGAACGTTTTTCTCGGTTTGGAGCCGAGCACGGCGCGCCCCTCGACCCGCAGTGATGCCTGCGCTATCATGGCGCGATATGACGCCAACGCTCCACGCCGCCCTCGCCGGGCTCAATCCGGCCCAGCGCGAGGCGGTGATGCACCTCGACAGCCCCCTGCTGATCCTTGCCGGCGCCGGAAGCGGGAAGACCCGCGTCATTACGGTGAAGATCGCCTGGCTGATCGGGGAGCGCGGCGTGGACCCGCGGTCGATCCTGGCGGTCACGTTCACCAACAAGGCCGCCGGCGAAATGCGGGAACGGGCGCTGGCCCTTCTCAATGGTGACGGCGACGGAGAGGTGGGGGTCGATCCCCGCGACCTGTCCCTGCGGACGTTCCATTCTTTCGGGGCGTGGATGCTGCGTCGCAACAGCGACGTTGCCGGCCTGCCGCGTGGTTTCAACATCTACGACGACGATGACTCGATCACGCTGCTCAAGGCGCTGTACCCGGAGCAGAAGCGCGTAACCCTCGCACGCTTCTACCACCTCATCAGTCGCGCCAAGGACTACTGCCTGTCTCCGGACGACGATCTGTCGGATATCTCGGAGGATCCGGAGTTTGTTGAAGTGTACAGGGCGTACCAGACGCGACTCGAGGAGATCGGCAACGTCGACTTCGGTGACCTCATCATGAAGCCGGTCCAGCTCCTGGAGCGCGAGCCGGTGGTGGCGCAGCGCATGCAGCGCCGCTTCCGCTACATCCTTGTGGACGAGTATCAGGATTCGAACGTCGCCCAGTATCGCATGCTCCGGGCGCTGGCGGCGGACGACGCCTTCGTGTGTGTCGTCGGTGACGACGACCAGTCGATCTACCGGTTCCGCGGCGCCGAGGTTCAGAACATTCTCACCTTTCCGGACACCTTTCCCGGTACGCACGTGGTGCGTCTGGAGCAGAACTACCGGTCCACGGCACCGATCCTGGACCTGGCCGGGGCGGTGGTTGCCAACAATCAGGGCCGCCTCGGGAAGACCCTCTTCACCGACCGTGGCGACGGCGAGCTCCCTCGGTTACTGCTGCTCCCGGACCAGGACGACGAGGTGTCGTTCGTTATCGATCGGGTCCGACGGGCGGAGCGCGCGGGCGAGGAGGGGGAGACCGCGGTGCTGTACCGCACCAACGCCCAGTCCCGCGCCTTCGAGACGGCGCTCTTGCGGGAGAACATCCCGTACCGAATCGTTGGTGCCGTACGATTCTGGGACCGGGAGGAAGTCAAGGACGCCGTCGCGTTCCTCAAGTTCCTCGCCAATCCCCGCGACGAGGTCAGTTTCCGACGCATCGTGAACAAGCCCGCCCGTGGGCTCGGCGCCAAAAGTGTCGAACGGATCCTCGAGAAGCTTGCCCCCGCCCGTGGAGATCTGTCGGCAGCGGCGGACTACGCGATTCCGGATCTCAGTCGGAAGGCGGGTACCGCCCTCGGAGCGTTCGTGCGGCTCGTGGAGCGATTGCGCACCCTGATCGAGGGGGGCGCTCCCCGTACACCGGACGGCGCTCCGGCTCCGGAGTCGGCTGCCACCACCCCCGCGTCGCTCGCCGCGATCGTCGAGGACATGCTTGCGAGCAGCGGCCTCAGCCAGTACCACAAAGAGCAGGACGAGGTCTCCGGCACGCAGAAACTGCAGAACCTCGAGGAGCTGATCAACGCCGCCTCGCTCTACGCCGCCAGCCTCGAGGGGCTTACCGATTTTCTCGAGGTGATCGAGCTGGACAGCGCCCGGGAGCAGGCGGACAACGCCGACGCCCGGGTCGTCCTGATCACCATGCACAACACCAAGGGCTTGGAGTTTGACCGGGTGGTGATCACGGGCCTCGAGGAGGGGCTCTTCCCGCGGGACGACGATCCCGAAGAGCTCGAGGAGGAGCGCCGACTCTTCTACGTTGCCATAACGCGAGCCCGCCACGAGCTCACCCTGACAAGCTGCCGGTACCGGCGGTTGCACGGGAAGCTCACCGATTTTCTGCCCTCGCGGTTTCTCACGGAGATTCCCCGGGAACTGGTTCAGGTCGACGCCGACGGCTACAGCGGTGGCTCCGGTCACGACGGCGCCGGTACCCTGGCCGGGCTTCGTGCTGGCCGTTCCCGTGGCGAAAACCATCCATGGCCGAAGGGGACCGCGGTGTATCACGACGATTACGGCGCCGGAGTGGTGACCAGGGCGTGGTACGCCGGCAGCGAGGCGGTGGTGCTGGTGCGCTTCGAAACGGGCGCCACCGCGCAGTTCATCCCCAAGTACACACTTCTGGAACGCATCGCCGCCGACGCCGGCGGGGAGGTCTGGTGATGAATGCCGCCGGCGAGACGGTGCCGAGGGCCTACGTTCTGCCGCCCGGGCGGCGCGTGCGACGCGCCCGGGAGTGGCGGCTGTACGATCAGGCCGGGGACCGCTACGTCGACTTCTGGCAGGCCGACGGAACCGCGTTCCTCGGGCATCGTCCGCGGGGACTGGGAACCCTGGCGCAGGCGGAAATCGATCGCGGGCTGTGGGCCCCGGTTCCCACGGCGTGGCCCGCACGCCTGGAGCGCGCCCTGACGGAACTCGCGGACGGCGCCGGTGTGACGGGTTTCCGCGTGGTCAACGGATGTCCGGAAGCGACCCGCGCCGGTACCGACCGCTGGCTTCCTCAGGCCGGGGCGGCCCGCGACGGTTCCTGCGACGTGGTGATTCCGGCTCCCGGTACCAGTGTACGCGGAGTCGCGACGGCTGCGGAGCTGTCACCGGTGATCGCGGCGGCGCTGGTCCGCATGACGCTTGCCCTGGCGACGTACCTGCGGCGGCCGGATGCCGACAGGCGTCTGGACCTCGTGGCTACACTGCCGGTTCCGCCGGGCTACACCCGCCACGGCGTGTGGCTGATCCCGTCGGCGCCGGAGGGAACAGATGCACCCGGCGACCCGGACAACGCAGGGGCCACCGAGTGGCACCAGTGGCGCGGTCGCGCCGCGGCGCGGGGCATACTGCTTCCGCCGGATGCAGCCACGCCCATGGTCGTACCAGGGGAGCTCACCCGGATCGAACTGGAACGGTGGAAAGGATGTGTCGATGAGTGGCCCCAATGAACTGAGCGTCCTGGTGGTCGATCTCGCGTTGAGCGGTGTCGCCGCCTTCGCCGCGATCATGCTCTGGTCGCTCACCCGTGAACCCGGCTGGATGCTGGTGATCATCGGTCTCGTGATCAGATTTGGAGATGTGGCCTTCCAAATGTTGGACCGCTTTGGTATTATCGCCGTCATCGAACTGCGCGTATTCGGCATGCCCCTCTTCTGGGTGCTCCTGCGCGCCATACCGCTGCTGTTTGTCATCGCCGGCCTTGCCGCGATGATCAGGCGGTTGCGGATCTGAATAACGGAGGAACCTGATGGGCGCACTGATTGTAGGAATTGTTTTTGTTCTGTTCGCGGTCTACGCCGTGCTTCCCGCGTCGCTCCCGTTTGCCCTGCTGAACTGGTGGGAGCAGGTCAAGGTTGTCCTTGCCGGTGGGATCCCGTTGCTCGCGGTATTCATCGGTCTGATCGCGATCATGATCGGCATCGCCGACATCAAGGACAAAATCGAAGCGAAAAAAGAAGAGGAAGAGGAAGCCCGGGCGGCCGCCGAAGCCGAACAGGCCGAGTCTTCCGAAGAAAAGAAGGAAGACTGAATTTGCTCCGGTCCCGCGGCGCCTTGACATTTCGGGCGCCGTATGCAATCGTACCGGCTCACTATTTGGCAGAGTAATGACCATGAAAACGATATTTGTGAAACCCAAAGACGTAGAGCGCAAGTGGTACGTGATCGACGCCGCCGGACAGCGGCTTGGACGCGTTGCCGCTGAGGCTGCGGACATCCTGCGCGGCAAGAAAAAACCTGAATACACCCCCCACCAGGAGATCGGTGACTATGTGATCATTGTCAACGCCGACAAGGTGGAGGTGACCGGTCGCAAGGCAACGCAGAAGAACTACTATCGTCACAGCGGCTATCTGGGGTCCATGACCGCGGAGCCCTTCCATAAGGTTCTGGGTCGCAAGCCCCAGTTTCCGATCGAGCACGCCGTTCGCGGCATGCTGCCGCGCAACCGGCTGGGGCGCAAGCTGTTCACCAACATGAAGGTGTACGCCGGGCCCGATCATCCGCACGCGGCGCAGAAGCCCGAAACCGTGACGATTCCGCCGGTGAAGGAGGCGTAAACAGATGGAGCAGTATCAAGGTACCGGACGCCGCAAGACGGCTGTTGCCCGTGTGTATCTGCGCCCCGGTTCGGGCAAGGTGACGATCAACGGTCGTGAGGCCGACGACTACTGGCACCGGGAAGAGAACAAGATCATTTACCGTCAGCCGCTGGCGGTCGCCGAGAAGGACAACGACTTCGACATGGTCGTGTCCGTTCGCGGCGGTGGTGAGTCCGGTCAGGCCGAAGCGGTCAGACACGGAATCGCCCGCGCCCTCGTCCGCTACGACGAGAACCTGATCAAGACGATGCGCGTCAACGGGTTCCTGACCCGCGACCCGCGTATGGTGGAACGGAAGAAATACGGCCAGCGTGGTGCGCGCCGCAAGTTCCAGTTCTCCAAGCGCTAAGCACATCACGCCGGATCATCCGGTCAAGATCGATTCGATACGCCCGCATGCGACCGTCGCTGCGGGCGTTTCTGTGTTTGCGTGGTGGGACCCCCTCCGCGGTCCCGGCTCCGCCTGGGACCCCGACGGCGCGTCCCCGGAGGCGGAGCGCCCGCCACGAAACAAGACCCGCCCCCGCCATCTTCGTGTCCGTCTGTTCCGGTTCGACATCGACCGCGATGTGGCCTCCACCTCCGGCGTCCGCGATCTGTCTCTCTCTCGATTCGGTGAGCTGCAGGCCCTCGTCGTTCGCAGTCAGTCCACGTTTGTGGTGGCCGCGGCGGCGGAGATCCTTGCCCGGCGCGAGCACAGCGAGCGCGAGCTGCGAACCAAGCTGCGGCGCAAGGGGTTCGACCGGACCGCCTGCGACCTCGCTGTAGAACGGCTGTCGGCGCGGGGATATCAGAGCGACGAGCGGTTTGCCGACGCCTGGATCCGCGCGAGCATGCGCGGCAAGGGACGCAGTCGGCAGGCGATAGCCGCGCGGCTGGCCGAAAAAGGGCTGGACCGCACTCTGGCGGAGCACGCGATCTCGCGCTACGAGCAGGACCATCCCGGGTGTTTCGAGGAGGCTCTCGCGAGGCACGTCGAGGCGATGGCGGGCTCCGGTGAGGTGCCTCGATCGGGGCGGGAGCGCGACAGGCTCTTCCAGCGCCTGCTTCGTAAGGGTTTTTCTTATGGGGAGCTAAAGAAATTTTTCGCTTGACGTTAGTGGAGTTTTTTGTCTATACTAATGGGAGACAAAAACGCAAGGAATAATGGTATGGCCAAAGCAAAAAAGAAGAAGAAGGTATTCTCCGCACACGAAGTCGCAAACTTCTGTGACGTGGTAAACCAGACTGCGATCAACTGGATTCGTCAGGGCCACCTGGAGGCGTACACCACGCCGGGGGGACAGTATCGCGTATACGCCGACGTCCTGGCCAAGTTTATGCAGTCGCAGGGAATGCGCCTCCCGGACGAGGTTCGCGAGATCCTGGCGGAGCAGGCCAAGATCGAGGAAGTCCTGATCGTAGACGACGACCAGGAGCTCAACGATCTCATCAAGCAGTTTCTCGACAAGCGGTATCCCGAGTTCAAGGTCAATCAGGCCTACGACGGGTATGACGCCGGCAAGGCGATTACCGAGTACAAGCCCGATGTGGTGCTCCTCGACATCAATCTTCCGGGTGTCGACGGCTACAAGCTGTGCCGGCAGATCAAATCCGACGAGAATCTGTCCCGTCCGATCGTGATCGCGATCAGCGGCATCACCGATGATGACGTGCAGGCCCGGGCGATGGAAGCCGGCGCCGACGCCTTCGTTGGAAAACCGATCGATCTGGAGTCGCTTCCCGGGCTTATCGAGCAGCTCGCGGAAAACCGTTCAACGCAGCGGGACTGATACACGATCATGGCCGAACCCAGCACAACGATCCTGTTGGTTGAGGACGAGGATGCGATTCGGCTCACGCTCCGGGACTACCTGGAGCGCAAATCCTACCGCGTGCTGGTCGCCTCCGACGGAGTGGGGGCGATCAAGCAGCTCCTGGACAATTCCGTAGACGTTATCGTCACGGACTATCGCATGGAGATTCTGGGCGGGGATTATTGGCTTCGCTTCCTGCAGAAGTTCTGTTCCGACACGACCATCATCATCACCAGTGGTTTCCTGCGTCCGGAGATCCCGATTCCCTTTGACGTTCTGTACAAGCCCTTCGACTACACGGAGCTCGCGGAACTGGTCGCCCAGAAGATCGGAGTGTGACGATGGCCGGGCGCGCACTGCGGGGCCGGGTGTACGGACGCGTTCAGGGAGTCGGCTTTCGCTACTACACACAGATGACCGCCAGACACCTCGGCGTGACCGGATGGGTGCGCAACCGAATGGACGGGAGCGTCGAGGTGTACGCCCAGGGAGACCGGCAGGCGCTGGAGTCCTTTGAGGCGTACCTCCGCGACGGCCCGCCGTCGGCGCATGTGGACCGTGCCGACATTCGCTATGTGGACACCGACGACACCTTCGACAGCTTCTCCGTTCGCGGGTGAGTCGATTTGACACGCCGATCCTCCGCCGCCTATAGTTACAGGCAGATACATCACAAGAGGAGTTGTGTATGAAGCGATTTCTGTTTGTCGGGCTGCTCGTGCTGGTGGCCCTGGGGGCATACGCGCAGAACTATCAGCTGCAACCCACCTACGGAGACGTGAGTCTCTCGGCGGGGTTTCAGCCTGATCCGTTCCGACGCGACGTCGTTGCCGGCGGCTCGATCAGCCTGTCGAAGCAGGGGTACTACGGCTACGTCGCCGACGCCCCCGATTTCGATCTTCGGTACTCGTCCGGGGGATACCGGCTGACGATCAAGATCGAGAACACCGACGCGGATACACTGCTCCTGGTCAATGCGCCGGACGGCAGCTGGCATTTCAACGATGACACCAACGGTCTGGACCCGGCGGTGACGTTCAACTCGCCATTGGACGGACTCTATGACATCTGGGTGGGTACGTTCGACGGCAACTACGCCGACGCCACGCTGGTGATCACGGAAATGGACTGACAGGTGTGCCGTGGCGGCGGATGCATCCGTCGCCACAAAAAAAAGAGGGCTGAACCCGCACGGGATCAGCCCTTTTTTTGGTTGTAGCCGGTTCAGCGCTTGATCGAGTAGAACGCCTTCTTGCCGGGGAACTCCGCGCTGCGGTCCAGCATGTCCTCGATCCGCATCAGCTGGTTGTACTTGGCCAGCCGATCACTGCGGGACAGGGAGCCGGTCTTGATCTGCCCCGTCTCCAGCGCAACCACGAGGTCCGCGATGAAGCTGTCCTCGGTCTCGCCACTGCGGTGACTCACGATCGCGGTGTAGCCCGCGCGCTTGGCCATCTCCACGGCCTCAAAGGTCTCGGTCAGCGACCCGATCTGGTTGACCTTGATCAGGATGCTGTTGGCGATGCCCTTTTCGATACCCTGGCTCAGGCGCTTGGTGTTGGTTACGAAGAGATCGTCTCCCACCAGCTGCACCCGGTCGCCGATCTTGTCGGTCAGGATCTTCCATCCGTCCCAGTCGTTCTCGTCCAGGCCGTCTTCAATTGAGATGATCGGATACTTGCCGGCCCAGTCGGCCCAGTACGCGGCCATTTCCTCGCTGGTCAGCTCGCGGCCATCGCTCTTCTTGAAGATGTAGCGCTTCTTGTCGGCGTCGTAGAACTCGCTGGATGCGGGGTCCAGTGCGATCATGATGTCGCTCTCGGGCTTGTACCCGGCCTTCTCGATCGCCTTGAGGATGACCTCGACCGCCTCCTCGTTGCTTTTCAGGTTCGGCGCAAAGCCGCCCTCGTCACCGACGGCGGTGCTGTACCCGGAGTCGTGCAGGATCTTCTTGAGGTTGTGAAACACCTCGGTGATCATGCGGACGCCGCCGCGGATCGAGTCCGCCCCAACCGGCATGACCATGAACTCCTGAAAGTCCACGCTGTTGTCGGCGTGGGACCCACCGTTAATGATATTGGCCATCGGGACCGGTAGCACGTTTGAGTGGTAGGCGCCGAGATACTTGAACAGCGGAAGGCCCAGATGATCCGCGGCGGCTCGCGCGACGGCCATGGAGACGCCGAGAATCGCGTTCGCGCCCAGGCGGCCCTTGTTATCGGTGCCGTCGAGCTCGATCATCGTGCGGTCGACCTCGACCTGGTCCAGCGCATCGAGACCTTCGACCTCCTCGGCGATTTCACCGTTGACGTTCTCGATCGCCTTCAGCACGCCCTTGCCCATGAACCGGCTCTTGTCGCCGTCACGGAGCTCCACGGCTTCGTGTTCGCCGGTGGAGGCGCCGGAGGGGACCGCGGCGCGTCCCATCGATCCGTCTTCGAGATATACGTCGACCTCTACGGTCGGGTTGCCACGAGAATCGAGGATCTCGCGGGCTTCTACCGTTTCAATAATGCTCATGATTGATTCGCTCCTATGGGTATGGATTACGCTCTAGACTATGGTAAGCCCCGGCGGGAGTGTCAAGGTTCCGTTCCTTGCCCGCCGGTGAGGTATGCCATACACTGTCTCTGGCATGCGCTATTCCCGCCTGTTCACCAAGACGCTGACGCAGATTCCCAAGAGCGTGAAGTCGCCGAGCTATCGGCTGCTCATGCAGGCCGGATTCCTGCGGCCGATGAGCCAGGGGCTGTTCACAATGACCCCGCTCGGCATGCTGGTCATGCGCAACATCAAACGCATTATTCACCAGGAGATGCAGGCTCTGGGTGGTCAGGAGGTCATGGCTCCGGTCGTCAATCCCCGGGATCTGTGGATCCAGAGCGGCCGCGACGCCCTGATCGAGGACGACATGGTGCGGTTCCGCGATCGCAGCGGTCGCGAGCTGGTCCTTGCGCCCACCCACGAGGAGGCGATGGTGGAACTCGTGCGACAGGGTTTGCGCAGCTACCGCGACCTGCCCGTGTTTCTCTACCAGTTCCAGACCAAATTCCGCGACGAGGAACGCTCGCGCTGCGGCACCGTCCGGGCGCGGGAGTTTGTCATGAAGGACGCCTACTCCTTCCATCGCACGTTTGCGGACCTCAACAACTTCTTCCCTCGCGTTTTTGCCGCGTATCACCGCATTTTCGAACGCTGCCAGGTGCCGGTTGTGCCGGCCCAGGCGGGGGTGGGGTACATGGGAGGCGACCGCAGCTACGAGTTTCTCATGCCGAGTCGCTGCGGGGACGACTACCTGGTCCGATGCACCCAGTGCGACTACGCCGCCAACGAGGACGTTGCGGTCGGTGTGAAGGATCACATCCACGAGCCGCCGCGGGCCATGGAAACCGTTGAGCTCTCCGGGGAGAGCAGCGTGAACTCGTCCGCCCGGACGCTCGGGATTCCCCGGGGCCGTGTGCTCAAGGCGATGCTGTTCCGGTCCGGGGAAGCCCTCGTGATGGCGGTCGTGCGCGGCGACCACGAGGTGAGCGAAGAAAAGCTCGCCAGCGTCGCCGGGCGCCCGATCCACGGTCAGGCGACCACCGAACAGCTCACGGCCCACGAACTGAAAGGCCCGTGGCTCTCTCCGCTGTCGGTGCCCGAGACGGCCCGGGCAAACATGATCGTGGTGATCGATGACGGCGCCGCCGACTCCAGCAATTTCCTCTCGGGAACAAACCAGCCTGGTGTTGTCGCCCGCAACGTCAACTTCGGTCGCGATTTCGGCGCCGACATGGTGTCGGATATCATCAGCGTGCCGGAGGGTGCGGGATGTGTGCACTGCGCGAACGGCACGCTGGAGCGCGTGCGGGTCATGGAGCTGGGCAACATCTTCCGGCTTGGAGACTTCTACACCCGTGCCATGAACCTGCAGGTACGCGAGGAAGGCGGCCGCAGCGTGTACCCGCAGATGGGCAGCTACGGCATCGGTCTCGGCAGACTGCTGGCGGCGATCGTCGACGCCAACCGCGACGACCGTGGAATCATCTGGCCGATGGAGGTCGCGCCGTTTCAGGTCTTCCTCATGTCGATCGGCAAGTCCCTGTCGGTGCGGGCGATGGTGGACCGCATCTACGAACAGCTCGGGCACGGGGTCCTTCTGGATGACCGGCACGAGTCGATCAGCCACAAACTCAAGGACGCGGACCTCCTCGGAATTCCGCTGCGCGTGGTGGTGACCCGGGAGTCGGTGGAAAACGGCGTGCTGGAGCTCGCACTGCGCAACCAGGCGAGCACCTATCGTGTCCAGGAACACGAGCTGGTGGATACGATTCAGTCAATCGTGAAAGAGCAGCAGCAGTATGTTTGAAATGCGCGATCCCATCGTGCGGCAGATCATGTTCGCCATGGAGAACCAGAACATCGGGTACCTGATGGACATGGAGAAAGGTCAGCTCGTGCGGCCGGAGTCGGTCCCGGAATCGGAACGGGTGTCCTCGTCCGTGGAGATCGACCCCAATGCCCGGTACCAGCCGCTGCCGGACTGGACCAGTGCCGACGGCTTCCAGCTCATGGAGCAGTTCGTCGCCGAACTCCACAACCCCATGATCCGTGACCGGTTGCAGGAGATTCTTGTCAGCGGGAAGCGCGTGTTCCGGCGCTTCAAGGACGCGATCAAGGAACACCCGGACGTGGAGCGGCGGTTTTACGCCTTCAAGTTCCTGCAGATGCGCAACATCGTGTTCGAATGGTACAACCGCCTGCGCGAACTCTCCGGTCTCGATGTGGTGGAGCTCGGCGCCGACGAAGAACTCGATGACCTGGTCCTCAGCAACGTCACGATTCACGAGGCGCGCCCGGTTCCGGCGACGCTGATACTGGAGCTCGACCGCCAGGCGTTCCACGAGGCGTACGCCGATCAGGATTCCGCGGTGGTTCGGTATCTGTACAAGGAACGAAAGAGTCGCCTGCCCGGGCCCGGCGACGCCCGCAGCACGGTCATGGCGGCGTACACGCCGATGGATGACCTGTGCGCCTTTGTGTGGCTCACCCGTGACACGCTCGACGACGGTCGGGTTCTCTCCCGGCTGGTGCAGGTGTACGTCCTGCCGGAGTACCGTGGCCTGGGTATCGGCAGCACGATCGTCGACACCACCGTTGCGCGCCTTCGGCGAGAGGGCGCGGCAGCGGTGCTGGTCTCGTTCCCCGGTGCGTCGGAGCCGATCTACAGCCTTCTGGAGCGGGTCGGGTTCCGGGGCCTGCGCAAGGACTTCGTCCTCAGCCCGGGGGCATGATGTCGAGGGACTCCGGCGCAACGCCGCGGTCCGCGAGATCCTTCAGCTTTCCGGCCCGTACGGATTCGGCCTGCGCGTGCAGTTCGTCGAACTTCGCTTCCACCGCCGATGCCACCGCCCGTTTGGCGGCTTCGCCCCCTTCGGGGACCGCAGCGCGGGCGGCGCTGCGGAAGGAACCGGCGTCGGTGACCTCGCTGACGGAGTACACCATCACGTCGGTGGCGGGAATGTCCTTGTCCATCTCCCCGGCGGGGTCCACCTCCAGCGTGTTGCCCGCGATCCCCACGAAGACCAGATGGTCGAACCCCTTGATGTAGGAGTCCACCTCCAGCAGTACGTGCTTGGTGTCCGGCTTGCCGGGGCGATACCGCGTGCCGGCGGGGAAGAGCAGGACCATGTGTCCGCTGTGCTTCATCCGGATCATCTCCCGCAGGGCGCTGCGGTTGATGATGCGGCTGCGCGTGCGCTCCTCCTCAAACCGGTTGCTCCCTTCCAGCGATGCCAGCAACCTGGCGGGGTAGATGACGATGCGGGTGTATGCCTCCGTGAAGGCCAGCACAAAGCGGCTCTCCTCGTTGAGTTTGGTACCCGCCATCGCAACGATCGAGTCGGTGACGTCCCGGCCGCCGTCGTAGGTGTCGGCGAGGCGAAACAGACAGGGGATGTCGAAGTTGCTGTAGTGCTCCATGAGAATGAGGCACGACTCTCCCCGCTGTGACCGTTCGTAGAGTTCCCTGAGGTGTTCGTATCCGTCTATCGTGCTCCCCGGGAGGACCAGCTGTTCGATGATTTTGTCGACGAGGACGCGGTTGGCGGCATTTGCCGGCTGAAACACGCTTTCCCGGTCGACCGACTGGCCCTGCCGGGAGTTGCGGATAAGCTGATCGGTGATCTGTCGAAACAGCTCATCTATATGTTGCATTGTTGCTCCCAGCTATGACGAAAGTGTTGCAAACGTAACTCTTTCACAGTAGTCCCACCCCATGCCTTTGTCAACAAAGCGTCATTCGGTCGAGCCACCGACACCAATCGTTGCAAAGTCGCGCACACATGAGGTAACGTATTCGGAATAGAATCCTACAAGGAGGGATCCAATGAAAAAGACCGTACTCGTTCTTGGTCTTATTGCCATCGTGGCGTCATTTGGCTTCGCCGGCGGTGCTCAGGAGGCAGGTGGTGCCGGAGCCGGAGATGTCACGGAGTTCGTTATCGGAAACGGTGCCGAGCCCGAATCGCTTGATCCGCACCTGGTGTCCGGTGTTCCCGAGCACCGCATCATGATGGGCCTGTACGAAGGTCTCGTTGTGCCGGACCCCGAGACCGCGACCGCGGTTCCCGGTGTTGCCGAAAGCTGGGAAATCAGCGACGACGGTACGATGTACACCTTCACCCTGCGTGAGGACGCCCAGTGGAGCGACGGGACGCCGATCACGGCGCAGCAGTTTGTGGACAGCTGGCTCCGCATCCTGAACCCCGAGACCGCCGCGCCCTACGCGTGGTTCCCGAGCATGTTCATCAAGGGTGCCGCGGACTACAACGCCGGCGAGGCCGGTCCGGAATCGGTGGCGGTACGCGCCCTCGACGACCGCACCTTCCAGTTCGAGACCGTTGGTCCGCTTCCCTATACCCTCGACGCGCTGTCGCACTACTCCTTCCAGGTTGTGCCGCTCCACGCGATCGAAGAGTACGGCAGCGAGTGGACCCTGCCGGAGAACTTCGTCGGCAACGGGCCCTACACGCTCGCCGAATGGTCTCCGCAGCAGCGCATCGTCCTCGAGCCCAACCCGACCTACTGGAACGCCGACAAGGTCCAGCTGGACCGCGTGGTCTTCCTGCCGGTTGAAGAGGACACCACGATGTACAACATGTACATCAACGGTGAGATCGACTGGGCGACCAACGTGCCCCTCGGTCAGCTCGAGCAGGCGCAGCTCCGTGATGACTACCACGTGAGCCCCTATCTCGGTACCTACTACTACGTGTTCAACAACGGCCGCGAGCCCCTGAACGATCCCAACGTGCGCAAGGCGCTCTCCATGGCGATCGACCGGCAGCTCCTGGTCGATACCGTGACCCGTGCGGGCCAGATCCCGGCGTACTCCATGGTTCCCGAGATGACCGGCTATCCCGGTATCGAGGGCCTGGGCGACGACCTGGACACGGCGCGCCAGCTCCTGGCGGACGCCGGCTATCCCGATGGCGAAGGCTTCCCCGAGCTCACGGTGCTGTACAACACCAACGAGGCGCACAAGTCCATCGCCGAGTTCATCCAGCAGCAGTGGCTGGACAACCTGAACATCAACGTGACGCTGGAGAACCAGGAGTGGGGTACCTACCTCAACAACCGTCGTCAGCACAACTTTGATATCGCCCGGGCGGGCTGGATCGGTGACTATCAGGACCCGAACACCTTCCTGGACATGTTCATCACCGGTGGTGCGATGAACGGTGGTCAGTTTGCCAACGATGAGTACGACTCCCTCATCGCGCAGGCTGCCCAGATGCAGGCCGGTCCCGAGCGCTTTGATGTGCTGCGCCAGGCCGAGCAGATCTTCATCGAGGACGAAATGGCTGTCATGCCGATCTACTACTACGTCAACCTGAACATGATTGACCTGCAGAAGTGGAGCGGCTGGTACGCCAACATCATGGGTTGGCACCCCGTGGGCGACATCGTCGGCGCCAACTGAGCATCGCGATCTCGTGTGGGTGCGGGCCTCCGGGTCCGCACCAGCGACCCCGCCTCGACGGCGGGGTCGTTTTTTTGTATCTTCAACGGTTGTGGGCTGACAAACTTCTGCTTGAAGGATGGCTTTTTCGTCGGCTATACTCCCCCAAATGACTCAGTACATCGTCAGACGGTTTCTGGGACTCTTCCCGACCCTCTTCATCATCATTACGATCAGTTTCTTCATCATCCGCGTCGCCCCCGGCGGGCCTTTTGCGCGGGAAAAGGAGCTGCCGCCGCAGGTTCTCGAGAACATCGAGAAGAAGTACAACATGGACGAACCGCTGCTGGTGCAGTACGGGATGTACATGTATGACATCATCCGCGGGGACCTTGGTCCCTCATTTCGCTACATGGACCGCGATGTCAACTACTACATCTTCAACAGTCTCCCGGCGTCCATGCTGCTCGGCCTGGTGTCGCTGAGCATCGCCCTGGTGCTGGGTATCACCAGCGGGGTCGTGTCGGCGCTCCGACAGAACCGGCTGGCGGACTACCTGTCCATGTCGGTGGCGGTTATAGGGATATCCGTTCCCCTCTTCGTGATCGGGCCGGTGTTGATGTACTTTTTATCGATCCGGCTGCAGTTGTTACCCACCAGCGGATGGATCGGCGGCCGCAACGGGCTCAAACCGCTGATCATGCCGGCGATAACGCTGGCGTTCCCGTATTTTGCGTATATCGCGCGCCTGACACGCGCCAGCGTGATCGAGGTACTCCGGAGCGACTATATCCGCACGGCCCGCGCCAAGGGACTGCGGGAGTCGGTGATCATCTTCAAGCACGTCCTGAAGGGGGCGCTGCTTCCGGTGGTGTCCTACCTGGGCCCAGCCTTCGCCGGTATCGTCACCGGTTCGGTTGTGGTTGAACAGATCTTCCGTGTGCCGGGCCTCGGACGCTTCTTCGTGCAGTCCGCATTCAACCGGGACTACACGCTGATCATGGGAACCGTGATCGTGTTCTCCGCGATTCTCATCGTCATGAACTTCCTCGTGGATATCGTGTACGCCCTCCTCGATCCGCGAATCTCGTACAAATAGGGGACGATCAATGAGCAACCAACCCGTGGTGCCCAGTGGGCACGACAGCGACGACGCCGGACAGGGCGTTGTCAACGAGTTTGATCAGCCGGTCGAGGGCGTAAGTCTCACCAAGGACGCCTGGCGTCGGCTGAAGAAGAACAAGATGGCGATGTTCGGTCTGGTGGTGGTGGTGATCTACGCCCTCCTGTCGATCACCGCACCCATCCTGCCGATCCACAGTTTCCGCTATCAGGTACCGGAGCACCGGGACCTTCCGCCGTCGTTCACCAAGACCGCCGGTGAGCTGTGGTACGAACGCGTGGAACACCGCATGTACCAGCTTGCAGAGCGCGACGGACGTACGACGCTCACACCGGAGCAACAGGATGAACTCGCGGATATCCGTCACCGGATCGAAACCGAAACGGCGATGATCGACGGCCAGGAGGTGAAGATTCACCAGTGGCGCTACATCCTGGGGACCGATCACCTCGGCCGTGACATGCTCGCGCGCATCATCTACGGCGGGCAGATATCGATCGCCATCGGCCTTATCGGTACGATCACTTCGGTGCTGATCGGCATTATTCTCGGAGCGATCGCCGGGTACGTCGGCGGCAAAACCGACTACATGATCATGCGTTTCGTCGACGTCATGTACGGTCTTCCGTACATGCTGGTCGTTATCATTCTCATGGCGATTTTCGGGCGTAATATCTTCAACCTGTTCCTCGCGTTGTCGCTGGTGAGCTGGCTGGTGGTGGCGCGGGTCGTCCGCGGTCAGATCATTTCGCTCAAGAACAGCGAGTTCGTGGAGGCGGCCCGGAGTATGGGCGCGTCGCAGCGACGCATCATTTTCCGGCACCTTATCCCGAACACCGCCGGTATCATCATCGTGTTCGCCACGCTGCGAATCCCGGCGTTCATCATGCAGGAGTCGTTCCTCTCGTTCCTGGGACTCGGTATTTCGGCGCCCTTCGCATCGTGGGGCTCCCTGGTGAGCGACGCCGTCGAGCGTATGACCGGCGCCCCGTGGCAGCTGTTCTTCCCGGCGATGGCGATGACGCTGTTCCTGTTCGCCATGAACTTTCTCGGCGACGGACTGCGTGACGCGTTCGATCCCCACAGCAAGAACCGCCTCTGATGGCGCATGAATGGAGTCTCTGAACTATGAGTGAGAAGGTTCTCTCTGACCCGATTCTGCGGGTTCGCGATCTGCAGACCCACTTCAAGACTGACGCCGGTGTCGTGAAAGCGGTCGATGGTGTGTCCTTCGACCTGCACAAAGGCGAGACGCTGGGTATTGTGGGCGAATCCGGATCGGGCAAATCCGTTACCAACCTGTCGCTGATGCGACTGATCCCGTCCCCTCCCGGCCGCATCGTCGGCGGCGAGGTGATGTTTCATGATACCGACCTCATGTCCATTTCCGACCGGGAAATGCGACAAATCCGGGGAAACAGGATCTCCATGATCTTCCAGGATCCGATGACGTCGCTGAACCCGTTCCTCCGGGTATCCACCCAGCTGATCGAAACGATCCGGCTGCACCAGGGCCTGAGCAAGCGCGCGGCGCGGGCGCAGGCGGTGGAGATGCTGTCCATGGTCGGCATCCCGAAACCGGAAGCACGCATCGAACAGTATCCGCACCAGTTCTCCGGCGGTATGCGCCAGCGCGTCATGATCGCCATGGCGCTGTCCTGCAACCCGGAGATCCTGATCGCAGACGAGCCTACAACCGCTCTGGATGTGACGATTCAGGCGCAGATCCTGGAGATCATTCAGCGACTGGCGGACGAGCTCGGCACCGCGGTGATCATGATTACGCACGACCTCGGCGTGGTTGCCGGGATGTGCGACAACGTGGCGGTCATGTACGCCGGCAAGATCGTGGAGAAGGGCACCACCAGGGAGCTGTTCGCCGATCCCAAGCACCCCTACACCAAGGGGCTGATTCACTCCGTACCGCGGCTCGACCAGGACCACCAGGAACGCCTGTTCTCCATCGAAGGTCAGCCGCCCAACCTGATCGGTCTGCCCGACGCGTGTCCCTTCTATCCACGCTGCGACTCGGTCATGGACATCTGCAAACAGAAGTATCCCGCCAGCGAGGACCTCTCGGCGACCCGCGCGGTCAACTGCTGGCTCTACAAGGAACACGAGAACAAGGAGGCTGGTCTTGTCGAACAACGATGACGTTCTGCTCAGCGTCCGGGACCTGAAACTCCACTTCCCGATCGAGGAAGGGGTTCTCTTTAAGCGGGTCACCGGGCATATCCGCGCCGTGGACGGCGTGAACTTTGAAATCCGCCGTGGAGAGACCCTCGGTCTGGTGGGCGAGTCCGGCTGCGGAAAATCAACCACCGCCCGCGCGATCGCGCAGCTCTATCCCGCCACCGCCGGCGAGATCGTGCTCAACGGCAGTGACCTGACCAAGGCGAACGCCCACGATCTTCTGCGACACCGCAAAGACATCCAGATGGTGTTCCAGGATCCCTACGCGTCCCTCAACCCGCGCATGACCGTCCGCGACATCATCGCGGAACCGATGCAGATCTTTGTCAACCGCGGTCTCATGTCCATGAGCGGCACGGAGATCGACAAGCGGGTCGAGGAGCTGATGGAGAAGGTGGGGCTCAACAAGCACTTCAAGAACCGCTACCCGCACGAGTTCTCCGGCGGACAGCGTCAGCGCATCGGTATCGCCCGGGCGCTCATGCTCAACCCGCAGCTGATTCTGGCGGACGAACCGGTCAGCGCCCTGGACGTCTCGATCCAGTCGCAGATCCTCAACCTGTTGCGGGACCTCCAGAAGGAGTTCCATCTGACGTACCTGTTCATCGCCCACGACCTGGCGGTGATCAAGTACATCAGCGATCGCGTTGCGGTTATGTACCTCGGTGTGATCGTGGAGGTTGCGGAGTCCGAGACGCTGTACGACGAGCCGATGCATCCGTACACCCAGGCGCTCCTCTCTGCGATTCCGATTCCCGACCCGGAGGTCGAGGGGCACCGCAACCGGATTATCCTGACCGGGGACGTCCCGTCGCCGGACAAGGAGCGCAACGGCTGTTACTTCTACGACCGGTGCCCCAAGCGGATGCCGCATTGTAAGGAAAACGTTCCGGCGCTCAAGGAAGTGAAACCCGGGCATCACACCGCGTGTTTCCTGTACTTTGAGGCGACACCGGAGAACGTGGTGCGCAGCGCGCCACAACAGGAAGTCGTGTCCCGCGGCTGACAGTGGAAGGACCGGGCTGCGCTGCCCGCGGGCCCGGCGGTCTACAGGGGCGTCTCCTCGAGGGGGACGCCCATTTTTTGTGCCATCGTCTGCGGCAGTCGCACGTCGGCGGCCCAGTCGCGAACCCGGCGGATCTCAACCCGAACGCGGCGGCCGCCGGTGGTGACGATGGAATAGCGCAGGAAGTGCCGTTTGAGGGTGCGTCCCATCCGCCCGAACGCCGACATCGCCTCCTCCGACGGGTCCTCGGCACCGGGAGGCGTGCCGGGCGCGGCGCCGGGGACCGATCCCGCCCGATAGTGGGTGTATTCAACCCGGTCGATGTCGTCGAACGACCACGTCCGCCGGCGGGAGAGAACCATCAGCCCGTGACGCGAGGTCAGGGTGCGCGCCTCCGGGTCGATCGTCCACTGTTCCTGGTACAGGGCCCCGATCGCGAGCACAACCAGTGCGCCGACCGGAATGAGCCCCAGAGAGCCGCTTCCGGCGATGCCCAGCGCCAGAATCGTCGCCAGAAAGCCGAACACGATTCTGAAACCCAGTCCCAGTTCGAGAACGACGCGTCCGTCAGGGAGCGTTCTGATATGCAGTTTGAGTTCGATCATCGTTGCGTCGTCCGTGCAGGTACGGTAATGCGGGAGACCAGCGTGCCGGTCTGCAGGTCACGCCCCTGCAGATCGTTCAGCGGGTCGAGTACCCGGCGCCCGTTTACCAGAAAGTAGTAGTAATGCTCCCCCGGCGGGACCGGTCGGGTTACGGCATAGAATCCGTTCTCGTCGGGACCCCTGAGGCGGTCGGCAAACGGGTCCCATCCGTTGAACGTACCCACCACATAGATCTCCGGATCCTGGAAGGAGCGAATGCTGATCCGTTGGCGGTCCACCGTCTCCAGCGTCGCGGCAATGCGGATATCAAATGAGAACCGAAAGGTCGTTGTGCCGTCGTCGTTCGAAACCGGCGACGGGGTCCGGTACACCGGTCGGTTTCGCAGCACCACGCGGCCGATGGGGACGCCGCGATCGTCACGGTACCGCTGGGGAGCGTTGGGGTCCACCATCCATACGCCGTCGACCACGATGCGGTAGTCCAGTTGCGTTCGCGTTATGTCCACCGGATACGCCAGATAGAACAAATCCTCGCCGTTGGCGAGTTTGCGGACCGAGAAGGTGTGCAGCTCCCGAAACCCCTCATGAGCGAAGGCGGCGGCGACGTAGCGCGCAAACTCCGGGGGCTGATAGGAGAATACCACCAGCTCGTCGAACACCCGCGGCGGACCCGGGCGCGTAATGCCCGACACCTGCAGCCACGTGTCACTGGTCATGTCGACGCCCACCGGAGGCTGCGCGGTTTCCTGCGCGCCGATCGCCGCCGGGAGAGCGAGGAGGGCGAGGGCAACCGCCAGGCGGCGCGCCGCCGGCCGCACTCGCTCTGCTGTGTGCCGGATTCTCTCTCTCACCATGTGTTACAGTGTATCGGAATGCCGCAGCCGGTACTTGATTTACCGCCTCGAGCAACCGACATAGAATCAAGGAAGCATGCCGTCAACGGAGTCGATTGAACAGCTACACGAGCACCTCACCCCTCTCGGCGACGAACCCCGCGTGACCGCCGAACGCGGCGAGATCATCGAACCCCCGACGCGCCCGGAACAGGGCCTCGACGACGATCTGTCCGCGCTCCTTGAGGACGCCGATTCCGACGTGGCCGAGATGGCCCAGGTCCAGCAGGCGGAAGAGGGGGATACGGGGGAGGATACGAGCGAGCTCCTTTCCAACCTTGATTCCCTGTTTGACGACGACGAGGACGAAGGCGCCGACGAGGCCGGGGACGGCGCGGGGGACGAACCGGGCATAGACCTCGGCGACGATGACTTCCCTGCACCTCCCGATTTCACCTTCGACCCCGACGCGATCCCCGACGAGCCGGATACCGACATCGACTTCGGCGGTTTCGACGATTTCGACGACGGAGCGGAGGAGGAGCCTGGTCAGGAGGAACCTGACGGTTCCGGCGGTGCCGACGAGCCCGGTGCCGATGAGCCCGACGCCGACGAGCCCGACACCGCTGACGCCAGTGACGATGTGCTCGGCGATTTTGGAGATATCGGCGACTTCGGCGACCTCGGCGACAGCGAAGACGACATTCTTTCTGCGTTCTCCGAGGACGCGGACGCCGATCCCTTCGCCGATCTTGCCGCGCTTGAGGGGGAGGGGGCCGAACCGGTCGACCAGGCAGTTGACGACGAGGGCCCTGCCGATGAGGGCCCCGCCGACGAGACCCCCGCCGACGCCGATCAACCGGAGGATGCGGCGCCGGGCGAATCGGGCGAGTCAGACGATTTCGCGGGACTGGGCGACCTGGATGACCTGGATGACCTGGAAGGTCTCGACGGCACAACGGAGGCCGGGGGCGGCGAGGATGAGCTCGGCGATTTCGGTGATCTCGGCGAGGACTTCGGCGACCTTGGTGATCTCGGGGACCTGGGTGATTTCGGCGATCTCGAGTCCGGCGACGACGCTGCCGCAGACGCCGGGGACGAGTTCGGGGATCTCGACGACCTCGGCGATTTCGACACCGAGGATATGGCCGACGCTGAGGACACGGCCGCCGACATAGACGAAACGGCCGACACTGAGGACACGGCCGCCGACACCGAGGATGCCGCCTTCGAGGACCTGGACGACCTGGATGACATCGCCGCCGATGACAGTTTCGGCGCCGACTTCGGGGAACAGATCGACGAGGACTTCGGCGACCTGGATCTCGACGATGCCGGCCTCAGCGATGATCCCCTCGCCGACGGCGGTGGCGACTCCTTCGACCTTCCCTCCGTGGACGACGAGGTCGAGGACCTCGACTCGGTCGACGATTTCGGGTCTCTGGACGAGGAAGGGTTCAGTCTCGGCGACTTCGGCGAAGAGTTCGACATTAACGAGGAGTCGATCGATGAGTTCGCCGGTCTCGAGGACGAGGCGGGCGGCGAACCCGGCGAATCCGGCGAGGGCGGGGAGGTCGAGGAAGTTGCCGCGGCCCCCGCGGAGCTTGCCGAGCGCGAACTGAGCGACGAGGAGTTCCACCGGGTCCAGCAGACGCTCGCCTCACTCCCGCTGAACGTCAAGATCGCCACCGAAGAGGCGATCGGCGAGTCCCACGGTACGCCGGAGCAGATCAACGCCCTCATCGATCAGCTCATCGCCGGCGACGCGCCGTCGAAAATCGCACCGGCGGTGTCGAAGATCCTCGATCGCAAGGTTGAGGTTCCCCGTGGCTACCAGAAACGCAGTGGCCTGGCGTTCGAGGAGGAAAAGGAGACCTTCGCGTACCGTCTGCAGCACGTCATCCTGCCGATCGTGCGCACGGCGATGCTGGTGACGGTGGCCACCGCGATCGTGGGGTTTCTGGGCTATCGCTTCGTGTATCGCCCCATATACGCCGGAGTGCTGTACCGACAGGGCTACCAGGAGGCGCAGGAGGACCGGTACCAGCTGGCCAACGACACGTTCGCGCGGGCGTACGAGTTGCGACCGCGTGATCCGTGGTTCAGCCGGTACGCCGAACTCTACGTGGAGAAACGTCAGTACCAGCTCGCGGTGGAGAAGTACGACCAGCTGGTGTTCGGCATGGATCCGCAGCGACGGCAGTTTCTCCGTGGCAAGGTCGCCGAAAACAACCTTATCGAGTCCGTACAGGTTGGGCCAAACCAGAACCGGCAGGTCTACGAGCTGCTCAACGTGGACCGCGAGGCGATCCTGAAGCATGGAGCCCTGCAGTCGGAGGTGCTCGCCAACTACCGTCGTGCCGACGAGCTGTATCGCATCATTCTCTTCGGCAGCGAATACGACTACGACGCGCTCCTGGGGCGGGGTGACAATTACATGCGCTGGGGTGAGGAGGACGCCGACCGTTTCGAGGACGCCCGTCAAACCTACGCCCGGCTCATGGCGCGCTACGGCGAGACCGACCCCATTCTCATGCGCTTCCTGCGCTACTTCGTCCGCATGGACAACCAGCAGGAGGTCGAACGGGTGGTGTACGTCTTCCGCAATGACCCCGACGCCGAGGTGGACCCGCAGATCTACGCCAACGCCGCCGGGTTCCTTCTGGATAAGGGGCGCATCGCCGACATCCGCGAGATGCTGATCCGGGCGTACCAGACCGACCCCATGACACCTGAGGTGCACTACGAACTTGCCCGCTACGACCACCGTGTCGAGGCGCCGCTGGAGGAGCGCGACGCCCTGGACAACGCCCAGGAGGCGTTCCGCCTGGCGGAACCCCTGACCCCGGATCGCCTGTGGAAGCAGATCGATACCGATATTCGCAGCGGTGAATACTGGTACCAGCGCGACGAGATTCTACAGGCGACAGAGGACCTCTCCCGGGCCCAGGGGCGCTACGACCAGGCGCTGGACGCGGGGTTTCTGGAACCGACGCCGGAGCTTGCGCGCGTCTACGCCCGCCTCGGCGACATCGACTACTACCAGAGCGGTGACCTTGAACGCGCCCTGACGCGCTACAACCGCGCCGCCGCCGACGGATACGTCCCCGACGACCTCAACTACAAGCGCGGGTTCATCCACTACCGCTGGCAGGAGTACGACCGGGCTGCGGAGTATTTCTTCGACATCGGCGCTACCAACGACCTTGCCGGTCCCGACAACGTCCTGTATGCCCGCGGCAACACGCTCTTCCAGCGGCAGAACTACTTCGGCGCCGAGGCGTTCTACGAGGAGCTGCTGGACCGGCTGCAGCGGCGGCGGGACAGTATCCGTACGCTGCTGGTGGCGGAGGACCCCTCGCATCGGGCGCTGGTCGAGAATCTGATACGCGTGAACAACAATCTGGGTGTGGCGATGTATCGGGCGGCACTCCGGGAGGATCCGCAGGACCCGGACCTCTCACAGGCGCTCAACTACCTGCGGGAGTCCACCGAGCTGCGGGAAAACTACCTGCGGGACGACGAGACCGGCGAACGCGCCGCCGCCACGCCGCTGGCGTTCCTCAACATTCGGGACATTCTCAATCCCACCGAGCAGTACGATCCGCAGATCTTTACGGATCTGCCGCGGGATATGGAGCAGTTGGAGCTGTAGCCGCAGGGGCGGGTGGCCGCCCCGGGCCGCCCCGCGCCGCCTGCGCCGTTCTGGCTACAGCTTCGGGACGTCGGTCATCCAGCCGTGGCGGTCTTCCACCGCGCCGTACTGAATCCCCTTGAGCTCCACCAGCATATCGCGGGTCAGCTCTCCGATCTCCCGGTTCCGCAGAACCTTCTCCGTTCCCTTGTGGGTGATCGACTCGAGGTACGACAGTCCCGCCGCGGTTCCGGTCACAAACGCCTCAACCGCATCGGACATCACCTCATCGATCGAAATGCGCCGTTCCTCCACGGGAACCCCGCGGTCGGCGGCGAGCTGCATCACGCTGGTGCGGGTGATACCGGGGAGAATCGTGTCGGAGAGCGACGGCGTCACGAGGGTACCGTTTGCCAGCAGGAAGAAGATGTTGCTGGAGGAGCCTTCTTCGATGTAGGTCTGTTCCCGGGCGTCCAGGAAGATCGCCTCCATATACCCCTGCGCCATCACCTCGTACTTGACCATCGTGGGCAGCACGTAATTGGCGTCGCACTTGATCCATCCCGTCCCGCCGGGAGTGGCACGAACCTTGTCGGTCGTAACCGCCTTGCTCGCGGAATCGGGGTCGAAATAGCTTCCCACCGGGGTGGTAACCACAACCACGTAGGGATGCTTGGGGATGTTGAGGCCGATACCCGCCTCGCTGTAGGAAAAGGGGCGGATGTACACCGAATCCGCGGTGAGGAAGTTGTCCGTCTCCCACGCCGGATCGTAGGGTGGGGCGAACCCGAGAGCCGCGTTTCGTGCCACGGATCCTACAACTCCGTCGACAAACATGTCTTCCGGAATGGCCGGCATGCGCAGCCCCTTCATCGAACGGTGCATGCGCTTTGCGTTCTCTTCGGGGCGGAAAATGCGCAGACCGCCATCCGGCTGCGGGAACGCCTTGAGGCCCTCAAAGCACCCGTAGCCGTACTGCGTGGTGTAGTTGACCAGTGGCAGGCCGTCGATCCAGTTCCGGCGGACAAGAAGCTGTTCGTGTTCAGCGGCGCTCATCGCCGCCTCTTCCTTCGGCGTTCGGTGTTCCTGTTCGTGGTAGTCGCCGTTCCAGGAACCCGAGTCGTCGTACTGTGCCAGATACACCCACGGGTACACGGCAAGGGAAAACTTTGAAGCCATGACCGTCATTCTATGAGCGCCACCGTTGGCGGTCAACCTGATTCCCGCTATAGTGGGGGCGCTCAGGGAGGACCCCGAACTATGGTAGATAACGTAATCATTCTCGCCGGTGGATCCGGAACGCGGCTGTGGCCGGCGTCGATCCAGGACCGTCCCAAACAGTTTTTCGACCCCGGGACGGGCAAGTCGCTCCTGCAGATGACCGTGGAGCGTGCCGGTGAGGTGGCGCCACGGGCGACGATCGTCATCGTCACCCACGTGTCGCAGATGGAGCGCGTCCTCGACGACTGTCTCAAACTGGGGGCGGTCCGCGAGCGGCTCGTGATCCTGCCGGAACCCGAAATGCGCAACACCGCCCCCGCCCTCGGCTTCGCGGTTTCCTATCTGGTGGATACCGGAGCCGCCGATGAAACCTCGCTGGTGCTCGCCTCGGACCATCTCATTACCCCGGTCGACGCCTTTGCCCGCGACGTGTGGAAAGCCGACACGCTTGCCCGGGAGGGATACCTGGTGACCTTCGGCATCCAGCCGACCCGTGCGGAGATCGGCTACGGCTACATCGAGGCCGGCGACGCCCACGGAGAGGGCCGCCTGGTGAGCTCATTCCGGGAGAAGCCGGATGAGGAGACCGCCCGCACCTACGTGGACGCCGGGAACTTCTTCTGGAACAGCGGCATGTTCGTGTTCGAAAATCAGGTGCTGTGGAACGAACTGGCCCGGCACGAGCCGTCGATCACCGAAACGTTCGGCGATATCGACTCACTGCCCTTCGAACAGCGCCGTGTCGCGCTTCCGGTCGTCAACCGCGAGGGCATCTCCATCGCCTGGAAATCCGGCTACGTCGACCAGCTCTACACCAACCTGCCGAAGATTTCGATCGACTACGCCGTCATGGAGCGCTCCGACAAGTCCGCGGTTGTGGAAACCGGTTTTCGCTGGAACGACATCGGCAGCTGGGACGAGATGGCGCAGCTGACCGAGGACGGCATCGTCGGTGAGGCGGGGGACAACTCCTACACGCCCCGCGACGGTCGCCCGAAGCAGCCGGCGGTGCAGGTCGAGAGCGAGGGCAACTACATCTATTCCGAACTCCCGGTCATGCTCTGCGGCGTTGAGGATCTGAACGTGGTGGTGAAGAACGGCCGCGTGCTGATCGCCCGCCGCGGCAGGGGCCAGCTCGTCAAGGATGGTGTGGAGCAGCTCCGCGCCGGCGACTACGAGGACGCCACCTGAGAGGCCCAGCGGCGCAGCCGCGTCGCCGTGTCTCGAGCGATCAGCCGGCTCAGACGGTGCGCTGCCGCCTCTCCGCCGGCGACGTCCGCGGCGACCTCTTCCTCGGCGGTGATCCGTTTCAGCAGGTCGTCGCGGCGGCGTGACAGCCGCACCAGCGGTTCCCGCACCCCGGTGTGCTCCCGAAGCGCAAAGACCAGCGTGGAACGTGCCCAGCTCACCTCCTCGAGGTGTTCCGTCAGGAGCCGCGTCCACGACCTCGTGTCCAGGCCCTGCACCACCGACGGGCGCCCGCGGCGGCGCGCCTCCTCCTGCTCCTCCAGAAACATCGCATAGTTCTTGCGGATACTGTCGAAAATCTGGTTGAACGTCGCCGCGAACGTACGGGAGTACATCTCGAGGCGGTAGCTCGTCGCCTGCTCCTTCAGCTTTCGGTACGTCGCCGATTCCTCACGGTACTTTTGCAGCTGCAGGAGGATGTTCTTGATCGCCGCGTTCATCTTGACCGCGGGATCGGTCTGGATGATCTCCTTGACGTCGGCGATGATCTGGTTGAGATCCTGCTCCGCTGCGACGGTCTCGGCGCTGGATTGCTCCGTGCCGTCGTCCGAATCATCCAGAAACGGCAGATCCTGCGTCAGGAGCGCACGCTGGCAGGCAGTGGCCAGGATCAGGGCAGCGGCGCGCGCCTCCATGACGCCGAGTCGGGAGAACACCTCGCTGGAGTACTCCGCCTCCGCCAGCTCCGACAGGATCGCACCCAGCTCAGCGCGGCGAAACTCAAAGATGCCACCCTCGATCGCCGCATCCAGTCCCGATGCAGCGGCGGAACACGCCTCGGTCAGCGCCGCCACCCGCGCCGCCGGACGGTCCCCGGAAGAGAAAAACTCGAAAAGTTGCTCAGGCCGGTGGAGGCGTTCGCGAATTTCAAACCACTCGCCCCCGGCCAACTGGTCCAGTGCCGCCACACCAACAGCATATCAGGAAAGCGGCCGCAGGACGACATCACGTGTGCGATCGGTGACACCCGGCCGTCGGTGGCGTCAAAAACGCCAAAAAAGCTGATTTTTTGGCGGTCCGCGGCCGAAGAGCGTGTAACCACCTTGCGTCATACTGGTTTTTGCTACAGGATACGCACGATGAGTGTGCCGGAAGGTATGAACGACCGTTCGCCGTCTCGAGTTTTCTTGACAGCGAAATTTGCGGTTGCTATACTACCGGTGAATCCTAAGATCAAGGGGTGGCAACGGGCCGTTGGTCCTGAAGCCCCGAACCATTCGAGGAGGAATCCATAATGAGGAAATTTTCTCTCGTACTTGCTGCGCTGCTCGTTGTTGCCAGCGGGGCATTTGCACAGGTCAGCATTGAGCCGACCATCGAGGTCAAGGCCTCGGCCACCTTCGGTGTACAGCTCGATGAGATGACCACCGGAATCACCAACTCCGCGGAGTCGAATCTGACTTTCACCTTCACGGAAGAGCAGACCGCCGAATACGGCGAGGGCGATGTCTACGGTTACATCAAGCTTGAAGATTTCAAGATCGAGCTTGACAGTGCCGCGGACGATGCCACCGACAACGGCGCGCTCGACGTGAGCGTTGGTGCGGTCACTGGTAAGGTCATGCTCGGCCCGGCTTACATCGCTCTTGACGACGCCACCACTGGTGTCAACGAGGCTGAAGCCTTCGCGCTGATCAACCAGACCCTGGTTGGTTACATCTCCAAGACGGCCACCACGTTCACCACCGAAGATACTTCGGATCCCGGTGTTGCGTTCGGTGTGGCGCTCCCCGACGTGGCTACGGTTGAGTTCGGTGTTGCTTCGGCTTCCGACTGGACCACGCCCACGACCAATGACACCAACAGCTACGTCATGAGCATCGACGCCGAGATCACGGCCGTTGAAGCCACCACGATCGCGGTTGTTTCCACCATGGCATTCGGCGATACCTCTACTGCGGACGCCGGCGCCCCTGGAACGAACAACAACCCGGTTGGCGTTGGTATCAGCGCGCAGTACGACATGCCCATGGGCGACATCACCGCGAGCCCGGTGGTTGGGTTTGACCTGACCTCGGAAGAAAACGCCGCCGGTGACGCGCTCCGCGACATGGAAATTGGCGCTGGCGTCAAGCTGAGCTGGGCCGCTCTCGGTCTGGACGAGGATGACGACGACCACATCGATTTCCTGGGACAGGGCGGTGCGACCGATCCTGAGAACGAGGAAGTCACCTCCGGTGCGTACCTCGGTGCGGTGTACACCATCGATCAGCAGACCAAGGATGAGGCTGTGAACAGCATGACCATCCGCGCCGGCCTCTTCGAGGACAGCGGTGATGACGGTCTTCTGCCGGTCGTCGGTGCTGCGTTCATGGTTGACTACACGTCCACGTTCGAGAACAAGAACGTCGGCCAGGTTGCCCAGAGCGACCTCGGTATCGGCGTCGAGGTCAATGCCGATCTGGGCGTTGTGTCTCCCTACGCCGGGTTCAAGTACATAACCGAGGACATGGGCGACAACACCACCACTGGAACGGTTGATTTCGCCACGATGAATGTCGGTACCGACATCAACGTGATCCCGAACACGACCTTCACGGTTGACTATGCCTCCGGTGACCTGACCCTCAGCGGTGACGGAACCTACGGCAACACCTACGGCTACAACAACAGCTCGGCTGCGAAGCTCGGCGTTGTCACGATCAAGACCGAGGTGTCCTTCTAACTCAGATCTGATCTGATGAAGAAACTGGCGGCCCGCTTCGGCGGGTCGCCTTTTTTTGTGCCTGCCCGCACGTGGAACGACTACGCGAATCCGCGGGGTGACCTCCAACTCCCGCGAACTCACGCGGGCACAAAAAAGCCGACTCCTCGGAAGGAGTCGGCCGCAGTTTGCCTGATCGAATCATGGACGACGTGCGGATTTGCCTCAGAACAGGTACAGCACGTACGTGCTGCGCTCGCCGCGGGCGAGTCCCCAAGGTAGCAGGCCGTTTTCGATGTCCGCGGTAATACCGTCTCGAACCGACCCCTCTTCGAATCCGTTGAACGCGATACGAGCAGGTTCGGCTCCCTCCGGACGGTCCTGCTGCACCATGAGAAACCAGAACTGGTTGTTCTCGTGGTCGATGGAGACTCCGTACGGCAGGAATCCGTCCTGTCGGTATCCCTCGAAGATGGAAAACACGCTGTCCAGTTCTTCAACCGGCACCTGGTGGATGCGCCATCCGGTGATGCCGGGATCCTCGTCGCCTTTTACGAAGAGGGCGGAGAGTCCCGCATCGGTTACGGAAATGTCCATGGGTGTCCAGCCGTTCAGCAGGAACTCCGAAAAGTCCCGGTCGAGATTGTCGAGATCGGTGAACTCCTGAATGATCCACCGATTGAATACCACGCGGTTCGACTTGGCGTAGAGCACGGAGATCGCGTCACCCGTGTCGTCCATGCCCACGGGAACGTAGCCGTCCTGGATGATTCCAGACACATTGCGGATGATCTGGTCATCCTTGGGGTGGTCGACGAGTGCCCACACCGCCTGGCTTTGCTGATCACTCTGCGCGTTCCCCGCGTTGGTATCACCTCCTTGGTCTTGCCCGCCCTGACTCTCCGTCGCTGCGTCGCCGTTCCCCGAATCCACGCTGTTGCCTTCCTGAATATCGATGCGGGTGCCCTGGTCCTGGGCGTTGGGGGCGGCGTTCTGTTCGCGCTGGCCGCCGGCGGTCGCGCTCAGGGTGATCGCGGTCGCCAGTGAGAGTACGGCGACGGATCGACCGGTGCGCCGGAACAGACCGCGCCAGTTGATTTCTGTCGGTTGTTGCATTGCATACCTCCGTATGGCGGGAGGCTACCACGCCGGCGCGGGAGCGTCCACGCGGTTCGGTTCCGCACATTTCTGAAGAAATTTCGCCCGTGCCACAAGCACCAGTGCTCAACGCCCCGTATGTAAGAGTGAAACCAATCTTCAAGGAGGAGGCGATGAACGACCTCAACTCTGTTCTGGTGGAAGGGAATCTCACGCGGGATCCTTTGCTTTCGACGACCCCCAACGGGGTATCGGTGTGCAACTTTGCCATGGGGAGCCACCACATGTACAAAAAGGAGGACGAGCAGCACACGGAGACGTCGTTCTTCGATGTGGAGGTGTGGGCGAAGCTCGGGGAAAACTGCGCGGAGTACCTGCGGAAGGGGCGGGGAGTGCGTGTCGTCGGCCGGCTCAAGCAGGACCGGTGGAAGAACGGCGAGGGGCAGCCGCGCTCGCGGGTGAAGATCGTCGCGGAGCACGTGGAGTTCCGCCCGATGAAGAAGAAGCCGATCGAGGATCCCGACGGCGAGGAGCGCACGGAGCTCACGGACCTGGAACTCGAGGGTGTGGTGCAGTCGGGCCCGGTCCCGAAGGGCGATCCTGACCCGTCGGTCGCCGCGCCCAACGCCATCGTGGAGGAGCTGAGCGTGCTGTGACGCCCGGCCGGGACCGGCCGGTGGGTGCAGACACGATGTCGAGCGGACCTGGTTGACCAAAGGAGTCGGAAACCGCTACTGTATCAGCATGCAGAAGCGATGCATGTTTCTGACATTCGACCAGTCCCGTTCGACCCGACAGTGGTGGTGGACCGTGTAACGCGGTCCGCTGTGGGATAGGTATTCCGCGGATCGCAGCTTTGCGATTCGCGGCGTTGAAGAAGCCGCGTGTAAACGCGGCTTTTTTTGTGCTCGGATGGCAGGAGCGAGCTGGCGGACGAAGCGAGCGTGGCGGTAGCCGCGGGATCACACGAAGGAGGCGTGATGGAACAGCAGAATCAGGTGATCAAGGTGCTTTCCGGGGAGCGGTTCACCCCGTACGCCCTGGCCCGAAAACTCAAGGCGCGGGCGATGCTGGAGTCGGCCACCTTCGAGGGCGGCCGGGCCCGGTACTCCCTGCTCGTGGTTCGGGAGGCGTTCCGGGTGTATCAGCGCAACGACGGGATCTTCTTTCGCGACGGCGACCGGCAGTACCGCATCCGCAGTTCCGCGAAAGACATTCTGGACGTCCTGACGTACTTCGCGGAACAGCACCGCCCGCCGCGGCAGGACTTCCCGTTTCCCGCCGGCGGCATCGGGTTCCTCTCCTACGAGTTCTCGCGCTTCTGCGACACGATCCGTTTCGAGGAGCGTCGTGATCCCCTGGGGCTCCCGGACGCGATGTTCCTCTTTGGCCATGTGCTGGTGATCTTCGATCACTACAGCGACCTCCTGTACCTGATCGGGCTCAACTACGAGGAACGTTCGATCGATCTGGACCGCGCTCTGGCGGAGACGGAGGACGCGATCCACGACCTCAACTTCAACTACATGCAGTCCGGCGAGCGGTCCTACACGGTGGAGCCGATCGACGACGACGACGATCGCGTGCGATTCGAGCAGGGTGTGACCAAGGTGAAGCAGGAGATCGTCGCGGGCAATCTGCTGCAGGGGGTCCTATCGCGACGCCGCCGCATCCGAACGGACATGCCGGCGCTGGAGGCGTACCGTCGACTGCGCTCGTCCAATCCCGCTCCCTATCTGGTGTACCTCGACTTCGAGGAGTTTCAGCTCTTTGCCGCGTCGCCGGAAATGCACGTCCGGGTCAAGGACGGTCGCGCGGCTATGCGGCCGATCGCCGGGACGCGGCGTCGCGGCGCCTCGGAGGTCGAGGACCAGGCGCTGGAACGGGAGCTGCTGCGGGACGAGAAGGAGCTCGCGGAACACCTGATGCTGGTGGATCTGGCGCGGAACGATCTGGGACGCGTGTGCACACCGGGGTCGGTGAAGGTCACCGCCTACCACGAGATCGAGCGCTACTCCCGTGTCATGCACATCGTGAGCCAGGTGGAGGGCGACCTGGCCCCCGGTTCCTCCGGTATCGACGCCCTGCGTGCCACGTTTCCGGCGGGGACGGTCAGCGGCGCGCCCAAGATCCGGGCGATCGAGACGATCGACGGCATTGAGCCGCAGCGACGCGGATTCTACGCCGGGGTTGTCGCCTACGTGGAACCGGGCGGAAACATCGACAGCTGCATCACCATTCGCGCCGGACTGCGGATCCGCGACGAGCTGATTCTGCAGGCGGGTGCCGGCATCGTGTTCGACTCGAAACCCGAACGCGAGTTCGTGGAAACCAACGAAAAACTGGCCGCCCTCATGCGTGCGGTCGGACTGGAGGCGGAGGCATGATCGCACTCATCGACAACTACGATTCCTTTACCCACAACCTGTACCAGTACCTCTCGCAGCTCACCGACGAGCCGATCAGGGTGCTGCGGAACGATCGGGTCACGGTGGACGAACTTGTGGAGATGGGACCGAGTCGTCTGGTGATCTCCCCCGGCCCGGGGCGACCGGAGGACGCCGGGGTCTCGGTGCCGTCGATTCAGCGGTTTGCGGGAGAGATTCCGATTCTCGGTGTGTGCCTCGGACACCAGGCGATCGCAGCCGCTTTCGGCGGCCGGATCGTGAGCGCCCGCGAGATCGTTCACGGCAAGACCGACCGCATCACGGTGGACGGTCGCGGAGTCTTTCGGGCGATCAACTCTCCCACGGAGTTCGCCCGCTACCACTCCCTGGCGGTCTCGGAGGCGGACCTTCCTGCGGAACTCGAGGTGAGCGCCCGCAGTGTCGACGGCGAGATCATGGGCGTGCGGCACCGGGAGTACGTCATCGAGGGCGTGCAGTTCCATCCGGAATCGATCGCCAGCGACGACGGCATGAAGCTGCTGGCCAACTTCCTGCACTACCGCCGCGAGCCGTTCGAGCCACGGCGCTTCCTGTCGGAGATCATAGACGGGGCCAGTCTGAGCCAGATCGAAGCCTCGGAGTTCATGGAGGAACTCACCGACGGGAACCTGACCGACGCGCAGATCGCCGGGTTTCTGGTGGCGCTGAACGCCAAGGGCATCGAGTCGACGGAGGTCGCCGGGTGCGCCCAGGTGCTCCAGCGCAAGCGCACACCGCTTACGGTCAAAGGTCCGCTCCTGGATACGTGCGGAACCGGCGGTGACGGGCTGGGGACCTTCAACATCAGCTCCCTGACCGCGCTCATGGCGGCCAGCTGCGGTGCCCGCGTCGCAAAGCACGGCAACCGCGCCGTGAGTTCGCGCAGCGGGAGTGCCGATTTCTACAAAGCTCTGGGTATCAACATCGAGATCACTCCGGCGCAGGCGGCAGCGTCGATCGGAGACGCCGGGTTCGCCTTCCTCTACGCGCCGCTCTACCACGGCGCCATGCGCTTCGCCGGACCCGCCCGGCGCCAGCTCGGCATCAAGACGATCATGAACCTCCTCGGCCCGCTGGCGAATCCCGCCGGCGCCGAATACCAGCTCATCGGTGTCTTTTCCGAACGCTACCTGCGCACCGTTGCCGAGGCTGCGGTGCGACTCGGGGTGCGTCGGGGCATGGTGGTCCACGGCCTCGACGGCCAGGACGAACTGACCGTCTGCGCACCGACCCGCGTGATCGAGTTCTCGGTGGATGTCGACTCAGCCGGGGAGGGGAGCGGCGCCGATCTCAGCGACCGGCGCCTGGCGGCAGCGGCGTTCGAGGAGTACGTGGTGCAGCCGGAAACGTACGGGCTCTCGATGCACCCGGCGGAGGCGCTGGTGGGCGGGACGCCGGAGGAGAACGCAACGCTGGCGCTGCGCTTCCTGGCGGGTGAGAACGGCCTCGGCGAGACCGGTATCGTGGACGCGAGCCTGGCGGCGCTCCACGACTCGGTGGTCTTCAACACCGCCGCCGCCCTCAAGGTGTATGGCGCGGTGCAGACGATCCAGGACGGCGTCGAGGAAGCGCTTCGGGCGGTGGAGGAGGGCCGCGGCATGCAGACCCTGGAACGGGTGATCGCCGTGAGCCAGTCCCACAGCGTGGCGAGCTCGGGTACCGATGAGTCGGGAGCGCGGCATGCAGGCTGACGTTCTCGATCGCATCGTTGCGGACCGCCGCCGGCGAATCGATGCGGAGGGGGCTGCGCAGGGAGTGCAGGTGCCCGCGGACCGTCCCGATAGTCTCCCGGTGGTTCCATTCCCGCAGCCGCTCATCTGTGAAATCAAGCGCCGCAGCCCCTCCCGCGGCGACCTGGCGGCGACGCTGGACCCCGTTGCCCGGGCTGCGGAGTACGGCCGGCGCGGCGCCGGTGCGGTCAGCGTCCTGACGGAGCAGGACCATTTTGCCGGATCCCTCGGCGATCTGATCGCCGTGAAATCGGCGCATCCGCAGCTCGCGGTGCTGCGCAAGGACTTTCTGCTGGACGCCGAGGACGTGCGCATCTCGTGGCGCGCCGGCGCCGACGCGATCCTGCTCATCGCCGCGATCCTGGACCGCGACACGCTCCGGCTGATGCTGGAGGAGGCTGCGGCGTGCGGGATCGCCGCGCTGGTGGAGATCCACGACACGGAGGACCTCGAGAAGATCCGAACGCTGCGGCCGGCGGTGGTGGGGATCAACAGCCGCGATCTGCGGTCGTTCCGGGTGGATCTGCTCACCCCGATGGAACTCGGTCAACGGATCGACTGGCCCTGCCGCCGGGTGTTCGAGTCCGGCGTGTTTCACCCCGAGGACGTACTCCTTGCGCGGGATGGCGGCTTCGACGCGGTGCTGGTCGGCGAGTCGGTGGTGCGGGACCCGCAACGGGTGTCGTTGCTGGCGCAGACGATGGCGCATCCACATCAAACGGCCGAGGCGCGGGCTGCGGCGGCCGACCACCCGCGCCGGTTCTGGCCCTCGGTCGCCGCGGCACGCCGCCGCAGGCCCCTGGTCAAGATCTGCGGGATCACCACGGTTGAGGATGCCCGGCTGGCGCAGGATCTGGGAGCCGACCTGCTGGGCGTTGTGTACGCCCCGTCCCGCCGTCGGGCGCCAGAGGGTCTCGCACAGCGCCTGGTTGAGGCCGGGATCGCGGTGCCGCTTGTGGCCGTTGTGGTGGAACCCGATTACGATGGCCACGTGCAGCGGGCCCGGGAGGACCTGGAGGCGGGGTGGATCTCGGCACTTCAGCTTCACGGGAACGCGGCGCCGGAGGAAAAACTGTCGTACGGCTGGCCCTCCTTCGCGGCGTTCAAGCCTGCAGCGCCGGCGGAGGCGCGGGAGGCGGTGGCCGCCGCACGGAGCCCGCGATTCCTGATCGATGCCCGCCACCCGACGCTCGCCGGCGGGTCGGGGCGGCAGGTCGATCCCGAGGTGCTGTCGGCGGTGGTGGAAGCGCTTGCCGATCGGCCCCACGGCGAGCTGTGGCTTGCCGGCGGGCTGGGACCCGACAACGTCGGCGAGGTGATTGCGACGTGGCGTCCGGAGCTGATCGACGCCTCGAGCCGGCTGGAGGCGGAACCGGGCCGCAAGGACCCGGGTCTTCTGCGGAAGTTTTTCGCGGCGATCGACGCCGTGGCGGAAAGGACAGAGTAATGAATTCAGGGTTTTTCGGAGCGTTCGGCGGCCGGTACGTGGCGGAAGTGCTGCGCGGGCCGCTGGACGAGCTCGACCTCGCGTTCCAGGAGGCGTCCCGGGACGCCACGTTCTGGGAGGAGTTCCACCGGATCGGCGCGGAGTACGTCGGTCGCCCCACGCCGCTGCTGTTTGCGGAGAACAGCACGCGTGAACTCGGCGGCGCCCGTCTGTACATCAAACTTGAAGGCCTGGCCAACACCGGTGCCCACAAGATCAACAACGCCGTGGGGCAGGCACTTCTGGCGCGGCGCATGGGCAAACACCGCATCATCGCCGAAACCGGCGCCGGACAGCACGGACTCGCCACGGCGGCGATCTGCGCCAAACTGGGCCTCGAATGCACGGTGTACATGGGCGAGGTGGACATCAACCGCCAGCGCCCCAACGTGTACCTCATGGAGGTGTTCGGCGCCACGGTGGTGCCGGTCGCCTCCGGCTCCCGGACGCTCAAGGACGCGGTGAACGAGGCGCTCCGCGACTGGGCGGGCAGCTACGACACGACCCACTACATCATCGGTTCGGCCCTGGGGCCGTCGCCCTATCCGGACATGGTGCGGGAGTTCCAGTCGGTGATCGGCCAGGAAGTTGTCCGACAGCTGTCTGAACGCGAGGTGACGCCCACGGCGATGGTCGCCTGCGTCGGCGGGGGATCCAACGCGATCGGGTTCTTCGCACCCTACCTGGAGCGGGAGGCGCCGAGACTCATCGGTGTCGAGGCCGGTGGCCGTGGACCCGAACCGGGGCAGCACGCTGCCCGCCTCAACGGCCTCGGTCGAACGGGGATCGTGCAGGGATACAAATCGCTGTTCCTGCTGGATGACGACGGTCAGGTGTCCCATACCCATTCGGTATCCGCCGGCCTGGACTATCCCGGTGTGGGACCTCAGCTTGCCTGGCTCGGCGAACAGGGCCGGATCGAGTTCCGAACCGCGACAGACGAACAGGCGCTCGAGGCGGTCCAGTTTTTCGCCCGCAACGAGGGAGTTGTGTTCGCCCTGGAGTCCGCTCATGGTGGGTACCAGGCGATGCAGCTGGCACGATCGCTGTCGTCGAATGACGCGGTGGTGGTGAACATGAGCGGCCGCGGTGACAAGGATCTGTTCATCACGGCGCGGGAACTGATGCCGGAGACCTGGCACGAGTTTCTGGTATCGGAGGCGACGTCGATCGCGGCCAGCCTCGAGGAAGGGAGATCCCGATGACCCGTGACGACGCAGCGTACCGCATTATGGCGCACATGATTCCGTTCTTCCCCGACTACGACGCCTCGGTCCAGGTGGCATCTGCCCTTATCGACGGCGGCGCGTCCTACCTGGAGATCCAGTTTCCGTACAGCGACCCCACCGCCGACGGTCCCGCCATCCAGGGGGCGTGCGCGACCGCCCTGGACCGCGGGTTCACCGTGTCGGAAGGCTGGCGCTTTGTCCGCGATCTGACGGCCCGCACACCGGTTCCTGTCTTCGTGATGAGCTACGCGGGACTGGTGTATGCCCACGAGGTGCAGCGTTTTGTCAAAACCGCCGCCGACGCCGGTGTTTCCGGTCTGATCGTGCCGGATCTTCCGGTGGACTCGGATGAAGGGTTGTTCGCGGCAGCCGCCGACGCCGGCGTGCACGCCGTTCCCGTGATCGCCATGGGGGCCGGCGAGTCCAGGCTACGCCTCATCGAGTCGGTCGGGGCGGAGTACGTGTACGCGTCCCTCCGGCGCGGAACGACCGGTTCCCACACGGAGATTGGCCCGGAAAACAGCGCCTTTGTGGACCGTTTGGCACGTTCGGGCGCCCGGGTGCTTGCCGGTTTCGGCATCGCGACACGGGAACAGGTCCGGGCTGTCCTGGATCACGCCCACGCCGCGGTAGTGGGCTCGGCGTTTGTCCGCGCCATCGGTGAGAATCCGACCGCACCGGCCGATCCGGTCCGGCGTCTGTGCGCACGGCTGTCGGGTATCGGTTGACCCGGCGCCGGCCCTTTCGTACTGTAGCGACATGGAATTCGAAGTAACCCAGGACAATTTCGAGGAAACGGTGCTCAAGTCAGAGATCCCCGTGGTCGTCGACTTCTGGGCCCAGTGGTGTACGCCGTGCAAAATGGTCGAGCCCGTGCTCCACGAGATCGCCTCCGAGTACGACGGCAAGCTGGCGATCGGACGGCTCAACGTGGACGAGCACGGCGAACTGGCGTCGCAGTACAGCATCGTCAGCATTCCGTCGCTGCTGTTGTTCAAGAACGGCGAAGAGGTAACCCAACACATCGGTGCTGCGCCGAAGGAAACGATCGTCAAGTTTTTCGAACCTCACCTGGACTGACACGGCCCCGGACGGTACACGATGTCACGGCACATAGTGCTCTGTCGTGTTCGGTGCACCCGGTGACGCGCTGCTTGTGGGCCCGATATGCCAGTCGAGCGGTGAGTCCGAGTCGGGCGCTCCCGGCGTTCGGTTGATCGATCGCGTCGCCGTGCTGTCCTCAGGGTCGAACAGGTCCTCCGGGATGACCTCGTCGCCTGCCGTGTTCCAACTGCCGGCAGCGGTCAGTTCCTCCATCATCTCCAGTTGCGACGCGAGTCCGAATCCCCTCAGCGGATCGGCGGCGTCGTAGCTCTTGGTCGTGTAGAGAATCGCGTCACCGACCGGGCCGCCGGGGAACGGTGCGAGCGAGAGCGCTCCCGTCGTGTTCGGGATCCCGTCTCCACCGACGACCCAGAAATCCCATCCCCCCGGCGTTGCATCGCGACCGCCGCTGTCTGCGGAGTCCTCCGTTTCGTCGATTTCCTCGGGTATGCCTTCCGGTTTGAAGTGCACGACAAGAAACGCGCCGGCATCCACCTCCACCGCAGGGAACACAAACCGGCTGTCCCACACCGTCGGTGTGCCCTCGTACAGCGTGAGGCCGCCGAGGTTGCCGGCCGCGGTCGTGCGGAGTTCGACCCAGTCGGTGTGGTTTCCGGATCCTTCGCATACGACCTCGTTAATGAGTACTGGTGGCAGGCGCGGATTGAGCCCGTAGAACGATACCAGCACCGACGAGATATTCCCGGCGACATCCTCGACCCGCGCGTCGATCCAGTACTCGGCACCCGGCTCCAGTGCCCCGCCGAGCTGCACCTCGAGACCGGCCCCGGTCCATCGCGATCCGGAGACAGACTGTTCCGGCGTAATCGCAATCTCCTGCAGGTTGACTTCCTCGTCGAACACCAGCGTCACCGCGTCCGTCGCCGTGGCACGAACGGCGGTCAGGACCGCCGGTTGCCAGTCGCCGTCGATCATCTCCGGGAGTTCCGGAACTCCCGAACAGCCGGCAGTCACCGTCGCAAGGCCGGCGAGGCACGCCGCAACCGTCCACCGTCGCATCATGGGGATCCTCCTACCGGGAGAATACGCGCGGGAGACGCACAACGCTTGCCGGGGAGGCGCGGCGCTTACCGGGGCCATCCGTGGGCGCCGCGCCGGTTGCGACCGCGGCACGCGGAGACTATACTCCACTCCAGTGGAGGCGAGACGTGGCTGAGAATCCCCTATTCGAAAAGTACGGTCAGACGGTTCGCGACGGAACGGTCATCTTTCAGGAAGGCGAAGCCGGCGAGAAGATGTTCATCATCCAGTCCGGTGTCGTCCGGATAACCAAGAAGATCGACGGTCGTGACCACCTCCTGGCGGAGCTCGGAAAGGGTGAATTTTTCGGCGAGATGGCGATCGTGTCCAACATCATGCGCTCCGCGACGGCGACCGCGTCCGGTCCGGTGGAAATCCTGGCGTTCGACCGCCAGGGCTTTGAGGCGATGATCAGCAAGAACACCAAGATCGCCATGAGTGTTATCGACAAGCTGTCCAAACGTCTGCAGAATGCCAACGCCCAGATCCAGCAGCTGCTACGCCGAAACGAACGGAGCCTTGTGGCCCTGAACCTGTACAACCGGTTCATGGAGTGCGAGTCCGAAGACAAGGTTCTGACCTTCAACAAGACGGTCGAGGCGATCGCGCTGGAACTTCAGTCGCCGCAGGCGCTGATTTCGGAGATTATCTACGGATTTGACTCCGCTGGAATCTGCAAGATCGACGGCAACGCGGTACGTTTGAAGGATACGCGGCAACTCGTTGCCCTCGCCAGCGTGGAGGAATAGATACATGTGCGGAATAATCGGATACTGCGGGCCCCGGGCGGCGGCCCCGATTCTCATTGAAGGACTCAAGCGGCTGGAGTACCGCGGATACGATTCCGCCGGCATTAACGTGGAGCACGATGGCGCCTTCCAGCTCATCAAACGGGCCGGCAAGATCAACGACCTCCGCGCCCACGTGCCGGAGGACCTGCCGGGCCATACCGGGATCGGCCACACCCGTTGGGCGACCCACGGTTCGGTGACCGACACCAACGCCCATCCGCACACCGACCCGACCGGCGCGGTGACGATCGTCCACAACGGTATCATCGAAAACTATCAGGCCCTGAAGAACCGCCTCGAAGCGGAGGGACACGTCTTCGTCACCGAGACGGACTCGGAGGTGGTTGCCCACCTTGTCGCCGACATGTACGACGGCGACCTCGAGAAAGCGGTGAAGGAGGCGGTGAGCCTGGTCAAGGGCACGTACGGAATCGTGGCGATGCACATCGACGAGCCCGGCCACCTGGTCGGCGCACGCAACGGCTCCCCGCTCGTGCTCGGTGTCGGCGACGGCGAGATGTTTCTGGCCAGCGACGTAACGGCGATCATCGCGCACACCAAGCAGGTGGTGTACATCGAGGACGGCGAGGTTGTTTCGCTCACCGCCGACGGGTACCACACCACCGACCTGCGCAACAACACCGTGGTCAAGGAAATCGACCACGTCAGCTGGGAGCTCGAGGAGATCGAGAAGGCGGGTTTCCCGCACTTCATGGAAAAGGAGATTTTCGAGCAGCCGGAGTCGATCGCCCGGGCGCTGAAGGGGCGCATCGATCCGGAGTACGCCACCGGGCACCTCGGGGGCCTTAACCTCACCAACCGAGAACTGCTCGACATCAATCGGGTCAAGATCCTGGCGGCGGGCACGAGCTATCACGCCGGCATGGTCGCGGCGTACGTGCTGGAATCGCTGGCGCGCATTCCAGCGTCGGCGGAACTTGCCAGCGAGCTGCGCTACCGGAACCCGATCGTCGAGCGGAACAGCCTCTACTTCGCCACCAGTCAGTCCGGCGAAACCGCCGACACCCTCTACGCCATGCGCGAAGTCCAGCGAAAGGGTGGCCGCGTGCTCGGCATCTGCAACGTCGTCGGGTCCACCATCGCCCGGGAGTCTGACGGCGGCGTGTACATTCACTCGGGGCCCGAAATCGCGGTCGCCAGCACCAAGGCGTTTACCAGTCAGCTGACGGCGCTGTACCTGTTCGCCCTGATCATGGGACGCATGCGCGACATGTCCTACGAGCAGGGTCGTCGCTTCGTTGAGGCCCTGGAGGCGGTGCCGCAGCAGATCCAGCAGATCCTGGACGACACGATGCCGATTCAGGCGCTGGCGCGGAAGTACGCGCGATGCGAGAACTTTCTGTTCCTCGGTCGCGGGATCAACTACCCCGTGGCACTGGAAGCGGCGCTGAAGCTCAAGGAAGTGAGCTACATTCATGCCGAGGGGTACAGTGCCGCCGAGATCAAGCACGGCCCGATCGCGCTGATCAATCCGGATACCCCCTCCTTCTTCATCGTTCCCGACGACGGTCTGCGGGACAAGGTGATCAACAACATGAAGGAGGTAAAGGCGCGCAGCGGTCCGGTCATCGCGCTCGCGGTCGAAGGCGACCACGAGGTCGCGCTGATCGCCGACGATGTGATCTACGTTCCCAAGGCCAACGAACTGATGTACCCGTTCCTCATGGTCGTTCCGACGCAGCTGTTCGGCTACTACTGCGCGCTGGAGCGCGGGTGCAACGTCGATCAGCCTCGGAACCTCGCCAAAAGCGTCACGGTGGAGTAGTTGCCGGCATGGCGGGCGTGGCGCGAACCCTCCGGCACCGACCGGTGCTGGCAGCTCTCGTTCTCGCGCTCGCCGTGGTCTCCGGTGCACCCCGCGTGGTGGCACAGGAAACGGCGGCGACGAACGCATCGTACGCGTTCCTCGTCCGCCAGCCGGTCAGGGGGCGTGCGCTCCCGCTGCTGCCCGCCAACACTCTGGAGTACGTTGAGGCGAGCTACGACGTCGGCGGTGTGCAGATCGACGTGTTTGTGGTACCCGCCGGTACCCAGGCGGCGTACGAGGATCAGGCCGCACCCGTCGACTGGCGCAATGTCGCGTGTAACGCTGCGTCGCTCCAGGCGTTTTCCCGGGCGCCGAATACCAGGCCCCTGGTGAGGGTTGACGGCGCAGGGTACACGGTCTACATCTCCGGTGATATTCCGGACTCGCTCGTGTGCCGGTTTTCCGCCGTCTTCACCGAAACGTTCGAGTTCTTTCTCACCGCACTCAACCGGGATCTGGCCTCGGGACCGCCTCCAGAGTTTCCCGCGGTTCTCGAACTCGCGTCCTGACTCGTCGTCACACCCTCCGGCGTCTCAACATCCTCCGCAATCGTGCCGACACACTCCGTAGAGGGGTATGTATGAAACGGTACGTGCTAGCGTGGGTCGCTCTCGGCCTGCTCGTTGCCGGGGCCCGCGTGGCGGCGCAGGACGCCGATGTGGACCGCGGTCCGGAAGAACTCGCCATCACCACTGACGATATTCGTATCGATCAGAGCATCGCCGGGGGGTACGACCTCTGGGTACGAAAGCGTCCCGGAATCTCTTCGATCCTGATCACCGAATCGACCGAGGCTCCCGATCGCCGGCCCACGACGTTCGCCTACCGCACTTCCGAGTACAACCCCGTGAACGGCGACGAACGTCGCATCCTGGATGGTGAATTTCTGCCGCAGGACGGCCGCTATTTCCTGGTGGACAGCACACCGGAGCCGGACGAACAGTTCGGCGAGGCGTTTCACGTGTTCATTCCCTACATCGTCGAATTCGGATACCCCGACACCCGGAACGGCGAGGTCATGGTTCTGGACGGGACCTACCTTAGCATTCGAGCTTTCGCAGAACCCTACGCCGACTACCGGGGCGCCTATCGGGACAATCCGTTCATCGTGCGGGTGGAACAGGCGCCGCTGGAAGGACCGCCGGAGGGCAACTTCATGCCCGACACGGTGGATACGTTCAACGATATATCCCGGGAGAACGACGGCGAGTCGCGCTACAGCAGCGGACCGGAGGATACGCTCGATCAGATCGCGGCCCTGATTCCCGACGAGGGGGATTCGATCGACCTGGTCCTGGCACTGGACACCACCCAGAGCATGCGCGACGACATGCCGGTGCTTCGAGACAACCTTGTTGCGCTGTTGCAGGAAGAACTGGCCGGGTTCGACTCGTTCAGAATCGGCTTTCTCCTGTATCGCGACTACCTGGAGGACTACCTCGTTCGGCGCTATGAATTCGTGGACACATTCCCGCTGGTGCAGGACCGTCTGAACCGGATCCGGGTCGCCGGTGGCCGGGATATCCCCGAAGCGGTCTACGAGGCGCTGTGGGCGTCCGTGGAGGGCTTTGACTGGGAGGCCCCGGAGCGTCGTATCATTCTGATCGGCGACGCTCCACCGCATCCGCGGCCGCGAGGAAGCGTCACCCGCGAGCGGGTCTTTGACCGCGCCCGCGAGCTCGGTATCTCGATCAACACGATCATTCTGCCACAGTAGCGGGTGCTCAGAGACGGCGCGTGGCGTTCTCGAGCCACGCGCGGTCCTGTTCGTCCAGCGCCGACTCCAGGTGTTCCCGCACAACGCGGTGATACTCGTTCAGCCACTCCCGTTCGCCCGCGTCCAGCAGCTCAACATCCACCAGTCGCAGGTCGATCGGGCAGAGCGTCAGCGTCTCGAAGGACAGGAACTCGCCGAACTCTCCGCCGCCCGCTGCCCGCACAGCCATGAGATTCTCGACCCGGATCCCGTAGTGTCCCTCACGATACAGTCCCGGCTCGTTTGACACGACCATACCCGGCTCCAGCGCGACGCTGCCTTTGCCGGGGGCGATCCGCTGCGGGCCTTCGTGGACGTTCAGCACGAACCCGACGCCGTGCCCCGTCCCGTGCCCGAACGTCCGGTGGTGCATCCACAGTGGTGATCGGGCAACGGCATCGACGTCCTGCCCGGAGGTGCCCTGTGGCATGTGCAGCCGCGCGAGGGCGATGTGCCCCTTGAGCACAAGCGTGAAGTCCTCGCGCTCCTCCTCCGTCGGTGATCCCACGGCAACAGTCCGGGTGATGTCGGTGGTGCCGTCGAGGTAGTGGGCCCCGGAATCGATCAGGTAGACTCCGCGGGACCCGAAGGTCGCCGGCGACGCAGGGTCGTAGCTGTAGTGTACGATTGCGCCGTTTTCCGCCCAGCCGGAGATATAGTTGAAGCTGTCGCTGATGTAGCGCGAATCCTCAGCGCGCAGCGCCCCGAGTTTTCGGGCCGCCCGCCCTTCGTCCAGCGGGTCCCCGGCCGCGGCGTGGCGATCGAGCCATGCCAGGAAACGCACCATGGCCACGCCGTCGCGGACCATCGCATTTCGAATGTGCCCGAGCTCCACCGCGTTCTTCCGGGCCTTCATCAGGGTGGTGGGTTGACTGTGCTCGAGCACGTCGGCACCCGAGAGCGCGTCCCGGACGTACCAGCTCACGCGGTCGGGGTCGACCAGGACCGTGCCGGTCAGCGTCTTCAGCGCCTGCTCAAAGGCGTCATACGCATCGACGGTAACGTGCGCGGATCTCAGCTGTCGAACCGCATCGTCCCGCAGGCGGGAGGCGTCGGTGAACAGCGTTGCGTCGGTGGCGGTGACGATTGCGTACGCGAGGAACAGGGGATTGAACGCGACGTCGCTTCCCCGCAGATTAAAGAGCCAGGCGATATCGTCAAGCGTTGTGATCACATGCGCGGTGGTCCCGGTGTTCTGCATCTCGATCCGAACCCGACGCAGGCGCTCGGAGACGGGCTCGCCGGTGTACTCCTCATCAAGGGGCCATACCGGCTCGGACGGCAGGTCGGGGCGGTCGAGCCAAACAGACTCCATCGGATCCCCCGCCGGAACGAGCTCGATCCCCGCCCGCTGCAATCGCCCCGCCAGGAGCCGCATGTCGGTCACCGTAATGAGCCGGCTGTCCACGCCGACCCGTGCCCCTCGAGGGAGGTTGTGCGCCAGCCAGTCCGGATACTCGGTGGCTCCGGCGACTCCGGACCGGTGCAGGACGAACTCCGTTCCCTGCAGTGCCCGCTCCCCGGCGATAAAGTAGCGGGAATCGGTCCACAGGCCGGCGCGATCCGCGGTGACGACTACGGTACCGGCGGAGCCGGTGAACCCACTGAGATACGCTCGGGACTGGTACCGGGGGGGCGTGTACTCGCCCTGGTGAGGATCGGCGCTCGGCACGATAACCGCGTCGAGCCCCTTCGATTGGATACTGTCGCGGAGCCGTGAGACTCGCTGGGAGGTCGTACTCATGGCGGCGATTGTAGCACATGCGATGCCCGCGTTTTTTGTCACCAGTTTTTTCAAAAGCTGTTGACCAACATGGGTCCGTCTGGTATGTTCCTCCTCACGCCGCAGGGACAACGTCGGAACGACGGACGCCACGCGGCGGCAACCTGGAGAGCGCATCGTACTGCGGTGCTTCTCCGGCCAGCTGAGGCGCCGACACCGACAGCGGAAACGCTGCACGGGGCTTGACACTGGGAACGGTGATCGAGTAGGATAGGCGCCCGTCACTCAAGCGGCATTGAGGAAAATCACACGTGTGAGGCACGGTGATTGAGATGCGCGCGGAGGGTGAGCGAGCTCTTTCACATGGAATAGGGAAGGGAAGGACGCGTAGAGAAGAAGCGGGTTCTGTTAATTTACTTGACGTGAATTGATCGGCTCTTCGGAGCCGAATTATATCATGGAGAGTTTGATCCTGGCTCAGAACGAACGCTGGCGGCGCGTTTTAAGCATGCAAGTCGAGGGGTAGGATGCCTTCGGGTATCTGAGACCGGCGAACGGGTGAGTAACACGTAGGTGATCTACCGCGAGGTTGGGGATAGCCCATGGAAACATGGGGTAATACCGAATGAGCTTTCACGACTGTGGTTGTGGAAGGAAAGGGGCTTTGGCCCCGCCTTGTGATGAGCCTGCGGCTGATTAGCTAGTTGGTGGGGTAAAGGCCTACCAAGGCAACGATCAGTAGCCGGCCTGAGAGGGCGATCGGCCACACTGGGACTGAGATACGGCCCAGACTCCTACGGGAGGCAGCAGCTAAGAATCTTCCGCAATGGACGAAAGTCTGACGGAGCGACGCCGCGTGGGTGAAGAAGGCCGTGAGGTTGTAAAGCCCTTTTCTACCTGAGGAATAAGCCTGGGAGGGAATGCCTGGGTGATGACGGTAGGGTAGGAATAAGCCCCGGCTAATTACGTGCCAGCAGCCGCGGTAACACGTATGGGGCGAGCGTTGTTCGGAATTATTGGGCGTAAAGGGCGTGTAGGCGGATATGCAAGTCTGGTGTGAAAGACCGCAGCTCAACTGCGGGTACGCGCTGGAAACTGTATGTCTTGAATCCTTGAGGGGGAACTGGAATTCCTGGTGTAGGGGTGAAATCTGTAGATATCAGGAAGAACACCGGTGGCGAAGGCGAGTTCCTGGCAAGTGATTGACGCTGAGGCGCGAAAGCGTGGGTAGCAAACAGGATTAGATACCCTGGTAGTCCACGCTGTAAACGATGTGCACTAGGTGTTGGGGTGTTGAAACCTCAGTACCGGAGCTAACGTGGTAAGTGCACCGCCTGGGGAGTATGCCGGCAACGGTGAAACTCAAAGGAATTGACGGGGGCCCGCACAAGCGGTGGAGCATGTGGTTTA
>CAJWEZ010000032.1 GCA_913030605.1 uncultured Spirochaeta sp.
GTATCCGATGGGGACGATCCCGATCACGGATCCCGGGGATACCGGATATGTGCGGCCGTACCCCACCGTCCAGGGTCGGTTGTAGCGGGTTACCTTGACCAGAGCACTCTCAACGCGCATCACCGGTCGCAGATCGACCCCGTGATCAACGTCGCGACTCGGGAACATGCCGTACATCGCCACGCCGGGGCGAACCAGGTCCCACGACACCCGGCCGGGAAAATCGATGATCGCTCCGCTGTTGGCGATGTGCCGGTACCTCACCGTCACGCCGTCGCGCTCAAGGGCGGCGAGGATGCGTTCGACCTGCTCCACCTGGTGAAGCGCAAACGCCTTGTCCGCCTCATCGGAGGCGGGGAAATGGGAGAAGAGCCCCTCGAAGGTCGTGCTTCCCAGCCCCGCGATACGCAGGATCTCCGCCACCGGGTCGTCGGCGAACAGGCCCATTCGCCCCATACCGGTGTCGACGTTCACGTGCAGCATCGCGGTAGTACCCAGTACTGCGGCGCGTTCAGCCAGTCGTTCGGCGTAGGCAACCGACCCCGCACTGAGGCGGGCACCGGCTCTGAGGGCGGTGTCGATCTCCTCGGGAAACAGATCCTCCAGGATCAGAATCGGAAGCGTGATGCCCTGGTCACGCAGGTACAGGTATTCCTGAAGATTGGCGACGGCGAGCATCGTGGCTCCCCACGACTCGCACACCGCCGCCACCGCTTCAACGCCGTGGCCATAGGCATCGGCCTTCACGGCGGGAACGAGGCCGCTTCCGGGCACCCGTCCCGCCAGGACGGAGAGGTTGTGTTCCAGGGCGTCGAGATCGACGTAGGCCCGCGTTCGGCGAATGGGATAGTCGAGTGCATCGGACGCCATGGAATACCTCCCCAAAACGGGCTCAGCCCTTCATCTTGCCTTCGTATTCCTTCAGCGCCGCAAACACCACCGGACTCAGTGCGATGAGCGCGACGAGGTTGGGAATCGCCATCAGGCCGTTGAAGGCGTCGGAAATGTTCCAGACGAAGCTCAGCGATGCGATCGATCCGACGAAGGCCAGGGCAACCCAGACCCACTTGAAGTACTCGGCCACGGTGCGACCGGTGATGAACTCGAGGGACTTGAAGCCGTAGAAGTACCACGTGAGCATCGTGGAGAACGCGAAGAAGACGAGGCCGAAGCTCACGATGAATCCGCCGAATCCCGGCAGCTGTGCGCCGTAGGCGGCTGTGGTCAGCTGGGCACCGTTGAGACCGTCGCGGACCTGCATCATGCCCTCGGGCATGGTGAGAACGGCGCTGGTCAGGATGACCAGGGCGGTCATCGTACAGATGATGATTGTGTCGATGAAGGAACCCAGGCTGGCGATGATGCCCTGACGGACCGGGTCGTTGGTGCGGCTGGAGGCGTGGGCGATCGGTGCGCTGCCGAGGCCGGCCTCGTTGGAGAAGATACCGCGGGCAACACCGAAGCGAATGACCGTACCGAGAAGACCGCCGCCGACCGCCTTGCCGGTGAACGCATTTCCGAAGATCCAGGCGAACGCCTGCGGGATCTGGTCCGCACTGGCGATGAGGATAATGATCGAACCGACGACGTAGATCGCCGCCATGAGGGGCACGATCGCCTCGGCGACGCGGGCGATGCTCTTGATGCCGCCGATGATGACCAGGGCAACCGCCACCGCCAGGATCACACCGGTGATCCACATCGGCAGACCCAGCGACTGGTTCATCGCCGCGGCGACGGAGTTCGACTGGACCATGTTCCCGATTCCGACGGACGCGATGAACGCGAAGAAAGCGAACAGCCAGCCGAGCCACTTCCAGTTGCCGCCGTACCGCTCCTCCATGCCCTTGCTGGCGTAGTACATCGGTCCACCGGACTTTTCACCGGCCTCATCGGTGACGCGATACGTAACGGCGAGGACCGCCTCGCTGAACTTGGTTGCGCCACCCAGGATGGCGGTGACCCACATCCAGAAGACCGCTCCGGGACCACCGAGGGCAATCGCCGTGGCAACACCGGCGATGTTACCGGTTCCGATCGTCGCGGAGAGGGATGTCATCAGTGCCGCAAACGGACTGATTTCGCCCTCACCCTCGGATTTGGATACCAGCAGCTTGAACGCGTAGCCGAGCTTGCGGTACTGGACGATCCGGGTGCCCACCGACAGGATCAGTCCCGTCGCAAACAGGAGCACGATCATCACAGGCCCCCAGGCGAAGCCCCCGATTGCGCCGATAACAGTGTTAAACGCCTCCATACAATCCTCCTCCTCAGATTGTCACGCCGTCGATCAGATCGCCGGCGTGGGTATAGGTCATGCCGAACGCGTCCGCGACACCTTTGTAGGTGAGCTTCCCATCGTACGTATTGATTCCCCTGGCAATGGCGTTGTTGCCCCGCGCCGCCTCCTCGAGACCGCGGTTGGCGATCTGCAGGCCGTAGGGCAGCGTTGCCGTCGTCAGCGCCTGGGTCGATGTACGGGATACACCGCCGGGCATGTTGGCGACGCAGTAGTGTACCACACCTTCCACGGTGAAGACGGGATCGTCGTGAGTGGTGGGATGGGTCGTCTCGATGCAGCCGCCCTGGTCCACCGCGACATCAACGATGACGCTCCCCTTCTTCATGCGGCTCAGGTCGCTGCGCCGGATGAGGTGCGGCGCCTTGGCACCGTGAATCAGCACCGCCCCGACGATGAGGTCACTCTCCTTGAGGACGCGTTCGAGGTGGGCACTGTTGGAATACAGAAGCTGGATCCGACCGGCGAATACATCGTCAAGATAGTTGAGCCGGTCGATATTGACGTCGAGAACCGTGACCTCTGCTCCCAGTCCGACAGCCATCTTCGCCGCGTGGGTACCGACGACACCGCCGCCGAGGATCGCGACCTTGCCCTTTTCGACGCTGGGAATACCGCCGAGGAGCACGCCGCGGCCTCCCTGCGGCCGTTCGAGGAACCGCGCCCCCTCCTGAATACTCATGCGACCGGCGATCTCGCTCATCGGTCGCAGCAGCGGCAACGAGTGATCGTCAGGCTCCACCGTTTCGTAGGCAACGCCCTTGATGTTGCGCTCCAGCATCGCCTTGGTCAGTCCCTCTTCGGCGGCCAGGTGCAGGTAGGTGTACAGGATCTGGCCCTCTTTCATGAGGGGATACTCCTGCGGCTGGGGCTCCTTGACCTTTACGACCATGTCGCTGGCCTGCCAGATCTCCTCGGCGGTATCGCAAAGGGTGGCACCGGCTGCAATGTACTCTTCGTCCTCGTAGCCGGCGTCGACCCCGCTCGCCTTCTGAACGCGAACCGTGTGACCGGCGGCGACGTAGGCGCGGACACAGCTCGGGGTGAGCCCCACGCGGTACTCGTGGCGCTTGATTTCTTTGACGGATCCGATGTGCATGGAAAACCTCCGTGGTCAGGATGGTGACATCCAAGCGTCACACGAATTTCGTTGTGCGTCAATTTTTTTGTTCGATATTCGTTGTATCTTCAGATTTTTCGATATTTTTCGAACGAATGCGCAGTATCGGCCCACAGAGAGCTATACATACTTGGAGTAGGTCTTGAGCGTCACAAAGCTTTCGGTTCGTACGATCCCGTCCACACGGGACAGTTCGTTGATCAGAAAGTCCACCAGACCGCGGTGGGAATCGAGCAGGAGTTCAACGATGAGATCGAAGCGACCTGAGGTGATGGACACCGAGAGCACGTCCTGCAGGCCGGCGAGTTCCTCCGCCTTCTTGTCCAGCAGGCGCGTTTCGGCGACGTTGGCGCCCAGCCACACCACCTGGCGGTTTGCCAGAACGTCGGGATTGATGAGCCCGCGGAGGGAGACGATTCCGTCCTCCCGAAGCCGCTTGATCCGCTGGCGGATCATCCCCTCCGACACGCCGAGTTCCTTGGCGATCGCACTGTTGGAGATCGTTCCTGCCCGCAGCAGTTCGATAATCGCCCAGTCCCGGGCGTCGAGCTCGTGAACTTTTTCGGCCATGGGAGACCTATTCGTGATCCCGCGGAACCAGACAGATGAACTGGAGCTCGCTGTCGCCGGTGTTGCGGAACTGGTGCATTTCGTCCGGGAGTACAAGGGCGTAGTCGCCCGCAGCGATCGCTCGGCGCTCTCCGGCTTCGTTGAGCAGCTCGCCTTCTCCGGCGAGAATGTAGTTGATATGCTCCCAGGGATGAGCGTGAAACGGGGTATAGCCGCCGGGTTCGACTGTGAACACCCGCAGCGACATCGTCGGTGTGCCGTCGGCAACACCCACCGGCACCTGCTTGCGAACGCCCCGGACCTCGGGAGACTCCAGCACCGCGGCCGGAACTTCGTTCAGCTTGATCGTCTTCATGCATCCATTATGAATCGCCCGCTCGCCACGTCAAGCCAGGGTCGCGGAGTTCGCCAGAGTCGCGGAGTTCGGCGATGACCTACCCCGCCCGCATCTCGGGTATCGCAGCCCCCACCCGCAGCGGGCTGTTCCGTCGGCGACGGAACCGCTTCGTCGTGGAACTGGATCTCCTTCCCGAGGGCGTCCCGACCACCGCCTCCCTCCCGAACCCCGGACGGATGGAGGAGATGCTGCTTCCCGGTATCCCGCTCGGCCTGACGCCGGGGCCACCCGACGGGCGCCACCCCTGGAAGGTACGCAGCCTGGAACTCCACGGGCGCACCGTTCCCCTGGACACCGGCTCCGCCAACCGCGTGGCGCGGTGGCTTCTTGACCATCGCCTGGTTCCGGGCCTCGAGGAATGGGAGGTCGATCGAGCCGAGGTTTCGCTGGCCGGCCAGCGGAGCCGCGTTGACTTCCGCGTGCGACACCGGGACGGCACGGCGCCGACACGCCTGCTGGAGGTGAAGTCCTCCACCCTGGTCAACGGCGAGTGGGCACTCTTTCCCGACGCCGTAACCGAACGCGGCCGGCGGCACGTGGAGCATCTGGCGGCGACGGACGGCGCGATCGTTCTCGTGCTTGCCCACGCACCGCAGGCGCGCCATTTCGCCCCCGACGTCCACGTGGACCTGCGCTTCTCGCGAACCCTCCACGCCGTTCGCGACCGGATCAGCATCGTACCGCTGGCGCTGGACTGGACTGCAGACCTCGCGCTGGCCGACCCGCCGCGACTCCTGACCGTGCCGTGGCCGCGTATCGAACCCGTGCTCGAGGACCGGGGCAGCTACCTGGTGCTGTTCCATGTACCGTCACCGCGGCGGATCACCGTTGGAGGTCTGGGCGATCGCGAGTTTTCCACCGGGTTCTACCTCTACGTTGGGAGCGCGATGCGCGGCCTCTCGGCCCGTGTGGCTCGCCATCGTTCTGCGCGGGTGCCAACACGCCGCTGGCACGTGGATTGGCTGCACGGGATCGCCCGGGCGGTGGCCGACTATCCGATCCGGGAACCGGACCGGCGCGAGGAGATGATCGCGGCGCGCGTCGCCGACCTCGCCGACTCCCGAGTGCCGGGATTCGGCAGCAGCGACAGCTCCATGGACTCGCACCTGTTCCACTTTCACAACGACCCGCGGCAACTATCGGCGTTCCAGAGTCTGATCCTGGAACTCCGTCGGCACGTGTTCGCACCACGCACGCCGCGTGCGCCACACCCACAACACACGCCACACACACCGCATGCGTCCTGACGCGCCTTGAAGCACCGGGAACGGTCGTGGTACACCCCCGTATGCGCACCGTGGCGGTACTTCTCTCGCTTCTGGCGACGCCGGGGCTCATCGCCCAGACGGCGGTCTCAATGGACGACTTCACCGGGCTTTCCGGCTGGCGGGCGATTCTCTTCGAGGAAGGCGCGGTTCCCAGCACCTTCGATCCGGTTCCCGGCGACGGCGGTCACGCCGATCTCCGTGTTCGTACCGACGGCGGATCGTCGATGCTGCTCTACGAGGAGCCGGTCAACGTGAACGAAACACCGATACTCTCGTGGCGGTGGAAGCTCCTCGACGGGCTTGAAACGGCAGATCTCAGCCAGCGGCGACGGGAGGACGCGGCGATCCGCATCGTGGTGTCCTTTCGCAATCCGCTGGAGGACCTGCCGTGGTGGCTGCGGATCTGGGCGGCCCACCAGGAGCGGCGACACGGAGAGGTGCCGCCGACGAGCGCCATCATGTACGCATGGGCCGCTCGCCCCCACACCGAACCGGCGTTTCCCATTCCGTACACGGACCGCATCCAGATCGTCCCCGTCGAGTACCGCGCTCCGGGCAGACGATGGCGCGAGGTAACGGTCGACGTTGCCGCCGATCACCGGCGCCTCTTCGGCGGAGACCCGCCGCCGGTTGCCTTCGTTGCGGTCATGAGCGACTCAGACAACACCGAAGAGTCCGCCGAGGCGGTGGTGGACTACATCCGTGCCACGCGGCGATAACGGGGGCTGTATACAGAAGCCTGTTGCAGATGCCGTCAGATGTGTCGGTGTGAACACGACATACGCGAGTTCACAGCACTGAAGCGCAGTAACACGTTCTGCCGCCGCCAGATACGTCGCAATGTGCAACAATCTTCTGGATACAGACAGAATGCCCAAAAAAAAGGACCGGTGCCAGTGGCACCGGTCCTTCGCTGTGTTGGAGTTCTGTCTGCAGGGCGAGTACTCAGATCGCCGGCTGCAGGAAGCGCGAGAACCAGCGCGCCAGACCCTGGCCGTAGAGCGCCGCGAAATCGCGGGCGGCCTCCTCCGGCGTCACGTCCGGGTTCCGCTTTTTCAGGAAGTGCCAGTGCGTTGAGATCGCCAGGTACAGCTGTCCATCGCTCTTTCCCGGGAACGCGGCCCGGATCTCCCAGCGGTCGATCGCGTGGCTCATCGGCCGGTACACCGTGTCGTACCAGGAGAAGACAGCGTCGTCCCAGGTAACGGTCCAGCCGATCGTCTGGTTGATAAGGTATTTGTGGACCTCGATGTGGTCGGCGAGCTCCTGCCATTCCCGCTCATCGCGGAGATTGAGCCCTTCGGCGCGCAGCATCTCCTGCAGCGTCCGGACCTTGTCGGTCGAGGTCTGGGTTGTCGTTCGTTCGGTGGTATTGGTGTTCTGTGTCATTGCACATCCTCCGTATGCGTAACATAGCAAATTACGCGGAGAATGGCAAATTTTTTTCTTGACAAATAGGGATTTTCCCCCATTTGCCGGAAATCGGCGCCTCCGAGATCGGAATCGCACCGTCGCGACCGCCCATCACGCGTCACGTCGCCCACGGCACCCGGGTCTCCTGTGTATATTGCCGGGGTGACCGAGCGGGAGTTCTGGAACGAAGCATACCTCAGGGAACCCCACACCACCATGGTTCCCAACCATCTACTCCCGCACGAGGTCGCGGCACTGCCGGTGGGAACGGCTCTGGATATCGGATGCGGGAACGGCACGAACGCTCTGGGCCTTGCTGCCATCGGCTGGAAAGTCACCGGCGTCGACTGGGCGGAGGAGGCGGTCTTCCTCGCCGAACGCGCCGCGTTCCAGGCCCGCGTAAACGCCCGGTTCGAAATCGCCGACGCCGCCACCTGGTCCGGTGGGACACCCTTCGACCTGGTCGTGTGCACCTTCGCGCTCCCCGCGGGCGGTGCCGGCGCCAGCGTGATCCGCAACACCCGCCGCCTCCTGGCACCGGGCGGCACGGTTCTGATCGCGGAATGGGATCGCTCCATGTCGCAGCCGTGGAACTTCCGCCCCTGCGAGCTCTACGATCCTGCAACGATCGTTTCAATGCTCCCCGACATGGAGGTCCACACGGCGGAAGTACGCCACATTCCGGAGATGTTTGTCGCCGGTGACCCCCGGGCGGCCCACGGTTCGTGGGCCAACGTGACCGTGGTAAAGGCGTCGCGACCGGCGTAGAATGGCGCCCATGGACATTTCAGCTCCGGACTTCTCGTCCCCTGCGTTTCTTCGGTCCCACATGGCCTCGATCATCGACTTCTACCGGACGCACGCGTTCGACCCGGAAGGCGGGTTTCATCACTGTCTCCGCGACGACGGGTCGGTCTGTGCGCCCGGCCCGCGGCATCTGGTAAGCAGTACGCGCTTCGTGTATCTGTTTTCAAACGGTGTTCGCGTCCTCGGCGACGACAGTCTGCGGCCGCTGGTGCGCCACGCCCTGACGTACCTCACTCACCGACACTACCGTCCCGATACCGACACGTTCCGTTGGGAACTGTCGCCGGACGACAACACCGCCTACGCCTACGGTCTTGCCTTTGTGCTGCTGGCGGGAAGCGCCGCCGTTGCCGCCGGCGAGGAGGACGGACGCTGGGCGATCGAGCGTGCAGTGGCGATCCTCGAACGCGATTTCTGGGAACCCGACGCGGGGCTCTACGCGGACGAACGCGGCGCCGACGGGCACGAACTGGCGCCGTACCGCGGGCAGAACGCGAACATGCACCTGTGTGAAGCGCACATCGCCGCCGCCGAGGCGACCGGCGAGTCGGCGTATCTCGACCGCGCCCTCCGGATCGCCGAGGCGATCACCCGCCGACTCCCGGCCACCACCGACGGGAGAATCTGGGAGCACTACCACGCCGACTGGTCGGTGGACTGGGAGTTTCATCGCGATCAGCCTGACGATCTGTTCCGACCGTGGGGGTTTCAGCCGGGACACCACGCCGAATGGAGCAAACTCCTGCTCCAGCTCAACGCCCGCCGGCCGCAGGAGTGGCTCGTGCCACGGGCGCGGGAACTGTTCGAGATCGCAGTTTCGGCGGGGTGGGATTCCGAATACGGTGGGCTGTATTACGGGTTCGCGCCGGATGGCTCGATCACCTCCAGCGACAAGTACTACTGGGTACAGACCGAGGCGATCGGCGCGGCGGCACTCCTCCACCGCGAGACCGGCGAGTCACAGTACCGCGAGTGGTACACCCGTCTCTGGGAGTACAGCTGGCAACACCTGATCGACCACCGCCACGGAGGGTGGTACCGCATACTGGACCGGCAAAACCGGCCCTACTCGGATCTCAAGAGCCCGCCAGGAAAGGCCGGCTACCACCCCGTCGGTGCCTGCGTCGCCGCGCTGGAGGCCTATTCCCCGGCGAGCCCGCAGGACTGACGGACGATCAGCGTCCCCGTGGCGGCCACGGTACGGGGAGGCGCCTCCGGATGCGACAGCCGCCACAGCATCGTGTCCAGCGCCACGTTCCCGATCTCGCGAACCGGCTGGTGCAGCGTCGTCAGCGGCACCCGCAGCATATTTGCGTAATGGATATCGTCGAATCCCACGATCGCGAGGTCTCCGGGAATGTCGACACCGAGTGTCTCCAGCGCGGGCATCAGCGCGGATGCGGTCTCGTCGTTGCCGCAGACCAGACTCGCAGCATCGGAATCCATCACCGCCGCGCGGACGAAGTCGAGATCCTCCGGGTTGCCGAAGTGCACCCAGTCCTGTTGCGGCACGATGCCGTAGTCCAGCAGCGCCGCCCGATATCCGCGCAGCCGGATGGAGACGGTGTAGGCCGAATACGGTCGTGCCAGGAAGTCCACGCGATCGACCCCGTGCTTCAGGTAGTGCTCCGTGACCAGATAGCCGCTGCGGAAGTTGTCGATCCCCACCAGGTCGTACTCGCTGCGCTGCGGAAACGGAAGGTAGTCGGAGTCCAGCAGGACGATCGGGATCCCGGCCTCACGGAGCATGTCCACAACACGGCGGTTGATCGTGTCGAAGGACGGACTCAGCTCCAGCGGCTCGAAAAACACGCCTGCCACGTGGTTGTCGATGTAGCGACGCGCCACATCCACCAGTACGGCGGCGGCCTCCTCCGTGCGGATGTGACTCCCGCTCCACAACAGCGAAAAGTCGTTCTGTTCCGCCCGTGCGGCGATCTGCGTGCAGATCGGCTCGAAGATCTCTCCCTTCCCGAGCCCCGGAATCAGAAGACCGAAGAGCCGATTGTCGGTGGACACCCGGGCGTCGCGCTCCACGTAGCTGCCGGATCCCGTGCGGCGTGAGATGAGCCCCTCGTCCTGCAGCGCGTTCAGCGCCCGCGTCACCGTCGGACGCGACACACCGAAACGCTCCGACAGCTCCACCTCCGTCGGCAGGCGGTCACCGGCGCGGTAGTGACCGCCGGCAACCATTCGATGCAGCTCGTCGTATACGTACTGGTATTTGAATTGGCCCGGACGTGATGTATCGCTCACCGTAGGATCCCTCGCATTTCCGTCTCATCCTCTATTATTCACAGATCACCTGCCAAAACCTGCAGATAACCTGCATAATTGTAAAACCCGATCGCGGAATTGACAAACTTTTTCTTGACAGTTCCGCAATTCCGGGGGTTAATGAAGACAATCCACTGCAGCTATCGGTTGCAGTCATTTTCAACAGCCTTACAAGGAGGGCAGCATGAAGAGACTCGTTTTGGTACTCGTGAGTCTGAGTCTTCTCACCGGCGCCGTGTTCGCGTCCGGTCAGGCGGAAGGCGGCGATGAGCCGCTCCAGGTCGCGGCAACGTTCGGTGACCTCGGAAATCCGTTCTTCTACACGATGGGACAGGGCGTGGAAGACGCCGCCAAGGCGATCGACCCGAACGCCCGCGTGACCGTCGTTTCGTCCGGGTATGACCTGAACACGCAGACCGGCCAGATGGATACGTTCATCAGCGGCGGCGTGGACATCATCGTCCTGAATGCTGCCGATACCGCCGGTATCGCTCCCGCGGTTCGCCGCGCGAAGGAAGCCGGAATCGTCGTTGTCGCCGCCGACGTGAACGCTGACGGTGGCGTCGATGCCACGGTGACGTCGAACAACTACGGCGCCGGTACCCAGGCCGGTGAGTATATCGTCGATCGCCTCGGCGGTGAAGGCAACGTGGTCATCATCAATGGACCTCCCGTCTCCGCGGTTATCGACCGTGTGAACGGTGCCAAGGACGTCTTCGCCGAATACCCCGGAATCAACATCCTGTCGGACAACCAGAACGCCGGTGGTAACCGCGAGGGTGGTCTGCGCGTCATGAGCGACCTGCTCACCGCGTTTGACAACATCGACGCTGTGTTCGCGATCAACGATCCCACCGGTATCGGTGCGGACCTGGCGATCGCCCAGTCCCAGCGCCGCGGCGAAATGTTCATCGTCGGTGTTGACGGTGCTCCGGATGCGGTCGTCGCGCTCAACGACTCCGAGAGTGAGTTCGTGGCGACTCCGTCCCAGGACCCCTACACCATGGCGACCCGTGCGGTCGAGGTCGGCTACCAGGTCATGCAGGGCAATCCCCCCGAGGATGACCTGATCCTCATCCCCACGACGCTCATTACCCGCGACAATGTGGACGAGTATGAAGGTTGGACTCAGCCCGAGTAAGCTCGGCGCCTGAGCAGAAGAAACCAACGCGAAGGGCCCCCTCTGGGGGCCCTTCGGACTGTCAGGGAGAACCACATGGGTGATACCAACACACAAACCCCGCTCCTTACCGTCCGGAATCTGAGCAAACGCTTCCCCGGAGTTCAGGCTCTCGACGGAGTCTCGCTGGACGTCTATCCCGGCGAGGTTCATGTGCTGATGGGAGAAAACGGCGCGGGGAAAAGCACGCTCATGAAGATCCTCGCCGGCGTCTACCACGCCGATGGAGGCGATATCGAGCTCGACGGCACCCCGATCAAACCCACCACCCCGCTGGAGGCGATGGACCTGGGAATTACGCTGATCAACCAGGAGCTCGGCGTCGCCACCAACCTCACGGTTGCCGAGAACGTGTTCATGGGCAGCGAACCCCACCGCTGGGGGATCATCGACCGCAAGTTCATGTCGGAAAAGACGCAGGAAGTCCTGGACAAGCTCGGCGCGCCGTTTGATCCGGACACGCCGACCGCCACCCTGAAGGTCGCCGAACAGCAGCAGGTCGATATCGCCCGGGCGCTGGTGCACAACAGCCGTGTGCTCATCATGGACGAGCCGACCGCGGCGCTGAGTGAACGCGAGATCGATAAGCTCTTCGACCGCATCAAGGCGCTGCGGGAACAGGGGCTGGCGATCGTCTACATCAGCCACCGCCTCGCCGAGGTCGCCGTCATCGCCGACCGCGTCTCGGTCCTGCGGGACGGCCAGTACATCGGAACCGTGACGGGCGACGACATGGACAAGAACACGATCGTCTCCATGATGGTCGGCCGATCGCTGGAGGATTTCTACGAGCACGAGGTGTCCGACACCAAAACCGACCGCTTTCTGGTGGTGAAGGACATGGCCGACGGAAAGCGCGTTCGTGGCGTCTCGTTTCAGGCTGCGGCGGGTGAGATCCTCGGTATTTCCGGCCTCGTCGGCTCCGGTCGATCCGAACTGGCGCGCCTCATCTTCGGTGCCGACAAGGGCATCTCCGGCGAAGTCTGGGTGGATGGTGAGCAAATGCACATCCGCTCGCCGCTGGACGCGATCAACAGCGGAATCGGCTACGTTCCCGAGGAGCGCAAGTCCGAGGGGCTGTTCCTGCAGATGAGCAGCCAGGAAAATATCGTCATGAACGTGATGCAGCAGAAGGCGCGCTTCGGCATCCTGGACCGTTCCGACAACGATTCGATCACCGCAGAGGCGATTCGACAGCTGAACATCAAACTGGCGAGTCCCCGCACACCGGCGGTGTCACTGTCCGGCGGAAACCAGCAGAAACTGCTGCTGGCACGGTGGCTGCAGATTAAGCCGCGGGTGCTGATTCTGGACGAGCCCACCAGGGGCGTGGACGTTGGTGCCAAGAGCGAGATTTACCGACTGATCGGAGAGATCGCGCAGCAGGGAGTTGCCGTGGTCTTTATTTCGAGCGAGCTGCCGGAGGTCGTCGGACTGGCACAGCGGGTACTGGTGATGCGCGAAGGGCGCATCATGGCGGACATCACGGACAAGGACCGCATCAACCAGGAAACGATCATGGCCTACGCCACCGGCGTCCGTGAACCGGACTATGCCTTTACGGCCTGAACGAGAAGAGAGGGGAGAGTTTTCAATGAGTTCCAAACCGGCAATGCTCAAACGTCAGAACTCGGGAATCTGGGAGAGCCTCGGCATCCTGCCGATTCTCGTGGTTATCGTCATTCTGTTTGCCGTCCTCAACGGCAACTTTCTGCGGCCCAACAACCTGATGAACGTTCTGCGGCAGGCGTCGATCAATATCGTGCTCGCCGCCGGTATGACGCTGGTCATCCTCACGGCGCGGATCGACCTCTCGGTGGGGTCGATACTCGCTACCACGGCGGTGATCGGGCTGATGGTGTCGATGCACCCGGCGCTGCAGGGATTTACGATCATCATCCCGCTGCTCGCGGGTCTCGCTTTGGGAGCGTTGAACGGCTGGCTGATCGCCTACGTAAAACTGCCGTTCTTTATCGTCGTCCTCGGGAGTATGACCGCCCTGCGCGGTGCGGCGTACCTCCTCGCCGACGGCACCACCCTGATCAACAACGACCTGAACTTCGCGTGGATCGGCAACGCGTACCTCGGCCCGGTTCCATGGCTGGCGGTGATCGCGCTGGCGGTGGTGGCGATCGTCTGGTTCGTGCTGAAGAAGACGGTCCTCGGTGTACGCATCTACGCGGTCGGCGGAAACCCGCAGGCGGCGCGCCTCACCGGTATTAACGTCAAGTTCGTCATCGTGTTCGTATACGCCATGAGCGGTCTGCTCTCGGGCCTCGGTGGTGTCATGACCGCCAGCCGGCTGTACAGCGCCTCCGGCCTGCTGGGGAACGGCTACGAACTGGACGCGATCGCCTCCGTCATTCTCGGCGGAACGAGCATCCTGGGCGGAAGCGGAAGCGTCGTCGGAACGCTCGTCGGAGCCCTGATCATCGCGGTGCTCAACAACGGCCTCACGCTGATGAACGTGTCGTACTTCTGGCAGCTCGTTGTCCGCGGCGTGGTCATCGTGATCGCCGTTCTGATCGAACGGTTCCGACACCGGAAAGCCGACTGAGAGTCTCCCCGTGTATCTTGGTATCGATCTCGGTACCGGCTCGGTCAAGGTCATGCTCCTTGACCGGGCCGGCGGAGCCGTCTCCGCGAGCCATATCTATCCGGTTCTGGCCCCGGCGCCGGGCCGTGCGGAAACCGATCCCGAGGAATGGCTCCGGGCGCTGGAACAGGCGCTGACCGACCTGAACACCCGGGCCCGCGACCGCGGGACGGGCTCCCTCAAGGACGTTCGCGCCGTCGGGTTCTCCGGTCAGATGCACGGCGTCGTCCCGGTAAAACGCGGCGGCGACGGGACCACCGAGGCGCTGCACCCCGCCATCCTGTGGGCCGACGGTCGCGGCGCCGCGGAGCTTGAGCGCTACCATGCCTGCCCCCGGGAGATGCGCGGACGGCTGGGAAACCGACCGGCGTCGGGTATGGCCGGTACGACTCTCCTGTGGCTCCATCGCAACGCGCCCGCGGTTCTGGAGCGCGCCGACGCGGTGCTGTTTCCCAAGGACTACGTGCGCGCCGCCCTCACCGGCGATTGGTGCACCGACTACTCGGACGCCAGCGGCAGCCTGCTCTACGACTTCCGGAACCGGGAGTGGTACGGCGAGCTCATTGAGACCCTGGAGCTTCCCGCCACAGCTCTGCCGGAGATCCGCGACAGTGTGGCACCCGCCGGACACGTCACCGCGGCGGCGGCGGCGCGTTTCGGAATACCCGAGGGGACCCCGGTCGCGATTGGCGCGGGAGACACGCCGGCGGCGATGTACGGGTCACGCCTCACCGACGAGGCGGTGGCACAGATCTCGGTGGGAACCGCGGCGCAGGCTGCACGGCCCGTCGCTCCCGGCGTTCTTCCGCCGGTATCCTCGGTCAATCTGTTCGAGGGTGCCGAGTCCCGGCTGCGCTACCAGGTTGCGGCGATGCTCAACGGCGGACTGGCGCTGGAATGGGTCCGGGAACGACTCGGGTTTGACTGGGACGGCCTGTACGCACGCCTCGACGGCTCCGTCACCGACGATCCCGGGGAGATACTGTTTCTCCCCTACCTCACCGGCGAGCGCACGCCCCATCTCAATCCCGACGCGCGGGGCGCATGGGTGGGACTGTCGCTGCATCACGATACCGACGACCTCGCCCGGGCAGCGTTGCTCGGGGTGGCGTGTACCGTCCGCCTGGGAATGGAGACGCTGGAGCACGATCGCGCGCCGGCGGATACGGTCCGACTGGTGGGGGGCAGCGCGCGCTACGCGGCGTGGAGACAGATGCTCTCGCTGGTGCTGGAACGTCCCCTGGAATACTCCGAACAGACCGACGGGTCGGCCCGCGGCGCCGCCTACACCGCTGCGCGACTCCTGGGCGAGGAGCTTCCGGCGGGGCCGGCGTTCGTCCACCAGGACGCGCCGGATGCACCGTGGGTGCAGCGCTACTACGAGCGTTTTCTCGAGGTCTACGGCGCGCTCCATCCACCGCGGATGTAGCGACGCCGTGGCGCGCAGGCGATCCCTGCCCGCCGCGGTCTACTGCACAAACCGCACGGCAGTCCCGTAGACCATCACCTCAGCGGCGCCCTGCATGACGGCGCTGGTCGCGTAGCGTACGTTGATCACGGCGTCGGCGCCGAGGCCCTCGGCCTCCTCAACCATCCGTTTGGTGGCGATCGCCCGCGCTTCGTTGATCATGTCGGAGTAGGCGCGAAGCTCGCCACCGACGATCGTCTTGAGCCCCGCCATGATGTCCCTGCCGATGTGCTTCGACTGAATCATCGATCCCTTGACGATTTCCAGCGTCTCCAGCGTCCGTCCGGTGATGTAGTCAGTATTTACGATAATCATCCGGGTCTTCCTCCTCGATTTCGATCAGGCGTCGCCGAACCACGACGACGATCAGCGCAAGAAACAGCAGCGTCAGCGCCAGCACGACCGCCTGTCCCACCCATCCCCCGGGGATCATGCGGAACACCAGGAAATACGCCGACCCCGCGGCCGCGATCAGAAACCCCACGATCAGTCCGATAATCACCGGCGTGAATGGTCTGTCAGCCATGGCGACAGTCTACGCCCGCCGCGGTATCTTCACAAGCATGACCGGTTGGAGCAGTCTGCGCACGGTAGCGGTCCTCGTGGCGATCATCGCGCTGGGTCCCGCGGATCGTGCCAGCGCCGTACCGGCGTTCGACATGGGAAACGTACCTCCGGGACACGAGATCGCGGTGTTTGCCGGCGGGTGCTTCTGGTGCATGCAGCCACCGTTCGACCCGCTCCCCGGCGTCCACGACACGATCGTGGGCTACACCGGCGGCGCCCTCGAAAACCCGACCTACCGAATGGTGTCGTGGACCGAGACGGGGCACTACGAGAGTGTCCTGGTGATATACGATCCGCTGCAGGTGGGGTACCGCGACCTGCTGCGCGCGTTCTGGGTCAACATCAACCCCCTCGACGCGACGGGGCAGTTCTGCGATCGCGGAACCAGCTACCGCAGCGCCGTGTTCGCCGCCACGCCGGCGCAGGCACGGATCGCCGGCGAGAGCCTCCGCGCCCTGATCCAGTCGGGGTGGGCGGATCAGTTCGATCGCCCGATCGCGACGCCGGTCATCCCGCTGGACACATTCTGGGTGGCGGAGGACTACCACCAGGACTACGCCCGACGGCGCCCCTTCAGTTACGGCTACTACCGGTCCCGGTGCGGACGCGATGCGCGCCTGCGGATTCTCTGGGGACCGGAGGAGAGCCGGGATCAGCGGATTCGTGACCTGCTGGACGAACCGGTCACGGATAGTCGATCCGGAGGAGACGACTCCGTCGCGCCTCCAGAGGAACGCTGACCCGCCCGGGCGTCACCACTACGGGGTCCTCGTCCCGGGGAATCACGTCCCGGAACGTTGCCGTTCCGCCGTCGCCGAAGAGCTCCCCGGGACGTACAAGGGGCCCGGGGGAGAACGCGACCGTGCCGCGGTCGGCGCGGCGGTTGAGCACGAGCAGAAACGCGCGGCGGTGGCGTACGCTGATACGCGCCGCCACCAGACTCTCATCGTCGGCGGCGATGACCCGGAATGCGCCGGTCCTCATCGCCGGATCGCCGGACTTGAGCCGCGCAAGGGTCCTGTACAGTGTCCGGAACCGTCGATCCCACCTGGCGGGGTCCCACTCCATCGGGTAGCGACAGCCTTCTACGCTACGGGCGTGTCCGGCGAGTCCCACCTCGTCTCCATACCAGATGCTGGGAGCACCCGGCAGCAGGAACTGCAGCATCACGATGCCGCGGTAGATCTCCCAGGAGAACACCTCCCTGTGGTGGTGCACCCGGTGGATATCGTGGGTATCAAGAACGTTGAGCTGACTGTGCTGAATCGCGCCGGCCAGACGACTCCCGTGCTGCACGATCATCTGCGCGAGCTCCCGTCCGCCGAACGTACGTCCGCCCTCCGCCGCCGCGCTCCGGGGCGGATAATGCGGATAGTCGTGTTCGAAGCGCGAGAGTTCCCCGGCCCAACGACGCAGTGGACTGCCGCATCCGACGTAATTCATGGCGCCGTCCCACTGGTCGCCGAGGAGGTAGTCGACCGCGTCCTCCCAGTGTTCGCCGACAATCCACGCCTCGGGGTTGGTCTCCTTGACCGCACGGCGTACGGCGCGCCAGATCTCGTGACCGAACTGGTCGCGCCCACGACGTCCCGTCTGGTTGGCCACGTCAAAGCGCCATCCATCGATTCGCCACGGGTCCCTGAGCCAGCGACGGACGACTGCATCGGGGCGGCCCCAGATCTCGTCTCGGAGCTCGGTACTGGTGTAGTTCAACTGCGGAAGCGTGGGAACGCCGTGCCAGAACGCCACGCTGCCATCGTCGTTGTGGTAGTAAAACGCCGCCTCGCGGCTGTCCGGGTCGTCCTGCGCCCGTCGGAACCATGGGTGGTCGCTTCCGGTGTGGTTGATCGATACGTCAACCACCAGTCGCATACCCCGGGCGTGCATTTCCGTCGCCAGGCGCTCCAGGGCCGCGTCACCGCCAAGCGCTTCATCAACGGACCGGTAATCGATGCAGTCGTAGCGGTGCGTGGTTCGGGCGGCGAAAATGGGGGTCACGTATACCGCCGTGACCCCGAGATCCTGCAGGTAGTCCAGGCGCTGTCGGATACCCTCCAGGTCTCCGTTGAAGAAGTCCTGGCATCTGCCGTCGGCGAACTCCAGCGGCTCCTGGTCCCAATCGAGGACGAGCGGGTGACCACCGTCGAACTCGTACTCCGCCGGGCGCCGCCCTGCGTTCGGGTCTCCCTTCGCGAACCGGTCGGGGAAAATCTGGTAGAACACCGCCCCCGCCACCCACTCAGGCACCGTTGCCGCCGGAAGATGAACGAAATCGTGGTCCTCCGTCGGCGGCACGGAGTGCATGCCCAGCTGGGTGTAGAAGTATGGACCGCGATCGGTCTGCAGGATGAAGTGCCAATGCAACGGCCCCTCCCCGTCGACCGCGAGTGTTCCCCGCCAGCGCCCGTCACCGTCATGGTCCATCGCGACGCGGTGGTGCGCCCCGTCCCGAATCCGGCGGATCTCGACCGCCCGCACCGGCGCGGTGGCAGGGACGTGAAGACGCACGGTGAGGAGATCGCCAACGCCGGCGTCGAGCCGATCCACAAACTCCGGCGTGACATCGGATAGAACCGCCGCACCCCACTCGGGAATGCGGTCGGCCGCCAGCGGGTGAAACGGCGGAATGAGGCGGGTGTTGTCCAAGGGGAACGCTCCTTGCCGCGAACGGTCTATCGCGATGCGCCGGTGCCGATACCGTCGTTGAACGTACGCATCGTCTGGTAACTGTACTCAAGCGGTGCCCACTGCTGGCCGCGGATCATGACGGCGATGGATGGGACCAGGCTTCCTCCAAGCATCCCCAGTGACAGGATCCGGCCCTGCGTTTCCGGCGGAAGACCCACGAGCCCCAGATCGACCTGATCGGCGGCGCCGAAGAGTGCGAGCCCACCGAAAAAGGACAGGATGGAGAGCGTCGTGAGTCCGATGTTGACGCCGCGGTGGACCCTGGCGTTGCGGGCGGCGTCACCGTCTCCCGCAATCTCGAAAAACTCCCGTTCGCTGATCCGCTCGGTCCCATGCATGTGTACCCGCGGTACGCGGGGTCCGTAGAACAGAACCGTCTGCGGATCCGTAACCGGACGGCCCTCCACCTCGAGGCCGAGGGGACGCAACGCCAGCGCCGCCGCGTCCATTTCCTGCGCCGGTATCCCGACGGCCACGACCCCGAACCACAACGTCAGGCAGGCGACCAGTGCGCGTTGGATCATGGGCCATCGTGACGCCAAACCCGTTGACCTGTCCAGTCCGCATCGCAGCAGATCCCGTCGACGGTTCGTTGACCACCCCGACGGGACGATCTAATCTACGGTCATGGAACAGGAGAACGTCGCCTCGGGAGTCACGATTCTGCTCGTGGAAGACGAACCGCTCGCGGCGATCGGTACCGTTGCCGACCTGGAGCGCCGCGGATACTCGGTGTGTCACGTTCCGTCCACCGGCGCCGCCCGGGATGCGGTCTCCACCACGTCCGTCGATCTCGTTCTGCTGGACCTCGACCTCGGTCGCGGTGGCGACAGCGCGGCGCTGGCACGCGAGCTGCTGCACGACCACGCCGTCCCCGTCGTGTTTTACTCGGGGCACAACGACGCCGAAGCCGTGGAACGAATCGGGGATGTCGGCCACTTCGGGTATGTGACCAAAGACGCGGGGCCCCACGTCCTGGACCAGACGATCCGTATGGCACTGCGCCTGTCACGGGCGATGGCGGCGCAGGCGCGGAGCGAACGACGGGTCCGGGAGCTCCTCGATGAGCGAACGGAACTCCTGCACGAGGCTCACGCCCGCATCCGCAGCGACATGGATCTCGTCCGGTCGATGCTGTCGGTCCAGCGCTTCCAGACCTCCGATCCGCAGACGCAGTCCGCCCTCTACGAGGCGGAGCAGCACATGACATTTCTGGGGCGTATCTACGAACGGATCTTCCGCAGTGAGCGTATGTCCCGCGTCCACCTTCCGGATCTCGTTCACGATCTCCTGCTGGACCTGGAACCCGGCCCGCTCCTCTCGGTCGGTACCACCGGGCCGGAGCGCCCCCGTCCTCCACGCATCTCACCGTCGGTGGACTCGATCGTCGTTGACCGCGCCGCCTGTGTACCGATCGGGATCATCCTCTGGGAACTCACCGGCAACGCGCTGCGCCACGCCTTTCCCCACGGCCCGCACGACGAGGTCCAGATCCGGATCCACGCGATCGACGGCGATTGGCTCGAGATCGAGGTCGCCGACAACGGTCGCGGACTCGCCGCCGGCGGCGCCGACGACCTGCCGGCGGGGTTCGGCCTGTCGCTGGTGCACACGCTGGCGGAGCAGTTCAACGGCACCCTGCGCCTCGACGACGGTGAGGGGACACGGGTCCGGGTGACGATGCAGGTCCCGCTTGCCACCTGAGTCGGGAGGCGGTACTCTGGGCGCGTGAAACGTTCCTCCCTTGCGATCGCCCTCGGCCTTTTTCTCCTGACAACCGCCGCAGTCAGCGCACAGGCCTTTGCCATCGACGAGTACCGTGGTCATCAGCCGGTGATCGTCGTCTTCGCGCGAAGCCGCGACGACGTGCGGCCATTCGCGTTCAATCTCGCGGTATCCAGCAACTGGAACCGGGTGTCGGCGCGCAACATCGCCGTGGTTGATGTAGACCCGGTCTCCTACGACGTGGACCGAGTTGCGGAGCAACTGGAGCTCGGTGACCTGCCCTTTGCGGTGGTTCTCTTCGCACGCGACGGGACCCGTATCATGACCGCACCGTCGGAGGACTCCCTCGACGAGCTCCTCCGGGCACTCGATCTTCACAGTCCCCGAAGCGGTGCGGAGGATCCGTCGTGATCGCCATCCTCTCGCCGGCCAAGACGCTCGATTTCGACGCCGGCGTCGCCACCGACCGCTACTCCCGACCGGAGTTTCTCGACGATGCGGCAGACCTCGCGACGACCGCCGGCAGCCTCGGTCCCGACGGGCTCGCGGAACTCATGAACATCAACGGCGACCTGGCCCAGCTCAACGCGGAACGCTTCGCCGCCTGGCGGACCGGGCTCCACGACAGCCCCGGCGCGGCGCGTCAAGCGATCGCCGTCTTTCGCGGCGAGGTCTATCGCGGTCTGGATGCCGACAGCCTGTCGGAGGACGACTTCGCCTTTGCCCAGGACCACCTGCGGATACTGTCGGGTCTGTACGGCGTACTCCGGCCCCTGGACCTGATGCTTCCCTACCGCCTCGAGATGGGAATCCGCCTCCGCAACAGCCGCGGCTCAAGTCTCTACGATTTCTGGGGAGCGCGAATCGCCGAACACCTCAACACTGCGGTCCAGCGCAGCGGGTCCCGGATCCTCGTGAACCTTGCCTCACAGGAGTACTTCCGCGCGGTGGCCGTCGACGATCTGGAGTGTCCGGTCGTCACACCGCAGTTCAAGGAACGCCGTGACGACGGTCACCTCCGGACGGTGGCGGTCTACGCAAAACAGCAGCGCGGAAAGATGGCACGCTTCCTTGTCTCCAGGCGGCTCGCGGATGTCGAGGCGCTCAAGGACTACCGCGAGGACGGGTATCGTTTCGATCCCGCGTCGTCCGACAACAGGACCTGGGTGTTCGTCCGCTGACCCACTCCCCGATGCCTTCCCTGCGGCGGTATGTTATGAACCATGAAAGCGCGAATCCTGTTCTGGACGGTCGTCGCCATCGCCGTTGCCGGTATCGTCCCGTTACTGGCCCAGCAGCCGGCGTACGACTTCTCTGACCTGGCACCGGACGAGGCGGCGGCGGTCTTCGCCGGCGGCTGTTTCTGGTGCATGGAACCACCCTACGACGCGATTGACGGGGTCGTCGCGACGATCTCCGGATACACCGGCGGTCACGTGGAGAATCCGACCTACCGCCAGGTGTCACGCGGCGGCTCAGGACACTACGAAGCGGTGATCGTCGTCTATCGTCCCGCCGAGGTATCGTACCGGGAGTTGCTGGATGTGTACTGGGTGAATATCGACCCCCTGGACGCCGGGGGGCAGTTCTGCGACCGCGGATCCAGCTACAGGAGCGCGATCTTCTACCGAACACCGGAACAGCGACGCGTGGCGGAGGAAAGTCGACGCAGGCTGGAGGAGTCCGGTCGCCTGCGCGGCGAGATCGTCACCGAGATCCTTCCCGCCGGGGAGTTCTACGTCGCCGAGGAGTACCACCAGGACTACTACATCAAGAACCCGCTGCGGTATCGTACCTACCGTTCCGGCTGCGGTCGTGACGCACGCCTCGAGTACCTCTGGGGGGCCGACGCGCCGCACTGACCGTCCGCACTGTCCTCCAACACTGACTCGACTCCGCGCGCGGGCCGTCCCGCGGGGTTGGAAACATCCTCCGTTTTCCTTCACACTCTGGGTATGGGGGAACACGTTTGAGCAACGCTGACGGACCGGCGATCGCGCCGGCACCACCTCGCCCCGGTCCGGGGGGGCGCCCCGGAGGCAGGCGGGTCCTGTTCGTTGACCCGCCCAGCGTCATCCAGGAACAGATGATCCATTTTCTCGTCACGGCGCAGTATGAGGCGGCGATCGTCAAGGACCACCGCCGCATCAACGCGGTGCTGCGGGCGTTTCCGGAATCGGTGGTGTACTTCAACATCGACTCGCGCCTGCCACCGGCGGTACTGGAGCAGATCGTCCGTGCCGTGATCAACGGGCGGTCGCAGCACGGCGCGGAGGTCGGAATCCTCTCGTACAATCCGAACCCGGAGGTGGCGCAGCGCTACCTGATGGAACTCGGCGCAACCTGTGGCTACGTCATCCTCGAACTGGGGTTCCAGAAGAGCGCCCGTATCATCATCAAGGCGCTGGAGGCCGCTGAGGCACGCGGCGATCGTCGGTACGTGCGCGTCCGGGTGCCACAGGGCAAGGGCACGTTTCAGATCGATATCGGTGCCGCGGGATATACCGGAGACATTCTCGACATCAGCGAAGCCGGGATGGCGTGCATCCTCCGCGCCGATCTTCCACCGGGCACCGTCCTCACCGACATCCAGCTCCGACTGTGGGGCAGCATTCTCTCGGTGGGGGGCCGCATTCATGGCACCCGGCAGACACCGATGGGTCTTGTGTACGTCATCATGTTCGATGAGATCTCCGACAGCCGCAGCCGCGCCAAGCTGTACCAGTTCCTCCGGCGCGTCATGCAGCACGAGGTGGATCAGCTGCTGTGACCGATCGCAAATCTATCCTGGAAGCACAGTTCCACGAGTGGGAGCAGGAGTTCGCTCGACTCCGGATCCGGATCGACGCGGATGCCGACGCCCGCGGCGCGGAAGAACGTCACCGGGATCTGTCGGCACTGCGCGACGCCGTCGACGATCTTCGCCGGAACAGCCGCGGCGACACCGCCCCCACCGCAGTGAGCGAGGGGGACGACGCGTGGCGGTCCATTACCGCGGGCCTGGACCGTCTGTACGACGGACTTACGGCATCCCCGACCCGCGAGCCGCCTGAAGCAGTCCGTACCACTCCTCGCGACTGATCAGAACGTCACCGGCCTGCGCGGCGGCGACGATCCGTTCCGGGTTGGTGGAACCCACAACGGGAACGATGCGGGCGGGGTGACGCATGATCCACGCCAGCACCACCGCCTCCCGGGAGACACCGCGTTCCCGCGCCAGATCGGCGACCATCCGTGTGGCCGCGTTGTCCTCGGCGTTGGTGTCCCCGGCGTTTTTGTCCCCGGCGCCGGAGTACCGCCCATGGGCCAGCGGCGACCACGCCTGGAGTGTGATGTCGTGGAGACGGCAGTACTCCACCGTGTCGGCGGCGCGCTGAGGGTAGTCAGGCTCGCGCTGATTCACCGCTACCCCAGTGGTGATCAGATCCGGGTGTGCGAGACTTACCTCCATCTGGTTCGCCGACAGACGCTGATCCAGGGTGCGCTGCAGCAGCTCGATCTGCATTGCCGAGTGGTTGCTGACACCGAACGCGGCCACCTTTCCGGTCCGTTCCAGCTCGTCGAAGGCCGCCGCGACCTCCTCCGGTTCCACGAGCGGATCGGGACGGTGCAGCAGGAGCGAGTCGAGGCGCTCCACACCGAGCCGCTCGAGAATGCCGTCGACGGACGAGAGAATGTGATCCCGGGAAAAGTCGTACATCACCGGGTCACCCAGGCGAATTCCGCACTTGGACTGCAGCAGCATCTCCGACCGCAGACCGGGGTGCGCCGCGAGCCATTCGCCGAACACCCGCTCGGAGTTGCCGGCACAGTAGATGTCGGCGTGGTCGAATATCCGGTAGCCCGCCTCCCACGCCGCGTCCAGGGCGGCGAACGCGGCCCGTCTGGTGTCATCATCCGGCGGCGTACCGTCCCAGCTGCCGCCGATTCGCATGCATCCGTAGATTAGTGAAGTCATGCCGTCATTCTCGCCGATCGCGACTTGTGGGGCAACGGAGCGGCGGGCTACACTTTCGCCACCGATGAAACCTCATCCCGTGCTCGTCCAGGGAGCGATGCTCCTGACTATGGTCTTCTGGGGCGTATCGTTCGTCGCCTCCAAGCTGGTCCTCTCGCAGATTCAGCCCCTCACCTACATGGGGGTTCGCTTCCTCATCGCCTCTGTCCTGCTCGCCGTCGTCATGGCGCTCCGCGGACGCCCAGCGTTTTCGCGGAAGACGCACCTTCTCATCGCCCTGACCGCCCTGGCGGAGCCGGTGGCCTACTTTCTCTTCGAGAGCTACGGGATACGCCTGATCACCGCCACCACGGCATCGCTCATCATCGCCACCATTCCGCTGGCGGTGACGATCCTCGCCTCGCTGTTCCTCGGGGAGCCGGCCCGGCCCGGCGGTCTCGTCGCCGTCGGCGTGTCGATCGCGGGAATCGCCCTTCTTGTGGTCGGCGGCGACCCGGCCGGCGAAAGCGCCCGCAACCAGGTGGTGGGCATCCTGCTGGTGGCGGGCGCGGTGCTCTCGGCGGCGTTCTACATCACCCTGGCGCGGGACCTGACCCAGAAGGTGGACCCGGTACACCTTACGGTGATTCAGACATGGTGGGGCGCCGCCGTGTTCGGTCTCCTCTGGGGGATGCAGTCACCGTCGGGTCGGTCGCTTGCGGGGCTGAGCGCGTGGGGATGGATCGCGCTCGCCTTTCTCGCGGTGGGAGCCACGGTCGGTGCGTTTCTGCTCTACAACTGGGCGTTGCGCTACGAACGAGCCGCCACCGCCGCCCTGTACATCAACGCGATCCCCGTGATCACCGCACTGACCGGGTGGGTCGCCCTGGGCGAGCGGCTGACGCCGCTGCAGCTCGCCGGCGGCGCCCTCGTCCTCGTCTCCGTGCGCATCGCCACACGCGCTGCACCGGAACCGGTGGCTGAAACCGTACACAACCTGCCTCCGGAGGCGTGACGATGACGCACCATGCCTTCAGTCACTGCCCCGCCTGTGGTGCCGACACCCTCGGATTCGACGGCACCAACCGATTCACCTGTCGGCGCTGTGGTTTCGTGTTCTTCCACAATACCGCCGCAGCGTGTGGCGCAATCCTGACCGTACCCGACGATGCCGGCGGTGATCCCGACGGGGGCCGTGTCCTCCTTCTCGTACGGGGCAACGAGCCCGCCCGTGGAATGCTCGATTTTCCCGGAGGGTTCATCGACCCCGGTGAATCGGCGGAAGACGCCCTGCGCCGCGAGATCCGTGAGGAGATCGATGCCGAAGCCCGTGACCTGCGCTATTTCTGCTCCGCGCCCAACGAGTATCGCTACCGTGGTGTGGTGTACAATACCTGTGACCTGGTGTTCACCGGGCGACTGGATCGGCCGCCGGAATCGGTACAGCAGGAGGAGATCGACGGATACCGGCTCCTCCGTCGGGAGGATATCCGGCTCGAACGGATCGCCTTTCCCTCTCTGCGATCGGCGATGGCACGATTCCTCCAACGGGAAGTCGATGATTTCGGCTGACGGCTGGAATTCGTGCATTCCAGCGATGTAGACTTCAGGAAAGGATGGACCACCGACCCGCCATGCGCGCGCTGATTGTTGAAGACGAACCGATCTTTCGAATGGATCTGACGATGCGGCTCAAGCGTCTCGGATTCGACTCGATCGATGAAACACCGTATGCGGGCAAGTCCATCGAAATCGCGCGGGAACACGCCTTCGATCTGATCATCATGGACATTCGCCTCAAGGACGACCTGAGCGGCATCGACGCCGCCCGCGAGATCTCCCGGGAATGGACGTACCCGATCATCGTCATGAGCGCCTACCAGATCAACGAGGACGAAATCCGGCGCGACATCCCCACGTTGCGCCGCTTTGTCTCCAAACCGGTCTCCGACGACGATCTGCGGTCGGCGGTCTCGGAGGCCGTGGGCTGAATGGCCGCGTTTCCCGTTACCAGGATTTACGCAGACGCCGCGGGAACGACCCATTTCCAGGACGGTGTGATTGAACTCGCCGACGGCGGACCGATCGGGCTGCTGTCGGACCCGATCGACACCGACCGGGTGATCTTTCGGAGTACCGACGCCGGCTACGACTACGACTGGCACCCGGCGCCGCGGCGCCAGTTCATCCTCATGATGAGCGGAGAGATCGAAATCGAGGTCGGCGACGGCACGGTTCGTCGCTTTGCAGCGGGGGAAACGGTGTTCCTCGAGGACACGGAGCCACCCGGGCATCGCACGCGGAACACCGGAGCGGTCCCCCGCTACTCGGTGTTCATTCAGACGGATGCGCCGGTCCCGTTCCGTCCGACGGAACCGGCTCCCTGATCGCCCGCTGCATCTCCCGGATCTCCCTGAGCTTGGCATCGATCGCCTCCCGATTGGCCTCGTCGTAGAACCGCGGCGCCCAGAGGAAATGGAAACTGACCGCGCTGCCACGGGTCACGGTGGCATGGTGCATGCGGTGGGCGTTGACGATCCGGCGCAGGTAGGGATGCCGGGGCGAAAACTTCAGACCCCGGATTCGCCCGTGGAACATGATGTCGTGAAAAACGACATAGCCGACACCGTAGATCGCCACACCCACACCGGCGGCCGTGATTTCGAACAGGCTGGACCGAATCCCGATCGCCACCAGACCGGTTGAGATCGCAGCGAAGAGCAGAAAGTACAGGTCGTTTTTCTGAAATACGCGGCCGGTGCTGCGGTGGTGATCCGCGTGCAGGCACCATCCCTGCCCGTGCATCACGTACTTGTGAAGAACCCGGGCGACAAACTCCATCCCGATCGCCGATCCGACGAGAGCCACTGCCGCGATTCCGATGCGCAGTATCTCCACAAAAGTCCCCCGTTATCGCCCGGCGACCAGCGCGTCCGCCAGAAACAGCCGCATTCTGTCCCACGCCGAAGCGGCGGGTCCCGGCGTACGAATCGACGTCGGATCGACGAAGGCGTGGCCCACGCCGTCGTACACCTCGATCTCCGCGCTGCGTCCGGCCTCGACCAGAATCGTCCCGAGACGCCGGGCATCCTCGACCGGGATCGTCCGGTCCTCCGACCCGTAGATGCCCAGCAGCGGACCGCCGACGGCCAGCGACCCGATCGCGTCCGGATCGGTGATCGGACCACCGCCGTAGAAGATTCCCGTCGCCGCAAGGTCCGGTGTCCGGGTACCGAGCAGCATCGCCTGGGTACCGCCGAAGCAGAACCCCACCACGGCGATGCGGCGGGGATCCACACCGGACTGGGAACGGAGATCGTCGAGGGCCGAATCCAGATCCGCAGCGATCTGTTCCTGCGGGATCACCGCCATCTGCACCAGCGCCCCCGGGACGCTGACCGCAACGTGGCCCCGCAGCGCATCCGGGGCCAGCACCACGTACCCGTCGGCGGCCAGCTGCTCCGCCATCGCGAGGGTGTCGCGTCGAAGCCCCCACCATTCATGGAGCAGCAGCACCGCCGGGAGGCGCCCGTCCCGCGACGGCTCCACCCGGACGGTCGTACCGGTTGCAGGGCGGGGCGCAAAGCGGCGCGCCTCGGCTGGCCGAATCAGGTAGCCGCCGATCGTGGTTCCGTCGGCGCTTCGCCAGCGGTGGTTCCACGCGGTCTCCGAACCCAGACCGCCAAACGCATCGAGGACTCCCCAGAGGGCCACGGCCGCCACCAGCAGCAGAGGCCCGAGAATGAGCCATCTGCCCCATCGCCGTCGCCGCCGTCGTGTACCGGTCATGGGACAAAGCTCATCAATCCCCGGGCGGTAGTCAATACGCGACGCGTTTGGGTACTGTGAAACGGCTATGCGGCAGGAAAACGCGATCGGACTGGGACTCACGGCAGGCATCATCCTCGCGGCGCTCGGCGTGACCGATATCGTCCGGGAAGCGTGGATCGGCCTGGTGACGCCGCCGGGTGCGCTCATCCCGAGTCCCGTGGCGGTGTTTTCGGCCTATCTGGTCCAGACCGCGGTCCTCGTCTGGATTACGTTCCGGGCGTACCGGTTTGACCATCACGGCATCACCGCGGCGGCCTGGGTTCTCGCAACGTGGGAGGCGATCGCGATGATCACTCGGCAGAACCTGCTCGAGATGAAGCACCTCCAGCCCACGCTGTACACGATCACCGCCTTCGTCCACATCGTCGGAGCGGCGTCGCTGTTCCTGGCCATGGGCATCCGGGCACACCACGCCCATCAGCGAGATCGCCGCGAGGCACGCTACGCCGCCCAGGAATATCGCGGCAGACGGGCCCGGAGCCGTACCTTGTCTCCGCGCGAACCGCGGTAGTATCGTTCCGGTACCAACTATGCGCACCCGGAACACCCTGACCGGCGGTCGCGCCGCCGTGATCGCCTCCACGCTGCTCCTGCTGATCCCCCTTGCGCTCCTGGCGACGGTACTCAGTCTCCCCGATCTCGTACGCGGATCGTTCCTCGCGATTCCCGCGCACGGCGAACTGGCGCTGCTTGTTCTGGTGATCTGGTGGGCCGACGGGCCCGGTCGGCGGCGACGTCTGGTCCGGCGCGCCGCCGGAGTTGCCCTCGGGTACCTGATCGGTTTCGCGGTTGCGGAAGCCGGCGTGCGATGGGTATACGCCCGCCCCTTCTCGCCGGGTATCGACATTCCCATGGTACGAAGCCTGATCCAGCTTGGCCTCGGTCCCGTCGGCCCCCTGGCCGATATCCTGACGCCGATCGTGATCGTCGTGATCTTCACCGCCTTTTTCGCGATCGGAATCGCCGTGGAATCGACGGTGACGGCCCTGTGGCGACGCCTTCCGGCGCCACGCGCAGCGGGGGCCTCCGCTGTTGGCGTCATCGTCCTCGCCGCCACCGTCGCCGGTTTCGTCGGCGGCTCCGTTCCGGTGGTTCATTCGTTCACCGCCTGGGGAGATCGCCCCGGACTCCACCTCCGGGAGGTGACGCTGGACAGCGGGCCGGCCGCCACCGGCATTCCCGAGACCGCTCCGACCACGACGAATGCGCATGACACGCCCGTCTACCGGTTTCCCGGGATCCTGGATCGCGACATCTACGTGTTCGCGATCGAGGCCTACGGGTACGCAACGGTCACACACCGCGAGATCGCCGAGGCGCTGGCTCCGGATCGGCAGAGCCTGGAGGCAGCGTTCCGGTCGCGGGGGTACCGGGTGGTGTCGAGCTACCTCCGGTCGCCGGTCGCGGGCGGGTTCAGCTGGCTGGCCGAGGCAACGTTTCTGACCGGTCAGTGGATCGACTCTCAGGCAGCATTCGAGGAACTCTACGATGCCGAGGTTCCGTCGCTCACCGGCGTGCTGCAGGCTGCGGGCTACCGCACCTCTACCGTCCGCCCCGGCACCGTACACGGCGCGTGGCCCGAAGGCTGGGACCTCTACCGTTTCGAGGATGCGCTGATCGCCTACGATGGTGATTTCGACTACCACGGTCCCTGGTTCTCGTACGTCGCCGTTGCCGATCAGTACGCTATCCGCGCCGGGGACCGCTGGGTGAAGCGCGCCATCGCCCCCGGCGGTGTTGCCGCCGATCGGCCGCTGCTTGCGTACTATCAGCTCGTTAGCAGTCACACGCCTTTCAACCGTATCCCCCCGTATCTTGCCGACTGGTCGTCCCTCGGAAACGGAGCGGTCTACAACGAGCTCTCCGATCGGATCCTGACGTTCGACAATACGTGGACCGGGGGTACCCAACTCGTGGAGGGCTACACCGCCGCGATCTCGTACGTCCTTCGGACGCTCGCCGGCTACGTCCGCGGCGAGATGGACGTATCCCGGAGTCCGATCGTGGTGATATTCGGCGACCATCAGGCGCAGCGCCCGATCAGGGAGCCAAATGCGCACCTGTCCGTCCCGATCCATATCGCCAGTCCGGACCCGGCCGTTCTGCAGGCGTTCGTGGACCGGGGATTTCGGCGGGGGATGGTGAGCGACGAGGCGCCGCCGCACCGCGCCATGTCTGATTTCTTTCCGCTCTTCATCGATGTCGCGCGGGGCGCCCCGCCCACCGCTGCCGGCGGAGGTTGAGCTGCCGGCCGAGGTTGAGCTGCCGGCCGAGGTTGAGCTGCCGGCACCTCGCAATGACACGGTCATTCTCCTACACTTAACAGCATGTTGGTGGTGACCCTGCTCCAGCACATCGCCGCCCTCGTTGCCCTCGCCGTGGTCTTCGACCTAATCGCCGATCGCATACCGGACGACCGGCGTGTTCGTGCCGCGATCTCGGGAGCTCTGTTCGGCCTCATCGCCGTTGCCGGAATCCTCACGCCCGTCCGCCTCGACGACGGGATTCTCTTCGACGGCCGCTCGGTAATCCTGACTGCGGCGGGCTATATTGCCGGTCCCGTTCCGGCCCTCATCGCCTCCGTGATCGCCGGTTCCGCACGATGGGCGATTGGCGGAGCGGGCACTCCGGCCGGGGTCACGCTCATCGTGGTCTCCGCCGCCGCCGGTTCCCTCGCATACCGTGCCCGTCTTCGCTGGCATGCGTGGAACCGCTGGTGGGCGGTCCTGGCCCTCGGCGTGTTTGTCCACGTGGTCATGCTCCTCATCCTCCCGGTGTTCCTTCCGGGGGCAGACTCGTGGGGGCAGGTTCGACGTACTGCGACCACGGTCCTGACCGTGTTTCCCCTGGCCTTCCTCCTGATCGTGCACGTGTTTTTCAGTCAGACCGTACGACGCAATACCGCCCGGGCGGTCCGCGAGAGCGAAGCGCGGTACCGCGCCCTCTTTGAGAACCGTCACGCGCCGATGCTCGTCCTGCGCCCGGCGGACGGACGGATCGTCGACGCCAACGAGGCGGCGGTGAACCTGTACGGGTGGCGACGCGAGGAGCTCGTGACGATGCACGTATCCGATCTCAACACCTCGGCGCCCGCGGACATTCGGGAGGCGTTTCGACGCGCTCTACTGGCCGAAGAGCGCCGCTTCGAGTTTGTTCACCGCCGTCGCGACGGCTCCCTGATCGACGTCGAGATATCGAGTGGCGCGGTCCGCGTTCACGGCGAGGAACTCCTGTACTCGATTATCCACGACGTCACCAAGGAGAACCTCCGCAACCGCGAACTCGCGATCGCGAGCCAGTCGGTGGAACACGCCGCCATCGCGGTGTTTCGCATCGCCGAGCCCGACGCCCGCATCCACTACGTCAACGGCCAGGCGTGCGCCAGCCTCGGCTACACCCGTGCGGAGCTTCTGTCGATGACGATCCTGGACGTGGATCCCACGTTTTCGCTCGAGCGGTGGAAAGCGCACCGTGAGGAGGTCCATCGAACCGGGGGTCGCACCTTTGAGACGATCCACCGGCGCAAGGACGGAGTCGACCTCAACGTCGAGGTCACGGTGTCGACGATCTGGTACCGCGGCGAGCGCATGTCGGTGTCGTTTGCCCGAGATATCACCGACCGCGTCCGTTCGGAGCGCGCACTCAAGCGATCCCTGGAGGAGAAGCACATACTGCTGCGGGAGGTTCATCACCGGGTGCGGAACAACCTCGCGGTGATCAACGGCCTGATCAACCTCCAGATCGATCGGCTGGACTCACCGGAGGACTACCGCGAGGCGATCGAGAAGACCCGGGACCGGATCATGGTCATGGGCATGATCCACGACCGACTCTACCAGGATGACGATCTGGGGCACATCGACTTCGTCTCGTTCCTCGGACAGATCGCGCTCCACCTCCAGATGGAGTACGGCCACACCCGCACCGCCGACGTCCGTGTCCCGGAGGGCGAACTCCAGCTCGACGTCGCTCTCGCGCTCCCACTGGGACTGATCGTAAGCGAGAGTATCACCAACGCCTTTGCCCACGCCTTTCCCTCCCTGGGCGATGCACCCACCGGCGACGCCCCCGCGGCAGATGGAGCGAGCACCGCCTCGCGGGGTGCGATCGACGTCACCGCCGACGGCGAAACCAACGGAGAGATCGTCGTTGAGATCCGCGACAACGGCGTCGGAATTCGCGAAGGGCTGGATGTCGAACACTCCGGCAACCTCGGATTCCAGCTGATGCGGTCTCTGAGTCTGCAGATCGGCGCCGAGGTATCGATCATGCCCCGCGTTGACGGAGGTGGCACCGTGGTGCGCGTGGCCGTTCCTGTGGCGGGGAACGGAACAGCCCACCGCGCGACGTCTGCGTAACGCCCCCGGAGCGGAAGGATCCGGACTCCGGGTGGACCCCGGGGCCGTTGGAAGCGTTATACTCTACCGTGTCGTGGAACTGGAACTGCTGGGACTGACACTCACCCACCCGATGACGTTCATTTCGGACCTGTCTCTGGCGCTTATCTGTACCACACTCGCCGCGCGGGTTCGCGACACCTCGGAGCGGCAGCGCCTCCGGTTCTCGTACTGGTTCTTTGTGCTGCTCGGGACATCGACGTTCCTGGGGGGCACCGCGCACCTGCTTCAGCGCTACGTGGGACCCGGGGCGCACTATCTCGCCTGGCTGGTGAACGGAATCTCTGTGGTGGTTGCAGAAATCGGCGCCCTGAGTCTGGTACGCCGACGCGGCATCCAGCGTGCGCTGCTCGTGGCGGCCGTGCTCCGCTACCTGGCGCTGGTATACCTGGTCGTGACCACCGGCCGCTTTCTGTGGGTCGGGCTCCACGCCGCTGTCGGATTCATCGTCGTAATCTCGACGATCCACGTGGCCCATTCGCTGCGGTCGGGTGACCGCGGGTATATGGTTGCACCGCTGGCGACCGTGGTCATGCTGATCCCGGCGACGACCCACGCGTTGAACGTCTCTCTCGGAGCGGCGTTCGATCGGAACGTGGTGAGCCACATCCTGCTGATCCCGGCGCTGTATCTCCTGGCATCGGCGTTCGATCGCGAGTACCGTATCGCCGATGGCGACCGCCGGGTGCCGGAACCGGATCTCCCGCCCTCGCGATAGCGCGAACGTCGTCGGGAGTTCCTGTGTTGCACGCTGCCCCGACGGTTCCGATCTACGCCGGTCGTCCCACGCGATGGCGCACGGCAGCGACGGCTTCGGCGATCAGCCACGGAACCGCCACCGATACCGCGATCCCGATGAGCCACGCGACAATCCGGGGCAGCCAGGGCAGCGCCCTGAGCCCCATGAGGGTGGGATACAGCACCACTGGATGGAAAAAGTAGATCCAGTACGACGCCGACGAGAGTCGCCTGAGCCGTGGACCCCACTGTTCCAGAAAGACGCGGGCAAACGCCAGCGACAGCATCAGCCACGTGAACACCGTGCCACTGAAGAGAAGCGCCGTCACCGCCTGAACCACCACATCGTCGCGGGCGGCCGCGGGAATCACGACGCGGTTTGCCAGATATCCCAGCATTGCGACTACAGCCAGAAGAGACCAGGTGGGCAGTCCGGGCCAGGCCCGTTCATCGCGGAGCCATTCGCGGTGCAGCCAGCGACCCCGCCCCGCGCCGAGACCAAGGACATAGTACGCGACGTACAGCCCGATTCGGTTCGGCTGCACGACCAGGATGTATCCCCAGTTCCGCCACGCGTCGAGGGGTACGCGGCGGTGCACCAGAAAGAACAGCAGCGCGGTGATCACCCAAAATCCGCCGAGGCGCGCGTATCTCCGTCTCCGCGATGCGGTGGAGCACGCGTCCACGTCCCGTTCCAGCCATGCCCAAACGCCAGGCACCCGGGCAACGAGGGATGTCAGCACGAACAGCAGAAAGAGCACGCCGAGGAACCAGTATACCGACTGCTGATACCACGGCCCCCAGAACGGCCCGCTCCAAAACGCAACGAGCCCGTCACCGAGGCCCCGGGACGCCAGGGCGAGATACGCCGTTGGCGGCGCCAGGAGCAACGATCCGATGACCCAGGGCGCGCCGATTCGCAGCGCCTTGCCACGGAGGAAGGGGCCGGGTCCGCGGCGGACCAGGGACGCCCAGGCGAAGTAACCGGAGAGAAAGAACAGAATCGGCATGATCGGGACGTCTATGGCCAGGACCAGCAGGGTATACGCCAGGGAGCCGGGCGGGTCGACCACGTACCACCACTCCGGCGCGTACGCCATGAACGTCATCGATGCGTGGAGGATCACCACCCCGACGATCACCAGAAACCTGAGATGGTCGAGCCCGTTGAGCCGGACTCGGGTGAGAGAACTCTGTGATGTCATGAACGAAACCCCTTCGGGTTCAGGATAGACCGCTTCATGCGCCGGGGCAATCCTGCGGCGGGGAATCGCGGAGCTCGGCCTCCGCTTCACCGAAATGGAACGACGCGGCTCCTGCAGCGGCCTTGACCGGCATACGCAGGCGCCAGAGGGATCGACGATGCCACTGCGACGCCCGGCGCCAGTCTCGAAACCGGTCGTTGCTGACCACCAGGCCACCGGCGTCCCGGGCGATCTCAAGCAGAATGGCATCGGCGGGAGTGCCGCCTGGTGCCACCTCAACGCGGTCGCACCAGGATTTGAGGAGCGCAGGGTCGTCCCGGACCAGGTGCGAAAGATTTGCATCCGCAACCGCCACGATCTCGCGGCACCCCAAGGACCGCAGCCTGAGCACGACCTTCTCCACCGGCGCCAGGCGCGCCGGCGCTCCAGCGTCGCGGTGGCGGAGGGTCCACACGAGATTGTTCACATCCAGGATAGCCCGGCGTCGTTCCTCACCCGTCCAACGCCGGCGTCCGAGACCGTCGGGCATCGCGAACGCCAGGCAACGGAGACGGTCATCGGCCAGCACGGTATCGCGAAGCCGCGCCGGGTCTGCGAGCGCCTCCTCCAGCTCCGGCGAGGGGCGCCCCACGGCGCCACGGCGGAGCGCGATGCGCAGGTTGTTGAGCGTGATTCGCTGACCGGGCGGTACGGACCGCACAAGGTCGGCCAGACGGTCCGCGGTCTCCTCAGACACCGTCACATGATTCGGCGTCACCTCTCCGACGCCGCAACCCGGACGATCGTACGTCCCCGGTGCGAGCCGTTCAGCAGTCCGTTCGCCACCTCCGGGACGTCGTCCAGTGCGATCTCGGAGACCGCCGACTCCACCGTCAAGCGTCGCAGGTCCGTGGCGATCCGGCCCCAGACGCGACGACGTTCCGCGATCGGGGTCTGGACCGAGTCAATGCCGTACAACTGCACGCCGCGGAGGATGAAGGGAAACACAGTGAGCGGAAGCTCGGCGTCGCGAGTCAGGCCGCAGCACGTAACCGGCGCGCCGTACCCGGCAGCCTTTACCATGCCCGCCAGGATCGTTCCGCCGGTGGTGTCCACGCCCCCGATCCAGCGACCTTTGGCGATCGGCCGCTCGGCGTCGGCGGCGACGGCATCGCGGTCCACCACCTCCTCCGCACCGAGGTCGGTGAGACGCTGTCGCGCCTTCGCGTCATCCGCCTTGCCGGTGGAAGCGGTCACGGCGTACCCGAGTCCCGAAAGCATCGCCACCGCGATCGATCCCACGCCGCCGCCGGCGCCGGAGACCACCACGGGACCGTCGGGGGCGGCACCGCCATCGGGACGCAGGACGCGATCGATCCGTTCCACCGACAGCGCCGCGGTGTACCCCGCGGTTCCGTAGGCCATCGCCTCCCGCGGTGCGAGGCCGTCCGGGAGCGGCACGACCCAGTCCGCCGGCACCCGGATGTACTCGCTGAACCCGCCCCAGGTGTTCATCCCCAGGTCGTATCCGTGGACGACGACAGCGCGACCGGGCGGCACGGCACCGTCCGCCGACTCAACCACCTCGCCGGCGGCGTCGATCCCGGGGGTATGCGGGTACGATCGGGTCACGCCACGGTTTCCCGCCAGGGACAGCGCATCCTTGTAGTTCAGCGAGGAGTACTGAACACGAACCAGCACCTCTCCCGCGGGGAGGTCATCGGGTGAGAACTCCTCGATCCGCGCGCTCATCGTTCCATCGTTTTCGTGGACCCGCAGGGCCCGAAACCGGCTTGTGCTCATCCGGCACCTCCTTGGCAAAAAAAAGGGGCGTCATCACCGACCGGTGACGACGCCCAATGTTCGATCAATGGTATCCCGTCGGACGGGGACAGGCTACATTCCCGCGGGGTGAACGACAACCGCCTGCCCGGAGGCCAGCGGAACGATCAGGCGCTCCCCCACCGCCACAGGCGCACCGGCGATCCCCGCCGGCATCCGCAGTCGTGCGGTGACCGCACCGGTCGCGGGGTTGATCCGCCGCAGCTCACCGGCGGTGGTACCGTAGTACACCGAGCCACCGAGCGCCACCGGCGACCCTGCCGCCCCGGTGAGCACAAAGCGCTGCGACCCGTCGTCGGTGTTGAGCGCCACGATTTCGGCACGGGTGTAGTAGAACACCGTCGCCCCGGCCACCACGGGGTCAACAAACGCGCCCCGCCCGCCGGCAAGCGACTGCTCCCAGAGCTGCGAACCGCTGGCGATATCAACCGCGGTGGCGACTCCGCGACGCCCCACCATGAAGACCCGCGCGCCATCCGAAGCCGGCGCCAGTGCCACCGGCTGTGACATGCCCGTGGGCACGGTGGCCTGGACCGCACCGCTGGAGGGGTCAATGACAAGCACCTGACCCTGCTGGTCGGCGATCACCACCGAACCGGAGACGACCGCCGGTGTCATCTTGGATCCTCCGGGAACGGGGATCGTCGTGCCCGTGGGGTTCCCCTGGGCATCGAGAACGGTGAGCGCCTCGTCCGACGGCAGCAGCCACCGGTTGCCCCAGGCGACGGGCCGCCGCCCGAACAGGTGCGAACCCGAACCGCTCAGGGCGCTCCGGCTGAGAACCGCGCCGCTGGATGCGTTCAGCATGACCAGCTCCGCGGCGCCGGAGAACGCAACCACGCCGTCGGATACGACGGGCATGGAGTTCTCGTTGCTGGTGTTGCCGGTGTCGGCGCTCCATGCGACCGTGCCGGCGGGATCAACGGCGTATACCGTGCCGCCCTGATCCGCGCCGTACGCGCGTTGTCCGTCGCTTGCCAGCGCCCGTACCAGCGGCGTCGGTGCCACGTCCACGGTTGCTTCGATCGGTCGAGGATCCAGCCGCAGCTGCAGGCTGGATCCACCCGCCTCAACGACCACGCTCCGCTGGATATCGGCGAAGCCCGGCCGCGATGCCTGCACCGTGACGCGCTGCGCCACCGGGAACTGACGCTGGGCGCGACCGGTTCCCGCGGCCCGTCCGTCGATGCGAATCGCCGCGTCCGCCGGCTGCGCGGTGACCGTAAGGTTCGCCATCTGCCGCTCCAGTGAGAACCGCAGCGGTGTCGTACCGGCACCGACGGTGACCGTGCGCTCCTGCGACACGTAGCCGTCCTGGCGAGCTGATACGGTGACTTCCTGACCCGACGGAAGCTGCTGCTGCACCGTTCCCGTCCCTGCGACGCTGCCGTTGAACAGAATCTGCGCCGAGGCCGGTGTCACACTGACGTTGAGCGTTCCCAGGTCTCGGGACAGCTCATAGCGCAGGGGATTCTCACCCTCCTGGATGGTGACCGGCACCTGAACCGTGGCGTAGTCCTGTCGACGGATCGTCACGGAAATTTCCTGCCCAGCGGGAAACTCCCGGGAGACGCTGCCACGTCCGGCGGACCGGCCGTTCAGCAGGATCTCCGCGTCCCGCGGTGTAACCTCGATGTCCAGGGTGCCAATGAGCTGTTCGAGCTGGAAGCGGACCGCATCGGCGGTCCCCTCAACCGTCACCTCCCGTTCCGCGGGCCGATACCCGTCCAGGGCTACCTCGACCTGGACAACATCACCGAGCGGTCGCTCAACGGTGGCACTTCCGGTGCCCACGACCTCTCCGTCGATGCGAATCTCGGCCTCCGGCGGCTCGGCCTCGACGCGAATACCGGCGATCGATCGCTGCAGCGAAAAACTCACCGGCTCCATGCCGTTGGATACGGTAACCGTCTGCTCCGCGCTGTCGTACCCGTCCAGCTCGGCCCGCACGGCGACCTCCGTCTCCGGCGGGAACTCGCGGGTCACCGCCCCGGTCCCCACCGCGTCGCCGTCGATAAAGATCTCGGCGTCGGCGGGCTCAACGGATACCTGAAGCGCCACGGGCTCCGGTTCGGGTTCCGGCTCCGGCGGACGCTCCGCCAGACTGACGGTGTAGGCGCGACCGCGATTCTCATCCACCGTCAGGGACAGGGTTTCGTCAACGTACCCGTCTCTGGTAATCGTGAACGTGAGATCCTCCCCCGGAAGGAACACCGCGGAAAACCGACCGGCGCCAACCGGCCGTCCGTCGAGGGCGATCCGCGCGTCGGCGGGTTCAACCCGGACGCGGACCGGCACGAGTGTCGGAGCCGGTTCCGCCTCCTGCCCGGTTTCCTCGGATGTGGTTCGGGCGGCCACCGGAATCACGCGTATGTCGTCTATCTGCTGAAGTTCCTGTCGCGAAGCCTCCGAGATGTTCTGCCGCTTGCGGGAGGTCTCCTCCTGAACGCGGGAGGCGGTCTGCTCGGCGGCGGCGTTGAGACGCTCCTGAACCTGCGCGACGTCCACCGTCTGTCCCTGCGCGGTCTGCGTTTCGACCTCGGTAATGACCTGCTCGATCTCCTGGACCGCCATCTCCGCGGCGGCGGCATCCTCCTGGTTGAGTTCCGCCTCCTGGTTGGGCTCAATGACCGGAGCTTCGTCCTCCAGTCGCTGGATCGCGGCCTCAACCGCCTCAGCCGCCTCTCCGGTCTGGGCGGCGCGTTCGCGCAAGCGCTGGGGATCCGCCGCCGGCGGCACCAGGGCAACCCGCCCCTCGCGCACCGCAACGCGGGTACCCGTGTTTTCATCGACGTTTACGCCGAACTCCGTACCGCGGACGCCCATGACCGCGGTCTCGGTTCTCACCTCGTAGGTATCGTTTCCGGCCAGGCGGTTCACCTTGTTGAGAACCGATCCCGACACAACGCGCAGATCGAAGGCGCCTCCGGCGGGGTCGATCACGATATCGTCCAGCCGGATCGTTGTCGCTTCCTGGACCCGTACCGAACCGAGGTTTCCGGCCTGGAGCTCCACATAGCCGGTGTCCACGGTGAGTTGCTCGCCCGGCTGCAGGTAGTCGCCGATGTCCGCGAGGAACTCGTCACCGTCCCGTTGCAGCCAGGCGTCGCCGGTCACAAAGGTGATCAGCGCGTGGTCGATCTCCGGAACCTCGATCGTGTCGAGTTCCTCCTCCTCAACCACGGCCTGCGGCTGTGCCGCCGGTTCCGGTGCCGGTTGCGGTTCCGCCGTCTGGGTACCTCCCCCGCCTCCGCAGGCAACGAGGATGGCGGCCAGTCCGAACGCCAACGTCAGTTTCAGAACGGTTTGATATGCACGTTTCATGACATGTTTACCCCTTGCGCCACTCATAGCCTACCACGGTAGCGGGTCAGTAGTCAGGTTTTGCAGTTGCGGAAATTCAAATTTCGTGGGTCATCACTGCACGGGAGCGAGGAGGTACGCGAGGCGGGAGGCGATTCGGAGCCAGACCGGCATGTGCTGCACATCGTCGATCCCCACTTCGCGGGAGTGGTCGAAATCGCGGATAAACATATTGTGTACGTCGTGGCCGAAGGCGGTTCCCAGAACGATGGCGGTGATCTCGAAATTGAGGCGAAAGGAGCGGTTGTCCAGATTGACGGTTCCCACGCCCGCGACCTGTTCGTCCACCAGGAACACCTTTTGGTGCAGAAACCCGGGCCGGTAGCGGAAGACCCTGACGCCGGCGCGAATCATGGGTCCGACGAAGGCGAAGGCCGAAAGGTAGACGAGCATGTGATCCGGCCGGTCGGGAATCAGGATGCGCACATCCACACCCCGCAGTACCGCCAGGATCAGCGCATCCTGCACCGCCTCGTCGGGAACGAAGTAGGGACTCGCGATCCACAGTCGATGCGTTGCCGTGTGGATTGCGTGCTGCATCATGAGGCTGGCGGTGGCATAATCGTCCGCCGGGCCGGAGGGAAGGACCAGAACGGAGGAGGAGCGGTGCGGCTCCACGTTCGCCGCCGACGCGGTGCAGGATATCCAGTCGAGATCCAGATACTCACCGGTGGCCCAGTGCCAGTCCTCAACGAAGGGGAGCTGCAACCCCACCAGCGCCGGACCCGCAAGGCGCATGTGCGTGTCCCGCCACAGCCCGAACTTCTCGTTGAGGCCCAGGTACTCGTCTCCGACGTTGAGCCCTCCCAGAAAGCCCTCAACTCCGTCCACCACCAGCACCTTGCGGTGGTTTCGGAAGTTGAGCTGAAACCGGTTGCGGCGGCCGCGGGTGGAGCTGAACGGGTGTATCCGGATTCCGGCGCTGCGCAGCTCGTGAAGAAAGTGCATCGGAACGCCGTAGCTGCCGATCTCGTCGAACAGGACATAGATCTTCACGCCCCGGGCGGCGGTTGCGACCAGCAGATCCTTGAGTTCCTGGCCGAGGCGGTCGGCGCGGATGATGTAGAACTGAATCAGTACGTATCGCTCTGCCCGGCCGATCGCCTCGAACATGCGCTCAAACGCCGCCGGCCCGTTAATCAGCAGTTCCGTCTCGTTTCCCACCGTGAAAGGGAGCTTGGCAAGGCGTTCCGCCGACGCCAGACGCCCGGCGTCGTCGGGAAACGGTCGGCGCCACGGCTCCAGAGACTCCCGCAGCGCTCCCACCCGGTCGGTGAGACGGTCGTCGACGTCCTTGCGCGACTGCACGTACCCGTTGAACCGCGTTCGCCCGAAGACCCAGTAGGCCGGCACGGCGAGGTACGGGAAGGTGTTCAGCGACACGATCCAGGCGATCGCCCCCTGCGACGTCCGAGTGGACAGGAGCGCCGAGATCGAGGACAGCACCCCCAGCACCTGGGCGACGGCGATGATTACAGCGAGCATACGCTTCTATGGTCCCCTGCGAACCGCGGACGGTCAAGCGTCCGGGGCTGCCGACAGGTTGCGCGGTATCGGCCAATTCACATAGTATCGCGATGTCATGATCACGTTGTCTGATTCCAACGGTGCGCGCCCCGCGGCCTTTACATATCTGTCCACCCTCTTCGTCGGTTCGATCGTCGCGGCGAATCTCATGGGCACCAAGGTTATTCCCTTTTTTACGGTCGGTGGCTTCCAGTTCACCGGCTCGGTGGGGATTTTTCTCTTTCCGGTGTCGTTTCTGGTCACCGACATCATGGCCGAGATCTGGGGCGGTCGGGCGATCCGCTCACTGATCGGCGCCACGATCGCCATCCTGTTCGTGGTCCTCGCGGTGACCGGCATCGCGACGGTTCTGCCACCGGCGGATCGGTTTGCAGCGACCAACGATGCATATCTCACCATCTTTCGCAGCTCGTTGCGGATCACGGCAGCGAGCATCGTCGCGTTCGCGATTTCCCAGACCCACGATGTGTGGGCCTTCGAGCTCTGGAAGCGCGTGACCCGCGGTCGTTTCCTGTGGCTGCGAAACAACCTGTCCACGATCGTGAGTCAGCTGATCGACACGGTGGTGTTCATGCTGATCGCGTTCTGGGGAATGGGTGACCATTTCACACTGGGGTTCGTGCTGGGAAGCATGGTTCCGCCCTACTGGGCGCTGAAGGTCCTGATGGCGCTCCTGGACACGCCCTTCGTATACCTTGGGGTCCGAATTCTGCGGGGACCGCTGCGACCACGTCAGGCGGCGGGAGAAGTCGCCTGAGGCGCACGATTTTCCGATAGAATGGCATTTTGACCAAAATTCCTCAACGGGTGTATAATAGGGGCGTAGACTCTTCATAGGCGCGACCCCACCCCAAAAAGTCCAACAGTAAAAAACGTTCTGGGATTCATTCGGGAGGTGCACATGGCACAACGGCTCCAGAACGTGGAACACGTCGTGTTTGTGGATGACGACGCCGATGTTCTCGCATCGTTCGTTCGCGATCTGCAACCATGGCTGCGGGCCCACGACATTTCATACGACGCCGTCGACTCCGGTGCGGCGTGCCTCTCGGTTCTCGCGGATCGCTACCCCGCCACCGGTCTCGTTATTTCCGATCTGCGCATGCCGGATATGAATGGTGTGGAGCTGTTTGAACGGATCGGGACCGAGTATCCCGACATCGGGTGCATCCTCGTGACCGCTTTTTCCGACATGCAGCAGATCAACCGCGCCGTCGCCACGTCGATTCTGGGGCTGGTACACAAGCCGTGGCAGCCGGATCATCTCAACGAGGAAGTTGCCCGGGCCGCGGAGACGGTGGACCGGACGCGGGCCGACGCGCGCCGCAACCGGCACCTGAACGAGCAACTGGAGCTTGCCGCGGTATTCCAGCGGGAGTTCATGGCGATCGCCCCGCCACCGGACGACCGTCTGGAGGTGGAGAGCTTCTCCCGTCCGGCGCCGGGTATGCACCTGACCGGCGACTACTTCGACGTTGTCCGCCTCGATGCCGACCGCTACCAGATCGTCGTCGCCGATGCCGCCGGAAGCGGCGTCCGACCGGCGCTGGTGAGCGCCATGCTCAAGATCATCGGCCGCTCGCAGCCGGAAGGCCCGGCACAGCTCCTGAGTACGTTCAACCACCGGCTGGCCTCGATCCTTCCGCAGGTGTCGGATCTTCTGGTCTCCTGCATCGTCGCGGATGTCGACCTCGGTCGGGGAACGGCGGTTGTTGCGAACGCCGGACACTACCCTGTCATCCGCGTGGGCACCGAGATCGGGAGAGAAGGGCTTCCCCCGGGGCCGGCGCTGGGCTTCGATCCCAACGTGACGTACACCGAGAACGAATTCACCGTCAAACCGGGTGATCGCCTGGTGTTCTATACCGACGGCATCTTCGAGGCGTCGCCACGCTACCGCGCCACCCGCGACCGTTCCGACGACTACCTGACGGACCTGTTCCGTCGCGCACACGGAAGCCGCACCTTCTCCGACGAGGTCGTCCGCCTGTTCACCGCCGAACGACTGCTGGCGGAACAGTCTGTGGCGCCGCTGTTTGCAGACGACGCAACGCTGGTCTCGGTCCTCGTGCGGTCGCTCGGGGGTGCGTGATGGAATACCGGCTGTACGTCGTCCTCGCTCCGGTGGCGGCGGTGCTGAGCCTCGCAACGACGTTTCGCGTATGGACCGCCCGCAGCCGGCCGATGGCCCACGCCGTACTGGCGTACCTGCTGTCGGCGGCGGGGCTGCTGCTCAGCAACACCCTCGAGCTGCTGTCGCCGACGGAGACTCTGACGTTCCTGTTTGCGCGGACCAACTACGTGTTCTTCTTTGCGGTGATCATGTCGTGGTACTCGTTTGCCATGGTGTACGCCGGAAAGCCGCGACTGGCGTCGCTGCGGGCGGAGTTGCCGCTGATCGTGTTTTTTGTGGCGGCGCTGTTCGTCATTTTCACCAACGGGTACCACGGGTGGTACTGGACCGACGTCGAGTTCGCCATGCACGAGGGCTTCCTGACCGTCCGCGGCGGATTCGGGCCCCTCTTCTGGGTGATCGGTACGGCGATCTACCTCGTCCTGGGCGCCGGAGCACTGGCGATCCTGCTCGCGGTGGCCGGCCTGCCGCTGTGGTATCGGCGCCAATCGCTGTTGGTCGTCGCCGGAGTGGTCGCACCGCTGGCGTTCAACCTGGCGTACGTGTTCCGGATATTCCCCGACTTCCAGAAGGACTACACACCACTGGCCTACGCGTTCTCCGCCTGCGCCTTCTCCCTCGGTGTGCGACGGAACGCACTCTTCCGCCAGCGACCCCTGCCCCGACGCGCCCTCATCGAGGACATCTCCAGTGGTGTGGTGGCGATTGACCGCGACGGGATCATCAGCGACACGAATCCCGCGGCGCGACAGATGATCGGCGCCGCCGAGTCACTCATCGGACGGCCGGCGGCGGAAATCCCCGAATTCAGCTTTGTGTTCCGCCGCCTGGACCCCGCCCGTTTCTCCGAGTTTGCGGTCAACCACAACGGGCGCAGCATCCATGTCACGGTGCGACCCGTTCGCGTCTCTCGCCCGCACGGAGCCGTGATCGTCACGATGAACGACACCACCGAGTGGGAGCGGCTTCAGGAAGAACGTCACAACCTCCAGGTACAACTGCTGGACCAGGAACGGTTCGCCACCGTCGGTCACCTGGCGACGAGCGTCGCGCACGAGGTGAACAATCCCCTGACCTCGCTGCAGAGCGCCTACAGACGGGTGGTCCAGATATCCGAGGAGCACGGAGTCCCGGTGGGCAACGGCGAAATCGCGGAAATGGACCAGGTGTTCAGCCGTGGTATGGACCGCATCTCCAGCGTCCTCAGAACACTCATGGAAACCGCCCGACCGCCGGACGCCAAGATCCGCGAACGCTTTGACATCCACGAGGTGATCGAGAGCACGCTGCAGCTCGCCCGGGGCCGCTACCGTGACGTGGCCCGGCTCGAACGCGACTTCCACGCCGTGCCGCTGCTCACCGGCGACCCCGGCGCGATCAGCCAGGTGATTCTCAATATTCTGATCAACGCCAGTCAGGCGATCCGCGACCAGATGGACGCGGAAGGAACCACCGGTCGCCGCGGCCTGATTCGGATCGAGACACGCAGCCACCCGGATGCCGTGGAATGCAGAATCCTCAACGACGGCCCGCCGATTCCCGAAGAGATCGTCGACCGGCTGTTTGAGCCGTTCTTCACGACCAAGCGCCGCGGATCAGGGACCGGACTGGGTCTCGCGATCTCCCGGGACATCGTAACGGTTCAGCACGGCGGCTCGCTGACGCTGATCCGCGGACCGCTCACGGGGTTTTCGATCGGCCTGCCGCTCTCGTGATCTTTTGGTTTTTCGCGAAGCGCGATATGCTCTCCGGTCATGGGCCGTCGGCAGCTCCATCGTATCGCACCTCGGGCTCTAACCGGCATCGCCATTCTGGTGGTGACCACCGCGGTCCTGGCGGTGATTGTGGCGCTGCCGTCGGCGCGAACGATCAACGAGCTCAGGCTCCACGGTGGCGTCCTGGAGCTGGGCCCCGGCGAGCGCGGAACGGTGCAGTCGCTCACCGGAACCTGGCAGGCGGCACCGGGACGCGTCGTCCCGCCGAGTCTTTTTGACTACTTCGATTGGACCACGGTGGATGTCCCCGGCACCTCGAGCGACTACCGGACGATCACCTATCGCGCACGCATCACCGGCCTGAACCCGGGCGTCGAGTACGCCCTCTACATCATGGATCTCACCGGAAACGGCCGCATCTTCATCAACGGGCACCTGGAAGGCTATATGGGCCCGCGGGAAATCACCGGCGCCCTCCTGCCGGGCTTCGTTCCGCGGTTGTTTCCGGCGGTGCCACGGGGCCCCGAGATCGAGGTGGTGATCCAGGTCGAAAACATGTCCCACGCCCGGACCGGTATCTGGCAGGACATCTACTTCGGTCCCCGGGACGAGGTGATTCGCTTTCGCGACCGCGTCCGCGGGATCGAATTGTTTATCAGCGGCGCTATCCTCCTCATGGCGCTGTACCACCTGATCCTGTACTGGTTGAACCCCCTGGATCGCTCCACGCTGTTCTTCGCCCTGTTCACCATAGCCGTGGCGCTGAAGACGCTCCTCTCGGGACACCAGGTTCTGCTGTACCATTTTGACGTTCGATATCAGGTTCCATGGATACGCCTGGCATTTGCCTCGGTCACCGCGGCGGTGCCGCTGTTCCTCTTCTACCTCCGCGAACTGTTTCCGGACCACGTACACCGCCGTGTGGCCGCGGCGACGGCGATCCTGGCAACGGTGCAGCTGGTGCTGGTCCTGGTGCTTCCCTTTCCGCGCCTCCAGGTTCAGTTTCACCAGTGGCAGGTGCTTATCGTTGCGGGATTCGGGTACGCCGCCTGGAGGACGATCGAGGCGACGAGGGACCATGTCGCCGGCGCCGGTGCTCTGTTCGGGGGCCTGGTGTTTCTGTTTGTCTTTACCCTCAACGACATTCTCTTTGACATGGGGCTTATCCACACCGGCTTCCTCCTGTCTGCGGGACTGTTCGGGTTCCTCTTTTCCCAGGCCGTGGTGCTGGCGGTACGCTACGATGTGCTGTTCCAGGAAACCCGCGCCCTCAGAGAGGACCTTGAGGAGAAAGTCGCTGTCCGGACTGCGGAACTCGAACGCCTGGCGCGGCAGGATCCGCTCACCGGTCTCATCAACCGGCGCCACGGCGGAGAGGTCCTCCTGGGCGAGGTGCGGCGCTTTCTGCGGTACGGAACCACCCTGTCGCTGGTGCTGATCGATGTGGACCATTTCAAGGAGATCAACGACACCCGCGGCCACCAGGTGGGCGACGATGTACTGGTGGGGCTGGCGTCGATGCTTCAGAACTCCACCCGTGCGACCGACCGTGTGAGCCGCTGGGGCGGAGAGGAGTTTCTGCTCATCCTTCCGGAGACGACCGAGGAGCAGGCGGCGCACCTGGCGCAGAAGCTGCGCGAGACGCTGGCTGCGCGGCCCCTGGAGACCCGCGCCGGTTCCGTAGCCGTCACATTCAGCGGTGGCATTATCGGAACGGACCGGTTCCCGCGGGAGGAACTGGCCGACGGGGACGGCACAGACGCACACGAGGCGGCGGAAGAACGGGTCGTGGACCGCCTTCTGCGGCACGCCGATCTCGCCCTCTACGCCGCAAAGAACGGCGGTCGCAACCGCGTCGTCCACGTGGCGGATATCAGAACATGAAGGCAGTACTCGTGGTACTGGCGTCGACGGTCCTGTTCGCCGGCGCCACGGTGGTGGCGAAGTACGGGGCCACCGTCGCCGACCTGAACGCCGCCTGGGTGACGATGGCGCGATTTGTGGTGGGCCTTCTGGTCGCGGTTCCGGCGATCGTGCGGGACCCGTCAATCCTGCGCCCCGTCTCGCCACTGTGGGTGGGAACGCGGGCGGTGAGCAACGTGGTGGCCGTGTTTCTCTTCTTTTTCGGTATCCAGCTGACCACGGTCTCGAAGGCCAACCTGCTCAACATGACCTACCCGGTCTTTGTCTTTCTGTTTGCACCGGCCGTGACGCGCGAACCGATTCCGCGGCGTCTGTACGCGTTTCTGGCGGCGACGCTGGTGGGGGTGTGGAACGTGGTACGGCCGCCGTCGCTCGACAATCTGGGCGACCTTGCCACCGGAGACATTCTGGCGTTTTCCTCCGCTCTGGTAGCGGGGTTCGCCATCTCGAGCCTCCGCCGGGCGCGGCGCACCGACGGGAGCACGACGATCGTGATCTATGTGATGGCGGTGGGCGTCGTGCTCAATGCGGCGATCCTGCCGTTTGTACCGCTCCCGGACGCCAGAGGCCTGGGAATCGCGGTGGTGGCGGGGAGTCTGGGTGCCGTGGGTCAGTACGCCCTGACCGCGGGGTTCAGGCGGGTGTCGGCACCGGCGGGAGCGCTTCTTTCCACGGCCCGTATTCCGATCGCCGTCCTCGCCGGTGTGCTGTTTTTCGCGGATCCCATGACGCCCCGCACGATCGCCGGGGCGGTGCTTATCGCGATATCGCTGATTGGCGCGTCGCTTCCGGCGCCGACCGGCGAGCCACGTCGCCGGCGTTGACCTCCCGGAACAGGCTTCCCAGATCCTTTCCCTGAAAGAAATCGGAGTACAGCCGGTCGCAGCCTTTGATGTGCCGCGTTAGCCAGTCGCGGAGGAACTCCATAACCTCAACGGCGACCATCGGCTTCCCGTCGGCGTGGTCCTGCCGCAAGCGCTTGATCCCCGCAACCAGGTCCCGGTGCTGCTTTTTCTGGCCCTCGCACCCTGGATACTGGAACCGCTCAAACGCCACTTCCTCGGCGCCGAAGTGGTACTCGGTGTAGTCGATGAGCGCGTCGAACACCGCCGTCAGATCGTCTCCGTTGATCCCGCGCCGCATCGCCTGGTACAGGTCGTCGATGAGCGCGAACAGCCGTTTGTGGTGTGCGTCGAAGAGGTCCACGTTCACGGCGTAGTCGCTGGACCACTGGACGAAGGCGCCGGTCTGGTACGACGTGAGGATCTCCACGATCCGCTGCGAGGTCGCCAGCAACTGTTCGAAGTGGTCCTCGATATCGGTGCAGCCCGCCGCGGCGTCTGAGTGGCCCCGGCACGCAACGATCTCACCGAGCAGGGTATGCAGCCTCCGGTGGGTCTCCGACAGCGTCCGGTACGTCGCCGGGTCGGTTATCACCGTCTTCCCCTCCAGCGCCAGCCACTCACCGAGGGCGCAGCGGGTGTGGTCCACGAGTTCCTCGGGTCGAATATCCTCGCGACCGTCGATCAGGGACCGGGCCCGTCCCACCCACGCAAGATGGCTCAGAATGATCCGGGCCACCGTGAGGCGATCCCGGGCCTCGCGGGCGTCCTGGGTGTGATCCCCGCCGTCCCCGATCCGCGATTCCTCCCGCTCGATGCGTTCGATCAACTCCATGATCTGGTCGTTGTTCTCGATACTCAGCTCGGAGACGCGGTTGGTCACGGCGGTGACATTCTGCGAGGCACCGGCGATCACCTGCATCGACTCGCGCGTCTGCGCCGCCGTGTCCCTGGTCTGGGTAATCAGATCGTTTACCTCGCGGGCCGCGACCTGCATTTCGGTTGCGCTGCCGGCGATCTCGCTGGAGACGTCGCGCAGCGATTCCGTGGCCCCGACCACGTCACGGGCACCGGCGGCGAGCTCCGCCGTGCTCCCGGTGATCTCGGAGAACGCGTCGGCCACGGACACGACACCGGTCTCTATCTTGCGGAACGCCGCTTCTGTGTGACCGCTGGCGGCGCGGGCGTCGTCGATCCGATCGGCGAGCGAGGTGAGGCGCCCGGATATCTGCGACGCGTTCTGGGCGGTGTTCTCCGCCAGTTTGCGGATCTCCGCCGCCACGACGGCGAAACCGCGTCCCGACGCGCCGGCATGCGCCGCCTCGATCGCGGCGTTCATCGCCAGAAGATTCGTCCGCGAGGCGATGTCGTTGATCACGTCGATCATGGCGTGCACCGCCTCGAGACTGTCGTGGACATCGGCGATCGCGCGCTCGGTGGTTGTGACCGCGTGGCTCCCCTCTTCGGTGGTCGCCCGCAACGCTTCGGCATCGCCGTGGCGGGAGGACGACACCTGCGACACGCGCTCGATCGATGCGGACATCTCCTCGATCGCCGATGCGCTCTGCTGCACCAGATCCCGCTGGTGACCGATCCGTTTCACCAGGCTTTCGATCGACGCCAGAATCTCCTCCATGGCGGCGGCGCCGTTGGCAACCTGATCGGTCATCGCATCCGCCCGGGCCTGGCCCGTGGCCGTCTGCGAGGCGATCCGAGCGGTCGATGACAGTGTCTCGCCGACCTGCGCGCCAAGTTTGCGGGCGGCGCTCTCCGTTCCGAGCACCGCGTCGTACAGGTCGTCGATGAGGGCGGCGACGTCGGTACCTGTCACCGGCGCGGGAGCGGTTCGGATGTCCTGTGCGCTCCGCCTGCGCCGCCGGGGAGCGACGGTCGCGACCGTCGCGATCAGGACCGTGGCGAGTACCGCCGCCGCAGGCGCCGCCCCGGCCGCCACGGCCGCCCCGGTGCCGGGACCGGTACGCCAGAGGATCGCCATCACGCCGGTGGCAGTGAGCCCCGCTGCCAGGGGCGGCAACGCTGCCGCAATGATCTCGCGCGCACCGGGTGCGCGGCCAACAACTGAAGTACTCATCGAATCTCGAGACCTGCCTTGCACGTTTTTTCCAATGGGGAAAGAGTACACCAATTGTACGGGAGCCGTCCGCCTAGTTCAATACGAGTCCCGGCACGATCTCCGAAACCGGTCCCCGTCGACGGACCGCTGAAGGGGTCACGGGCCCGTAGATGTGGGGAAACGCTTCGCCGATTCCGTAGCTGTCCTCCACGTGGAGGGGAACGTCCAGTCCGCCGACGGCGATCTCGATGACGACGGGGTCGGGGAGGCCCGGATAGTGCCGCCTGAGAACCGCCGGCACCTGGTGGGCGAAGCTGCAGTGCACAAACCCTTCCGATTCGAGCGACGCGGGACGCAACGGATCCGCTCCGGTGCCGTCGTCGATGTGATACACGCAGCCGGGCACCGGCGCCAGGAACCGGTCCCACGCCTCGCTGTCGCAGGCAAAGAGACCGGTGTCCGGCAGCCGGACCGCCAGCCGCCACCAGCGGCTTCCGGGAATCGGCCCCAGCGAGGAGAGCGTGTTCCGGGCGTCTTCCGGCGACTCCGCCGCCGCAGAGACCGCCGCCCAGAACACCAGTTCCTCCCGGTCCGGGGCGGCGGCGTGGGCCTCATTGTAGAACGTCCGGGCGACAGCGGTTTCACCGCGGGCCATC
>CAJWEZ010000033.1 GCA_913030605.1 uncultured Spirochaeta sp.
GCTCAGCCCTTCAGCCGCACCACCGCGTGGCCGAACTGGAGCGCGCCGGCGCCGTCCAGGTGGAACGCGACGGTGACGGCGCCGTCAGCTCGGTGTACTACATCGCGTTTTACGCCGCCGAGGTGGGCCGCTGGTACCGCCGTATGGTCGACGACAAGGAACAGCCGTTTCCGTCTGAGGAACACCTGGAGACAACGATCCCCTCGGGCCTCCTCCGGACGGTGGAAGTCGCCGACAGTCTCATGCACTTCATCCAGTCCGACGACGAGCCGCAGGGACAGATCCTTCTGTTGCGGTTCCCCTCCGGAATCCGCGACGTGGTGTGCACCGTCAAACTCCTGCGGGACGAGATGCTGCCGCTTGTGCTGGCGAAGATCCGCGACTACCTGCGCACCGACAAAAACGGCAGCTACATGGAGACCAAGCTGCGTTCCGTCTTCCGCGGGCGGGAGATGCTGGTCCACGAACTGCTGGAGTCGGCGCAGACGCGTCCCGACGACGCCCTGAAAACGGTTCAGGAACCGAACGAGTTTCAGTTTCACCTGTGGACGCAGATGTCCTCGCTGATCATCAAAGAGTACGGCGACAAGGCGGACAAGCTCGATATGGAGCACGGGTTCTGCCAGGCGGCGTACCTTCTTGGATACTATGCCGTGTTCTACAAGGGACGTCACCAGGAGGACAAGAAGCGCGAGGAAACACACCGGCTGCTGACGGATGCCCTTCAGAAACCACCGTTCACGTTTACGGTCCAGGACGTCTACAACCTCACCGACGACCGGGGAGTGCAACTGACAAAACGGGTATCGCGGGAAGAGATCAACCGCTGGCTGGACGAGATGCTCAAGCGCCCCAGCGAGGACCGTATCTCGGAGCTTGTCACGGTCAACACACCCGAAAAGAACGGACTCATGGTGCATTCGATGCAGTACATTCCGCTGCTGCTTCGACAGGTGAAGGCCGCGTCGCCGGTTCTGAAACGTGGCCTGATCAACGACATGTACCTGGTTCTGTTCGACGAACGGGACGAGGTGTGGGTGTACGACGAAGAAGAGTTCGAAAATGCCCTGACGCGGCGCGTCCGGGATGAGTTTCCCCTGCTCTTTGGTCTCGCGCAGTTTCAGACGCTCTTCCTGGTCATGGACGGTCAGGAGCTTCCGTCGGGGGTTCAGCAGGCCGCAATGCGGCTCATGGACGGCACCAACAAGGAGATGAGAACCTGGGGCGAGATACTGCAGATCGCCCGGGCAGATGTATACCGCGAGGCACGCCTCCGGCTGCCGGCGTGGATGCTCATTCCGATCGTGCGGGGAATCGTGCGGCTGATGCGCCACATGTTCTCAAGCCCCGGCGGCGGAGGCTCCGGCAACCGGTCCGCTGCCGGTTCGTCGGCGTCCGGCTCTGGCGGTGAGGTCCGCGATACCGACAGCGAAAAACTCAAAGCGGCAAAACAGAAGAAGTTCAAAGAATCGGTGGAACTGATGCAACGAGCGTACCTGGACGCCGGTGAAACGCCCGACCAGCGCCTCAAAAAGCTCCGGCAGCAGTGGAACCCGCTCATCGACCCGGTAGCCGCAGACAACCTCGTCGAGGACGTCAATGCGCTCTGCCGGGACACGCTCCGCCGCATGCGCTACACCCGAACGCTGCAGGCACCGGACGGTGCGCGGATTGAAGAACTCGCGAAACGAATCGCCGGTAATTCGGCCTTCGACCGGATTCGGCGTCGCAAGGCGTTTGAGACCTACCTCAAACTCTACATGCTCACTATTCTGCAACGGTCAGCGTAACATCGCCGCTGTCGACGTCGGCGTCGGCGGGAAACGAGCACACGAGCATCGTCATGTCGTCGTGCTGCGGCGCTCCGGCAACGAAGGCGTCAACCCGTGACATCACCTCGCTCAGCACGTCCTCGCTGGAAACAGCTTCGTCGCGTTCGGCGCAGATCTCTCCGACCACCTCCGCAAGGCGGCGGTCACCGAACTCCTGCCCCTCCGGGTTGAACGCCTCGATCACTCCGTCGGTAAAAAAGACCATCGTCGATCCCTCGGGAAACTCGATCTCCCGGGACGGATACTCTCCAGTCATCTCAATGCCGATCGGGAGCCCATCGGCGTCCACGGGTGTCACGGTACCGTCGGTTGACGAGACAAGCAGAGCCGGATGGTGCGCGGCGTTGGCGTAGGAGCAACGACGGCGACGGGCGTCAAAAACGACCACGCTCGCCGTTGCGAAGCGGTCCAGTTCCACGGCACCGGACACGCCGGCGTTGATCATTCGGAGCACGTCGCCGGCGTCGTCGGTCTGGGAGAGGGCCAGGTGGGCAATCGTCCGCACCATGACCATGACGAGCGCGGCAGGCACACCCTTTCCCGATACGTCACACATCACCACCGCGGTTCGCTCGTCGTCCAGGGGAATCACGTCGTAGTAGTCCCCGCTTACGCCGCGGGCCGGTCGACTGACGCCGGCGTAGCGGATGCCGCCGACCTCGCGCACCGGCGGAGCCTGAAGACGTCGCTGAATCTCTCCGGCGATCTCCACATCCCGTTGCAGACGGTAGCTGAAGTAGTTGTCGAGGGTCACGGCAACAAAGTTCGCCATCGTCCTGGCATGATCGAACTCCGCCGAGCTGAACGGACGCGAGTCACCGCGCCTGGCCACGCTCACCAGTCCCAGCACTCGACCGCGGACCTTCAGCGGCAGGACCAGCACCGACCGAAGTCTCAGCACGCGGTCGGCGGCGTGGGCCGCTAGGACCGGATCCTCGGCCGCCTCGGCGATGTGTACCGCCTCTCCGGTTGCAAGTACGCGTCCCCAGATCGGCGTATCGGTGCCGACCTCCATGCTGAGGACGAACTGTCGGAGCGCGCCCTGTTTGGTCGTCAGGATATCGGGAATCGGCACCGGCGGCGGGTACAGCCCGACCACGGCGGTAACCCGGGGCGTACCCGACTCAACGAGAATCGCCGCCGCAGCGTCGGCTTCTGTTGCCTCCGTCATCGTACCGATCGCAGCGTCCAGGATCGTTTCCGGATCCCGTCCGCCGCCAAGGGACTGTCCTACTCCGGACAGAAAATCGAAGATCGCGTGCGCGTTCTCCCGCAATGTGCGCACCCTGACGCGTTCCTCCCGCAGGGCGAGCGAAATGAGAAAGAGTGCGGTCATCGCGAAGGGAACGGACGGCAATACCGCGACGGTCGATTCAAACACCGGCGTCCTGAGTGGAACCACAAGGTACAGCACCCCCTGAACCACCAGGGCGACCTGCAGTACCGGTTTAAGATCCTCGATCTCGTATCCCCGGGAAAACACAAAACGGTCCACGCGAAGGATCGCGACCTGGGCGACGAGAAACAGCACCGGAGGCAGAAGATACAGGGTGAGCCGCGTGAAGAAACCGGTTCCCCCGACGGCATCGAAACCCACGGCAAGCCATGCTACCGCAGCGCCGACCGACGCCACCACATATGAGCGATTGGAAATGCGGAACCGCCCGGTCCAGAACAGAAACAGGAGGTAGGCTCCGGTCTCTCCGGCGACCCGCAGTGCCGGCAGCACCGCCGGATTCACCTCTCCCCAGACGATCGCCGTGAGGTCCCTGACGACAAGGAGCGCCGACGCCGCGGTGATCGGCCGGACGTCCTTGCGCCGCGTCACAACCCGTGCGGAACGGGCAACGAGCAGAACCGCGAGCGAGGCGAACAGTCGTGGCCACACCGGTGACGCCAGCAGCGAATTCAACATGGACGTGGTCCACAATCTATCACCGCCGGTAGGGGCGGTCAACGAAACCCTACGGCGGTTTTCCGATCGCACCAATCGGCGGTACATTGGGACGCCTATGGGCAGCGTACGGCAGTGTTACTGGACAGAGGGACAACTCGTGGTCGTCACCAACGGAGAGACGTTTCGGCTTGTGAGTACCGAGGCCGTGAAGGCACTGAAGCGCAACTGGTTCGATCCGCACCGCGCCGCAGACCGGACGGGACCGGCGGACGCCGGCACCTCCGAGTCGCCGGCGGCGGGACCGCTGTTCGACCCCGACTCACCCCGTCGGATGCTCCTGATCCAGGAACACCTTTCGGGGATCCGCGACTGACCGCCTCGACGTCGCGATCAGGAGCCGGCAGCCCCCATCGGTGCGTCGCGTTCAGCCATGTCGGAATCGGCGTGCCGTCGCAGGAGACTACGCATCTCCACCGAAAGCCATACCAGCGTGACAATCACCGCCAGGACGTCGGCGACGGGAAACGCGATCCAGACCCCCTCCCGACCGAAAAAGCGCGGCATGACCAGCACCGCGGGAATCAGGAAGATCACCTGGCGCGAAAGGGACAGAAACAGCGCCGGAATCGCCTTTCCGACGGCCTGGAAGAAGATCGACCCGACCACCTGTAACGCCACCAACGGAACGATGAGCAGCACAATACGCATGGCGTGCGCCGCGATCGCCACCAGCTGCGCCTCCGCGGAGAACGCCGAGGCGATCGCCGGAGCGAAGAGCATGACGGCGGTGAACGGTACCAGGGCCACGGAGAACGCAACCCGCCGGGTGACCCTTACCGCTTCTTCCACCCGCTCCAGCCGTCCGGCGCCGTAGTTGAACCCCACGATCGGCTGGAACCCCTGGCCGATGCCAACCAGCGGCAGCAGAGAGAAGATCATGACGCGGTTGACGATGCCGAAGGCGGCGATCGACGTCGCGCCGTACTGCCCAAGGACGTTGTTGATCAGGATGATAATCACGCTCTGCGACACCTGACGGACAAACGCGGGAAAGCCGATCGATACCGCCTGCCCCAGCTCCCGGGGATGAAACCGGACGTGGCGAAACGACACGGGAATCGAACTCCGTCCGCGGAGGAAGAACGCCAGACCGTAAAAAAACGCGACCGCCTGGGCGAGCACCGTCGCGATCGCGGCACCCCGGACCCCCATGTCGAGGACGCGAATGAAGATCGGGTCCAGTACGATGTTCAGACCCGCGCCAAGGAGCATGATCCGCATCGAGTAGCGCGCGGCGCCCTCGCTTCTGACAATGTGTGTTGCGGCGATCGATCCCGCCACAAAGATCATGCCGGGAATGATCACCGTCAGATACTCCCGCGTGAACGGCGCGGCTTCCGGCGTCGCGCCGAAGAGCGTCATGAGCGGGTCGAGGAACACGAGCCCGGCAGTGGTCACGGCGACAGACAGCAGGACGATCATGACCACCGCGTTTCCCAGGACCCTGGCGGCGCGTTCCCGGTCCTCCGAACCGAGGGCGCGACTGACAACGGACGCGGACCCGAGGCCGATCATGAGCGCCACGCTGAGAACGATGATCTGCACGGGGAACGCGATACTGACGCCGGCAATTCCGAGCGTTCCGACCCACCGGCCGATGAAGATCGTGTCCACGAGGTTGTATAGCGCTGTCGTTCCCATGGCGACCGTCGCCGGTATCGCCATGCGTGCAAGCAGCGGGGCAATGGGCATCGTGCCCAAGGCGTTTTCTTTCTGCATCGTTCCTCAAAATAGTAAGAAAACGTACCGGTAGCTACCGCCGAAGGCGCCATGTTAGCATCCCGACGGTATGAGAACTGCACACATCCGCCGGTCGCGGCGGTTTCGTTGTATCGCGGCCCTTGTGGGCGCGGCAACCATAGGCGTGGGTCCCGTTTTCGCGCAAAGCGCTCTGGACTGGCCCCCTGCGGAACGCGAACGTTTCGACGCCCTCCCGACGGTCGCCGTGGCGACCGACAGTACCTGGCCGCCCATGGAGTACATCAACCGTGATCGGGAGCTTGTGGGGTTTGACATCGACCTTCTCCGCGAGGTCGGACTCCGCGCGGGCTTTCGTCCCGAGTTCGAAACGGTGGCATGGGACGGCATCTTCGCCGGCCTTGCGGCACGACAGTACGACATGATCGCGTCGTCGGTAACGCTTCTGGAGGAACGCAAGCGGGCGATGCGGTTTTCCACCCCCTACTTCAGGGCGGCACAGTACCTCGTGGTCCGCAGGGAGGACGCCACCGCCGTTTCGGGCCTGGCGGATCTTGCCGGTGGAGCGGTGGGAGCCCAGATCGCCACCACCGGTTCGCGGCTGATCGCCGAGACCCCCGGCGTGGAGCTCCGGTCCTACGATGACCTGGGGCTGGCGGTGGAGGATCTTGCCACCGGTCGTCTCGACGGCATCGTCGCGGACATGGCGATCGTGGAGTACTTCGTCCTGTCCAACGAGCGCTACGAGCGCGCGCTCGTCGTCACCGGAGAACCCTACGCCGTGGAGGACTACGCCTTTGCCATTCGCCGCGACCGCCCCGAACTTCAGGCGCGGATCAACGCCGCGCTTGAGGAGATCCGCGCGGACGGAACCCTGGCCGCGATTCGCGACTTCTGGTTTGACCACCTGGCCTCCGGTCAGGAGTAGGCCGGCGAGCGCAGCTGTCCATGCCGGAACTCCCTGAGGTTCACACCGTCCTCGAAGACCTCCGTCGCGCCGGCCTCCCCGGTCGAAGAATCGGCGACGCGCTCGTCGAGTGGCCCCGTACCGTGGGGGGCGATGCGGAGGCGTTCCGGACCGCAGTTCGCGGCGACCGCATCGACGACCTGCGCCGGCGCGGGAAGTACCTCGTGTTCACGCTCGAGTCGGGCCGTTCCCTGCTGACGCACCTGCGCATGAGCGGACGCCTCTACCTGCAGCCGGAGTCAGCACCACGGACGGGCTACGAACGGGTGCGTCTGACGCTCGTCGACCCCGCCGGTGACGAACTGCGGTTTCACGATCCGCGGAAGTTCGGCCGGATGCTCCTGGTCGACGACCCGAGCCCGATCCTCGAACGCCTCGGTGCGGAGCCGCTGTCACCGACGTTCGGCACGGAGGTGCTCACCGCGGAACTCCAGCGCCGGCGACGACAGATCAAGCCGCTGCTTCTGGATCAGACGGTGGTGGCGGGGCTGGGGAACATCTACGTTGACGAGGCGCTGTGGGAGGCGCGCATCCACCCGGAACGCCCCGCCAACTCCCTCACAGACGCCGAGACTGCCGATCTGGCGGTGGCGATCCCGACGGTCCTGCGGCGCGGAATCGAGAACCTGGGCACCAGTCTCGGCACGGGAACGAGCAATTTCGTCTTTCCGGAATCCGGACCGCGGGCGCGAAACCAGGAAGAACTCCGGGTGTTCCGGCGAACCGGCGCACCCTGTCCCCGTTGCGGCACCCCGATCCGCCGGATCATTGTCGGCCAGCGATCCAGCCATGTCTGCCCGGCCTGCCAGACGCCTCCACGGTAGTCGTCGAACCGGCGTGGCGACGACACCGAATCACCACCGTCGACTCTTGGTGGCGCCTACTGCACCACCGAGCTCACCAGTTCCTCGACCTCGCCCCGTCGCGTCAGGCGAGCGATCCACTCCTCCGGGATTCCCGCGTCGCTGTCATCGGCGTACATGATGCCGGCGAGGCCGCCGACCACCATTCCCCGGCCACAACTGTCGCCGCAGGCGAGGATATTCCTGCGGACCGCCTCGGTGTAGCTCGACGACGTGAGCAGGTTGTGAATCGCCGCGGGGACGCCGCTTTTGAGTTCGCACGCCGGCCCGACCTTCATCGTCACCGTTTTTGTGTCATCCCCGAGGCGTTTGAACACCGGCTCCATCGCCTCGCGGATGTGGTCCGGCGCCTCGGCCGTGCGACGTCGGACTTCGGCTTCCAGACCACCGCGGGGGTCGTCCGACGCCAACGCCCAACGATAGAGCCCGGCGACGAAACGCGCCCAGTCAACGGCAACGTCGTTGTCGTTCGTTACGCGCACCGCCTCCTCGATCATGGAGTCGAGGTCGGCGTCGTCCGGAAACGCGGCGACCAGGACCGGCGCTTTCGTCAGTGCCGGCATCTGAACGTCGTCCGCACCGGGCATGGAACGGGAGCCCTCGAGAACTTCGATCATCCGGTGGGCCAGTTCGATCTGGTCGTCGCCGCCCTTGGTCATGCGGATCGCTTCTTCCACCTTTTCACGGAGGGCGTCGCCGCGGGCAAGCTGCGCGTTCCCGAGCACCTTGCTGGCGACCGCCTTTTTGGCCTTCTCCGGACCGTCGAAGGGAACCTCCATCGCGCGCTCAAGGATCCGGCGATTTTCCACGATCATGTTGGTCAGCGTCTCGCGGGTTGGCGTGTCGATGTAGCCGACGTATTCCCCGCCAAAGCCGAAATGCTCCTGGAACGCCTGCGCATAATGCTGCCAGTCGAATTTCCCCGATGCCGCCACCGAGCGGAGCACAACGAGAAGCGACTCACCGTACATCGAGAAATCACCGGCGTGGCGACCGGCGTGGGCAAAGTACGAAGGAACCCCTTCGTAGTTCTCGGCGTTCGGCTCGGCAAACTCAGGGGTATCGCCGGCGATATGCCGGATGCGTGGCTGTGCGTAAATCCAGTGGAGGCCCATCGACGCGGCATCGGCCACCGCGGTACCAAGTATCAGCGCCCGTCGGGCGGATATTGCATCACTCATGCGTTCAAGATAGGAACGCTCGGGAGGCCCGGGCAAGCGCACCACCGGACTGTGCTGCTGGCTGTATATAGAACCTTGTTGCAAAAACGCCCACAAGTCACGCAGGCAGAACACGATCTGCCTGCGCGGCATGCCCGTACACGCTAACTCGTTGCCCGCCCGCATGATGGGAGCGAATTCGCAACAATCTCCTGTATACAGCCCACGGTACTCCTGAACCTGTCCGAACCGACACAGTACGTTCGGCGGGTGCGGCGCCGGCGCGGAGGGTCAGTTGTCGAGAACCATGATCTCCACCCGCCGGTTGCGGCGACGGCCCTCCGCGGTACTGTTGTCGGCGATCGGCTCGGTGGCGCCGAGCCCCCTGAACAGCACCTGCTCCGGCTCCCGAATCCCACGGTCCAGGAAGAACTCGCCCACCGCCCGGGCACGGTCGATCGACAGCTGCTCCCGCCCCGCCTGGGTCCCGGCCAGAGCCGTATGCCCCGTAATCAACAGGTCGTTCTCCGGAAAGCGTCCAAGGATATCGGCGATGATCTCCAGTCGCCGGCGCTCGTCCGGCAGGATACGCGCAGAGTCCGGCGGAAACCCGATGTTCTCGAGGACCAGGAGAACGCCGTCCTGGTCGGTAGCCACGCGCGTGTTCTCGATACCGGCCTCGTCGAGCAGGCGCTGCATCGTCTCAACAACCGTGTTGCGGTCCAGCGGCCGGGCGTCCTCCACCGTGGTTTCCGCGTTGCCCTGGTAGGTGATCGTACGCCCGTCGGAAAGACGAAACTCGATCCAGTACTCCTCGTAGGTTCCGGCGAGACGTCCCCGGCGCGGGTCCCAGTACAGGCGTTGACGGGATTCGCCGCTGATCGTGGCGGGATACAGGAGCGCGTCGCGCTGTTCGCGGTGAAAGATATTGTAACTCGCGGAGATTTCGTACACCGCCTGCCCGTTCCACTCGGTGGGGCCGAGGTACTCGTACGAAACCGGAAAGGAGAAGCGCAACGGCTCCGAGAGGTTGTACCCCGCGGAGAGATCGTGAACCTCCCGGGCCTCGGCGGTCCAGGTGTCTCCGGGACTGAGCATGCGCTCGGGGAACACCGGCAGGTCCCGCGCCACGGGCATGACGTACTGCTCGTCGATCTCCATCTCGCCGAGCGGCGTCCGGCGGTACTCGCTCTCGTACTGGGATTCCAGTCCCACCGGTTGTCCCTGCTGCCGCGTGCTCTCGGTAAGGGAGAATACCGCGCTGTAGCGTCCTGCGCCGTCGGCGGGTTCCTGCGGTTCGATCTGGACGCGCGTCACGATCTGGGCGTCACGGACCGCGTACCCGTTGAGCGAAATCGTCTGATTGTTGGTTGAAATCATCCGGTACGGGCGGAGATCCGAGACGTCGAACCGGAACCGGGCAATATCGGGCAGCTCGGCGACCGCCTGCGCGACCTCCGACCTGTCGGGGGACTGGGCGGACTGCGCGGCGAGACCAGTGACGGCTCCGCCGGCGATGATCCACGCCGTCCATGCGCAGAGCGATACGATCCGCAGTACATAGCTCATACGGTGATTGTCGGCAGGTGGGAGCATCAATGAAAGTCCCGGCTCCCGGTGGCAACGGCGTGGTTCGGCAGCTGCGCGTGCCACGCGTCCTCCACGATCAGGTGAACCACCTCCTCCGCCCGCTGGATCACGCCCCGGACACCGAGGAACGAACCGGTCAGAAGGACGGGTCGCAGCGTCTCAAAGCGATCCTTCCACACCACCAGATTCACAAACCCCGTCTCGTCCTCCAGGGTCATAAACACCGTGCCCCCGGCGGTCTCCGGACGCTGGCGACAGATCACCATTCCGATCACCGACAGCCGCGTGCCGTGGTCCATGCGCCGCACGTCGGAGGCGCGCGGGTACGCCCGCTCCTCGAGCCACGCCCGGTGCGGCTCCAGCGGGTGGGCGGCGGTACTGTGAATGCTCGCCAGGTAGTCCCAGGCAACCTCCTCCGCCACCGCCAGCGGCACATCCCGGTACCCGTCGTCGGGTGCGGCGAAAGCGAACCCGTCGCGGGAACCGCCGTCGGCCGCGTCGTCGGTGTCGGCAGCATCACCGGCGTCGGTGGACAGCGAGTCGTCGTCCAGGGCCTCCCAGACCGCCGCCCGCCGGCCGGTCCGGAAGGAGCGAAACGCCCCTGCCCGCGACAGGGCCAGCCGGGCGTCGGAGTCCAGTCGCGCGGCACGCAGGAACAGGGCGAGCCCTGCGCGCCCCTCCCCCGGCGACGGAATCACTCGCCGGGCCGCCACCACCCGCTCCCAGTCGTGGCGACCGAGTCCTTTCACGAATCGCGCTCCCATACGGATCGCCAGATCCCCGTCGCTCCACGGCGCCTCACCGGATACCGGCTCCAGCGTGCATTCCCAGTCGCTGTGGAGCACATCCACCGGTCGCAGCGCAATCCCGTGGCGGCGGGCGTCGGAGACGATGCTCGCGGGGGAGTAGAATCCCATGGGCCAGGCGTTGAGCAGGGCGCAGGCGAACACCGTGGGATAGGTTGCCCGCAACCACGCCGTGGCGTACGCGATCAGGGAGAAACTCGCGGCGTGACTCTCCGGAAATCCGTATTCGCCAAACCCCCTGATCTGCTCGAACACGCGCTCGGCGAACTCTCGTTCGATCCCCCGTCCCACCATGCGCTCGACAATGCGGGTCCGGTGCTGTTCGATGCGGCCGGTTTTCCGCCAGGCGGCCATATCGCGTCGCAGCTGGTCCGCCTCGCCGGGGGTATAGTCCGCCGCCACCATCGCGAGCTTCATCACCTGTTCCTGAAAGAGCGGCACCCCCAGCGTCTTGGCCAGGATCGGCTCCAGGTCCGGATGAGGGTACTCCACCGGCTCCTCACCGCGCCGTCGGCGCAGATACGGGTGAACCATGCCGCCGGTGATCGGGCCCGGCCGCACGATGCTGATCTCCACCACCAGATCGTAGAACTCACGCGGCCGCAGTCGCGGGAGCATCGCCATCTGCGCCCGGCTCTCCAGCTGGAACACCCCCACCGTATCCGCCCGCCGAAGCATCGCGTACACCCGCGGGACGTCCATCGGGATCGTGGCCATGGACATCGATACGCCAAGATGGCGTTCCAGCAGACGAAACGCAAAATCGAGGTGGGTCAGCGCGCCGAGACCAAGCAGGTCCACTTTGAACAGGCTCATCTCCTCCACACCGTGCTTGTCCCACTGAATGACCGTGCGTCCCTCCATGGTGGCGTTTTCCTGCGGTACGATCCGGGAAATCGGATCCCGGCCCAGAAGAAAGCCTCCGGGGTGGATGGACAGGTGCCGCGGCATGCCGATTACCTCGCCGGCAACCCGCAGAAAGGCCGCCACCCGGGGACTGGTGACGTCCAGCCCGGCCTGCTCCGCCGCCTCCTCCATGGCAAGACTCCGGTGGCCGAGGAGTTTCGCCATCTGGTCCACCGTGATTTCCGAAAAACCGAATACACCGCCAACCTCCCGTACCGCCGATCGCCGGCGGAAGCGAACCAGGTTGGCAACCATCGCCGCGCGGTCGCGACCGTAGGCGGAATACACGTGCTGGATCACCTCCTCGCGACGACGGTGTTCGATATCGAGGTCGATGTCCGGGGGTTCCGCCCGCTCGCGGGAGACGAAGCGTTCGAACAGCAGCTGCATACGCACCGGATCGATGGCGGTGATGCCGAGGCAGTAACAGACCGCGGAATTGGCGGCGGATCCGCGCCCCTGGCACAGGATGCCCTGGCGGCGACAGAACATGACGATCTCCGCCATCGTCAGAAAGTAACCGCTGTAATCCAGTTCCTCGATGAGATCGAGCTCCCGCGCGACCTGGACCGCGATCTCCGAAGGCACACCATCGGGAAAGCGCCGCGCGGCCCCCTCCCGGGAAAGCTCCCGCAGCCACGCGATGTCGGTCCAGCCGTCGGGGCGGGTCTCACTCGGGTAGCGGTACTGGATTTCGGAGAGGGAAAACGAACACCGCTCGGCGATGCGCAGCGTCTCGGCGAGCCATTCAGGGTGGTCGCGGTATCGACGGCCCAGAGCGTCGACCGGTTCCATACCGAAGCTGGCGTTCGGCAGCAGCCGGTCGGCGGCATCGTCGAGTGTTGCGCCGAGGCTGATGCAGGTGAGGGCGTCGTGCACATCGCGGCGTCGGGGATCGTGGTACACCACGTGCGGCAGAGCCACCACCGGAATCCCCAGTCGCCGCGCGACGCGCAGCAGGCGCTCCTCGGCGGCGGCATCGCCGGGGCGAAAATGGCGCGACACCCCTACCCATGCGCGGTCCGGAAAGAAGCGGTACAGAAACGCCAGGTCCCCGTCGCCGCCGCTCTCCTCCATCCAGATCAGCAGGAGGTCCTCGCTGAACGCGGCAACCTCCGCCGGTGAGACGCGGCTCTCGCCCTTCGGCGACCGAAGCCGCCCCGCCGAGATCAGCTCCGACAGGTTGCCGTAGCCCGTGCGACTGGTCGCGTACAGCAGCACGCGGTACGGCGCATCGCCCTCCGGTGAACCGACGGTAACCTCCGCCCCGATCAGGTACCGGAACCCGTCGCCGGGAGCGGATACTTCCCCGGACGCGGCTCCCGGTACCGCACCCCACGCCTCCACAACCCCTCCCAGCGAGTCCCGATCGGTGAGCGCCATTCCCCGATACCCGAGCTCCGCCGCCCGTATCACCAGCTCCTCGGGGTGGCTGGCTCCCTGCAGAAACGAGAACACGCTGGTACACCAGAGCGGGACATACGCCGGAGAGCGCGTCATTCCAGCCACCCCTGAAGGCGGAGGGTCCCGTCGCACCGGTACACCCACTCCACGGCTCCGGGGGAGGTGCGGCGATAGAGGTACGTGCGATCCTCGCGGACCCCATCCCACCACGCCGAGGACACGATGAAAGGGCCTGCCACCGGTCGGGAACCGGAGCCCGTCACGGCGTGACGGTCGGTGCTGAACTCTGCAACGATACGCCGTATTCGCGGAACGACCGGCGCCCCCTCCGGCGTTCCCCCCTCGTCTGACAGGCTTCGGCTTCGTGACAGGCTTTGGCTTCGTGACAGGCTTCGACCGTGGCGGACCGGAATCAGCAGGAACCGCTCCTCGGGAAAACGTCCCGATACCACCGTTGCCGTCACCAGTGCATCAGCTCCGAGTTCCGCCTGCAGCGTTGCGATCGCCCGGTCCAGACGCCCGGCGTCCACGGGAGCAAACACCGTCGGGGAGTCACCCCCGGAGGCGGTACCACCGTGCGACACGGGTCCCATGGTTCCAAAGGGAAGTTCCTCCTGCCGCATCTCGCCCCGACTCACCTCACCGTCCAGACTGACCGCCGTCACAAAGCGCTGCCGCAGATGCACCCGTTCAAAGCGAAGGTCAAGCAACCGCAGGAGATACTCCGCATCCCGCGTCGCACGTCCGCATCGGATTCGTTCACGAAGCGGTTCCGCGTTCTCAAACGCGATCTCCACGACCAGGACCTCAAGCCACGCCATCTGTCGGTTGAGGCGACCGACCACATCCTGGAGTAGCCGTGCGGCGGCCCGCCGGACCGGTTCGCGACTGATGACCGGCGGCTCGAACCGGTGGGTGACCCACAGTCGCTCGTCCCCTACCGGCGACTGAACCGGGACAGCGTCACCGGCACCGGCGAGAAACTCCCGGATGCGCAGGGTATCTGCGGAGAAGCGCCGTGCCAGCGCCGCCACCGGGGTATCCAGAAAACGGCCGATCTGTGTCTGTGCCACGTGGCGCAGATTGTCCCGATCGCGGGGAGTCAGCGGCAGGATGTCCAGAGACTGACTGCGAAGCCAGTGGTACTCGGCGGCGGCGGAGGGAAAAACCGACGGTGCGTTTTCCTGGAGAGCGGCGCACAGCGTTCCTGCCCGCGTCCATCCTCGGCACGCCCGCACGTGCCACGCCTGGGCGGTACACGCGGCGCCCAGGCGTCGCATCCACGGTCCGATACCTCCGAACAGGTGAACCACGCCCCGGATATCCAGCCAGAACGTTCCCGGCACCAGCTCCGACGACTCGATCGCCGGTGAAAACGACTGCAGGATCTCCCTGATCGCCGTTACGGCACGATCGTAGCGGTCCTGGGAGACCACACCGGCGCGAATGTCACCGGAGAGCGAGAGCGCCTGGGCGTACGCCATGCCCGGCCGGACGCCGTGGACCTCCGCGGCGGCGTTGCACGCCTCGATCCGCGCCGACGGTCGTTCTGCGGGAACGAGAACCAGCGGTACGTCGGTGGGAATCTGCAGATCCCGGTGCAGAATCTGCAGGGGGAAATCAGGGAGACTAACACATACCAGGTGCGAACCGGGCATCGAGCACGCCTCCATGCAGGGGGCCACGACTGCGAAGCACCTCCAGCCTCACCCCCGTGGTGTGCCCGGACGTCTCTCCGTGTCCGTCGTCCCCGGCGGTCGCCCGCAGGTGAACCCGTACCGCCGGGGACAGCGCCCCGACCGTCCCCGGCGTGATCAGCACCACCGTTGCGCCTGTCCGCGCCGACAGGTGCATAAAGCGGCCCAGCACCCCCGGGTCGGGGGGCTCACCGGAGGCCAGATCCACCGCAACCACCGATACCAGCTCGCCGCGGACCAGGCGATCCACGGCGTGAAGACGCAGATCCGCCCGCTGCGACCGTACAAACAGCAGCCGTTGCAGATCGAGGCCGGCGCTGACCAGGTCCGGCGGATACGGAAGTGACGTCCCGTCGGAAACCCAGGCCGTCGGGGCCGGTCCCGCCTGTTGCGCCGACCGCAGGATCTGCGTCACCGGAGTGATCGGAGCAGAACCGGACACCTGGAGAATCATGCCCCGAAGGTCCCCGGGAAACCCGTGGAGCAGGAGATCGACAGCCGACTGCGAGCGCGCCGGAGAGGGAGTGACAAGTTGTGACGCCCGGACAAGTCCTGCCTGCATACGGCAACGATACTATACATACGTATAGCTTTCAACCTACTTTATCTTTCGAGGTCCTTCGTACTATAATCTTTCGGGGAAAAGGGCTGCTTCATCGTGTCAATCTACCGCATCCATTTCACATGGAAAGACAAACCCCGGACGCTCAAAGCTCGCAGCCTGGATATGACCCACCCGTATTTCGTCTCGATCCGGGGCCTGATCCTTCCGGAGGGCAACTCGGTCATCATCGACCCTTCGGAGGACGAACTCCACCGGGACTTCGGTGAGGCGGATCACATCATGCTGCCCTTCCAGAGCGTGAAGCTCATCGAAGAGCTTCCGGACCGGCCCTCGTCCGACACCGGAAAAGTCATCCCGTTTTCCACCCCGGAGGATTCCCCAAATGAATAAACAGGATACCAGTGCATACGTGCTTTCCACCCTCCGCCAGATCATCCGTGCGATCGATATCCATTCTCGACAGCTGTCCAAACAATATGGCCTGACCGGTCCGCAGCTGATCGTGATCAGCGAGATCGGCCAGTACGGCCCGATGACGATCGGTGAACTGGCGCGTCGCATCAGCCTCAGTCAGGCCACCGTGACAACGATCCTCGACCGTCTGGAAATCAAGGAACTCGCCACGCGAATGCGCGACGACCGTGACAAGCGTCGCGTATACGTGAACATCACCGACAAGGCGCGCACGATTCTCGAAAGCCACCCCAACTTCCTGCAGGACGCATTCGTCCGGCGTTTCAACGCCCTCGAAGACTGGGAACAGACACTCATTCTGTCGTCGATTCAGCGTCTGTCGGCGATGATGAACGCGCAGGACCTGCCCACCGAAGCGTACGAGATCGACCCGGAGGTCTGATCCCGTACGGGTGCGCCCGGCCGCACCAGGGAGACCCCGTATGGAAGAACAGCGACGGGAGCTCATCAGCGAGCTCGACAACGAATGGCACACGCTGAAGCACGGAAACCCCGTGCCGGGACTCTACCCGCAAACCGGAACCGAGGTGGTCAAGGTCCGGGGATCCTCACGCGTCGACGGCGAGACCTCGATCACCACCTACGAGATTGTCGTATCCGACCGCGGCACCGTCGTCGGCCGCTACCGCGTGGTGGCTGAGGAGACGCTTGCCGACTACCGCGGGGGATACAGCGACGATGAGGAGACCCCGTGAACACCGACACCACGCCACGCCGCATCCACCGCCGGGAATTTCGCGACCGCGTCGTCGTCATCACCGGCAGCAGCCGTGGAATCGGACGGGAGACGGCACGTCTCCTCCTCCACGCCGGCGCCCGGGTCGTGCTCAACGGACGGACCGCGTCACGGCTGGAACAGACCCTTGATACGCTGCGGGCAGAGTTTCCGCCGGAGCCCCCCTCCGACGAAGGCCGGGTGTCCGCGATCGCCTGCGACATTTCCACCGAGGAGGGAGCCCGGGAGCTGGTGCGCCACGCAACGGAGCGGTGGGGCCGGATCGACGCCCTGATCAACAACGCCGGCGTGTCGATGCGCGGAGCCGCCGCCCAACTCCGGGCATCGGCGGTCGACTCTCTGGCCGCCGGGAACCTGCGGGCCGCGGTGCTGCCCACCGTTGCCGCCCTGCCGGAACTGGAAGCACGCAATGGACGCGTTCTCTTCGTCTCCACGGTTGCGGCGATCCACGGATTTCCCGGCGTATCGCTGTACTCCGCCACCAAGGCGGCGGTGCACACCTTCGCCGAGGCACTGGATGCGGAAGTCCGCGGGGCCGGGGTGACAGTGGGTGTTGTCATGCTGGGGTTTGTGGAGAATGACCCGGAAAAGACGACGCTGGGGGCTGACGGTACGGCGTTTCACCATGAACGGCGGGCGATGCAGACTCAAGCTCAGGCGGCGGCGGCGATCGCCACCGCGCTGGCGCGACGCCGGCGGCGAACGATTACCGTTGGTGCCGGCAGGCTCCTCGACATCGCGCACCGAGTGACACCCGGACTGGTCGGCGCGGTCCTCGCCCGCAGCGGCGGCCGGATCCACCGGGTCTCCCGGGACGAATAGCCAATCCCCAGCGGGACACGTATCCCCCGGTGCCGCCGCCGGCCGCCCGGGCGAACTACCCCTCCGCCGTCACCCGCCACGCGAGCCATTTGTCGCGCATCCGGAGCATCGACGGTTCCTGAGTGTAGCGTTCCAGGTCATCGGCACGAACCCAGGCCACGTCGTGGCTTTCGTCACTGATCACCGGATCTGCGGCCACGTCGGCTGCGAAGAGAAACCGGATATCGTAGTGAAAGTGCTCCGGCACGGTCCCGTGGGGCGGTATCGCGTGGATGTCGATATCGAACAACGCCCCGCCGGGGCGAACCGTCGAAAAACACTCAAGCCCCGACTCCTCGACGACCTCCCGCGCCGCCGCCGCCAGGAGGTCCTCTTCACCATCCGCGTGACCGCCAAGCTGCAGCCATTTGTCCAGTTTGCGGTGATGGGTGAGCAGTACGCAGGCCGATGCCTCGTGCACTACCCACCCCGACGCCGTGAGATGTCCCGGCATGTGATCGCGATGAAGGCATTGCGGCCACGTCGCGGCGAGTTCCTGGAAACGCGCCACCACACCGGCCTCCGCGGGCCAGCGCTCCGCGTAGTCGCGGAGCGCCGATTCGAGTTCATGATGATTCACGGTTCGTCGCTCAGTGGCTGCTGGATTCCGCCCAGAGGTTGATGTCGCTGTCCACCGCGTGACGGTCGATCTCGGCGAGTTCCTGGTCGCTGAACTGCAGGGTCTGAAGCGTTGCCACATTCTCCTCGATCTGCTTCACGCTGCTGGCACCGATGAGTACCGACGTCACTTCCGGCCGTCGCAGCACCCACGCCAGCGCCATTTGCGCCAGCGACTGTCCGCGACGCTCCGCGATCGCGTTCAGCGCCCGAACCCGTTCCAGCCGGTCCTCGGTGAGAAGTCCCTTGTCGAGCGCCGTTCCCGCGCGTGCCGCCCGCGAATCCTCCGGGACCGCCGACAGGTACTTGGAGGTGAGCATTCCCTGCGCCAGGGGCGAAAAGGCGATACACCCGATGCCCTCTTCCGAAAGCACGTCCAGGAGCCCGTCTTCCACCCAGCGGTTGAGCATCGAGTACGAAGGCTGGTGAATCACCGCCGGTGTGCCGAGCTCGCGGAGAATCGTCGCCGCCTCCCGCGTCTTTTCCGCGGAGTACGATGAGATGCCCACGTACAGCGCCTTCCCCTGGCGTACCGCCGTATCCAGCGCCATCATAGTCTCCTCCAGCGGCGTGTCCGGATCGAATCGGTGCGAGTAGAAGATGTCGACGTAGTCGAGCCCCATGCGGGAAAGACTCTGGTCGAGGCTCGCCAACAGGTACTTGCGGCTCCCCCAGTTGCCGTAGGGCCCCGGCCACATGTAGTACCCGGCTTTCGTTGAGATCACCAGTTCGTCGCGGTACGCACTGAGGTCCCGCGCCAGGATGCGACCGAAGTTCTCCTCGGCGGATCCCGCTGGCGGCCCGTAGTTGTTTGCCAGGTCAAAATGGATAATTCCGAGGTCGAAGGCGCGGTGGATCATCGCCGCCGCGTGGTCCAGGGCGGTATCGTGGCCGAAGTTGTGCCACAGCCCGAGGGAGACCGCTGGAAGGGTCAGGCCGCTGTCGCCGCTTCGGCGATACACCATGCTGTCATAGCGTGAGGGATCTGCGTGATATGCCATGAGCAGAGCGTACGCCGCCGGATGCCGCCCGTCAACCGGATGGGTGGAGCCAGGGGTTGTATACAGGAGATTGTTGCAGCGTCGTCGGTACGTGTCGGTCTGGAAAAGATTTAGACACGTACACCCCCGCCGGTCGTCGAAACTCTATCTGCGACAACGACATCCGGTCCGCACTGCAACATTTTCCTGTATACAGCCCTCGAGTTGTCACCACCGGTCGTACGTATGCATCTTTGCCGCGATGTTTCAGGATATCTCGGGCCGCATTGAGCACAACCCGCCGCGTCTGAGCTACGGCGCCGCCGCCGCGGACATCGACGGCGATGGCCGTCCGGAGCTCCTGATCACCGGCTTCGGTGTCAGGAATCTCGTTCTCGACTGGCAGGAGGATGGTCGCCTGCGCGATGTCGCGCCCCCCGCGATCGCCGACCCCTCCCGTCGCGCGATCGGGATCGCCGCCGGGGATGCCGATGGCGACGGGGAGGAGGAGGTCTACATCCTCAACACCGATACCTTCATGGGTATGAAGCGATTCGGCGACCGGTTTCTGGACCAGGAAGACCCCGACGACGCCGGCAGCTGGTCCGACCTGTTCGAACTGCCGATAAACATCGAGAACCCCAATCTGAGTGCGGGGCGGTCGGTCGCGGCGGTCGACATCGACGGTACGGGCACGTACCGCTTCTTCGTAGCCAACTACGGCGGGCCTCTGCGTCTGCACGAGGTCGATGCCTACCGCCGTGTTCGCGACCGGGCGGGCGAGCTCGGCATCCGGATGGTCACCGGCGGCCGGTCACTGTGCGTGATTCCGGACCTCGACGAGCGCCCGTCCGTGTTCTGCGGCACCGAAAACGACGCCAATGCGCTGTTTGTGCCCGTCGTCGACGGCAGCTTCCGCAATCGCGCAGAAGAGCTGGCCCTGGCGGATTCCATGGAGCACGCCCGGGGAGTCGCGGTGGTCGACGCCGACGGTGACGGCCTTCTTGACCTGATCCTTGCCAACTGGGAAGGGCCCGCCCGCCTCTTCGTCCGCCGCCGTCCCGGTGACATCGACTCTCCGTTCACGGACAGGGCGCCGGCGCGATTCCAGGATCCACAGCGGAACCGTACCGTTGTAGCCGCCGATTTCGACAATGACGGTGCCGTGGAGCTGTTTTTCAACAACATGGGGGAGCCAAACCGCCTGTTCCGCATTCACAACGGATCCGTTGAAGAACTCGACGCCGGCGCTGCCGCGGAACCCGACGGATTCGGCACGGGAGCGGTGGTGGCGGACGCGGACGGCGATGGAGTCCTGGAACTGCTGCTTACGCACGGCGAGCAGGGCGAACAGCCCCTCAGCCTGTTCGCGGCGCGCCACGCGTCCGAGAACGGCTACCTCCGGGTACTGCCACTGACCGATTTCGGCGCCCCCGCCCGCGGCGCGGTGGTGCACCTGTACGCGGGGGACACACATCAGGTACGCTCCATCGACGGAGGATCCGGCTACCTGTGCCAGATGGAGCCGATCGCCCATTTCGGTCTCGGTCGTCGCCGTGAAGTCGACGCTGTCGAGGTCGTGTGGCCCGGCGGACGCCGACGCCGCATCGAACACCCCGGCATCAACCGGGAGCTTGAGGTAACACCATGAAACAGCAACCACTCCGCGACCGGACAACCGAGGGACACCTCGATTCGATCGCCGGCGACGCCACCGACATTTATCTACTCGCCGGCGGGACCGTGCGCATGGCGGTGGTCCACGGGACCACCCTCGTCAACAGAATGGCGGCGAATCACAACCTGAGCGGAACCGGGGCCCTCATTCTCGGACAGGCGTATCTCCTTGCACTCCTCGCCAGTTCCACCCTGAAAGACGAGGAGCGCCTCTCCCTGGTTGTCGACTGCGACGGTCCGCTGACCGGACTGTCTGCGGAGGCCAACTCCTACGGACATGTCAGGGGTTACCTCCGCAACAACGAGGTCCGACTGGCGGATTCAGGATCGATCGAGGATATCTTCGGTACCGGTGTTCTCTCAGTGATTCGTGCGTCCGCCGATGCCCGGCACCCGTTTCAGGGACAGACGGAATGGCAGCGCGGCGATCTCACCCAGAATCTTGCGTGGTACTACGCCAACAGCGAACAGACCGCCACGCTGGTGGACGTCAACGTCCACTTCGACGCCAACAAACGGATCCGCGGCGCCGCCGGTGTACTGGTTCAACAACTCCCCGGGGCCCGCGACGGCGTGCTCGAAGAGATCGGTACGGCACTGGACGCGGTGCGCCCTCTGGGGGCCGCCTTCGCCGCCGGCGCCACCGCCGCCAGCATCGTTCAGCAGAATCTGGGGCCGTGGGAGCCGGAACTGGTGGGAACGCGGGCCGCGGAGTTTTACTGCGGGTGCAGTCACGAGCGCTTCGGGCGGTTTCTGGCAGCGCTTCCGGAGGACGAGCGATCCGACATCCTTGAGAACGGTCCCTTCCCGCTCAAGACGACCTGCCACAACTGCAACTCGACCTACCGCTTCGAACGCGAGGAACTCGAGCGTCTGTTCACCGACGGTCACGAGAACGCGGGCGGCGACGGGGAAGCCCTCGATCCCCACGAGGACAGCTCCCACGAAGACCACCCCCACGAGGACGGCTCCCAGGGGCTGGCACCGTAAACCACAGGCGGCTACCGCAACGCTTCCGCCGCCCGGGCACGAACCTCGCGGGACAGGTCCGCGCGCGCGAGCAGTTCCACCGCCGCCTGCGCCACCTCGGGGTTGGTCCATCGGATCGACGTGTCCTCGACCACTGCGATAATCGACGGAGCGAGCGTCCGCCGCTCCACATCAGCGGCGCCGCGGAACCGCCCCACGGCCGCCGCCAGGGCGCCGGCGTCGTCAACGCCGTACCGGGCGAACGCCCTGAGCGCCACCGCGGCGACCGCCGGGTCCGGGTCCAGTCGAACCGCCTGTGCAAGCAGATGGCGCGAACTCCGATCCATGTACTGACCCAGTTCGGCGGCGGCGGCCCGTCGGATCTCGGGAAAATCGTTCACGACACGGCCACCACGCACCGCCGGCTCGCGGTACGCCTCCTGCAGGAGATCTCCGAGGATCGCCCGTGCCTCGCCGACCCGATCGTACAGCACCGCCCGGTGCCGCTGCGAAACCAGCGTTTCCACAAGCGCCGTCCGATCGCTGCGTGAAGCCCCCGCCAGTACCGCGTCCGCCCTCGCCCGCAGGGCTCCGCCGGTGCCGCCGGAGTGCGGGGCACCGGTCGAACCGGAACGGCGCATCGGCGAGTCGCCCTCCCCGCCGTCGTCGCCTGTGCCGACGAGCGCGAACGCCTGGATCGTCCAGTCGGCGTAGGTCACGATCGCCAGACCCGCTCCGGCGACCCAGGAAACCGCCGCCGGCGGCCGACCGAGTTGAAGCGTGGCTCGCACGCTCCCATCATCGTCCACGACCAGGAGCCGGTTGTCCCCGTCCAATACCAGCAGTCTGCCCCGCTCCGACGCCGCCACGGATACGATCGGCGTTCCCGGCACCCGCAGCGTCCAGCGACGACGGCCCCGGTCGTCGAATGCGGCAACGCCACCATCGGCGATCGGGATCACCGCGCGGGTTTCGCCCGTGCCTGCCGCAGCGGACACGATCGGCGCCGGCCCCCGGTCCCCGTCGTACCCGGACTCGACACTCCAGATCACGGTACCGTCGGCGGCAACCCGTGACAGCAGCCCGGCGTCGTCAAGAACAAACAGTCCTCCGCGTCCGTCGGACGCGGAAAACACGGCCACAGGCGCGCGGGGCCAGCGGAACGCAACGTCGCCGGTGCCGTCGGCGGCAAACCGCAGGAATCGACCGTCGGTAACCGCGACGATCACCGCACCGTCCTGCTCCAGCGCCGTCACCGGCGGCGACGGCAGCGGACGCTGCCACAACAGCCCGCCCACGGTGCTCGCCTGCCCGATCGATCCGGAGGCGGTGATCGAGTACACCAGGCCCTGGCCGTCGATCTCGACAAAGCGGGCACCGGGAAGTATCAACCGGTCCACGGATACGTTCGTCCCCACACCGCGCACACCCCCGCCGCTGGCATCGAGGCGGACCACCGGGGATCCCGTCCCGGGCGACGGCAGGACAAGCCACCGCGACGGCGACTCTGTGAGTCGTCCGGCAGGACGGCGAACGGCGGTAGTCGCCGACGCCACCACCACACCGTCGGGCCCGTACAGGCGCACCAGCCTGTCTTCAGTCGCCAGCGCCACGAGCCACGTCCCGTCGTGTTCCACGCCCCATGCCGGGAGAGTCACCGCACCGGGCGTCACCCCCTCCCAGCGAAGTTCGAGGTGATCCTGCGCCATCAGAACGCCGGTGCCGGCCGATGGCAGCATCGATGCGAGGGTCAGACACGCCGCGGTGAGGAGTGCCGGTTTCACGACCCCTCCGCCGACAGAATCGCAAGCGTCTCGATGTGTGCCGTCTGGGGATAGAAGTCGAACACGGTGAGGGAGTCGATCCGGTACCGCTCCCGGAGTGCACCGAGATCGCGACCGAGGGCGGCGGCGTCACAGCTCAGGTACACCACCCGCGGGATCGCCGTTCGGGGAGCGACCAGCCACCGCCGCAGCTGGCCCGAGACACCACCGCGGGGAGGATCGAGGATCACGGTGCATTCTCCGCTGCGCGGGACGGCATTGCGCGCCACCGCGCGCTCGGCGGTACCGGTGAACACGGAAACCGTTGTCGACGGCGCGGCGGAGGTGAGGTTCTCACGGATCAGGTCGGCGTTCCGTCTGTCGGGCTCGACGCACACCGCCTTTCGTACCGTCGCCGGCGGCATCGATGCCATCGCCGCCAGAAGGCCCGCTCCGGCATGGAGGTCGGCGATCGTATCACCGTAGACAGCAGCGCGTATCGCAGCGGCAAGCGCCGGCAGCAGTCCGTGGTTGGCCTGGGCAAAGCCCCCCGGATGAAAGCGCAGGTCCGTTCCGTCCAGAGAGATGTGCGCCTCGCGGTCCCGGTCGCTGCGGGCGATTCCACGCGCCGATTCCACCAGCACCGTCCGTGACCCCGGCCTCACCGGTGCGCCGGAGCCGATTTCCACGTTGATCGCCGGTGTCGCGACCGGGCAGTACCCCACCGGAACCACGTCCGATGAGCGCCGGCGTCGGAATCCCGCGGCTCCGTCGTCTCCGCCGTGGATCTGGACGCGACTGCGGTAGCCCCACCCGGGGCCGCTGATCAGCCCGATCTCCGCGGCATCCACCGACACTCCGCCGAGACGCCGGGCGTTCTCGGCGACGATCTCGCGCTTCCACCGCCGCTGACTGTCGATTGAGAGGTGTTGCCAGTCGCATCCCCCGCAGGTGCCGAACAGCGGACAGAGCGGCTGTACGCGATCGGGAGACGGTTCAACGATGTCGAGGAGTGACGCGACCGGGGTGGAACCGCGGCGAGCGACGGGGCCGACCACGACGAGTTCGCCGGGAATCGCACCGTCGACGAAGGCGACACCGGCGGGCGTTCGCACGAGGGCCGCGCCGCCGTGTACCAGTCGCTCCGCGCGCACGGTGTGGGTTTCTTGGGGATCATTTCTCGGAATCACTATTATTTTTCGCGGTCCCGCGCTATACTCAGGCGTCCCAGAGTTCGATCAGAGGAAATAGTACATGAAGCCTATGAAGCTCGCAAGTCTGCCGACGATCAAACGCCTTCCCTCCTACCTGCACGTGGTGGAAGCCGCCGCTCGCGAGGGCCGGCAGTTCATCTCCGGAACGGTTATCGCCGAGGAACTGGAACTCGAACCGATACAGGTTCGAAAGGACCTTGCGGTAACCGGCATCATCGGGAAGCCGCGGATCGGTTTTCCCGTTCAGGAGCTGATCGAGGCGATCAACTCCTTCCTGGACTGGAACCACGTGCACAACGCGATCGTGATTGGATCGGGGCACCTTGGCTCCGCGCTGATGGGATACGCGGAGTTTCCGCGCCACGGCATGCATATCGTTGCCGCCTTCGACCCCGACCCAGCCAAGATCGGTCAGGTGATTAACGGCGTTCCGATCTACAGCCTCGACGAACTTACCGACCAGATACGCAACAAATCGGTCGATCTGGCGATCCTCACGGTTCCGTCGCCGCACGCACAGGCGGTCGCGGATCTCCTTGTCCAGTGCGGAATCGGCGCGATCTGGAACTTCACCAACGTCAAGATCAAGGTCCCCGACGACGTTGTTGTTCAGAAGGAGGACCTGTCGTCGGGCTACGCGGTTCTCTCGGTGAAGATGCGCATGCAGCTCGGTGCTCCCGCCGGCTCATGACCAACGACCGCATCGAGGAACAGCAGACCTTTTTTGCAAACCGACTCAAGAAACGTTTCAAGCACCTGTGGAAGTACGCCAAGCGCGTGCAGACAACGGCGTTTCGCGTGTACCACAAGGACATTCCCGAGCTTCCATTCGCCGTCGACTGGTACGACGGACACCTCCACGTTTCAGAATACGCCCGCCCCCACGATCGCTCCGACGAGGAGCACGAGGCCTGGCTGAAAACGATGATGGAGACCGCCGCCCGGGCCCTGACGGTGCCGCGGGAACGCGTATTTCTCAAACGCCGCGAGCGCCAGAAAGGCAGCGACCAGTACGAACCCGTGGCGCGACGCGGATACACGCTGAACGTCGAGGAACAGGGGCTGCTGTTCAAGGTCAACCTGTCGGACTATATCGACACCGGCCTGTTCCTCGATCATCGCGAACTGCGGCTGCACGTCGCCAAACGCTGCGCGGGGAAGCGGTTCCTCAATCTGTTCGGCTACACGGGAAGCTTTACCGTGTACGCCGCGGCGGGTGGCGCGCGGTCCACGCTGACGCTGGACCTGTCCAACACGTATCTCGACTGGGCCAGGGAGAACCTCGAACTGAACGCTTTGATGGGACCTGAGCACGAGTTCCGGCGAGTGGACGTCCTTCGGGAGCTCGACGCCCTCCGCGAGGAGGGACGACGGTTCGATATCATCGTTCTGGACCCGCCCAGTTTTTCCAACTCCAAGAACATGGACCGAACCTTTGACGTGCAGCGGGACCACGCCGAGGTGATCCTCGACTGCCTCGAGCTGCTGGACCGCGGCGGCGAGCTGTTCTTTTCCACGAACAAGCGCAAATTTCAGTTCGACCGACAGAGAATCCTGGATGAGGCGGAAACGCGTTTTTCGGGACGTCGCGGTGGCGGTGGACGAAGGCAGGTGCGAGACACCCGCGAGGGCGGCGGCCGTGAACGCGCAAACCGCGCCGCCAACGATGCCGTCGATATCCGCAAGATCACCAAACTGACGATGCCCGAGGATTTTCAGGATACGCGAATCCACCAGGTGTGGAGCATCGTCCGCAAGCAGTAGCTACCCGTCCGGCGGCGACGGACGCCGTTCTCCCGGCCGCGTCAGCCGACTGCGAAAATCGGTTGGCGATATGCCCATCGATTCCTTGAACACCCGGTTGAACGTACTCTTCGACGAAAAACCTGCGTCAAACGCCAGGTCGAGCACGGTCCGGTCCGTGAGAGCCCCCTCCCGCGACCGGGCGAGAAAGTAGTCGATCCGGTAGCGGTGCAGCAGTCCCGGGACATGGGTTCCGTGGACGGCGTTCACCGCCCGCGACAGGCGGTTCGGGTGTACGCCGACGGCGGCCGCCATTCGATCGAGCGTCAGGTCCGGGTCGCGAAAGGCGCCGCTTGCGAGATATGAATCGGCGCGGGCTGCGATCCGGCGCTCCTCGTCGGTGATCACTCCGGAATGGCCCGCTCCCCGCCGATCCGGTCTGCCGGGCTCACCCGATGGAACCTCCGGTGCGACCAGCATGAGGAACGAAAAGACGTAGATCAGCACCGCCATCGCCACCGCCAGCGACACGAAGGGCCCCGCCTCGCCACCGGCGAGGCGAGCCGTCGCCGACGGACGGAGCGCCACCCCGGCGAACAGAACCAGTGACACCAGGGGCGCGGTGACCAGCCAGCGCAGCCACAGTCGCTGATGGCTTGTCGTCCGCGTGGCGGGGGCCGAACGGAACGCCAGCCGAATCGCCAGAACCACATACACCGCGTTCAGAACCACTTTCGCCGCATTGCGAATCAGAAGCTGCCGGGGCGGCGCACCGGCGAAAATCGCCGCGATCATCGCCGGATAGTCCGGTGTGGCGATCTCCAGCGCCAGCAGCGAGGTGTAGGTCACGTCCACCACGTACGGCGCGAGATGCAGAAGTGCCCGCGGCGAGCGCCACGGAAGCGGCGTTCCGCGAAGGGCGCGCGCATAGGCCCATAGAAGCGGCCCGAAGAGAAACGGCAACGGTGTGGTGAGCGGAAGCAGCCACGGGTGCGCCTGCATCGATCCCGGGTTCCAGAGTGGAATCGTAGCCAGGCGCGCGGAGTAGACGACCAGAAGCGCCGCCAGGGGCAGGTTTTCCACACGCCGATAGCGCAGGCCTACGAGGAGAAACAGCAGCGTTCCCTGGAGCGCCCCGACCGACGCGACCAGCTCCAACCCGGACATGACACCAGTATAACGCGTCCCGGTTTTCATTATGAGACGCCGCACAACCGGTTCCGTGGCAGCATGTGTATATGGAGGTCCCGATATGCACACCACACCGCCCCGGAACGTGACGCTGGCCCTGGCGTCCGTGATCATCCTCGTACAACTGGTCACCGGATGCGATATGTTCGGTCTGTTCTCCGACGACCCGCAGGAAACGCCGCCCCCGATCACCGCGGCGGATGCCCTCGCCGGCATGGAGGTGGTCGGAGGCCTGATGGACACCCTCTTCGAGGGCGCAGGGGCACCACCCTCGGGGGAACCACTGCCCGATTTTTCCGCCGGAAGCTACCCGTCCGGGATGGACGTTTCGCAGGCCGTGACCGGCGAACGCAGCGTCCGCCTCACGGTCACTATCCGCGACGTGACCCCGACGCCGGACGATGGTGACGTAGCCCCCGACGTGGTCTACAACGGCAGCGCCACGATCGGCATGGCCGCCAGCGCCGACGGGAGCGAACTCACCATCACGATGGACGCATCGATCACCGCCTCCGGTTCCGACGCCCTGGTATCGTCGGTCATCGTTCGCGACGCGGTTGCGGTGGTGCCGGTGGATCCCGACAACGGACCCGGCGATCCACGCAGCATGCAGGGTACGCTCACCGTAGACGGGGTTGAGTACGACATGTCCCGAATCGACACCGACGCCGGAACTGACGACACCGACGCCGTCCCGAACCCCACCGACGCGCCCTATTTCCTGATGTCGTACTGGGTGGACAACGGTGTTGACCGCCCTCAGCTCGTGTACTTCGCAACCGTCGGGTCCTGGGGCACGATCCACCTGTCCGGAACGGGGACGCTTCGCGACGGTGCCACCGACAATGAGGGGCGCAGTGTTGCGGTCGGTGACAACGGCATGATCTTTTCCACCGACGACGGCGGCACGTGGACGCGCCGGGGAGACGGACTCACGACGAATCCGCTCAACGCAGTCAGCTGGGCGAACGGCCGCTGGGTTGCCGCCGGCACCGATGTTCTTCTGGTCAGTGACGACGGCGCGGCGTGGAGCATCGCCTGGTCAGCCGGCGCCACCTCCGTAGACCTGCACGCCGTATCCTACGCATCCGGCACTACCTGGCGCGCCGCCGGCGCGGCGCCACAGAACATACTCGAAAGTACCGACAACGGTGCGTCGTGGACGCTTGTCGTCGCCGATCTCAATCTCCGGCCGCAGTACCTCGTCAACCAGTTGCTGTGGACAAGCGACGATACCCCGTGGATCGCCTTCACCGGCCAGACAACACTGGGCGCGATCTACGACGGGGGAACCTCGGACACCGACAGCGACGGCAACAGCTGCGAGTGGACTCCATCGGTGACCGGTGCGGGCGGGTCCCGGGCAGCGGCACGCTTCGGGTCGGCAATCGCCGCCACCGTATACGACGGTACCACTCGACTGCGGGTCACCACGGACCTCGGCGACAGCTGGTCAACGGTGTTGCCCGGCGGTTCGCCCAACGGCTACCCCGTGGACATGGCCGCGATCGGGAACGGTTTCCTGGTTGTCACGAATATGGGAGGAATTCTCCGCGGATCCGCCGACGGCCAGACGTGGCACATGCTCACCGACGAATCCTACGGATCCTGGGGCGTGCTGTTCCGGCCGTAGCAGTCCTGACGGGATCCCGTCGACGGCGCTCCGGCCGTCGGCGGCGTACACAAAAAAGGCCACCGGTCCTCGAGACCGGCGGCCTGTGCATTCGACACCGTGTGGTGTCACATCGACGGTCTGCCTACCAGACGATACCGACGTTGACACCGGCCATGACGCTGTTGCCGTCGGCGCCGTCGAAGTACAGCATCACCGGCACGTCCAGCTTCACCGGACCGAGATTGACGCCGAGACCGGCGGTCAGGCGCGGTCGCAGGAACTGCGGGCTCTCGGAGTTGGAGACGCCAAAGCTAATCGATCCGGGTGTCGAGGTCAGGTACTGATCGGCGGCGGGATCGGGATCAACGGCCACGACGGCGTCGCCACCGAACACCAGGTTTGACTCGCCGAAGACCAGATCCACGCCGGCGCCGAAGTTCACGTCCAGCAGCCACAGGAGCCGCAAGCCGGTCGTTACCTCGAGCGGAATGGAGTAGGTCTTGGACTCGATCGCGGCGTTGACCGTGGGCGACACGCTGAGGGTAGCGAACGTGTCTGATGTGGAGACGCCGGCAGCACTTGCCTTCGCGGCAGACAGGAAGTCCCCGTACGTAATAGCCTGCTCGAACGCCTGGTCGGTCACCTGCACCTCGATATCGGTCTTGTTGCGCTGGTAGATGAACCCGCTGGCCACCGTGAGACCGCGCCAGCGCAGGAAACCAAGCGGCAGCTGCCGCGACTGCAGGATCTGACGGTTAATCCCCACGCCCACGCTCAGGGCGTTGAACGAGATCTCGTCGGAGATCGTGCCCCTCCCGATGTTGGCGTAGCCGAGCTTTACATCGGCGCGAGTGCGCGGAATCCAGCGGCTCAGGTTAACGCCCAGGGACGCCGTAACCGGCTGTACCGCAGCCCCCACGTAGATGTCGCCGTCCTGCTCCAGGTCGTCGGTGACCGTGCTCAGGGCGTTGGGGTCCACGCTCGGCGCGGAAATGCCGACGCCGGTGCCCACCACCAGGGCGAAGGCACGGTAATCGCTGAACGCGCGCTGCGTACCCAGGTGCGCCGCCGTGGCCCCGGCGTTGGCCGCCGCCAGTGACAGGTTCGGAAGCGTGGCGAACTTCTGCAAGTCCGCATTGCCCTCGATCTGTGTTTCGAGCTGGCTGATCGCGGACCCTTGCAACGCATTGTCGAATGCAGACTGGGCATCGGATAGGCTTCCCTGCAACCTGATATCCGGCTTCACGATCGTCACATCGATCGAACTCTGCGCGCTCACCGCGACCGCGCCGCCAAACACCAGCGTAAGAACCAGTATGAGTCGTATTGCTTTCATGTTTCCCCCTCGTGTGCGGACATCGGACCCGCCTCCGTTCGTCGGGCGGCGTGTGTACGACGTCCCTTCCACCATAGCGCAGGATACGGGTGAATTCAAACTGTTCGAGTCGGAATACGGCGCCGTTTCCGCCGGACTACCGGCCCCCGCGAGCGTCTGCCACGCGCTGGGCGACGCGATCGGCGGTATCGGCAGGCCACCCTGCCGCAGGACGCGCCAGATCGTCCGCCACCCGAACGGGGGATCCCGCCAGGACGACGATGCGATCGGCGATCGCCGTCACCAGATCCATGTCGTGGGAGGCCACGATCGTGAGTGCGTCGTGACGGCGAATGTACCGCTTGAGTTCGCCGGTGAGTTCACTCCGATGGCGGGGATCCACCCCGGAGAGCGGTTCATCGACCAGGAGAACCTGCGGCCGCCGGTGCATCGCCCGCGCCAGCGCCACCCGCTGCTGCATCCCTCCGCTGAGCTCGCCGGGATACGCGCCGGCCGCCGCACCGAGCCCCACCGCCAGCAGTGCCTGGGTTGCCGCTCCGCGGTCGTGGTCCGGCGTCGCCAGGGCCACGTTCTCCGCCGCCGTGCGCCACGGAAGGAGGCGGGGTTCCTGAAACACCATCGCTACCCGCGGCACCACCTCGGCCCCGTCGTCGTTCCGCGCCGTCACGCAGCCCGAATCGGGGACGATTGCGCCGGCACACAGCGACAGCAGCGTGGTCTTCCCCACCCCCGACGGCCCGATCACGGCGGTCACGCGGTCACGGTCAAAGGTAAGTGACAGCCGGTCGAAGAGCGGCTGGGTCTCCCATGCGAAGGACACGTCGGCGATATCGAGGGACGCCGGGGGCGCCGGTCGAACGGGAGCCATTCCACCGAGAAGGGCATCCGCCTCACCCCGCTCTCTCTCCGGTTCCCGGCGCGCGGGGGCCGCACCGGATCGGGAGCGGTACCGCACGCTTCGCTCCTGAAGCACTCGCACCGCCAGGTCCGACAACCCCGCCACGACGATAAGAACCAGCGTCCACGCCAGCACCCGCTCGGTTTCCAGGTACAGCCGCGCTTCCCCCATCTGCGCGCCGATCCCGACGGCGGGACTGGAAAGCACCTCCGCCGCCACGGTCACCTTCCAGGCGATACCGGCGCCGGAACGGACGCCCCCCAGAACTCCGTGGATCGAGCCGGGAAACCAGAGATGCCGCAGCCGTGCACCCGGACCGAACCCGTGGACCAGGGTCATGCGTTCCAGCTGCGGATCCACCCCTTCCACGGCGGTGCGAGCGGCGTCCACCACTACCGGCAGCGCCATAAGGACCGCCACAAAGACCGGCACGGTGCCGCTGGAAAACCAGATAACCGCGACGAGAATTACGGAAATGAACGGGATCGCCCGTACCGCGAGGATCGTGGGACGGGCAAGCAGGTAGACGAACGGACTGCGGGCGGACGCCATCCCAAGGGGAACGCCGACCGCAACCGCCAGAAGGATCGCGCCGACGCCGCGGAGGACGGTGGCTCCTACGGCCACCGCGAACCCCGGCGCCACAATCTCGCGCAGGATCGCCAGAGCGACGACCGGCGGCGTCGGGAGGGCAACCCCTACCCCGGTGACCGCCGCCGCGCCCCACCAGAGGAGGATCGGCAACAGAATTCCGAGGAGGCGGGGCGCCGCGCGCCGGTTCATGTCACGACGAAGCGCGCGTACCGCTTCTTGCCGGCGCGGAGAATCAGGTCGCCGCCCTCGCCGCCGCCCTCGCCGCGCCAGGCGGCGTCGATCACCGTGTCGATATCGGTGACCTTGGTGTCGTTGATCCGGGCACCGCCCTGTTGGACCAGTCGGCGAGCCTCACCCTTGCTGGCGGCGAGACCGGCGCGCACAAACAGCTCCAGCACCGGCACGCCGGCGGCGAGTTCGTCGGCGCCGATCTCCTCGGTGGGCATGGCATCGGTGTTGCCCGCCCCACCGGCGGCAAAAAGCGCACGGGCGGCATCCCGCGCCTGCTCGGCCTCAGCGCGACCGTGAACCAGCGCGGTAATCTCCGTTGCCAGGCGTTCCTTGGCGGCGTTGATTCCCGCGGCGTCACCGGCGGCGATCGCGTCGGACCCCGGCGAACCACCGAGCACCGTATCGATCTCGGCACGGTCGAGGAAGGTGTACAGGTACAGAAACTTTCGCACGTCGGCGTCGGGAACGTTGCGCCAGTACTGGAAGAACTCGTAGGGACTCACGCGTTCGGCGTCGAGAAATACGGCGCCCTTCTCGCTCTTGCCCATCTTCTTTCCGTCGGCGCGGGTCACCAGCGGGAAGGTAAGCCCGAAGCTCTCCACGTCGTGGCCCTCGATCCGCCGGATCAGGTCGGCGCCGGCGACGATGTTCCCCCACTGGTCGTCGCCACCGATCTGCAACTGGCACCCCCGCGTCTGGTAGAGCTTGAGAAAGTCGTAGCTCTGAAGGAGCTGGTAGTTGAACTCGATAAACGAGAGCCCCTGCTCCAGCCGCAACTTGTACGCCTCGAAGGTGAGCATGCGATTGACCGAGAAGTGGCGACCGATGTCCCGCAGGAACTCGATGTAGTTGAGGTCGGCGAGCCACTCGGCGTTGTTCACCATGGTGAACCCGACGCCGCGGACGTCGAGAAAGCGCTGAATCTGCGCGCCCATGATCTCGGCGTGGGCGTCGATCTGCTCCACCGTGAGCATCTTGCGCATCTCCGTCTTGCCGGAGGGGTCCCCGATGCGCGCGGTTCCGCCACCCATGATGACGATACCCCGGTGCCCGAACTCCGCCAGGTGCGCGAGGGCGTAGATCGGGATGAGGTGCCCCACGTGGAGCGAATCGCCGGTGGGGTCCACCCCCACGTAGAACGTGACCGGTCCCTCGTCGAGGCGCGCGCGCAGGCGCTCCTCGTCGGTACACTGGGCGAAGAACCCGCGCTCCTTCAGGCGGTCGAGCGCCCCCGGCGTGTGGGGTACGCCGTCCGCCGCAACACGTGCGTCGGCCATTACTTCTGCACCCGCCGGTAGTCCTTCATCGCCTGCCGGATCGTGGCGGAGATCTCGGACACGGGAATACGGACCTGCTCCATGGAGTCGCGGTGCCGCAGCGTCACGGTACCCTGTTCCATCGTCTCGTAGTCCACGGTGATGCAGTACGGCGTGCCGATCTCATCCTGGCGCCGGTAGCGGCGACCGATCGCCCCGGACTGGTCGTAGAAGGTGGCGAAGTCCTCACGGAGTTCGGTTTCGATCTCCCGGGCCTTCTCCGCCAGACCGTCCTTCTTCACCAGCGGGAACACCGCAACCTGGATCGGGGCGACCCTGGGGTGGAAGTGCAGGACCGTGCGGACGTCGTTCTCTCCGACCTCCTCTTCCTCGTAGGCGTCGCAGAGCACCATGAGCACGCTGCGGGTGAGGCCGGCGGAGGTCTCCACGATGTAGGGGATGTAGCGTTCCTTCGACTCCTCGTCGAGGTAGTTGATCTCCTTGCCGCAGAACTCGCTGTGACGGGAGAGGTCGTAGTCGGTGCGGTTGTGGATACCCTCGAGCTCCTGCCAGCCGAAGGGAAACTCGTACTGGATGTCGAAGGCGGCCTTGGCGTAGTGCGCCAGTTCGTCGGGACCGTGCTCCTCGAAGCGCAGGCGGTCGGTGCGGATGCCGAGCTTGTCGTAGTACTTCATCCGTTCGGCCTTCCAGTACTCGAACCAGTGGTCGTCGTCGCCGGGTTTCACGAAGTACTGCATCTCCATCTGCTCGAACTCGACGGTGCGGAAGATGAAGTTCTTGGTCACGATCTCGTTGCGGAACGCTTTGCCCACCTGGGCGATCCCGAAGGGGATCTTGACCCGCGAGGTCTGGACCACGTTCTTGAAGTTGACGTAGATCCCCTGGGCGGTCTCCGGACGGAGGTAGACCTTGCTGCCGGAATCGGACGCCGGCCCCAGATGGGTCTCAAACATCAGGTTGAACTGCCGTGGCTCGGACAGCGGATTCCCGTTGGGGCTCGTCTTGCTGGCGCGCTGCTCCTCGGTGAGGTGATCCCAGCGGTAGCGCTCGTTGGTCACCGTGTCCTCGACCATCATATCGGCGAAGTTTTCGACGTGCCCCGAGGCTTTCCACACCGTCGGGTGCATGAGGATCGCCGCGTCCAGACCCACGATGTTGTCGTGGAGCTGCGTCATTTCCTTCCACCAGAAGCGCTGGAGGTTGGCCTTGAGTTCGACCCCAAGCGGGCCGTAATCCCACGCCGACGCCAGGCCGCCGTAGATTTCCGAGGACGGGAAAATGAATCCGCGTCGTTTCGAGAGGCTGACGATCTTGTCCATCGTCTTGGGGTCAACGCTCATGTACTGCTCCTTTTGTGTATGTGCACATCGGTCTATGCGTTTTTTTCGGCGGCGGCTGCGAGCACCGCCCGGGCACCGGCGATCCGGCGTCGTGCCTCGTCCATGCCCAGCTCACGGATGCTTCCCACCAGCGGCGGCGAGACGCGGCTGCCGGTGATCGCCACCCGCAGCGGCATCATCAGGTTACCCAGCTTGGTGCCCGCGGACTCCGCGGCCTCCCGCAACGCTTCGGTGTACGCCTCTTCCGCGGCGTCGTCACCCGCCTCCGGCAGCGGGCGATCCTCCAGGACCGCCGTGGCGGCATCCAGCCATGCGAGCGCCTCCCCCGCCGTGGCCTTCTTCGGAATCAGGTCGTCCAGCGACCAGCTGTTGACGTCCTCGTACACGAAGCGCAGCAGGTCGGAAACGTCCGCCAGAAGCTTCAGTCGCTCCTTGATCAGTGGAAGGAGGGCGGCAAGGCGCTCCCTGTCCTCGGCGCCGGCACCGTCACCACCGCTCCCGGCGGCCCATCCCGCCGCCTGTACGTACGGCAGCAGTAGTTCCACCAGACGATCGTCGTCGCAGCGGCGAATGTACTGGCCGTTGTACCAGTCCAGCTTCTTGTAGTCGAACACCGCCGGCGCCTTGTTGATCTTCTCCACCGAGAAGAGGTCCTCCAGTTCCTGGCGGGTGAAGAACTCCCGGGAATCGTCGTAGGACCAGCCGAGCATGCTGATGTAGTTGGTGATCGCCTCCGGCAGGTACCCCTGCCGACGGAACTCGATGAGGCTGGTGGCGCCGTGGCGCTTGGAGAGCTTGCTGCCGTCCTTGCCCATGACCATGGGGAGATGCGCGAATCGCGGCGGCTCCCATTCGAAGGCCTCGTAGATCAGCAGGTGCAGCGGCGTCGACGGTACCCATTCCTGCGCCCGCAGCACGTGCGTAATGCCCATCAGGTGGTCGTCGATCACGTTGGCGAGGTGATAGGTGGGAAACCCGTCCGACTTCAGGAGAATCGGGTCCGCCGGAAGATCCTTGTTCTTGCGCTTGATCGTCCCCAGGACCAGGTCGTCGAAGGAGGTCTTGCCGTCGGCGGGAACCAGCAGCCGCAGAACCGGTTTGACCCCCGCGGCTCGGTACTCTGCAACCCGCTCCGGCGTGAGGTCGCGCCCCTCGTAGTTGTATCCGCCCGCTTCACCGGAGTTCGACTCTGCGTCGTGGTCGCGCCTGGCACTGGTGTAGTCCCAGTACGCGCGCCCCGCCTGCACCAGCCGATCGGCGTAGCTGCGATACAGATCCAGACGCTCCGATTGCACGTAGGGCCCGGCATCGCCGCCGGCGGCGGGGCTCTCATCGGCGGTGATCCCCAGCCATTCGAAGGTATCGTAGATATCCTGAAGCGCCCGGGGATCAAACCGGGTCTGGTCGGTATCCTCAACCCGGAGGATGAACGTCCCGCCCTGCGACCGCGCGAAAAAATAGTTGAACAGCGCCGTTCTGACGCCCCCGATGTGCTGCATGCCCGTCGGTGACGGGGCGTAGCGTACTCTCACTGTGTGTCCCATTGTCGAATGCGGATTATATAGACCCGCCGGGGGCCGATTCAACCGCAGCCGCGTCCGACGCGCCGTCTGCCGCTCCGTCCGACGCGCCGTCGGCCGCTACGTCTGCCGATAGTAGCTCAGAAAATCCCCGAGCTCGTGCATCGCCCCGCGGAGGCTCTCCTTGTCCGGCAGAAATACGATGCGAAAATGGTCCGGCTGCGCCCAGTTGAACCCCGTTCCCTGCACCAGCAGGATTTTCTTCTCAACCAGCAGGTCATAGACAAACTTCTCGTCGTCGGTGATGTTGAAGCGTTTGGTGTCGATTTTCGGGAAGAGGTAGAGTGCCCCCCGCGGCTTCACCGCGCTCAGGCCGGGAATGTCATTGATCAGTTCCCAGGCGATGTCGCGCTGCTCGCGCAGCCGCCCGCCGGGCAGCACGAGATCGCGGATACTCTGATACCCTCCGAGCGCCGCCTGGATCGCAAACTGCGCCGGGGCGTTGGAACACAGGCGCATGTTGGACAGAATATCCAGCCCTTCCCGGTAGTCCTTGATCATGGACAGGCGGCCGCTGAGGACCATCCACCCGGCACGGAACCCGGCGGCGCGGTACGCCTTGGACAGCCCGTTCAGCGTGACGCACGGAATCTCCCGACAGTAGGTGGCGATGGAGACGTGTTCCTCCTCGTCATAGAGAATCTTGTCGTAGATCTCGTCGGCGAACACCAGGAGCTGGTTCTCCACGGCGATCTCGTGGATCGCCTCGATCACCTCGCGGGAGTACACCGCACCGGTGGGGTTGTTGGGGTTGATGACGACGATCGCCCGTGTGCGGTCTGACACCTTGGAGCGAATGTCCGCCAGGTCCGGGTTCCAGTCGGAGGACTCGTCGCAGATGTAGTGGACCGGCCGGCCTCCGGCAAGGTGAACGGCAGCTGTCCACAGCGGGTAGTCGGGGCTGGGGATCAGGACCTCGTCGCCGTTGTTGAGCAGCGCCTGCATCGACATGACGATCAGCTCGCTGACACCGTTGCCCACGTAGATGTCGTCGGTCTGCACGTCCAGAAGACCGCGGGCCTGGTAGTGCTGCATCACCGCCTTGCGCGCCGCGAAGATCCCCTTGCTGTCTACATAGCCCTGCGCTTCCCGCAGGTTCACGATCACATCGTGGAGCAGCTCGTCCGGGGCGTCGAACCCGAAGGGTGCCGGATTGCCGATGTTGAGTTTGGTGACACGGAAGCCCTCCTCCTCGAGGCGGGTCGCCTCCGCGAGAACCGGACCACGGATGTCGTAGCACACATCCGCCAGTTTGTCGGATTTGTTGAATACCGGAATCGAACTCACGCTGGACCTCCCGCGGGATCGGATGGATGGACCGGCTCTACGTCCTCAGGAGGCGCCGTCGGCGCGTCCGTCGTCGTACAGCCACTGCTCTACGTCGCGGAGGAGTTTGCTGAGGACCAGCACATGGAGCTCACCGCGCGCATGTTCAACTTTCTTGTTCCACTCCCGGTGACTCATGGCACCGGTGATCGAACGTTTGACCTCCGCCACCGCTTCTCCGGACCCGTCGGCGCTGCGAGAGTAGGCGTCGAGGAGGTAGGCGCTGAGTGCAAGGAGCACACCCGGTTTCAGTCGGGAGACCAGATCGTTCAGCACCTCCTGCGCCTCATCCAGCTTCTGCTGCAGCATGAGCGAAAAGGCGTAGCTCCATCGGATCCAGTCGTTTTCTTCGCCGGAGCGGACGTCCACGAACTCGGCGTAGTAGTCGGCCATTTCGGCGCCGTCGTTTGACAGCAGATGGGGAATTCCGAACAGCAGTGCGTTGCGCTGCAGGACCGCCGGCCGGTGTTCCCGGAGGTAGCGTTCCAGCTCCCGAACCTTTTCCGACCGCGAGGTCACCACGTAGGCGTTGACCGCCAGCCGGATGTTGCCCTGGGTCAGTCGGTTCTTTTTGTAGATGCGCGTCTCCATGACGGAGATCACGGCGTCCCAGTCCTCGTCTTCCAACGCCGAGAAGAGGCGCCAGTTACTGCCGAAGTACAGGTTGAGCACGACGAGCACGACCACGAACAGCCCGGCGAGATACCAGTTGCTGCTCCAGAAGACACTCGTGTAGTCCCATCCCAGAAAGAACGCGGGCATAAAGAACACGAACAGGAAGGAGAGGACGACAAGGACGTTGAAGATGATGAAGATTGCCTTAAGTTTCACCGCGTTTTTCCGTTATACTGAACAGCGGCAGTCTAATATGACGACCATACAGGGTCAATGGTGAGCAAAATGAACAAAATCGTTTCTTCGCAGCTGGCAGACGGCGTATACATCTCCCAGGAAACATTCCTCGACGACAAGTACATCCTGCTGTCGCCCGAAATCCCCGTGGACCAGCCTCTGATCGACCGACTGCAGCGCTGGAGTTTCGACTCCCTGTTCACGGACGGCGAGCTGTCGGAGGAGCCGCCCTCCGGTGGCGGCTCAACGATCGCAACCGGCGACGACGCACCTCTGGCGGCGATCGACCAGGGTCGCCGCGACGCCCGCGAGATGGCCGCCGCCCACAAGCAGTACGAGGAACTCCTGCACTTCACCGAACAGCTCTTCGGCAACTATCTGCAGAACGGTATTCTGCCGATCGCCCCGATTCAGACCCGGATCAAGGATCTGATCGATAAACTGCGGGACCAGAAACGATACCTCCTGCGCGTCCCGGAGCTCAACGCGGGAAACACTAACTATCTGGTCGACCACGCCGTGAAGACTGCGCTGGTGGGCATGGCCACCGCCGGAGCGATGAAAATGCCGCCCCACCGGCTGATCGACATCGGCACGATCGCCCTGCTCCACGAGGTCGGCATGCTCCGCCTCCCCAGCCAGCTCTACATGAGCGACCGCCAGCTCTCGCCGAAGGAGAAAAAGGCGATCTCCACGGCCCCGGTCCTCGGATTCAAAATTCTGCGGCAGTTCAACTACCCGATGCAGATCTGCCTCGGCGTTCTGGAGTGTCGTGAACATTTGGACGGGTCCGGGTATCCCCGCGGCCTCACGGGTGAGAAGCTCTCCACCTACGCCAAGATCATCAACCCCGCCAGCACCTTCGCCGCGATGGCCTCACCCCGACCGTATCGACCGGCGGTGGACGGTCACACGATCATGAAGACGCTGCTCACGGGGCATAACACCCGTTACGAGAAGGACATCCTCCAGGGGATGGTGGGCACGTTCTCGCTCTTTCCCTTCGGCACCTTTGTACAACTGGCGTCGGGGCACCGCGCCATGGTGGTGGATGTCGTTCCCGGAAAGGCGCGTGCGCCGATGGTCCGGGTTCTCACCGACAACAAGGGACAACCGGTTTCGGAACAGGCGGTCATGGAGACCGATTCCGAACAGTACGCCGTGGCGAATGTACTCACCGTGGAGGAAGCGACCCGGCTCAAGAACGCGCTGTAGGACACCCGGGAGGAGGCACCATGCGCATGATCAACGTACGAATCTGCGACGAACGCGAGGTGCGGCTCTCCGCAGGAATCTCGGTGAGCGAGGCGCTCCAGGGGTGCCACGAGCACCCGAACCGGCACCAGGCCGTGGCGGCCTTTGTCAACAACGAGGTGCGCTCCCTGAGCTACCGGTTGAACATCAACGCCACGCTGGAGCCGGTGCACCTGGACAGTCAGGAGGGCCAGCGCGTCTACCGCCGGAGCCTGTGCTACGCCCTCGCGATCGCCGCCGACCACGCACTGCCGGACACGCGGTTGCTCATCGGGCATTCCCTGGGCAACGCGTACTACTACTCCTTCGACGGCGTTGCCGCATCGGAGGCGGACCTGGAACGGTTGCGTGAGGAGTTGCGGCGCCTGGCGGCGGCCGATCTGCCGATTCGCCGGGGCGTTGCCGCCTACGACGACGCCCTCTCCTATTTTCAGCAGCACAATATGCGCGACGCGGCGCTCCTGGTGGAACGGCACAACTACAGCGAGATCCCCGTCTACCGCTGCGGCGATTTCATGGACCTCTCCCACGGCCCGCTGGTCCCCAGCACCGGCTCACTGACCGCGTGGGAGATCGAGCCGTACGAGGACGGGTTTCTGCTGGTGTTTCCCACGGCGGAGGATCCCACCCGCGTGACCCCGGGAGAACGGAGTACCACGCTTTTTCAGATCTACCGGGAGTACAAGGAATGGGGACGCGTCCTGGGCATTTCCTCGGTCGGACAGCTCAATCGCTTCACCGAACACGGTGAGATCAAAGATGTGATCCGCGTGGCGGAGGCGCTGCACAACAAAAAGATCGCCAGTATCGCCGACATGGTTCGGGACGCGGGGGAATCCGAGAAAGTCGTGCTCATCGCCGGCCCCTCTTCTTCCGGCAAAACCACCTTCACCAAAAAACTGGCCGTGCAGCTGCAGGTCGTGGGCTATACGCCGATCATGATCTCACTGGACGACTACTTTGTGCCCCGGGAGCGCACACCCCGCGACGAGGACGGCAACTACGACTTCGAGCGCCTGGAGGCGATCGACATCGACCTGCTCAACGACCATCTCATCAGGTTGTTCGACGGGGGCGAGGTTGAGCTGCCGACGTTCAACTTCAAGACCGGCCAGCCGGAATACCGCGGTCACGTGATCCGGATGCCGAAACACGGCGTTCTGCTCATGGAGGGGATCCACGGGCTCAACGACCGTCTCACACCCCGCATTCCCCGGGAGCGGAAGTTCAAGGTCTACGTCTCGGCCCTCACCCAGCTCAACCTCGACGACCACAACCGAATCAGCACCACCGACAACCGTCTCATCCGCCGTATGGTGCGGGACCACCAGTTTCGTGGCCATAGTGCCGTGGAAACCCTGAAGATGTGGCCATCGGTGCGGCGCGGCGAGAATCAGAACATCTTTCCGTTTCAGGATTCTGCCGATGCGGCGTTCAACACCGCCCTCGACTACGAGCTGGGAGTGCTCCGCAACCACGCGGAACCGCTCCTCCGCCAGGTCAAGCCGCGGGATCCGGTCTATCACGAGGCGGTACGACTGCAGACGTTCCTGCGGAACTTCACCGTCATCCCCGAGAAACTCGTTCCCGACGAGTCGATCCTCCGGGAGTTCATCGGCGACAGCGGCTTCCACTACTGAGACCGGCGGGCGTCGTTCATCCGGGCCCGGTCGACTCCGCGCTGCAGCATCTCGGCTCCGTTCACCTCGCGCCAGCTTCGGGGGATCGCATCGACAAACCGGAGATCCTCCAGATAGCGGAGGTACGTCTCCCTCGGGACATCCTCGGCACCGAACCGCGCCAGATTGTCCGTGTATGACTGGCAGTCGATCAGCGGGAGCTTCAGCTCGTCCATGAGGCCCACCAGCGCCACCAGCGCGAACTTGCTCCCCCCCGGTACGGCGGAGAACATCGACTCCCCCGCGAAGATGCCCCCGACGGCAACACCGTAGAGCCCGCCGACAAGGTCGTCTCCGGACCAGACCTCCACCGAGTGCGTGTAGCCCAGCCCGTGAAGCTCGGCGTATGCCCGCTCCATGTCCGAGGTGATCCACGTTCCCTCGCCGCCCCCGGTGAGCCGCGTCGCGCGGCAGCGGTGAATCACCGTGTCAAAGGCGCGGTCCATGGTGACCGAAACCCGGCTTCGGCGCATCTCCCGCAGAAACCGCTTTCCGATGTGAAAGTGGTCCAGATAGAGCACAAAGCGCGGGTCCGGGGAGAACCACACGATCGGGGGTTCCTCGTACCACGGGAAAATGCCCTGCTCGTACGCCGACAGAACCACCCCCGGAGACAGGTTGCCCCCCTGGGCGACCATGCCCCATACGTTCGCCTGGTCGGGAGACGGGAAGCGAATCCTGCTGCGGTGATCGACGTACTCCACCCTGCAGGCTCAGGCGTCGGCGGTGTCCCGCTGCGGCGTGATCACGATGCGGTCGTCGTCGACGTCGGCGACCGCGATTCCGCCGTCGGCGAGCTCTCCAAAGAGCACGGCGTCCACAAAGTACTCCTTCACCTCGTTTTCCACGGTTCGGGCGATGTTCCGGGCGCCGAACTCCGGCGAATACCCCTTGCGCGCCAGCCAGGTCACCGCCTCGTCCGTCGCCTCGAGCCGAACACCGCGTTCCGCCAGCTGCTCGTTGAAGATCAACAGTTCCTTGCGAACGATGTCCTTCACGATCTCCTCGTCGAGACGTCCGAACAGCACCACCTTGTCGATGCGGTTCCGAAACTCCGGCGAGAACGTGTTTTCCACCGCGTCGTTCACCGCAGCCTCCGTGACGTTGCGCTCGCCGAACCCGATCAGCGGCTTTCCGATATCACGGGCGCCGGCGTTGGAGGTCATGATCAGAATCACGTTCCGGAAATCGGCCTTTTTTCCGGCGTTGTCGGTAAGGGTCGCGTAGTCCATCACCTGTAGCAGAATGTTGAAGATGTCGCGGTGCGCCTTCTCGATCTCGTCGAGGAGCACCACCGCGTGGGGCGTCTTGCGCACGGCGTCCGTGAGCAGGCCGCCCTCCTCGTACCCCACGTACCCCGGGGGACTGCCGATCAGTCGGGAGACGGTGTGTTTCTCCTGGTACTCGCTCATGTCGTAGCGGTGCAGTGCCACGCCGAGGTGGTCCGCGAGCTGCCGCGCCAGTTCGGTCTTGCCAACCCCGGTGGGGCCTACGAAGAGGAAACTCGCGACCGGCTTGTCGTGGTTTCGGAACCCGGCACGGGACCGCTTGACGGCCGCCACGACGGAGTCCACCGCGGCTTCCTGGCCGAATATCTGCTCCCGCAACCGTGCACCGAGATGCTGGAGGTGCAGCTTCTCGTCCGAACTCACGCTCTTCACGGGGATTTTGGCGATTTTCGACACCACCATCTCGATCTCCGACTCATCGATCGTGACCGGCGCGGCGGAACCGCCGTCGGTATCGGATTCGAGATCCGTCGAAGTATCGACGTCGGTCCCGGCGTCCGCTTCGACCACGTCGCCGGACTCCGGATCCTCGGGATCCTCCGGTTCCTGCTGTCGCCGAAAGTGCTTCATACGCATGTAGGCGCCGGCCTCGTCGATCACGTCGATCGCCTTGTCCGGCAGGAACCGCTCGTTGATGTACTGCGCCGACAGACGGACCGCTGCCTCCAGCGCCGCGTCGGTATACACGACGTTGTGGTGCTCCTCGTACCGCGACTGCAGGCCCTTGAGGATCAGCACCGTTTCCTCGTGCGTGGGTTCGTCGATGTCGATACGCTGAAACCGCCGCGCCAGGGCGCGGTCGCGTTCAAAGAAGCGCTTAAACTCCCCGAAGGTGGTTGAACCGATACACCGGATCGCGCCCGACGCCAGCGCCGGTTTGAGCATGTTGCTGGCGTCCATGGCGCCGCCGGAAACCGCTCCCGCTCCGACGATCGTGTGGATCTCGTCGATGAAGAGGATCACGTTGGGTTCCTTCTCCAACTCCTTCATGATCGCCTTCATTCGTTCCTCGAAATCACCGCGGTACCGGGTACCGGCGATCATCGCGCCCATGTCCAGGGCGTACAGCTTGTGGTCCTTCAGCACATCCGGGACCGTTCCGTTGGCGATCCGTTCCGCCAGGCCGTGGGCGACCGCGGTCTTCCCCACTCCGGGTTCGCCGATGAGGATCGGATTGTTCTTCATGCGACGACACAGCACCTGGATCGTGCGCTCCAGGACGTCTTCCCGACCGATGAGCGGTTCCAGCTTGTCGGCCCGGGATTCGGCAACAAGTTCGGTGGTGAACTGGTCCAGCGCCCGCTTGCGCTTCTTGCGGCGGCCACGGCCCTCCTGTTCCTCGTCCTCGGCATCGACCCGCTCGTCGGGCTCGTCGTCCTCTTCGAGGGTGTAGTCGTCGTCGTCGTCCGACGGGACGCTGTCTTCCTCGCGAATAGGGTCGTCCTCGTTCCGCGAGGGCAGACCGTGACTGATCACTTCGAGGAGGTCGACCCGTTCGAGGCCCTCCCGACGCAGGTAGTAGCTGCTGTGTGAGTTTGCCTCGTCGAAGAGGGAGACGAGTATGTCGCCGATCTCCACCGTCTCCTTGCTGGCGGCCTCGGTGTGAAACACGGCGCGTTCGATCACACTCTGGAATCCCAGCGACTGACTCGGATCCTCGTCCTCGCCCACCGTCGGGATTTCTTCGGTAAGGTACTCCTCGAGGGCGTCGCGGATCGAATCCGCGTCCACGTCGCACGCCTCAAGCACCTCCCGGGGATAGTCGAAGTACAGTGCGGCGTACAGGATGTGTTCCGGTGTCAGGAACTCGTGCTGCCGCTGTTTTGCCTCCTGGTACGCGGCACTCAGCAGTGCCTGGAGTTCTCTGTCAATGTGCATGGCTACGGGGCCTCCTCGAGCGTGCATTTCAGGGGAAATCCGTGGCGCTTGGCCATCTGGCGCGTCTGCTCCACTTTTGTTGCAGCGATATCGTAGGGATACAACCCCACCAGACCACGGCCCTTTTTGTGCACGCTCATCATGATCGCGTGGGCTTCAACCGGAGATTTCCGGAAGACCTTCTTCAGCACCTCCACGACAAATTCCATCGTCGTATAGTCATCATTGTGCAGGACCACCTGATACTTCTTCGGTTCCTGCACCTTGGGGCGTGTCTTGGGTTTGAGTTGTTCCGTTCCACCTGGGACGATTGGATCACTCATACGGGTAGAATGTATTTCAATTGAAATCAAACGTCACGGGGCAGCGGGGCCGAAAAATCCCAGTTCGTCGCGACCGCTCCGTACGAAAAGCCGCGCTTCCACCGAAACGCCGATGTAGCGTCGCCCGAAATCGGGGTCGGTCTGCGCGTTCATGACGATCCAGTACCGGCCCACGGGGGCGGTGCGGAACCCCCGTACCATCGGAGCGATCCCCTCGGGCTCGTACAGGTAGCGTGTCTCACCGCCGGTCTCCTCGACCAGGTATGACAACTCCGCTGCCGGAGTACGCTGCTCCAGGAGTACGAGGTGGAGCCGCACGCCGTTGTTCACCAGAAACGAGGCAATTTCCTCAACCCCGTACTCAGTGAACGCGGAATCACCCACCGTGCCGTCGCCGACGACCACCAGATCGCGGCGCAGGCCGCCATCCATCAGCGGGGTAACGGCCATTCGGATCGCCCGGTCCAGTCGAATGCGGTCGTCGGCGTACAGCCCGTCGCGTTCCACAACCGCGTCGCGGCTCACGCCCCGGAACCGTTCGCTGCTGGCGGGAGCCGAGAGCAGCCGCTGCGTGTCTTCCCCCGCCGCAAAGAGCGATACGGCGTCCTCAGGCTGCAGCGCCGACACCAGGTCGGACACCGCGCGCCCCGCGTCATCGGCATACGCGTCACCCGGACGCGGCTGCAGAAGCACGGACGCCTCCACCCGTTCGACACTCTGGCCCGTGGAATCGAGTGAAATCTCCGGGCGTGGTACGCCGTTTTCCGAGACCACGAAGTTCTCCGCGGTGAGACCGACAAGCGGGCGTCCGTCGCGGTCATGTACCGCCACCTGCATCGCCACCTGCGGATAGTTGCGGGCAATGATGCGCTCGATCCGGACGTCCAGACCGCTGTACAGCGCACCCTCGGGCTCGAAAATGCCGACCTGATCGGCGTCGAAGTCACTCACGATCACGCGGCTGTTGGCATCACGGACAACGGAACTCACGCGGACGCGCTCGGCGTCGTCGATCACCGACTCCACCGCCTCATTCGCCGGATCGAAGAGCAGCACACGATCCCCGGCGGCGACGAGCAGCCGTGAGTCGTCGTACCACGCCAGGTCTTCGACCACGGCACCGCTGATACTGTTCTCGGCGGCGTCCTCCGCCGACAGCGGCAACGGAATCCGCCGAATATGGTTACCGCTCCCGTCGAACACCTGCAGCGCAACGCCCTCATCGTCGACATCGGCGACGTACACCAGTCCGTCGGCGACCGCAACACCCGTGGGGCGCTGCAGCCCCCGGAAGAACGTTGAGGGCGCCCCGATCGTCAGGAGGAACTCGCCGTCGGCGGCAAACTTGCTCACCCGCCGGTTCCCCCACTCGGAGACGTAGACGAAGGCCCCGTCGGCGTCCATGGCGAGGTACTGCGGACCAAGCAGGTTACCGGGCGCCAGGCCCGGAGCACCGAAGGACCGCTGTTTGTCGCCGTTTGGTGACAGAACGGCGATCCGGTCGGCGCTTCGCACGGTGCTTAATCGGTGCGCGATTGACAAAACGGTGCGCCCATCCATCACCGTCTCGATAGCCTTCTGTACATGTTTTTCGCTCTCGGCATCAAGGGCGCTCGTTGCCTCGTCGAGAACAACGATAGGCGGGTTTTTTAAAATGGCTCTCGCGACTGCCACGCGCTGCTTTTGGCCGCCAGACAATTGCGCTCCCCGTTGCCCTACATTTGTATCTAGGCCGTCGGGAAACTCGTCGCTGAACTGTAAAACGTTCGCAGCGCGAGCCGCCTCGAGAACTGCCTCGTCAGAGGCTCCTAGGCGCCCATACCGTATGTTCTCACGGATGGTCGTGTTGAACAGAATGGGCTCCTGGGCAACCACACCGATGCTCTTGCGCAATCGCATA
>CAJWEZ010000034.1 GCA_913030605.1 uncultured Spirochaeta sp.
CCGCAGCCCCGCCACACTGACGCCGAGCCGCGCCGCCAGGTCGGCGATCCCCCACCTGCCGCCGGGTTCGGTCTGCATGATGTGCTCGGCGCGCACCACGAGTGTCTCCGCCCGCTGGTCGCCCGGCATGCGGTCCACCGCCGGGGCGAGCCCGGCCACCAGCAGACACAACCGATTCATGATCAGGTGGGATTCGAGCACGCCGCGAAGCGTGTGCCGCTGGAGTACCGCGGCCGCCTGCCGCGACAGCTCCCGCACCAGCGCCGCCTCCTCATCGTCGAGGGGTACTGAGGTCCACCCGTCCGGGTTGAGTACGTTTCGCATGACGACGGGGACGTCGGAGAAATGGAAGACCGCGATCTCCGCAGACGCGTCGGGCTCTCCCGTCCAGCCGTGCACGTTCTCCGGGCCGAACACCCACAGCGTCCGGCGGCGCAGGAACGGCCCCTCCTCGTGGCCACCGAACGCCGGTCCGGTCGGCTGAATCCGGCCCGAAAGGACCGCCTGAAACTCCCAGACGTTGCGGTGGTAGGCGGCCACGGGGGATTCGGCGTACCACCGGCGTCCCGAACTGTGATAGTGCAGCACCCGCTACGCTACCATGTCTGAGCGATTCGGCAAAATACCGGCGCGATCTCTTCCAGCGGCCGCCGCGTGGGTCCGGCACACTGAAGGCCGGGAGGACACGAATGATCGACACGACCATCTGCTATATCGGCGGCGGGAGCGCCGACTGGGCGGTCAAGCTCATGCGGGACCTGGCGCTGCAGGACGAGATTCGCGGCGAGCTGCGGCTTTACGATATCGATCGCGGGGCGGCCGAGCTGAATCGGGACCTCGGCGGGCGACTGTTCCGGCACGAACGCGCGCGGTCCTCTTTCGCGGTCACCGTGGCCGACGAGCTCCCGGAGGCACTCGACGGTGCCGACGTTGTCATCGTGAGCATCGAACCGGGCCCCACGGAGCTGCGCGAGGGCGATCTGGAGATTCCCGCACGCTACGGCATTCTCCAGACGGTGGGTGACACGACCGGTCCCGGCGGGGCGCTTCGGGCGTGGCGGGCCGTGCCGGTTTTCGTTGATTTTGCGACGCAGATCGCCCGCCACGCCCCCGACGCGTGGGTCATCAACTACACCAACCCGATGACGGTGTGCACGGCCGCGCTCTTCGAGGGCTTTCCCGGCATCAAGGCGGTCGGCTGCTGTCACGAGGTTCCGGCGCTGCGTGGGGAGATGACGCGGTTCTTCGACGGCCGCCTGGAGGGCTTTTCGCAGGAGACGGCTGACCTGGACCTCGACGTGTGCGGGATCAACCATTTCACCTTCTGTTCCCGAATGACGCGGGCGGGGCGCGACCTCCTCCCGGAGCTGCGGCAGTACGCGCGGTCCGCGGAGTCACAGGTGGATCGATCCGCCGCCGCCGCCGACCGTCGCCGTGAGCGCCGCTGGTTTGACAACGACCATCTGATCGCGGTGGAGTTCCTGCGGCGGTTCGACGCCCTCGGGTTCGCCGGTGACCGCCACCTGGCGGAGTTTGTGCCGTGGTTCCTGGGGTCGAACGAGGAACTGGAACGCTACGGTACGATCGTCACGCCGTACTGGTGGCGCAAGGAACGCAACGAGGCGCGGGCGGACCGCGATCCGGCGCGGGAGGCCGCCGATCTCACGCCCTCCGGGGAGGAGGGCGTCGATATGATTCGCGCCCTCGTGGGTGGGACCGCGGTCCGGACCAACGTGAACGTCCCCAACGGCGGGCAGATTCCCTGGCTCCCGATGGGACACCCGGTGGAGACGTTCGCCAGGATCAGTCCCGACACGATCACGCCGGAAACACCCGCCACGATCCCGGAGGCCGCGAGGGCCCTGGTTCGCCGCGCCGCCGACCAGCAGCGGCTCGTGCTTGCCGCGTCGCTGGAGCGAAACGAGGATCTCCTCCTCTCTGCGGTTCTCGCCGACCCACTGGTGCACCTTCCGGCAACGGAGACCGAGCACATGGTGCGTGAGATGCTCGCCCACCAGGCGTCGCGGGAATGACAACACCCGAAAGTCGGGGTATCGTCGGGGGAAGGGTGTTCCATGAGGTTGAGAGTTGCCGTTGTCCTGCTCGTTCCCGCCGTGATCGCCACGTACTTGATCGTGAACAGGTTCTTTCCCGCCCCGCCGGCTGATCCGGCACCCCCGGCGGTGACCGCCCCCGGTGAGCTGCCGATCGTGAACCAGCCCACCGAACTCACCGGCTTTATTCCCAGCGGGGGGTTTATCGCCGACATTTCCACGAACGCCGCGATGCGGACGGTGGAGGCGCGGACCGGTGTCACCGTCGACTGGACCGAGTCCAGCAAGCTCAACGCCCGAGACGAGCTGAGTCTCCTGCTCGCCGGCGAATCGTACCCCGAGATCATTCAGGGCGCCGGCGGCAGCGGTCTGTCCACCGAGGATCTGGTGCAGTACGGAACCGAGGGCATCTTCCTGCCCCTGAACGACCTGATCGCCGAACACGGGTTTTTCATCACCCAGATGTTTGAAGCCCTCCCGGGACTCGAGGAGGCAATCACCGCCTCCGACGGGAACATCTACGGGCTTCCGGCGGTCATCACCGACGACTACCACATGACGATGCGGCAGAAACTGTGGATCAACCGCGCCTGGCTCGACCGGCTCGGTCTCCAGGAGCCCACGAACACCGCGGAGTTCCTCGAGGTCATGACCGCATTCCGCGACCGCGATGCCAACGGCAACGGGGACCCCGACGACGAGATTCCCATGACCGGTGCGCGGCGAAATCTGGAAGACCTGGCGATGTGGATCATGAACGCCTTCGTCCCCGCCGGCGGCGCCGACGGCAGCGGCGACGCGCGTCTCAACAGCTACGAGTTCATTCGTGATGGTGTGGTCACCTTTTCCGCCAACACTCCGGAGTTTCGCGAGGGCCTGCGCTACATTCGCGGCCTCTACACCGCCGGCCTCATCGATGTCGCCGCGTTCACACAGGATCGGATGCAGATCACACCGCTGGTGGACGGCGGCGACGAGCCCCGGGTGGGCGCGGTGGCCTCGCACCACCCAGGGAACTTCGCCACGATCGGCGACGACCCGGACCTCCCATTTCGCCAGTACGTCGCGCTTCCCCCGATCGCAGGTCCCTCGGGGGCGCGATCCACGCCCTGGTTCTCCGACGTGCGGATAGAGCAGGGGCAGTTCGTGATCACCCGGGCGGCGCGGTCGCCGGAGGTGGCGATCCGCTTTGCGGACTACTACTACAGCCTCGAGTTTGCGGAGATCGAAAAGGGGATCGAGGGTGTCCACTGGCGGCGAACGCTTCCCGGCGAGAATCTGCCGGCGATCGACGGCGGGATCGCGCGCTACCAGTATCTGGAGACGCTGGACCGCGAGGACAACGCCCAGATCAACCTGGGACCGGTGTGGACGCGACGCCTCAAGAACCAGTTTGCGCGCTCGACCGCCTTTTCCTACGAACAGATGCTGTACGACGCCACGCTGCCCTACGCGCAGTACCGCGTGCGCATTTTTCCATACGACACGATCTCGGTGCCCGCGGATTCCATCGAGGAGTTCAACGACCTGCGCCGGACGATCCACACCTACATCGGCGACTCGGTGGACCGTTTTATCATCGGCGCGCTCGACATCGACAGCGACTGGGACGCCTACGTCCGTCACCTCAACCGCCTGGGGCTTCCGCGCTATCTGGAACTGCTCCACACGGCGTGGGTGCACCTGGGTCGGAGGTCGCCGTGATCCGCCTCCGCCGGCACCGCCACGGCGGTCGACGCCCCGGTGCCCGGCGGCTGTTTCTGAGATACGCCCTGAACAACGTCCTGATCCTCGCCCTGCCCCTTCTGGTTGCCACGGTGTACTACTCCGTCTCGATCGCCGCACTCCGCGACGGGATCGATTCGTTCGCCGAGGCGCAGCTCCAGCAGACGGTGGCCGTGGTCGATCGCGAGTTCCGGCAGCTGGAGCAGATGGTGACGCGGGTGGGAAACGACTATCAGGTGAACTCCCTGCTGAGCAACGACGGGCGTTTTACCGACATCGAATACTACAACCTCCGCGGTATCTCGAGTCTCCTCTCGCCCTACGTGTTCGGCAGTCCGATCATCAGCAACATTCTGCTCTACCTGCACCGCAGCGGTGCCCTGATCAGCGAGTCGGGGTACGGCTACTACGACGACTACTACGGCACGATGCTCTCGGTGGAAGGGTACACCGCCCGCGCCTGGCGCTCGTCGTTTCTGCTCTCGCTCCGGCAGACGGAGTTCGTGCCGTCGGTGCGGATTCGGATGCACGGCAACAGCTTCGACGCGCACCTGTACCGGGCCGCGATCGGCTATGGCGACTACTACCTCGGATCGATCGTCGTCGTCATGTCGGCGGCGGATCTGGAGGGGCTTCTGGCGGACACCCCGGAGCAGTACGGCGGCTGGGTCCACGTTGCCACCGCCGGCGGCGAGACGATCGCCTCCACCGACCCGGAGGCCGTCGCCGTACTCGACCGGCTCACACCGGACGCCGGCAGACGGTCCGTGAAGATCGACGACGGAACCCTGCGCGTCTATCACGTCGTGTCGGCGGTGAACGGCTGGCGCTACACGGCGGCGCTCAACGAACGGACCGTCTTCTCCCGGCTGCTGCTGGTGCGGACGGTGGCGATCTCAATGCTGGCGGTGGGACTGGTGTTCGGCCTCGCTGCGGCCTACGGGTTCGCCTTTCGCACCAGCCGTCCCTGGAAGCAGCTCTTCGATATCGTGGAGGCGGACCACTATCCGGAGCCGGCGAGCCCGGTGAGCGCATACGACGAGCTGGAATGGGCGATCGACGTGATGGCAAACCGCAATCGGCGGCTGCAGGCGGAAATCGGCGCCGCCGAGGATCTCACCCGGCACTACTTTTTTCAGAGCCTCCTCCGGGGCGTGTACCGCAGTCGCATGGACTTCGAACGCGCCCGGCAGGAGTACGGGGTTTCCATCCCCGCCTCAGGGCTCTACGTAATCGTCGGGCGCATCACCCCGATCAACGCCGTCCGGGGCGACGACGCCTACCGCCTGGTGCGGGAGATGCTTGTCTCGGCGATCGACAGCGCCAGGGGACCGCTGGATCACCGCGTTCCGATCTCCTTCGACGACGTGGCGATGATCCGTGCGGTTCCTGCAGAAGGCGACCACGACCTCCGCCGCGACGCCACCGACCTCATCGCCGTCATTCGGGCGGCGGTGGATCCGGGCCATCGGGGGGAGTACTCCTTCGGCGTCGGGACGATCGTCGACGATCCCTTCCTGCTGACGATTTCGTGCAACCAGGCGATGTCTGCCGCGACCCACCACGACGACGTCCACGAGGCGATTCGCTTCTACGATCAGGTATCCGATTCCTCGGTCTTCTACTCCTACCCCCTGGACGTCGAGGAGGGACTGATGCGGGCGGTGAAGTCCGGAAACCTCGACATCGTCTCGCAGCTCCTTGCGTCGCTCCGGCGGGAGAACTTCGAACTCCGCACACTGCCGGATGCGGAACTCGACCACTTCTTCGTGGAGCTCAAGGGGACCGCGCTGAAACTGTACAACGCTCTGCCGGGAACGAGTGCGATGCTGGACCAGCAGTTCGGCGAGTGGTGGGCGGCACCGCCGGGACCGGCGAAGATGCGACAGTTCGAGGCGGTGTGCATCGAGCTGAGCAAACGCTTCGACGGCCGCAAACGGAGCCACAACTCGGCGCTCCTGACCGCGATCCAGGACCACATCGAGACCCATTTCGCGGACCCCGAGATGAGTCTCACCACGATCGCCGAGGCGTTCTCCCGCTCCGAGAACTACCTGTCGAGTTTCTACCGCGAACAGACCGGCACACGACTGTCGGACGCGATCGTGAAAATCCGCATGGATTGCGCCGCCGGAATGCTCGCCGGGGAGTTTGGGGCGATCGACCGCGTGGCGGAGCGTTGCGGATACACCAGCGCGGCATCGTTCCGGCGGGCGTTCAAGCGCGTTCACGGCGTTTCCCCCTCCGATTTCCGCTCCCGTTCCGGTTCCTGACCCGTTTGGCCGGCGTTTTCCAAGAATCTGAGCGCTGATCCGAGGATTTGCGCGCTATCTGACGCTCCGGGACCGTGGTACATCGGAACGGTGATGTACTGCAGTGTGCCAGGCGGAAGCGTGCCACGCGGATCCCTCCGCGGGAGGGGCGTTCGATGAGGATGCAGCTCTCGCGTTCCGCCCGCGACAATCTGACCGCCTACACGTTTCTGGCGCCGTGGCTCCTGGGTTTTCTGGTTCTCACCCTGTACCCGATGATCTACTCCCTGTACCTCTCGTTCACCGAGTTCAATATCCTGCAGCCGCCGCAGTGGATCGGGGCGGACAACTACATCGCCATGTTCGGCGGCAACGACGAGGTTCGGGCGGACCCGCGCTTCATGAACTCGCTGTGGGTCACGTTCCGGTTCGTGTTCATTTCGGTGCCGGTGAAGCTGATGTTCGCACTGGCCGTGGCGATGCTCATGAACCAGAAACTGCGTCTGATCCCGGTCTATCGGACCCTCTACTACATCCCGACGCTGCTCGGTGGGTCCGTGTCGATCGCCGTCCTGTGGCGCCGCCTTTTTGCCGGCGACGGGGTGATCAACCAGATCCTGGATCTGTCCTTCGGCATCCAGGGCCCGGCGTGGATATCCAACCCCAAGTACGCGCTGTCCACCCTGATCATTCTGGCGGTCTGGCAGTTCGGCTCCCCGATGATCATCTTTCTCGCGGGACTCAAGCAGATCCCGGACGAGTACTACGAGTCCGCCCGCGTGGACGGCGCCGGACCGGTGCGGCAGTTCCTGTCCATCACCCTGCCGGGGCTCTCGCCGATCATCTTCTTCAACCTGGTCATGCAGATGATCACGGCGTTCCAGTCCTTTACCCAGGCCTACGTGATCTCCGGAGGGCAGGGGGGACCGCTGGATTCCACGATGTTCTACAGCCTGTACCTCTACCTCAAGGGCTTCGGGTTCGCGGAAATGGGCTACGCCTCCGCCATGGCGTGGTTCCTGCTGATCATGATCGCGGTACTCACGGCGATCCTGTTCAGGTTCTCGGGCTCACTGGTGACGTACGGATCGGGGGAATAGACGGATGACACGACGTACCCGCACACGCCTGTCCCGCGCCATCGCCAACGTGATCATCATCGTTCTGGGCATCGGCATGCTCTACCCCGTCGCGTGGCTCGTGTCGGCCTCGTTCAAGGAAAGCAACACGATCTTCACCAGTCCGGGACTGTGGCCCACCGCTTTTACCCTCGACAACTATCCCGAGGGATGGCGCGGGATCGGAATCGTCTCCTTCGGGACGTTCTTCAAGAACTCCTTCATGATCAGCGGGCTCAGCGTACTGGCGAACGTGATCTTCTGTTCGCTGACCGCCTACGCCTTCGCCCGTCTGCGCTTTGTGGGGCGGCGGGTGTGGTTCACGATCATGCTCCTCACCCTCATGCTTCCCAACCACGTGACCACGATTCCGCGCTACGTGATATTCCGGGCGTTCGGGTGGATCGACACGATCCTGCCGTTCGTAGTGCCGCGGATCTTTGCCACCGACGCGTTCTTCGTCTTTCTGCTGGTGCAGTTCATCCGCAGTCTGCCGACCGAGCTCGACGAGTCGGCGTACATCGACGGGGCGGGGAAGTTCGGGATCTACACCCGAATCATCCTGCCGCTGACGGTGCCGGCGCTGGTCACCACGATGCTCTTTTCCTTTCTCTGGACCTGGGACGACTTCTTCAACCAGCTGCTGTTCCTGAACTCCCCGGACAAGTACACCGTTCCCATGGGACTCCGCCTGTTCCTCGACTCCTCGGGGATCTCGTCGTGGGGTCCGATGTTCGCCATGTCGGTCCTCGCGATCGTCCCGGCGTTCGTCCTGTTCTTCTCACTGCAGAAGTACTTCGTCCAGGGAATCGCAACTACGGGAATCAAGGGATGATGGCATCCCAAAAAAACAGGAGGTTTCTATGAAACGATCGGTTCTGATGGCCCTCGCGCTGGTTGTTGGCGTCGGAATGGCGTTCGCGTCGGGATCGCAGGAGGCTGCGGATTCCCAGGGCGACGGCACCACCACGATTCGGTGGGCGTACTGGGGCAGCGGTACCCGGGTGGAAATCAGTCAGGCGGCGATCGACCTGTACGAGGAACGCAACGCGGATATCCAGGTCAACCCGGAGGTCTCCGGCGGCGCCGGTGACCACTTCATCAAGGTCGACACCCAGATCGCCGGCGGCGCGGGTCCCGACATCATCCAGATGGGTGGAAACATCAACGACTACGTCAGCCGCGGCGTCCTGCTGCCGCTGGACCAGTTTGCCGGAAACGAGCTCAACGTCGACGTGATCGACGACAGTGCGATCCAGTCCGGCACGATCGACGGCACCCTCTACGGTGTCTCCACCGGCGTGACGATGCCGGCGCTGGTCTACAACAAGTCGCTGCTGGAACGGGAGGGGATCGCGCTCCCCGAGGTCTCCATGACCTACGCCGAGTTCCGCGACTATCTCGTGATGCTGCGGGACAACCTGCCCGACGATGTGTACCCCATGATGGATATCGGCGCGATGTCCTCCAACTCGACCCCCTTCGGGTACTGGTCGCGCTACAACGGCACGCCGCTCTACGATGCTGAACGCAACATGACCCCGGTGACGGCGGAGGCCGCCACGCGGTACCTCGAGCTGTTCCAGGACTACCGCGAGAACGGGCTGGTTCCGCCGGCCGACATCGCCGCCGGCTACGCCGAAACCAACGCCGACACCTCGGCGATCGTCGCCGGACGCGTGGCGATCGGTTACCTCTTCACCAACCAGCTGAGCGGATACCAGGCTGCCATGACCGACGAGCTGGCACTGATCGAGTTTCCCGGAGCGGCGGAGACCAACGCGCTGTGGGTGGCCCCGAGCCAGTTCTACACCGTGAACCTGAACTCCGAGCACCCCGAGGAAACGGTGAAGTTCATCAACTTCCTGGTGAACGACCCCGACGCAGCCCTGATCCTCGGCAATAACCGCGGAGCATCCGCCAGTGCCACCGCCCGCGCCGCCGGCGCCTCGTCTCCGGCGGACCAGAAGGTCCTGGACTACCTGGAGGCCGCGGCACCGCACACCTCGCCGGACACCCCGCGGGTCCCGAACGACACCGAGCTGAACAGCACGCTCTACCTGATTTACCAGCAGGTGGCGTTCGGTCAGTTGACGCCGGAAGAGGGCGGGCAGGAAATCTACGATCTCCTGACCCGGCTGATCGAGGAATCCTGAGCGCGCAGGGCACACTGCGCGCACCGAGTTGCCGCGCAGCCCACGTGGGCTGCGAGGTGGGTGGGCCGCCCCGTTCGGGGCGGCCCGTTTCATGCCCGGAGCGACCCGAAGGAGCCGTCCATGCACCGCAGCGACATTCAGATCCGCGACCCGTTCGTCCTCCCGCTCCCGGACGAACGGCGCTACATCCTCTACGGCACCACGGATGCCAATCCGTGGAACGCGCCGGGCACCGGGTTTGACGCCTGGGTCAGCGACGACCTCGAGGAATGGGACGGGCCGCACCCGGTGTTCCGCCCGCGCTCCGACTTCTGGGGCACCCACGACTTCTGGGCGCCGGAGGTTCACGCGGTGGGTGACGCCTGGTACATGTTCGCCACCTTCATCGCCGGGGGGAGAAAACGCGGGACGCAGATTCTCCGGGCCCGGTCCCCGCTCGGGCCGTTTGAGCCGTGGTCGCACGGACCGGTGACGCCACCGGAGTGGCAGTGCCTGGACGGAACGCTGCACGTGGAGCGCGGTACCGGGGGCCGCGATCGGCCGTGGCTGGTGTTCTGTCACGAATGGGTGGAAGTGCACGACGGGGAGGTGTGCGCCCTGCCGCTGCGTCCCGACCTCACCGGTGCCGCCGGCGACGCGCAGATCCTCTTTCGTGCCTCGTCGGCGCCCTGGCCGCGACCGCTACCCAGGCGGGACGGCAGTGGTACGGTCGATGCCCGGGTCACCGACGGTCCCTTCCTCCACCGTACCGCCGACGGCACCCTGGTCATGCTGTGGTCGAGTCTCGGCGATTCGGGCTATGTCATGGGATACGCGGTTTCGGAGTCCGGTACCGTCGCCGGACCCTGGCGCCAGCATCCGGAGCCGCTTGTGGCAACCGACGGGGGCCACGGCATGCTGTTCCGGGATTTTGCGGGGCGGCTCCTGCTTACCTACCACTCACCAAACACGACACCACACGAGCGCTTTCGGTACGTGGAGGTGGACGAGTCCGGCGGCGGACTGCGGAGGATCGGTGATGCCCGCGCCGATTGACCGCCGCGCCGTGGTCCGGCGGCACAACCCGGTCCTGACCTCGCCGGACGCGACGAGTCCGCTGAGCGTCGGAAACGGGGAGTTGGCCTACACCGCCGATATCACCGGGTTCCAGACCTTCGATGGATACGACCCCGGCGCCCCCGGGACGGTACCGTTGTGTGCGATGACCCAGTGGGGCTTTCACAGCTACCCCGGTACGGCGAGCAGGGACGAGGAGTACCGTCGGCTGCGGCGGGCGGTGTTTCGCCACGGGACGCGCGAGGTCGGGTACACGAGCGACCCGACGGGGCAGGAGGAACGCTTTCGCGAGCTGCGCGTTTCGCCCCACCGCGCCGACCTGGTGCGGACATCGCTGGTTCACGCCCGTCCGGGGACGGTCCTCGCCGGTCGCGCCCCGGCTCCCCTTGCCACCGCCGATGTTGACGGGTACCGGCAGCGACTGGATCTGTGGGAAGGGGCGCTGGACAGCACGTTTCGCGTCCGGGGCTGTCCCGTGCACAGTTCGGTTGTGTGTCACCCCCATCGCGACGCCCTCGCCTTCACCGTGGAAACGTCGCCCGGCGACCAGGCGTGGAACCCCGCCGTGTCGCTCTCGTTCCCGGCGCCGTTGCACGCGATATCCGGCGCCGACTGGACCCCTGGGGCCGCGGCGGGGCACACCACCACCCTGCACAGAACGGCGCTTCCCGAGGTCGTGGCGCTGGAACGGGTGGTGGACGACCTGGTCTACACCTGCTGGGTCCGCCTGGCTCCGGGGTGTCGAATCCACATGACCGGACCGCACGCCTGCACTATCGTGAGTGACGAACCGCGGATCGCATTCACCATCGAGTTGGTACAGGGGCGGCACCTGGAGGCCGCGTCCGGCTCCGTCGCGCCGGACTGGGACGCGTGCCGCCACGAAGCCGCCGCACACTGGCAACGCTTCTGGGAGGAGGGCGCATTCCTCGATCTCGGCGCTGTCCGGCACTCCCGGGCGGTTGAACTGGAACGCCGCGTCGTCCTGTCGCGATACCTGACCGCGATCCAGTGTTCGGGCTCACTGCCGCCGCAGGAAACCGGCCTCACCTGCAACAGCTGGTACGGAAAGTTCCACCTGGAGATGCACCCGTGGCACGCGCTCCATTTTGCGCTCTGGGGACAGCCGGAACTCCTGGAGCGCAGCCTCGCCTGGTACGGCCGGATCGCGGACCGCGCCAGGGAGCGGGCGCAGGAGCAGGGGTACCGCGGTCTGCGATGGCCCAAGATGACCGACCCGGCGGGTTACGACAGCCCGTCGCCGATCGGAACGCTCCTGTGCTGGCAGCAGCCGCACTTCATCGTCATGGTGGAGACGCTCTACCGGCTGGCGTCCGTGGACGGACAGCGTAGCGTCCTCGTCCGCTACGGTGACCTCGTCCACGACACCGCGGAGTTCATGGCCGACTACGCTCACTACTCACACCTCGACGGACGCTACCACCTGGCGCCGCCCCTGATCCCGGCGCAGGAGAATCACGCTCCGGAGGAGACGGTGGACCCGGTGTTCGAACTGGAGTACTGGCGTCTGGGACTATCGATCGCCGCGGAATGGAAGCGGCGGGAGGGACGGCCGGTGCCGGACGGGTGGGAACGTGTTGGTCGCGGGCTCGCCGACCCGCCGGTGGACCACGCCACCGGGGGATACGCTGCCCACGCCGCCTGCGAGGACACCTACGGGCGCTTCGCCCAGGATCATCCCTCGTTCCTGGTTGCGTTCAGCTACTTTGCCGGCGAACGGATGGACGCGCAGGTGGTGGCGCGTTCGCTCCGCGCCGTGGACGACGCGTGGGATTTCGATTCCGCCTGGGGGTGGGATTTCCCCGTTCTCGCGATGGCCGCCGCCCGGTTGGGGTGGCCGCAGGCGGCGGTGAACTACCTCCTCGCGGATGCCGCGAAGAACACCTACCGCCCCAACGGACACAACGCGCAGTCGCCCAAGGCGGATCTGCCGCTCTATCTGCCGGGAAACGGGGCGCTGCTGCTCGCCGTTGCGCTCATGGCCGGCGGCTGGCCCGGGGCCGGCGGCGGACACCCGGGGTTTCCCGCGGACTGGGATGTCCGCAGCGAGGGGTTTCAGCCGGCGCCATTCTGAGTTCGGCGGGCCGGTGTCGGGGCTATCGTCGTTCCCAGGCGCTCTGGAGTTTCTCCATCTCCTCCGGTTCCTGCCGCACGCGGCGCACGTACTCAAGCACGAACGCCAGAAAGACGGTCAGAAAGAACACCGTGATCGTCGTGATGATGACGATCATCGAGCGACTGCCGGAGGTGTCCTGATAGACCACCGGACTCCCCACGAGCGCGACCAGACTCCCGGCGTCCGACGCGATGCGACGCAGGCGGGTGATCGTTCCCTGGGTGGTGGCAAACGTGGCGATCGAGGATCCGGCGGTGCGTTCCAGCGAGGACAGGATTGCATCGGGGGTCACGGCGGATGACGAGACGCGGCGCACGCTCTCATCGACCAGTTCCGCCAGAGTGGCGCGGCTGGAGGCCAGGGAGGCGTCCAGGGCGTTCGCGGCCTCCGCGAAACGCGGACCGATCTGCGAGGTGAGCGAGGGACCGAGGGCCGAGACGACCGCGTCGAGGAAGTCGTTGGTATCGCCGCTGTGGCTGTTGGTGTAGCCGATCGTCAGGATGCGGGAGTTGTTGTCCCAGTCAACGGTGTAGGTGTCACCGTTGATGAGGCGGTTCCGGATCATGGAGAGGTACTCCTCCGGGGTGCGGTCCGCCGGCGGGTCTTCTTCGAAATCGCGGTAAATGTCGCCGATCATCCGCGGGTCCTGGAGGATGGTGCGGGCGGCGGCGGCAACCTCCACCGACACATACTCCTCGAGATCGGTGGGAACCGGGCTCACCAGAATCCGCCGCTGGGCGGTGTACACCGGCTGCGGCCCCACCTCCAGGCCCACGCGGGGTCCCACGTACAGGGCGAGAATCGACAGGATGCCAGCAAGCACCGTTCCGACGATGATCAGCGTCCGGTGGCGGACGACGACGGCGATGAGGTCGATCAGACTGATGGTGTCGTCCTCGTATTGTGGCCTGTACACCGCGTCCGGCGATGCGGACTGCGGGGGCCGATTGTTCTCGGAGTTGCTCATACGCGTTCGGCTGCACAATGTATCACTTTTTTCACACTTGGTGGTAGTCGGCGATGGTGATACACTCCGCTCGTGCTCCCGCTGCTTGTGGTCCGCAACGTGCTCCGCAATCTCCGCCGCCTGGCGCCGATGATCGTGATCATCGTGGCCGTGTTCGTGGTCATGCTCGTGGGCAACGCGATCCTCGCGGCGTCGGGGAACGCGCTCTACGGGACCTACGCCCGCCTGGTCTCCGGGGATCTCAGCGTGAGCCCCGCCGCCGAAAGCAATTTCACGATTTTCGGATCCGATCAGCTGCTTATCGGCGAGTACCTGGTACAGCCGACCCTATCGGGGTTTTCCGATCTCCGCGATGCCGCCGAGGACCTCCCGGAGGTGCGTGCGACCACGGGGCTGGTCAGCGCCGCCGCCAACGTTCGCATCGGTGGTTCCGGCGTCAACCGAACCGTGTTTGGTGTGGATTTCGCGTCCTACCCGCAGATGTTCCCGGATCTCGAACTCGTGGCAGGACGCGTTCCCGCTCCCGGTGAGCCCGGTATCGTGGTGCAGGAGAACCGCGTTCCCGCCGACGGGAGCCCTCAGGATATTCTGGGGCAGCCGGCACTCCTCGCCGGTGGCACCGGTCGCAGCTTTACCCTCCGCGAGGTTCCCGTAACCGGCGTGTTCCGCTACCCCGTCAACGACGCCCTCCTCAACGGCGTGGTGCTCACCGACGCCGACACCGCTCGCGCGCTCAACGGCTACACCTACGGCGCGCTCGAGGAGGTGGAGATCTCGCAGGCGGACCAGGCGGTCCTGGACGCCGATGTCGACGATCTGTTTGGTGGCGACGGAGGCGGTGGAGGCGGCATGGCGACGGACGCGGCAGGGCCGGATGCCACCGACAGCGACGGCGGCGATGCGAACGCCGGCGACGCTGTGGATCTGAACGCCCTGCTCGGCGGTGAAGACGCGGCTACCGACGGCGGTCGTGCCGGCGACGCTCCCGGCGATGCGGCAACCGTGGACCGGGCGCGGCAGACGATCGCCGGGTCGTGGAACTTCCTGCTGGTGAGCCTCGACGATCGCGCCGACCGCGGCGCCGTCATGCGACACCTCGAATCGCTCGGCTACGTCGAATCCGACGGCTACCGCGTCCGCGACTGGTACCGCACCGTCGGTGGCAACGCCTCCCTCGTGCGCTACCTGCAGATCCTGTTCAACGCCGGACTCATCTTTGTGGCGGTGGGGGCGGCGATCATCGCGACCAACGCCCTGGTGCTGTCGGTTCTGGAACGCACCGGCGAGATCGGCACGATGCGGGCGCTCGGCGCGGGCCGCGGGCGGGTTGCGCTCATGATCGGCATGGAGACGCTCCTCGTGGTCATGGGCGCCGCGGCGGTCGGGATCCTCCTGGGCGCCGGAGCCACGCAGTTGGTCAACAATGCCGAGTACGTCGTGGACAACCGCTACATCGCGATCCTCTTCGGCGGCGAGCCGGTGCGCGGCACGGTGACGCTGTCGCTCGTATGGGCGCACCTGCTGGCGGCGATCGCCCTCAGCGCGGTGGCGGTGGTGTATCCGCTCAAGAAGGCACTCGGCGTGAGTCCGCGGGAGGCGATGGCGGCATGAACGGCGGGCTCTTAACCGCTGCGTGGCGGAACTTTGTGCGGAACCTGCGGCGCTACCGCGTGCTGCTGGTGGCGCTGGTGCTCATCGTGATGGCGCTCACGGCGGTGCTGGGGACGATGCTTGGCCTCCGCGACGCGGTACGCGCCAAGGCGAGCCGCTATTTCGCCGGTGACCTGGTGGTGCTCGGCTACACCGGCAACGGCAGCTCGCTCATCCAGCAACCCGAGGAGGTCGCCGCCGCCGTGGCGGCGCTGGAGGCGGGGGATACGCCGATCCCGCTGCGCACCTGGTCCCGGCGCAGTACCTACTACAACCTCAACAGCATCGAACTTTTCTTTGCCGGCTACTACACGCGCCAGCGGCGCATGGTGGGCGTTGAATGGGCGCTGGAACGGCCGGTGCTCAACGACTTCGATTTCGCCGCCGGCGGGGTACCGGAGGACGGCGACGAGTCGGCGATCCTGATATCAACCGCCACCGCCCGCGATCTGGGCATCGCCGTGGGCGACGAGGTGCTGGTGTCGATCCAAAGCGACCGGGGCCGCACCAACACCGCCCGCTACATCGTCGCCGGGATCTACACCGAATCGAGCTTCTTCGGCTACACCGCCTACGTCCACCGCGCCGCGCTCAACCGCCTCCGGGAGGCGCCGCCGGAGACGGTCAACGAGATCGGCGTCTATCTCGAGGACTCCGCCGACGAGGCGACCGCCGCCGCCTCCCTCACCGCCGCCATGCGGGCCCAGGGGCTGCCGGTGTTCGGGGTCATGTCCGACCGCCAGGCGTACAGCCAGGAGGCCAGCCGCGGTCGCGACGGACGCGAGTACGGCGTGGTAACCCTCGGCGCGCAGCTTTCGGAGATCAACGACCTCCTCGGCGCGATCACGATCATCGCCGGGGCGATCATGGTACTCTTCCTCGGGATCGTCACCGTGGGCGTGAGCAATACCTGGACGATGGTGGTGTGGGAGCGCACCCGCGAGATCGGCACGCTCCGCGCCCTGGGCATGCAGCGCACGGGGACTGTGGGCCTCTTTCTCCTGGAGGCGCTGTTTCTGGGCCTTGGGGGTGTTATCCTTGGGGGCGGCCTGGGCGTGGCGCTCCTGGCGGGGATCCAGCGATGGATCCGGTTCGAACCGAACGCGTTCACCACGTTGTTCCTCACCCAGGGTCGTCTCGCGTGGACGCTTCCGGGGTGGGGCCTTCTGGGGATCGCCGGCCTCGCCGTTGGCGCCAGCCTCTTTGGAGCGCTGCGGGCGGCGGTACGCGCCGGCGCGGTGAATCCGGTCGAGGCGCTGCGGCACGAGCAGTGATGTGCCACGAAAAGTGATGCTCCCCCGGCAGTGACGCACCGTGGGCACGAACGCGGCATACGTCGCGGGCGGAACCCGCAACGACAGAAAAGAGAAGCAGACATGACATATCGAGATCGACACCGACACCGACCGACCACGATCCGACGCGGCCACCGCCCCGGCGCCATCACCGCGCTCGCGATCCTCGCCGCCCTAACTGCTCTCCCGGTGCCTGCGCCACTGGCCGCGCAGAGCGCATCGGGTGAGACGTTCACCCGCGCCGAGAGCCGGCGCATCCTCTCCCGCGCCGACGACCTGGTGACCTACCCGGGCTCCGACTTCTCCGCCGAGTACACGGTGACCGAGGTGCGTCCCGGCGAGAGCACCAGTCGAACCTCGTTCGTCCTCTTCCGTCGCGACAGCGCCAACAGCTACACGATCCTGATCCGCGAGCCCGCCCAGGACCGCGGCAAGGGGTATCTGCGCATCGACGAGAACCTGTGGCTCTACGATCCCGTGGCGCGACGCTTCACGGTGGTGAGCGCCTCCGACCGTTTCGAGAACACCGGCGCCCGCAACGACGACTTCAATCAGTCCACGCTGGCGGAGGACTATACGATCGTGGGACATACCACCGAACAGCTCGGAGCCTACGCCACCGACGTCTACGACCTCGAGGCGGTCCACGACGACGTCACGTTTCCGCGCATGCGCATCTGGATCGATCAGAACGACCTGGTACGCAAGTTCGAGGATTACAGTCTCTCGGGGCAGCACATGCGCACCACGGCGATCCCGAGTTACCGCCAACTCGGTGACCGCTACGTACCGGTCAGGATCGTGATTCAGGACGAACTCCGTGGACGCGAGGTGGACGGTCAGTTCCGAAATCAGCGCACCATGATCGAGGTGGACAAGCCGAGCTTCCAGGCGGTGCCGGACATGGTGTTCACCAGAACGTTCCTCGAACGGGTGGGCGACTGATGCCGCACGTTTCGAACCGCGGCCGGACCGTGCGCCGCGGCACCCGCCGTCCGGGCGTGCTGGGTCTCGCGCTCGTTCTGCTGGTGGTCGTCGCGCTCGGCGTGCCCGCCCAGAGCCTCGACGATCTGTTCAACGAACCCGACGCCGTTACCGGCGGTGACGGCTCCGGCGACGGCACGACCGCCGCCGACGGAACGGCACCGGCCGGGGAGAGCTCCCCCGGCGACGACACCACGACTCCCGACGGCGAGTCATCCCCCGACGACACCGCCGCCGCGCCCGCCGCCGTCGATATCGGCGCCCTGACCACCTCGCCCACCCGGGTGAGCGGCAGCGTCTCCGCCGACGCCGGCCTCAGCGTGGGCTACAACGAATGGCCCTGGTCCGATGCCGCCGACGGCAGGACGCCCCGCGATCTGATCGCGGCATCCGCCGGGTACAAGATGAGCGCCTCGGTCTCCGTGGACAGCCGGCCGCAGCCGTACCTGCGCTTCTACACCCGCCTCACCAGTTCGCTCAGTACTACCAGTCTCTCCTTCGGGTCCCCGGCGGTGGACGAACTGTTCGTCGACTACACCCTCAAGGATCGCGTCTTCTTCCGCGTCGGCGACTTCGGTATGGGCTGGGGGCGCGCGCGGCTCTTCGACAGCCCCGCCAACCTGGTGTCGCGGGTGGGTGACGGCGCCGCGGTGCGGGCCTCGCTGCCCCTGGGAACCGGGAGCATGACCGCGGTGGCCTACACCCTTCCGGGCTGGGTGTCGACCCACGGCGAGGGCGACCCCCGGAGCTTCGCCGGCGCGCTGCAGGTGGAGCGCTCCTTCGGGGTGTTCAGCACCGAACTCTCCGGTCACTACCAGCTCGACGAGGGACCCCGGGCGGCTGCGATCCTCACCGCCGGTGTCGGGGCGCTCACCCTGGCGGGGGAGACGCGCTATTCGATCGATCCGGACCACCCCGGCGCCCCGGGGCGGGACGGCAACGCCATGACCGCGATCGGCAATTTCTTCTGGGAGAACGGCGCGCGGACGTGGACGTTCTGGGGCGAGTACGCCTACGACCATTCCCGCCGCGACAGCGAGGTCGGCACCGACGGCGTGCGCCGTGACGGCGAGCACCTCGTGGGACTGGCGATGAAGGCGCCGTCGCTGGGCGGCGGCGGGTGGCGGCCGCAGCTGACCTGGCGCCACGCGGTGGGCGACAGCTCGGGGCAGCTCATCGCCGGAACATCCGGCACGGTGGCTCCCGGGCTGACGCTTTCAACGGGAATCCCGGTGTTTTACGGCAAACCGGGGAGCTACTACCGCGGCATCGCCGAGACACGGGTGATCGACGACGACACGACCCTCACGGACGAGGAAAGCAACGTGCTGCGCGTCTCCGGTGAGAACGTGGTCTCCGTCGGCTTCGGGCTGAGTGTCTCGTTTTCTTTCTGAACCTGTGGCACAATGGCCGACGCTATGGACGAGATCGACGTGAGCGACACGGCAACCCGGCTTCGCGACGTACACAAGGTGTATCCCCTGGGCAGTACCGAGGTGCACGCCCTCAAGGGCGTGTCCATCGCGATCCGAGAGGGCGACTTCGCCTCCATCGCCGGTCCATCCGGGAGCGGCAAGTCGACGATCCTCAATTTGATCGGATGCATCGACGTCCCCAGCGAGGGAACGGTCGAGGTTGTCGGTGAGGAAACGAGCGCGCTCTCCGACCGCGCGATCACCCGCCTGCGGCACCGGGCGATCGGCTTCATCTTTCAGTCGTTCAACCTGATGCCGGTGCTCAACGTCTTCGAGAACGTGGAGTTCCCGCTGCTGCTCGCGGGGGGCGCGCCGCCGAAAGCGGAGCGGCGGGAGTACGTGGACTACCTGATCGAGTCGGTGGGACTCGCGGACTGGCGCCGCCACCGGCCGAGCGAACTCTCCGGCGGTCAGCGGCAACGCGTGGCGATCGCCCGGGCGCTGGTGACGCGGCCGCGCATCGTCCTGGCCGACGAGCCAACCGCCAACCTCGACAGCCGCACCGGCGAGGCGATCATCGAGCTCATGAAGAAGATCAACCACGAGCTCTCCACGACGTTCATCTTCTCAACCCACGACCCGACGATCGTGGACATCGCGGATCACATTATCCGCCTCCACGACGGCGAAATCACCGCCGAGGAACGCCGGTAGGCGAGCGCCCCGGGGGCGGCGTTCGCGCCCTACCAGCCGCCGGAGGCGCCGCCACCACCAAAGCCGCCGCCGCCACCGGAGAATCCACCGAACCCTCCGCCGCCGCCGAAACCACCGCCGCCGCCGAATCCCCCGCCAAAGGGTCCGCGGCTGCGACGCGAGGCGTTACTCAGCATGGAGCCCCAGAACAGCGCGCTCAGGAGCCCGGATCCACGGCGTCGGCTCATCCGACCGAACGACCCCAGGATGAAGACGATCACGAAGAACGCCAGGTTGATCGGAATCCCGCGCGAACTGGTGGAGCGCGTTTCGCGTACCACGGTGGAGGAGCCTCCGCCGGGACCGGCGATCTCGGCGCCGTCGGCAACCACCGACCCGATCGCCGCGGCGGCGGCCTCGATCCCGCCGTTGTAGTCACCCTGGCGAAAGTGGGGCTGCAGATACTCGCGGATGATGACGCCGCTGGTGGCATCCGTAAGGCGGCCCTCCAGGCCGTAGCCCACTTCGATGCGGATCTTCTTCTCCGCCACCGCCACCAGAAGGAGCACCCCGTTGTCCTCGCCGGACTGTCCCAGTTTCCACTGGTCCACCACGTCGATGGAGTACTGTTCCAGCGATTCACCCTCCAGGGAGGGGATCGTGAGTACCGCAATCTGCGCGCCGGTGGCATCCTCGATCCGGCGAAAGTAGTCCGACACCGCCTGTTCGGTCCCCGAGGAGAGGATATTGGCCTGGTCCACGACGCGGCCGCTGAGGGCGGGCACGTCCAGCGCCTGCGCCGGCGTCGCGGCCACCGTCGCCGCCACGGTCAGGACGATGGCGGTCACCACCGCCCGGTACGTTCGATGCTTCATGATCCCTTCTCCAGCTGGTCCGGTCGGTCGGTCAGTTCGTTGGTGTCGTCCGCGCGACGCCGTACGCGTCCGTCGAGGACGTCGCCGCAGGCGTTCACCGCTTCCACCAGGGCGTCGGCGGTGTTTCCGGCGCGGATGCCGGCGGTGAGGCGTGCCACGATGCCGTCCCAGGTGCCGGCGTCTACCTGTGCGTGAATCCCACGGTCGGCGATCAGTTCGACCCGCCGTTCGAGCAGCGAGACGAAGATCAGGATTCCGGTCTGATCGATAGTGTCGTAGGTTCCGGACTCCATGAAGTGGCGCCGGGCGCGCCGGGCGACCGCCTCGTGCATCGTCGACCGCGACACGATCAGTCGGTCAACGGCGGGAATCTGCGCCACCCAGTAGGCCACGAGGCCGGCGAGCATGCCGATCGCGCCCTGGAGTGCCGAGAGCATCCACGGCTCCCAGCCCCAGAAGAGCCGGTCCAGCACGGCACCCAGCGGCGCCTGCGCCGATACGGCCACGGACCACGCCACCACGCCGACCACGATCGCGAACACCAGCTCGCGAAACCCGTAGTCGTCGCTCTCGGCGATGATCGCCGTGGTGATCTCGCCGCCGCTTTTGCGTTCCGCCGCGGCGACGGCCTCCTGAATACGCTGGCTTTCCGCTTCCGTCAGCAGTGGCATGGCGCCTCCCTCAGTTGCTGAAATCGACCGCCGGGGCGCTGTCGGCACCGCTGGTGGCTTCAAAGTACTGTCGCGGCTCAAACCCCACCATGTTGGCGATGATCACCCGCGGAAACTGCCGGATATAGGTGTTGTACGTCCGCGCGGACTCGTTGAAGCGCCGCCGCTCCACCGCGATGCGGTTTTCCGTCCCCTCCAGCTGGTCCTGCAGCGCCAGGAAGTTCTGGTTCGACCGCAGTTCCGGGTAGTTTTCGGTAACCATCAGCAGGCGCTGCAGCGCGGATCCCAGGCCCTGTTGCGCCTCCTGGAAGCGCTGAAACGCCTCGGGGTCCTGGAGCAGCGACTCATCCATCTGCATGACGCCACCGGCGCGGCTGCGCGCCTCGGTCACCGCGGTGAGCGTTTCCTGTTCCTGGTTGGCGAACCCGCGCACCGTCTCCACCAGGTTGGGAATCAGGTCCAGCCGGCGCTGATACTGGTTCTCCACCTGAGCCCAGGCGGCGTTGACGCCCTCTTCGAGGTCGACCATGCGATTGTAGGTCGACCGAAAACTCGAGAAGATCCCGATCACGATGATCGCCAGAACGGCGAGTACCGCGAGGACCGTTTTTGTCGTTCGGTTCATGGTATGTTCAGGATAGCGCCGCCACGGGCGGAGCGTCCACAGGCCGGGGAGGCCGCGTCGCCGCGGCACCCGCTCCCGGCCCGCTCCGCAGCCTTGCCCGATCCCCCGCCGAGCGCCTATACTGCCCTCTCCAACGACACGATTCTGCAGGAGTCTTCATGAAACGAACGATTGCGTCTCTGGTTCTCGTCTGTCTTGCCGGGTTCGCCTTTGCCGGGGGAAGTGCCGAAGCCGCCGACAACGGTCAGGACAACTCGCTCCAGTACATCCTGGACAAGGGCGAGCTGGTTCTCGGTCTCGACGACAGTTTTCCGCCGATGGGCTTTCGCAACGACGATGGTGAGATCGTCGGGTTCGACATCGACCTGGCCCGCGAGGTCGCCACCCGCATGGGGGTCGAACTGCGGTTGCAGCCGATCGACTGGGACTCCAAGGTGCTGGATCTCAACAGCCGCGACATCGACGTGATCTGGAACGGGCTCACGATCACCGACGAGCGCCGCGAGCAGATCACCTTCTCCAAGCCCTACATCGCCAACCGGCAGATCGTGATCGTTCAGGCCGATAGTGGCATCACCACCAAGGCCGACCTCGCCGGCGCCGTGGTGGGGCTGCAGCTGGGAAGCAGCGCCCAGGACGCCGTTGAGGGTGAACCCGCGGTTCTCGACAGCTTCGCCGAACTCGCGCGCTACCAGGACAACGTCCAGGCGCTCCTGGACCTCGAGGTCGGGCGCATCGACGCCGTGGTGGTCGACGAGATCCTCGGCCGCTACTACATCGCTCAGCGCCCCGGTTCCTTCGCCGTTGCCGAGGAGTATTTCGCCGAGGAAGAGTACGGCATCGGGTTCCGCAAGGGTGAGAACGCCTTCCGCGACCGCGTCGATGAGATTCTCGACGAGATGGTCGCCGACGGTACCGCCGCGGAGATCTCCCGGAGCTGGTTCGGCGAGGACATCCTTCTGCCGCGCTGATTCCGCGGGCACCGCATGACCTATCTGCTCGACACCACAACCTACATTCTGCAGGGCGCAGGCATCACGCTGCGCCTCTTTGCGCTCACGTTGATCTTCTCGCTGCCCCTGGGCTTCCTGGGGGCGGTGGGGAAGGTGTCGGGCCGACGTGTGCTGACGCTCCCGCTTGGGCTGTACACCTCCGTGGTGCGCGGCACGCCGCTGCTGCTGCAGCTCTTCTTTGTGTACTACGGGCTGCCGCTCATGATTCCGGCGCTGCGCTTCGAACGCTTCACCGCCGCGGCGCTCACCTTCATCATCAACTACGCCGCCTACTTCGTGGAAATCTTCCGCGGCGGCATCCAGTCGATCGACCGCGGGCAGTACGAGGCCGCCCGGGTGCTGGGGATGACCTATCGCCAGACGATGGTGCGCATCGTCCTGCCCCAGACCCTCAAGCGCGTCCTGCCGCCGGTGGCGAACGAGGCGATCACCCTGGTGAAGGACACGGCGCTGGTGGTGGTCCTGGGCATCGGAGAGATTCTGCGGAACTCCAAGGAAGTGGTGAGCCGCGACTTCACGATCAGTCCCTTCGTCATCGCCGGAGTGATCTACCTGGTGCTCAACTACGGGCTGGTGTGGCTCTTCGGCCGCATGGAACAGAGGTACCGCGTCTATGAGTGACCAGACCGCGCGCAATGCCGCGGCCGGCGGTCCCGCGACCGTTGGTGACCCTGCCGCCGGCGCCCCCGCCATCCGCGTCCGCACCCTGCACAAGTCCTTCGGCGACCTCGAGGTGCTGCGCGGCATCGACCTGGACGTGGCCCCCGGTGAGATCGTCTCGGTGATCGGTCCCTCCGGCAGCGGCAAGAGCACGATGCTGCGCTGCCTCATCCACCTTGAGGCCGCCACCCGCGGTACGATCGAGATCGAGGGGCAGGCGATCGCCCGCGAGCACGACGGGCGGCAGGAGTCGATCTCCGAGTCAAAGATTCGTCACCGCTGTCGGCGGCTGGGGATGGTGTTCCAGAACTTCAACCTCTTTCCGCACAAGACCGCCCTGGGCAACGTGATCGAGGGGCTGATCGTGGTGGCGCGCATGCCGCGGGCGGAGGCGGTGGAGCGCGGCGAGCAGATGCTCGAGCGCGTGGGGCTGGCGGACAAGCGCGATGTGTACCCCGCCTACCTCTCCGGCGGTCAGAAGCAGCGCGTGGCGATCGCGCGCATGCTGGCGATGCAGCCGGACATCATGCTCTTCGACGAACCCACCAGCGCCCTGGATCCCGAGCTGGTGGGCGAGGTGCTCACCGTCATCAAGGACCTGGCGCGGGAGCGCATGACGATGGTGGTGGTGACCCACGAGATGAGTTTTGCCCGGGAACTCTCCGATCGCGTCGTGTTCATGGACGCCGGACAGATCGTGGAGATCGCACCGCCGGAGAAGCTCTTCACCGACCCCGACCACCCGCGCATTCGAACCTTTCTGGAAAAGATGCTGTAGGGCGACGCAACGACGGCGGTGGCGCCCGCGCGGCCGGCGTTCGCCCTCAGCTGCGATCCCGATCGGTCCCGCTGCCGTCGAGGAGCCGGCGGTACAGCGCGTCGATCCGGTCGACCATCGATTCCACGGTCCAGCTGTCGTTGACCTTCGACTGCCCTGCGGCGCCCATGCGGCGGCGCGTGTCCGGGTCGTGGAGCAGGCGCTGCATGCGCTCGGCCACGGCGTCGGTGTCGCGCATCGGTACCACCCATCCGTTGACATCGTTCTCGATGATCTCGCCGGCGCCGTCGCAGGCGAAGGAGATCGCCGGCCGCGCGGTGGCCGCCGCCTGCACCAGGACCCGCGGCAGTCCCTCCCACAGCGAGGTCAGAACGACCACATCGCACATCGCGAACATCCGTTCCACATCGCGGCGGTAGCCGGTGAAGACCACGCGGTCGGCGATACCCCGTTGCCGGGCCTGTTCCCGCAGGGCGGGCTCCTCGGGACCGTCGCCGACGATGACGAACCACGGCGCGCCGGCTTCTGCGGGGGATGTCGACGCGCGCGCGGCGGCCGCTGAACTGGTGTTGGCGGCGTCGCCGTTCCCGGCGCCTTCCGCCACCTGCGCCGCCGCGTCGATGAAAAAGCGGTGCCCTTTGCGCGGTTCCATACGCGAGATGTTGGCGTAGACGACCGCGTCGGCGGGGATGCCGAGTTCCGCACGGATCGCCGCGCGTCCGGCGGCATCGAGGCGGCTCGCATCGGTGTAGCGCGCCAGTTCCATGCCGCTGTGGATCACCGAGAACCTCTCCTGATCACCGACTCCTGCGGCAAGGTACTGGTCCTGCAGATCCTGACCCACCGATACAAAGTGCGAGGTGTAGCGCGCCACGCGGCGTTCGATCGTCCGGTAGACGACGCGCGCCAACGGGCTCATCTGCGGGCTGAAGGTGTGGCCGTGGATACCGTTGATGATCACCGGGACGCCCTCGCGGCGGGCGGCCATGCGGGCCAGCACCCCGGCCTTGGCGCCGTGGGTATGCACGATGTCGTAGCCGCCGGCGCGAATGAGCCGCCGGAGGTCACCCAGCGCGCGAACCTCGCCGGGGCCGGGGTTGCGCACCAGCGTCGGAATGCGGTGCACGGTCACGTCGTCGGCGATCGCCAGCTTCTCCACCTGGTCGTCCTCATCGGAACCGGGCTGTCCACCGATCGCCAGATCCACGGCCCACCGGGCCCGATCGAGCCCGTTGACCGTGTAGATCGTGTTTTCCGCCGCACCGCCGTTCGCGAGGCGCGTGATCACGTGCAGGACGCGTCGCATCAGAAGCTGAGAACCGCCCGCAGGCTCGCGTAGTGGTTGATCTCGTCGTCGCCGGTGACGACGCCGTAGACCACTACATCGGGCGGGGTCGGGTCGGTGTCCTCGCGTTTGACGCCGGGGGCGGTGTCACCGGTGGCCTCCCAGGAGATCGGGTCCCGGACGTACTCGAACTCGTACCCCGCCTCCAGGGAGAGTCTCGCCCGGCCCGGCATGGGCACGGTGTAGGCGAGGTCCAGGCCGGTCTGGAAGACCGTCTCGATGTTGTCCTGCGTCATGAATCGCAGATCGTCCTGGAAGGAGAGCCGTCCGGTTTCCACGTAGATGTCGGAACCGTCAACCACGAAGTGGTAGTAGCGGCCATCGTCGGTGATCGTTCCGTCGTTGCCGGCGAGGCCCAGGTCGGCGACTCCCTCCGAGGCGTTGGCGTGGCGGATGAGACGACCGGATACCGTGGCCCGCAGTCGCCGGGTGGGGCGGATCGTCGCCTGCAGCTGCAGACGGTCCGAGTTGGGCTCCAGTCCGGGGCCGATGCTGCTGCCCTGGTGGGTATAGCTGGTGTAGTTTGGGACCGGCTCGTAGAGGCCGCCGGCGCTGTCGTGGGTGTACATGTACGGCAGCAGCGCCAGGTAGTCCAGACTCACCCGCTGGAGCAGCTGGTGCTCCGGGGTCCAGATCGCGCCGGTCTGCAGGCCCAGTTTCAGCTTGGTGTCAAAGTCGAAACGGACCAGATCGTTGAAGCTGGCATCGTCCACGTACACCACCGCCGGGATCTCCAGATCCCGCCGCGGCCGGACCGCGACGCTCAGGCCCATCTTGGAGCTGTCGGCGAAGCCCACGTTGCCCTGGGCGTTGAACGACCATTTGAGCGGCAGGAGGTACGCGAGCTCGAAGCGCGGTCCCCAGGTGACGGACTCGAAGAACGCCAGGTCGAGCCAGGGGCGCGGCTGCCAGCGGAAATCCTGGAGAAAAACCCACTTGCCGGGGTACTCCTCCGGCGCCAGGACGAACTCCGCACCGGCGAAGTCGGCCTCGGCGATCACATCGGTGTTGGCCGAATCCTGGTTAAACGGCGTGCGCTCCTCGTAGAGCTGGGTGGCGGTCAGGGAGAAGAGGCCGGCGGAGAAGCGAAAGTCGCCGGCATCCCAGTACGCCACGAACCCCGGAGACTGGAAGGCGTAGGGACTCCACACCACCCCGTCATCGTGGAAGGGGCCAAAGGAGCGCCGCATGATTCCGGCGTGCAGATAGAGGGAGTCGGTTCCCCAGGCGAAGGAGGAGTGCACCTGATTGAGCGCGGCCACGTCGCGGCCGCCGGGGAAGGGGATCGTCGACCAGTCGTCGGTGACGTCCCAGTCGGTCCGCTGACCGTAGGGGAGGAGTTCACCGTCCTCGACGTCGAGAATCACCCCGGTGATGCTGCCCGCCGCCGTCACGGTGTCGCTGATCCGGCCGCGGATGGCGGCTTCCACGGCTCCCTTGGCGTGGAACAGGTCGCCGTTCTGGGTCCGTGTTTCCTGGATCATTCGGAACTCGGTGTTCACCGGTGTGCCGAAGCGCTCCAGCAGGTCCTCGGCAACGGTGCGCGACTCGGCGTCACCGACCTGCACAACGCGTTCCAGCGCCGAGACGATCACGTTCTGCGGGTACGGTCGGAACACCGGCATCTGGGGCAGATATCCCCTGCCTTCCCATACGTCGAACCATTCGTAGATCGGATCGAGGGGATCTGCGCTGGCCTGGGCGGCAACGGGAACGGTGGATAGAACGGTTGCGACGAACAGAATCGCCAGAAACGCGAATCCGGTGCGCCGGGGCGGCTGGTATTGGATCATTCGGAACCCTCCGATGTGGATAGAGTGGTGGCAAACATCGTACCACGGGCCTACAATCGGGGTACAGATGGGCTGAAAACCACGAATTTCGCGATACAGTGTCACCACCGGTGAACGCCGGTGTTGTACACCACACAGCAACGATGGAGGAACAGACATGCTTCGAACCAAACGATACCTGAAACTGGGAGCGCTGGCGGCGGTGATCGCCGTTCTTGGCTCCTGTGTGTTGATTGTTGACTCCAATGGCGGGTCTCTATTCACTGACATACAGGTCGGGACCGAGTACACCGGCCAGTCAATTGGTGCCAACGAATCCAACTACTATGCATTCGTAGCGGGCAGCAACCTGAGTGGAGTCCACAATATCGCGGTCAGCTCCATGACAACGAGTACCGACTGGTACTTGTACGAAAGCCAGACATCCGCGACCACCGGGGGGACATCTGTCCAGTCGAGCGAGAATGCAGGAACCGCGAACGATACCGCCAACGCACAATTGACGCCCGGAAAGACCTACTATCTGGTGGTTAAGGAAAAGGAAGGCAAGACCGGCTCTTACACCTTGAACATCACAAACTGACGCTCCCCCGGCCCGTCGCACAACGCTCCGCTTCGGTCTATAATCCGTGCCACCGATGGAACTTTTTGTACCGGGGCGTATCTGCCTCTTCGGCGCGCACAGCGACTGGGCCGGCGGGTACCGCCGCATCAACTCGGCGGTCGGTCGTGGCTACACGATCATCACCGGCACCAACCAGGGGCTCTACGCCCGGGTCCGCACGCGGCCCGGGCGTCTGGTGTTTACCACCCGCGACGCCGCCGGCGACACAGTCACACTCGATGAGCCGCTGGAACCGCGGCGACTTCTGGAACTCGCCGAGGCCGGCGGCTTCTTTTCCTACGTCGCCGGTGTGGCGTACCAGGTGCTGACCCACTACCACGTCGACGGCATCGAAATCGACAACTACCGTACCGATCTCCCCGTCAGGAAGGGCCTCTCCTCCAGCGCCGCCGTCTGTGTGTTGACCGCGCGGGCGTTCAACCGCGCCTACGACCTCAAGATGACGGTGCGCGGCGAGATGGAGATGGCGTACCGCGGGGAGATCACGACTCCCAGTCGCTGTGGTCGCATGGACCAGGGCTGCGCCTACGGCGAACGCCCTATCGAGATGCGCTTCGACGGCGACGCCCTGGACGTGGACGAACTCCACGTGGCGCGACCGCTGCACTACGTGATCGTCGATCTCAAGGCCAAAAAGGACACGGTTAGGATTCTCGCCGACCTCAACCGCGCCTATCCCTTCGCCGACGACGCGGTGCAGGAGGCGGTGCAGGCGTACCTGGGCGCCGAAAACAAACAGATCGTGGCGGCGGCGCGCAGCGCGATCGCCGACGGCGACGTGGAACGCCTGGGGCAGCTGATGACGGAGGCGCAGCGCGCGTTTGACGCGGCGATGCAGCCGGCCTGTCCCGAGGAGCTCACCTCGCCGGTGCTCCATCGCCTGCTGGATGCCGCCGGCGGCGGGGACGCGCACCTCTCAAAGCTGGTGCTCGGCGCCAAGGGCGTGGGCAGCCAGGGCGACGGCACGGCGCAGCTGCTGGTGACGGACGAGGCCGCGCAGGATGCCGCGATCGCCCTGCTCGAGCGCGAGTACGGGATGGAGGGACTCGCGCTCACCGTCCCGGCGACCAAGCGGGTGCGCAAGGCGGTGATTACCGCCGCCGGCCACGGCACGCGTCTGTTCCCGATGACCAAGGTGATTCGCAAAGAGTTCATGCCGGTGCGCGATGCCTCCGGCCGCATGGTGCCGCTGATCGTGGCGCACATTCTCGACGCGGTGGCAGCCGGGATCGAGGAGATCGCCCTGATCATCCAGCCGGAGGAGGAGGCGGCATTCCGAAGACTCCTGCACGAACCGGTGTCTCCGGAGGTGTTTGCCAAGCTGAGCCGGGAGAACCAGGAGCGCGCCCGCGAGATCGAGGCCGCCGGCGCCCGGGTGACGCTGCTGCCGCAGCCGGAACAGCGCGGTCTGGGCCACGCGGTGCTCTCCGCCCGGGAGTGGATCGGTGACGAGCCGTTTCTCCTGGTGCTGGGGGACCATTATTTTGTTGCCGGGGAGTCGGTGGAAAACTGCTATCGCCAGGTGGTCGCCGCCTACGGTCGCCTGGACGGCGCGCTGATCGGGCTCGCCGAGACACCGGAGACCGAGATCGGTCGCTTCGGAACGGTGTCGGGGACGTGGGAGGGCTGCGTCGACGCCGATTCCCTCGGAACCGGCCAGGACTGTCCGCACCCGCTGCTGACGGTATCGGAACTGAAGGAGAAGCCCTCTCTGGACTACGCCCGGGAGTATCTGCGCGTGGACGGCCTCGGCGACGACCGCTACTTTACGGTGTTCGGACTCTACGTCCTGCCGCCGCGGCTGCTCGCCATTCTCGCGGAGACCGAGGCGGCGGGGGAATACGAGCACGGCGAACTGCAGTTGACCGGGGCGCTGGACCGTTTGCGCGCGGAGGCGGGCATGCGCGGTGTCCCGGTACACGGGCGCAAGGTCGATATCGGCGTTCCCGAGGAGTTCGCCGGTATCTGGTAGCGAGGCGCAGATGAAAACGGAGCCAACATGAAGCTGATTGTCCTGGCCGCCGGGGCCACCAACACCACCGACGCCTACGCCGACCCGCCGCCGAAGTGTCTTCGCCGCTTCGACGAGTCCTCCACCGTCCTCGATCGCATCGTCGCCGCCGGCCGCGCCGCCGGGTGTGACCAGGTTGCGGTGGTCGGCGGGTATCAGATTCTCTCAATCATGCAGGCGTATCCGGGGTTCAAGTACTACTACAACCCGGCGTGGCGGCGCACGGGGAGCCTGGCCTCGCTGATCCAGGCCGCCGGCGAACTCACGCAGGACGTGCTGGTCGCCTACAGCGACGTCGTGTTCGACCCGGACCGCACGGCGGCGCTGGCAGCCGCCCACGAGGATCTGGTCGTGGCCACCGACTCGCGGTGGGCAACGCGCTACGAGGGGCGCACCGACGCTCTCCGGCGGGAGGCGGAGAAGGTGTTCGCGGCGGGTACGGGCCGGATCCGCGTATCGCGTCAGGACATCGCCGCCGCGGACGCACCGTGGTCGCTCGTCGGGGAGTTCGCCGGGATGTTCGCGCTCCGCGTCCGTCACGTGCCCCGGGCGATGGAGATCGCGCGCACGATCCTCGCCGACGATCCCTCGGCGGGCATCGACCGGCTCATCTCCGCCGTGTCCGCGGAGCTGCCGGCGGGTGCTTCCCGGGTGGTGGACTTCGAGGGGGCCTGGGCGGAGCTCGACAGCGAGCAGGACCTCGCGCGCTTCCGCTTCGGCACCAAGGCGGAGACGCTCGAGCGGTTGCGCGGTCGGCTGGAGTCGGCCCGAGTCCTGCCGCAACACGTGACCCGCGTCGGCGACTGGGTCGCCGACCGTGACGGAGTGCTTGCTGCGGTCCAGGGGCGTTTCGCCGGCGGCACGGTGGTGGTGCGGTCGAGCGCGCTCAACGAGGATACCGAACACGCCTCCATGGCGGGGAACTACGAGAGCGTCCTCGATGTGCCGGTGGACGAGGATGCGGCGCTCGCAGCCGCGATCGACGCGGTAGCGGAGAGCTACGGTCCCGTGGACGACGCGGACCCCGACAACCAGATTCTCGTGCAGCCGATGCTTCGCGGTGTGACGCTCAGCGGCGTGGCGTTTACCGCCGATCTCGAGTCGAGCGCGCCGTACTACATCATCAACTACGATACCTCCGGTTCCACCGAGTCGATCACCTCCGGGGCCGACGCGGCGCACCGGACGCTGGTGGTTCACAAAAACGGCGATGTCGTCCCCGACGACCCGGCGCTGGCGGCGGTGGTTGCGGCGCTCCGCGAGATCGAGCGTCAGACCGGCTACGGGAGTCTGGACGTTGAGTTCGCCGTCCGCCGCGACGCACCGGCCGACGCCGCCGATAGGACCGACACCGCCGACAGCACCCACGCCACCGATGCACGCCCCGGGTACGACGTGGTGATCTTCCAGGTCCGGCCGATCGCGGCCCACAAGGATCAGCTCCGCGTGTCGGCGGCGGATGTCGGGCACGAGTTGGCCCACGTCGCGCGCTTCCTCGACCTGGACGCCCGCGACCGCACCGCCCTCTCCGGAGGACGCGTCGCGTGGGGTGTCATGCCCGACTGGAACCCCGCGGAAATTATCGGCATCAACCCGCGGCCGCTGGCGTTCAGTCTCTACCGCCACATCATTACCGACGAGATCTGGGGCCGGAGTCGTGAGGAGTGCGGGTACCGTGCCACGCGACCGCGTCCCGGGATCGTCGACCTCGCCGGCAAACCGTACGTTGATATCCGCATGAGCTTCTCCAGCTTCACCCCGGCGACGCTGCCGGATTCGATCGCCGACCGGCTGGTGGAGGCGGCGGTTGCCCACCTGGCGGCGCACCCGGAGCTCCACGACAAGGTGGAGTTCCAGGTGATGCCCACCGCCTACGATCTGGACTTCGACGGGCGCCTGACCCACATTCTCGGACCCGCCGGGTTCGACACGACCGACCGCGAGGCGCTGGCCGGCGCGTACCGCGACCTCACCGTGCGGATCATCGCCGGCGAGGGTATCAGCGTTGCCGGGGAACTCCGGCGCCTGGAACGCCTCGACGGACGCCGCGCGGCGGTAGTGACGGCCCTGGACCGTGGCGAGGTGTCTGCGGCGGCGGCGCTGGCGGTGCTCCTCGACGACTGCCGCGAGTACGGCACGCTCCCGTTCAGCAACCTCGCGCGGTTTGCCTTTGTCGGCGTGATCCAGCTGCGCTCGCTGGTGGCGCGCGGCCTGCTGTCACAGGAGCGGGTGGACGAGTTTCTCTCGTCGATCGAAACGGTGGCCAAGGAGTTCGTTCGCGATCTGGCGACGGCGTCCCGGGAGGAGCTGATCGCCACCTACGGCCACCTGCGCCCGGGGACCTACGACATCACCAGCCCGGCGTACCACGAGGCGTTCGACCAGTATGTGGACCTGGAGCGGCGACCGGAGCCGGAGCAGCTTCCGACGTTCCGGCTCACCGATGACGAGGAGCGTCTGATCGACCGGGAGCTGGAGGCAGCCGGCTTCGTGCGTGCCAGAGGCGGGGCGATCAGCGGTGGCGCGGCGATCACGGCTACCGACCTGCTGACGTTTATCCGGGCGGCGGTTCAGGGCAGGGAGGCGGGCAAGTTCGCCTTCACCCGCAACCTCAGCCTGGCGGTGGACCTTATCGCCGATATCGCCGCCGGGGAGGGGCTGAGCCGGGATGAGGCGAGCTATCTCACCGTGGATGAGGTGCTGGCGCTGAGCGGAGCCAGCCGCCCGGCGGGGCTGGCGTCGGTGTGGAAGGCATCTGTCGACCGGCGACGTCGCCGGCACCTGGTGACCACCGCCATACGGATGCCGCCGGTCATCTCCGACCCCCGGGACATCGAGTGTTTTGCGATCGCCGACGAGAGCCCCAACTACGTGACCCAGCGGGTGGTGCAGGGCACGCCACGGCGGGTGCACGGTGTGGACCCCGAGATCGCCGGCACCATCGTATTGATCGAGAACGCGGACCCCGGGTTCGACTGGATCTTCAGCCACGAGATCGCGGCGCTGGTCACCAAGTTCGGCGGAGCCAACAGCCACATGGCGATCCGGTGTGCCGAGTTTGAGATTCCCGCTGCGATCGGCTGCGGCGAAGCGATATTTGAACGGCTGGAAAAAGCCGAGCTCGTCCGTCTTGACTGCGGCGGGCGGCGAATCGAGGTGATCCGATGAGTGCAACGCCCAACAGACTGGCGCTGATATCAACACGCGTGACGGAAGAGCAATCCTACCTGGAGCAGCGGTCCGCACTGGCCTACGACTACGTCCGCTGGTTCGAACGCCAGGGTTGGATGGTGATCCCGGTGCCGACGTCCACCGGGGCGGTTGGTCCGTACCTGGACCTGGCCGGCGTGGGGCTGGTGGTGCTCACCGGCGGCAACAACGTCGATCCCGCCCTCTATGGCGGACCCGGCAGGGTGTCACAGGTGTACCCGGAACGCGATCGCGTCGAGTACGGCCTGATCGAGGGGGCGCTGGAGCGCGGCATCCCCGTGTGGGGCGTCTGCCGCGGCCTGCACACGATCAACGTGTTCTTCGGGGGGAGCCTTACGCAGCGCATCGAGGGCCATGTGGCGCAGGATCACGAGCTCGTCTCGGATCATGAGCTGCTCGGTGGCGCAACGTGCAACAGCTTTCACGACCAGGCGGTGCGGGGCGAGGACCTGGCGCCGGATCTTCGCGCCTTCGCCCACAGCCCCGACGGCCTCATCGAGGCGCTCTACCACCCCACCGAACCGGTGGCGGCGGTGCAGTGGCACCCGGAACGGCAGGAGCGGGCGTACGACAGCCGCCTGCTCGCGACCTTTCTCGACGGGCGCCTGCAGACCTGATACGCTGGCCCAGGAGCACTGCCATGAAACTGATCGTACTCGCCGCGGGGCAGGGCACGCGCCTGCGCCCCCTCACCGACAACATTCCCAAGTGCATGGTGCCGCTGGAGGGTACGCCGCTGCTGGAGCGGCAGCTCGCCACCGCCCGCGAGGTGGGGCTCACCGATCTCCACGTGGCAACCGGCTATCGCGAGGACGCGATCGACTACCCCGGGGTGACCAAGCACTTCAACCCCGACTACGACCGCACCAACATGGTGGCGACGCTGTTCTGTGCCGAAGAGATCATGGACGACGATCTGATCGTGGCCTACGGCGATATCGTATACCAGCCCGACGTCCTGCAGGCGCTGATCGACGCCCCGCACCCCGTGAGCGTGGTGGTGGATCTGGCGTGGCAGCGCTATTGGGCGGCGCGGCAGGAGGACCCGATTATCGACGCCGAAACGATGAAGCTGCGCGACGACGGCACGATCATCGAGCTGGGAAAGAAGCCGCAGAGCCTGGAGGAGATCCAGGGCCAGTATATCGGTCTCATGAAGTTCACCCGGGAGGCGCTCTCCGAGATCAGGCCGTTCTACCACGGCCTGGACCACAGCGCCCGCTACGACGGCAAGGACTACGACAACATGTACATGACCAGCTTCCTGCAGCTGATCGCCGACAATCTGACCCCGCTGCACGCGGTGTTCATTCGCAACGGGTGGATGGAGATCGACGCGCCGTCGGACCTGGAGTTCACCGACTTTCTGTACCGGCGGGGGATTGCGGCGGAGTAGACCCCGTTGGCCCGCGGGGCGGGCCAGAGACGGCGCTGCAAGACGCCCGCCCCGGCTCAACTCTGCTCCGGTCGGCCCGCGAGCCTCCGGTACACGTTGGCGAGCGTTCGCGCGCTCTCGTTCCAGTCGTAGCGCCTGCTCCACTCCAGGCCGTCCCGAACCAGGCGCTGTCTGAGGGTCCCGTCGCTCAGTACCGACGCCGTCGCGTCGGCAAGCGCCCGGTGATCCCGCGGATCCTCGAGGACGATCGCCGCCTCACCCACGACCTCCGGAATCGCGAACACCGCACTGGTGATCACCGGACACCCGCAGGTCATCGCCTCCACATTGGGCATGCCGAAGCCCTCGCTCAGAGAGGGAAACCAGAACACCTCCGCCCGGTTGAGGAACCCCACGACCGTCTCCTCGTCCACGAACCCCGGCGTGACCATGCGATCGGCGATGCCCAGTTCCCGCGCGCGCTGCCACACGGAGGGATCGTCCCAGCCCTTGCCGGCGAGTACGAGCTGCAGGTCACGGGGGAGCCCTGGAGTGCCGGCAGTGGTGCCGGCACCGCCGGCGGGATCGGTCGTGTCGCCGCGTCCTCTCCCGGGTGAGACCAGCTCCGCAAACGCCGACAGCATCGTCCAGGGATTCTTGCGCTCCGAGAACCGGCTCACGTGAAAGACGAACGGGCCGGTGATGCGGGGATCCAGGGCTGTGGCCGGGGACCGTTCGGTCTCCGACAGCTGCCGGTAGGCGGGAGAACAGGCGTTGTAGGTCACGACGATCCGATCGCGGGGAACGCCGTAGTGCTCGGCGAACCAGTCGCGGCTGGTCTCCGAGACGGTGACCAGCGTGTCCAGGCGGCGGGCGTAGCGCGGAATCAGGTAGCGCGAATGCACTCGCTTGATCCAGCTGTACGCCTCCGGCAGCAGCATCGGCTCGGCACTGTGAATCGTCGCCACCGTCCGCGCCCGCAGTCCGTTGATCGGTGAGACGATCGTGAGCGGCGAGAAGTGCACCACATCCACCTCGTGGCGGTTGAGGACCGCCGCCGCCCGTAACGGGTTTGCGGGGAGGCGGATCTCGGGCGCCAGATCGTAGATCGGATCGTCGGAGTCCTGGTAGTGCGCCAGATGGATGTCCAGGTCCGATGCCTGCGGAATCAGGTGGCGCACCATCTCGTGGAGGTGGTGACCGCTTCCGGAGTTGCGCGAACGGTCGATCGACCGCGTGATGATCGCGATCCGCGGCCGGCCGCTCGGCTGCACGGTGCTCATCCGTCGTCGCCCGCCGCCCCGGGACCGGCGATGTCCAACGAGACTCCCGGTTCCTCGAGTCCCGCCGTGGCCTTCCTGGTCAGTGTTCTGCGAATGGTGAGCAGCAGCATGCCGCCGTTCACCACCAGGTAGAACGCGGCGTACAGCGGCGCCCGATCCGTCGCGAGGGCGATAATGGACAGGGGAAGGGCAAACCCCGAGTTGGCGGCCAGGTTCTGCGCCGCCACCATGACCGGATTGGAGCGGTCCTCCCGCGGCTTGATCGGTCGCGCCTTGCGTGCCGAGTCTTCGAAGATATTCAGAAACTTCTGGTACAGCAGACGGGCGTAGAGCGAAAAGAGCGAGGCGCCGACACCCGCCAGGAGCACCGCCACAGCCGGAATCACCGTGGACACGGGGATGAAATCGAGGGCACCACCGGCACTCATAACCGCTCCGGTCGCCTCGCCCGCCCCGGGAGTTACGCCCAGAAGCCCGAGAATGTACGGAACGACCGTGTCCAGGCCCAGAACGGTGCGGGCTCCGGCGATTCCCATGGACGAGTACAGCAGCATGCTCACCGAGTATCCGCCGAACGCGTCGGCGTACTCGCCTCGTTTGCTGCCCGTACCGGTTGCCCGCGCGATGCTCCCGTCGGCGCAGTCGAAAATGATCCACAGCTGAAAACAGAGCGCGCCGATCAACTGCCACGTCGGGTCGCCCAGGGCGATGAGAAGCGCTCCCGCCCAGACAAAGGCCGCGGAGATGAACGTCACGCCGGTAGCGGAGATCCCGAGGTTGACCGCGACCCACGCCACGGGCCAGGAGAGCCGGCGGCCGACGTGGTAGAGCCACAGGTCGAACCGTTCGTTCTGTCGTTTGGTGTCGGAGTAGGACGCGGTGATCTCCCGCATCGTCATGCGTCGTCGCATGGCGACAGCATAGCCCGAGGGGTGCGCTTTTCCAAGGAGGCGGGTATACTCGGGCGGGTATGGGCTCCGGTGTGACGATCCTCGCGCTGTACGACCGCATTTCGCTGTTTCATACGATGGCGCCGTGGATTCTCGGCCTCCATCGCCACGCCGGCGCGTCCAACGTTGCCCTCCGGTTTACCGACGATCCGGAGTGGTGCCTCTCCCGCGACACGAACGAGCACCTGATCATCGTGAGGCGTTTCCTGAAACCACCTCGCACCGATCTCGCGCTGATGGAGCGGCTGCGCGCCAGGTATCGACGGATATTCTTTCTGAACGGGAACGCCGGTGGTGGGCTTCACCGACCGGAGGTTCTGCCCTACGTGGATCGGTTCTACAACAAGGCTCTGTTTTCGGACCGAGCCCTCTATTCACGGGCTCTGTACGGGGGAGAACTCTTTACCGACTACTATCACCGGGAGTTCGGAATCCTGGATGATCCCGAAGTCAACCCTGCTGCCGTGTCCGATGCCGACGCCGCGAAACTCCACGTGCACTGGAACATCGGTGTGGGGGACTTTCCGAGACGCCGGCTCCGTCAGCGCGTCGGCGTTGCCCTGGCCCGCACGCCGGCGGTGTCGCCGCGGATCGTAAAGCCTCTGATCCACACTCGCGGGATGCTGTCGCCGACCGCACTGCCGCCCACGGACCGGACACCCCGAACGATCGACATCAACGCGCGCTTGGGTGCCCCCGGCTATCCGACGATCGCGTTCCATCGCCGACATCTGGGTGCGGCTCTGGAGGCGGCGGTTTCGAACCATGGATGGGCGGCGGTCCGTGATCGCGTGTCGCCGCGGCAGTATCTTGCGGATCTCCACCGGTCGAAGATCACCTTCAGCCCCTTTGGCTGGGGTGAGCTGTGTTTCCGGGACTTTGAGGCGATCCGGGCGGGATCGCTCATGGTCAAACCGTCGATGGATCATCTGGACACGTGGCCCGACGTGTTTGTCCCCGGAGAAACGTACGTGCCGGTCCGATGGGACGGGTCTGATCTTGAAGAAACGATGGTACGGTACCTGTCCGATCGCCGGGAGCGCGAACGCATCGCGGCGAACGCCCTCGATCGTCTCCGGACTCAGCTTCTGGAGCTTCCGGAACGCGCCGCGGGTATCCTGGAGGCTCTCATTGCGCCGTAGTCGTCCCGTGGTTGTCGTGCAACTGGAACCGCTCCACACGGAGGTTGTTCTCCCGCAGCTGGTGATTCTGCGCGAGGCCGGCCGGCGAGCGTTCCTGGTGGCTCATCCGTTTGTGGCCGAACAGGTCCGCGCGATGCGCCTGCTCCCCCGTTCGCGGGTGATTCCGATTCCGGCCCCGCAGCGCGGCGCGACGCGACGCCTCTTTCGTGCCCTCCGGGTCCCCAGCGTTCTCGTGTTCGTCTCGGGGGTTGTGCTCGCCGGCGCGGTGGCCCTCGGCGTCGGAGCCCGGCGCATCGTGTTCACGACGATCGCGGACCGCGTGCGGGCGCGGGTGGTTCGCGCGTTTCTTCGATCCGAGCGCGTTGTCCACATCGTTCACAACGTGCAGCGCTACGACCGAAGCCACCGGATGCTGACCGCACGCTTTGGCGCTAACGTGGTTATCTCCCGTGACGTCCTTGCGACACAGCAGGCGCGTCCCTCCACCCAACGGATGCGCCGACTGGCGTGCTTTGTACCGGCGCAGTTTCCACGACTCGATCTGCCGCCGCGCTCCACGGCCCTCGCCGCGCCCGCCGGGGGCATCCGGGTGGGGGTCCCGGGAAGTGTGAACCAGCAGCGCCGCAACTACCGCGGCCTGATCGATTCCGTGTCCGCCCACGCGCCCCTGTTTCGCGCCGCCGGCGTGCGGTTTTACCTGATCGGCCGGACGCCGCGATCGTTCATCCGGGCGCTTCGGGACCACGAAATAGACGACCTGATCGTGGCACGGGAGGGGTTCTGGGAGTTCGATGAGATGTTTGCGGCGGTCAGAGACATGGACGCGATCGCGTTTCTGATCGATACCTCGATCGAGCACGCGACGCACTACAACCGCACCAAGATCAGCGGGACGTCTCCGCTGGCGATCGCGTTCAATAAGGCGGTGATCTCCTCCCGGGAGTTCTCGGTTGACCAGGTTTTGCGCAATCAGACGTTCTGGTATCCGGGGGCCGCGCTTGACGAGTTCGCACGTGCCGTGGCGGCCGAAACGGTCACACGGGACGCGCTGCGCGGGTCGGTCATGTCCCGGGACGCGCACCGCTCCCTGGTCGATCGCGAGGCGGACGCGTACCTCCGCATCCTCGACGGAGGCCGCCCATGACGATCGTGGGAGTGTTTCCCGCGCCAGAACTCAGAACCGGCGGACACAAGCGTTACGCGGAACTCAGTCGTCAGCTCGTGGCGCGCGGTCATCGCGTGGTCCATATCGTTCGTGCCGGTACGAATTTCTCACTCGCCGGCGAGTCGATCCCGGTGATTTCGCCCTACGCGGGTCGCGGTATCACCCCGGAGTGGCTCAAGTTCGGTCGCGCCGTGCGGCGGGGGCGCGCGACGATCGAACACCGGCTGGGCGACGCGCCGGACGCGGTGCTGACCTTTGGCGAAACGAATTTCTACGCCGCCCGGGTCCTCGGCAGCGCCTTCGGCGTTCCGGTGGTGTTCGCGCTGCGCAGCAATTTTGTCGACGAGTACCTGCAATTTGGCGGCGTCCGGTATCGGGTCCCGCTGTTTCGCGGTCTCCAGCGACGGATTCTGGGCTGGTGGAAGCACCGCCTGGAGCGATGGTTTGCCGATGGCGCCGACCTGGTGGTCTTTCAGACGGAGTACGATCGGGACAACGTCGCCGAGCGCGCTCCCGGCGTTCTCGACCGGGCGGTGGTGATCCCCAACAGCTTCCGCGTCTCCTGGCTCGACGGGATTCCGACGCGGTCCGGTCCGCCAACCCGTCTCCGGTCGCTGTTGTACCTGGGCAATCTCGGCGAACGCAAAGGCGTTCAGTACCTGTTTCCCGCGATCGCGGAACTGGTGCACCGCGGCGTTCGCGATTTCCACCTCGACGTGATCGGGTTTGGCGGGCTTGAGGAGTGGGCCCGGGAGTACGTAACGGGTGCCGGTCTCGACGATGTCGTGACGTTCCACGGTCGGATCGATCGGCCGCTGTCGCAGGTCGCCGGCGCCGACCTCCTGGTCATTCCGTCGCTCTACGACAGTTTCCCCAACACGGTGCTGGAGGCGCTGTACGTCGGGACCCCGGTGATCGGTTCCGACGCCGCGGGCATCCGCACGATGCTGCGACACGAGGAGCTGCTCTTTCCCCGGGGAGACGCCACCGCCCTGGCGGATCGTCTCCAGACGCTGATCGATGATCCCGAGGCGTTTCGGCGCGTCTGTACGCTGGCAGCCGACCGGCGCGAGACGTTCGACTTCGACTGGGCCGAGCGGTGGGAGCAGGCGATCGCGCAGCTTCTCTCACGGAATCCGAACACGGACCACACCAACTCCTGACAGTTCCCGCGCAGCCTGTGGTCGGAGGGCCACATGGAACTGACTCCCGCCCCGGGTCCCGGACCCGTTCCCCGCGTTTCGGTGATCTGTTCGGTCTACAACGGCATGCAGCACGTGGACAAAGCGGTGCCGTCGATACTCAACCAGACGCTCACCGATTTCGAGTTTCTGATCGTCGACGACGGGTCCGATGACGGTACTAGCGAGTTCCTGGCGCGGGTCGCCGACAACGACCCCAGAGTGCGGCTCTTCCGCCTCGAACGCGTCGGGCTGGCGCGGGCGGTGAACTACGCGCTGCAGCACGCACGGGCGCCGTACGTGGCGCGGCAGGATTTCGACGACGTGTCGTATCCCCGACGCCTGGAGGCGCAGGTGGCGCTCCTGGACTCGGACCCGTCGCTGGGTCTGGTTGGATCGTGGTACGTCCTCGACGACGCCACCCGTGGTGAGCGGTACATCCGCCAGCACCCCACCGACGACCGGAGCCTGCGGTGCCGAATGACCAAGGCGATTCCCTTTGCCCACACGCTGGTCACTCTGCGCACCACCGCGCTGCGAGAGGTCGGTGGCATCGCCGAGGTCGACAACATCACCGACCTGCGCACCTGGATCGCGATTGCCGAGCGCGGGTGGCGGCTCTCCAACGTGCCCGAGGTGCTTGGGGAGCACTTCGTGTATCCCGAGAGCTTCTGGCACCGCCGGTTTTCCTACGCCCGGCGGCAGCGCGAGCTCGCCTGGGTGCAGCTTACGGCGATCTTCCGCCTGGGCCTCGGCTGGTGGCGGATCATCTATCCCGCCGGACGACTCGTGTACGGGTCGATGTCCACCTCCCTCAAACGGTTCGTCCGTCGCGCCGTCGCCGGGAATCGGGAGGCCGATGTCCCGGCGTGAATCGCTGACGACCCTTGCCCAAGCGAGGCCTCCCCGGTACGGTATCGATCACCAAGAGGAGACTCACAGTGACCGATACCAGACGCCGACTCGTGCTCGCCGGCGCCGTGGCCCTGATTTTCGCCGTCAGTTCAAACATCGCATGGCTCAACCCGTGGCCTGAAAAGGCCTCCTTTCGCGGCGTGGACTCGGTTCCCTTCATGTGGCAGTACAACCAGGCCGCGGGGGTGGAGATCCTGTCGGCGGCTTACTTTCCCCAGACGTACCGGACCTACACCGACCGTATCAACCGACCGACGTACCCCTTCCTGATTCACACGATCGGAGCGGTCGTGGGAACGATCGCCAGTCCGATTGTCGATCTGGGGCCGCTGGAGCGGGCCGGGGCGGGGTACGTCATCCTGAAGCTGCTGGTGTTTTTCTTCGGCGCCGTGGCGATGTTCCGCATCCTGCGGCGGTGGATGGGACCCGAACCGTCGCTGCTGGCGACGCTGCTCATGCTCTTTCACGCTCACTCGATCGAGTTTGTGGCGACGTTCCACACCACGGAGCTGCAGGTGATCACGCCGATCTTCGTGCTGTGGATGTTTCTCGGTGTCTGCGACCGTCTGTCGCAGCCGCTCGCGGCGGATACGACGACGGCGCGGCGCCAGCGGGCGGCCCGGTACGGACTGATCGTCGCGGCGTCGGTCGGGCTCGGCGTCCTCATGCTCGCCAAGCAGAACTACGCGATCTACCTCGCGATTCTGCTGTTCGCCGCCTACAAGCGCCGGTGGCTCGAGGCGGGAGTGAGTGTGGTGGCGCACCTGATCCCGCTGGCGATCTATCTGGCCTACCTCGCGGCGGTGGATATTCCCTACGTAAACCACGAGGCGGCCAACTACGACCAGGGTGTGTGGCTGCTCGATCTGTTTCGCCAGAACCCGGTCCTGTCGATCCAGCAGGTGATGGACTCGCTCTGGCGAAGTCTGCTCCACCTCACCGGGTTCTTCGGGGTGTGGCTCCTGCTGGCTGTGGCGGCACTCGCCCGGCGCGATCGTATCGGTCTCACCCGGGATCATCTCGTGTTTGTCGGCCTGTTCGTGTTTTCCACCTGGGCGCAGATCTTTGCCGCCGCCCGCTACTACGACTACATGATGTCCGATGTGGCGATCGTGGTGTTCGGGCTGGGGGCCTGGTTCGTGTGGACGTTTCTGGAACGGACGATTCCGGATCCACCGGCGCGGCGCTGGGTGCCGTCGCGATCCACGATCTCCGGCGCCATCGTCACGGTGTGGTTCCTGGCGAACGTGCTCTCCTTCGTGCACTTTCCCTGGGTTCATCCCTTTGACCAGCCGGCGCGGAACACCGAGGTTCTCGACAACCGTCTGGACATGGTGGAAAACCCCGACGCCTTTACCGACGAACAACGCGCCCGCGCCCACGGCGGCACGCTCGTGGATCCGACAGAGGAGAACCAATGAAGCTTTCAGTCGTCATGCCGGTGTATAACGAAGAGGCCACCCTGGAACAGATCGTCGCGGTGGTGGAGTCGGTGCGCCTGCCGGATCCGTTTACGGGAATCGAACTGGTGATGGTGGACGACTGTTCCACCGACCGCACCCGGGAGATCCTGAAAGGATACGAGGACCGGCACACGGTGGTGTATCACGAAACCAACGGTGGCAAGGGCAAGGCGCTGCAGACGGGGTTCCGGGCGGCGACGGGAGACGTCGTCATCGTGCAGGACGCGGACCTGGAGTACGATCCCCACGAGTACGGCAGGCTGCTGCAGCCGATCATCGACGGCAAGGCGGACGTGGTGTACGGGTCGCGCTTCGCCGGCGGCGAGTCGCACCGTATCCTGTACTACTGGCACAGCCTGGGGAACAAGGCGCTCACCTGGCTCTCAAACATGATGAGCGATCTGAACCTCACGGACATGGAGACGTGCTACAAGGTGTTCAAGCGGCCGATCCTGGACCGCATCACGATCTACGAGAACCGCTTCGGGATCGAACCGGAGATCACCGCCAAGGTGGCGGAGATGGCGCGGAACGAGGGGCTGCGGATCTACGAGGTGGGCATCTCCTACCACGGCCGCACCTACGAGGAAGGAAAGAAGATCGGGCTCCCCGACGCCTTCCGCGCCCTCTACTGCGTGCTCAAGTACAACACCACGGGGCTGGCAAAGTTCACGCGCTACGGGCTCATGGGCATTCTGGTCGCGCTGAGCCAGCTGCTGGCGATCACGGGGCTGGTGGAGCTCGCCGGGCTCGACGGCGTCCGGGGCGAAAACCTCGCCAACGTGATCAGTATCGAGGTGTCGATCCTGGTCGGGTTCTTTCTGCACAGTCGCCTCACCTGGCAGGTCGGGCGGCGGGGCCTGGGGTGGAGTGCGGCACGCAAGCTGAAGGCGCTGGAACGCGAAATGGACCGCGCCGAGACCTACGCCGCCTGGCGCGAGGCCGCCCTGGCCCACGACGAACTGAGCGGCGCGCGCCGCTGGCGCGAAATGGACCAGAGCCGCCAGTACGATTACGCCCAGATCCGCCTGCGCCTCGACCGGCTGCGCAGCCTGCGCGCCCGGCACGACAATCACGGGCTGCTCTACACGCTGAACGAGGGCATTCACGGCAACATGGGTGGCATGGGCCGGTCGACGCTCTACCAGCGCGCCAAGTTTGGCACCAAGCAGCTGATCGAGCAGTACATCGAGGAGATCGACGACGCCCTGCGCTATCTCGCGGACCTGCCGGAGAGTGAGATCGGTATCCAGGAGAGGATGGATTTCTTCTACCGCGCCAACATCTGCTTCGGGCGCTCGGCGCTCATGCTCTCCGGCGGCGGCGTGCTCGGCTTCTACCACATGGGGGTGGTCAAGACCCTGCTCGAGGAGGGCCTGCTGCCGCGGGTGATCTCCGGCTCCAGCGCCGGTTCCCTGGTCGCCGGTGTCCTCGGTACGCACACGGACGCCGAAATGCGTCGCTTCTACGACCCGGCGAACGTGCATTTCGAGGCCGAGCGGGAAGCGAGCGTGTTTTCCCGCATGTTCTTCGGCACGAACCCTTCCATCGACGTCGGCGACCTCGAGAAGATCATCGACCGGCTGGTGCCGGACATGACCTTCCAGGAGGCCTACGAGAAGACCGGCCGGCAGATCAGCATCACCGTGGCGCCGGCGGAGACGCACCAGCGCTCGCGGCTGTTGAACGCCATCACGTCGCCGAACGTGTACATCCGCTCGGCGGTCATGGCGTCCTGCGCGGTGCCCGGTGTCTTCCCGCCGGTGATGCTCATGGCGAAGAACGTGCACGGCGAGCCGCAGCCCTACCTGCCGACGCGCAAGTGGGTGGACGGGTCCATTGCCGATGACCTGCCGGCGAAGCGCCTGTCGCGGCTCTACAGCACCAATCACTACATCGTGAGCATGGTGAACCCCATCGCCACCCCGTTCCTGAACGGCGGCAAGCCGCGCAGCAAGATGGCCTCGGCGCTCGGTGCGCTGGGTATCGGCGTGGGTCGCGAGGTCCTCAACTTCTACCGCGGCGTGGCCCAGCGGCGGGGCGATCGCTGGCCCCGGCTCAACCTGCTGCTCAACGGCGTGCACGCGCTCATGGACCAGGAATACAGCGGCGACATCAACATCGTGCCGAGCTTCCGCTGGTACAACCCGGCGAAGATACTGTCACACCTGTCCGAGAAGGAACTGGTGGCGCTCATGCAGGGGGGCGAGCATTCGGCGTTCCCGCAGGTCGAGCCTATCCGTATCTGCACGCGCATCTCGCGGACCATGGAGGAGATCCTCTACCGCTTCGAGTACGGTGACCTGAGGCCGGAGGGTGACAAGTACCACCGGCCGCGGGCATCCCGGCGGCGGCCGGCGCCGACCCGGGCGGACCGGGAGGCCATGCGCGAGACGGGCTCCCAGCGGCTGGCCAAGGCGCCGCCGAAGAGCAAGGCGCGGGCGAAGAAGCGGCCGGCCGGGAGCAGCGGCAGAAGCGCCGGCGGGGACGCCGGAAAAGGCGGCGGCAAAAAAGCGGACAGTGCCGCCGCCTGAGGCGCGCTAGCGGTCGATGAGCGCCACGCCGTGGCGCGCCAGCGGCTCGACGAGCGCGCCCTTGGCTTCCGCCTCGGCGCTCGAGGCATTGCCCTGGAGCGCGCGTTTCTTCACGCCCTGCAGGATCGCCGCCAGGCGGAAGAAGCAGAACACCAGGTAGAAATTCCAGTGATCGATGCCGTCACGACCCGTGCGTCGGCAGTAGTCCGCGACGTAGGCGTCGTCCGAGGGCAGGCCCAGGCTCGCCCGATCCACGCCGGCAAGGCCCCTCAGTCCGGCGTCGCCGGGCAGCTGCCAGGCCATGACCTGGTAGGCGAGGTCCGCCAGCGGGTGGCCTAGCGTGGACAGTTCCCAGTCCAGCACGGCGATGATGCGCGGCTCCGTCGGGTGGAACATGAGGTTGTCGAGGCGGTAGTCGCCGTGAACCAGGCTCACGGCGCCGTCATCCGGCGGCATGTTGGCCGGCAGCCAGGCGATGAGCGTTTCCATGGCCTCGCTGTGCTCCGTCTCCGATGCCCGGTACTGCTTGGTCCAGCGCCCCACCTGGCGCTCGAAATAATTGCCCGGGCGGCCGAAGTCGGCGAGGCCGGCGGCGTCCACGTCGACATTGTGCAGGGCGGCGAGCACCCGGTTCATCTCGTCGTAGATCGCCGTCCGCTCGGCGTTGTCGGCAACCTCCGGCAGCGTCGGGTCCCAGAACACCCGGCCCTCCAGGTATTCCATGACGTAGAACATGGAGCCGATGATGCGCTCGTCCTCGCACAGGAGGTAGGCCTCCGGCACGGGAACGTCCGTGTCGGCCAGCGCCCGCAGCACCCGGAACTCGCGGTCTACGGCGTGGGCGGAGGCGAGCAGCTCGCCCGGCGGCTTGCGCCGCAGCACGTACTGGCGCCCGCCGGCGCTCAGGCGGAAGGTCGGGTTCGACTGGCCGCCGGCGAACTTCTCGGCGGTGAGGTCGCCGGAAAAGCCCGGCAGATGCTCGGCGAGGTAGGGGGCCAAACGTTCCGTGTCGAGGGTCTGGGTGCTCATTGCGCTCTCCGTGTGCTGCCCGCGGGGGGCCGCAACAATGACATCACCGGCGGAAAAAATAAACTCGCAAAGACCCCGCGGCCCGTGCCGTTGAGCCGCTCGCGCGGTAACGCTATGCTCCTGCGCCACCAGCCATAAGAATCGCGGGAGACGCGCATGTACGCAGAGCTGAAGCAGGCCTGGCAGGAACTCACGAGCCCCGGGCAGCTGTTCGAGGTGACCACGGCGGAGGTGGGCGGCGTCCCCATCCGGACCTACGCGCACGCGCCGCCGTCCCTGCGCGAGATCTGGCTGGGCGCCGCGGGTCACGGCGACAAGGAGTACCTGGTCTACAACGACGAGCGCCTGAGCTACGCCGAGGCGCAGGCGATCACGGGCTCTATCGCGCACTGGCTGAGCGAGGCCGGCGTGAGCCAGGGCGACCGCGTCGCCATCGCCATGCGCAACTACCCCGAGTGGATGCTCGCCTACTGGGCCGTGACGGCCATGGGGGCGGTGGTCGTCGGCATGAACGCCTGGTGGGTGCCGCAGGAGATGCACTACGGGCTCGAGGACTCGGCGCCGAAGGTCCTGATCGCCGACCAGGAGCGGCTGCAGCGCTTCGCGGAACTGCGCGGCGACTTCCCGGACCTGACCGTGGTCGGGGTGCGCGTGCCCCATGACCTGCCGGACTGGGCCACGGACTGGGCAGAGCTGGTCAACAGCGAGTCGAAGATGCCCGAGGTCACGGTGGCGCCGGACGATGACGCCTGCATCTTCTACACCTCGGGGACGACGGGGCGCCCGAAGGGCGCGCAGCTGACCCATCGCGGCTGCGACGGCAACACCACCGCGCACCACCGCGACCCGAACCTCGTCGCCGCCT
>CAJWEZ010000035.1 GCA_913030605.1 uncultured Spirochaeta sp.
TTCTGCTGGGCGCGAAACAGAGCGATGCCCTGTTCGTGACCGGCCGCGGCGGTGGCATGACGCGCCAGAACGTCTGGCACCGGATTCGCGGCTATGCCGAGCAGGCCGGGGTACGCCGCGACATATCCCCACATGCGCTACGCCATGCCTTTGCCACCCATCTGCTCAACCACGGGGCGGATCTGAGGGCCGTGCAGATGCTGCTCGGCCACGCCGATCTGTCCACTACCCAGATCTATACCCACGTCGCACGCGCTCGATTGCAGGCGCTGCACGCCGAACACCATCCACGAGGTTGAATCATGCATCGAACGTCACGCACTCTGTCCGCCGGCCTGCTGGCCATCGCCACCCTGTCGATCGCTGCGCTCTCCCAGGCGGCGACTCCGGAGGCCGGCGCGCTGAACGTCAACCGCCCCGAGGGGCAGGTCAACCAGACCCAGCAGGCCAATAACGCCGAGCGCGCCGAACGCCTGGCCGCCGTGCCCGAAGACCAGCGCATCGTCTTCCGCGGCAGCGAAAAGCCCCGGGCCGTCATCCAGGTCTTCACCGACGTCACCTGCCCGTATTCCCGCAAGTTCCACAAGGAAGTGCCGCGGCTCAACGAGATGGGCATCGAGGTCGAGTACCTGGCCTTTCCGCGCAGCGGCCTGCAATCCGGCGGCGCGCGGCAATTCGCCCAGGTGTGGTGTGCCGCCAATCCCGCCGAGGCGCTGAGCGCGGCCAAGCGGGGCGACACGCTGAGTAATGCCCCGGATTGCGACAATCCGGTCTCGGAGCAGTATTATCTGGGGCTCGAGCTGGGCGTGCAGGGCACACCCACCATCGTGCTGCCCGACGGGCGCATGGTGCCGGGTTACGTTTCCGCCGAGCGACTGGCCAACATGCTTGGCCTCGATACACGCAAGTCCGGCTGAGAGCGGAGGCGTTGGAGACAAGCGTTCGGCCGCAGGCCGGGTCGAGACCATACAGACAAGATAGGGAGCATGACGTTGAAACCGGTGAGAGTGGGTATCTGTGGGCTGGGGACCGTCGGTAGCGGCACGTTCAATGTGCTGATGCGCAACGCCGACGAAATCGCGCGTCGCGCGGGGCGGCCGATCGTCATCGAGCAGGTCGCCGCGCGGCGCGACAACCCCGATTGCGATACCACCGGGGTCAAGGTCACCGCCGATATCTTCGAGGTGGCGCAGAATCCCGACGTCGACGTGCTGGTCGAACTGATCGGCGGCTACGATGTCGCCCGCGAACTGGTGCTGATGGCGATCGCCAACGGCAAGCACGTGGTCACCGCCAACAAGGCGCTTCTGGCGCACCACGGGAAGGAGCTCTTCGGATACGCCCGCGAGCGCGGACTCACCATCGGCTTCGAGGCAAGCTGCGGTGGCGGTATCCCGATCATCCGCGCCATCACCGACGGCTTGATCGCCAACCAGATCGATGCGATCTACGGGATCGTGAACGGAACCAGCAATTTCCTGCTCACGGAGATGATCCAGAAGGGCGAGACGTACCAGCAGGCGCTGGCGGCGGCGCAGGAGTCCGGACTGGCCGAGGCCGACCCGTCCCTGGACGTGAACGGGACCGATTCGGCGCACAAGATCGCGATCATGACGGCGCTGGCGTTCGGCACCGACGTGGACTTTGACGCGATCCCCGTGGAGGGCATCGACAATCTGGACGAGCAGGACGTCGCCTTCGGGCGTGACCTCGGGTACGTGGTCAAATTGCTGGCGGTTGCCCACCGGATCGGCGACGACGTCACCGCCTGGGTGCGGCCGGCGTTCATCTCCACCGATCATCCTCTGGCGTGGGTTGGCGGCCCCTTTAACGCGATCAGTGTCTACGGGCACGCGACGGGACACACGCTGTACTACGGTCGCGGCGCCGGCGGCTCTCCCACCGCGAGCGCCGTGGTTGCGGACGTGGTCGGCATCGGTACCGGCGTGCTGCCGGCGGTGTTCTCCTCCACCCGTTTCTGGCCGGATCGCAATACCACCGGCCCGCAGGTGGGACTCGACGGTTCGGTGAGCCGTTTCTACGTGCGCATCATGGCGCAGGACCGACCCGGCGTGCTGGCGTCGATCTCCGACATCCTGGGGCGGCATGAGATCAGTATCGCGAGCCTGCGGCAGAACGAGCAGGCACGACGGAACGAGCTCGTCCCCGTGGTCGTGACCACCCACTCCTGCCGCGAACCGGCGATCCGCGACGCGATCGCCCGGATCGACGCCCTCGATACCACCGACGGCAGCACCGTGTGCATGCCGATCGTCGAGGAGCACCCGGAGGAATTCTCCAATTGACACTGACAGGACAGGCCTGTACGGTCTGTCCCAACCAGCCGCAAAGGGGTTCATAATATGAAATACATTGAATACACGGTGAATCCGCAGATTCCCCGTGCCCTCAAACCGCTCGAGGAGCTCGCCCACAATCTGTGGCTGAGCTGGAATCACGACGCCCTCACCCTCTTCACCCGCCTCGACTTCGACGCATGGATGCAGAGCCAGCAGAACCCGGTTCGCATGCTGGGCATGGTTGCCCAGGAACGGTTCGAGAAACTCGCCGAGGACGACTCGTATCTCGCGGCGCTCAACGCTGTGGTGGACAAGTTCCGCAAGTACAAGGCCGGCAAGGACACGTGGTACCGCGGCAGCAAAAAGAACACGATCGCCTACTTCTCCATGGAGTACGGCCTGGATGTGAGTCTGCCGATCTATTCCGGTGGCCTTGGCGTCCTCTCCGGAGACCACCTCAAATCGGCCAGCGATCTCGGGCTGCCGCTGGTGGGCGTGGGACTCCTCTATCAGCAGGGATACTTTCAGCAGTACCTCAACGCAGATGGCTTTCAGCAGGAGAGCTACCCCGAAAACGACTGGTACAACATGCCGGTGCGCAAGGTCACCGACGCGGACGGCAACGAAGTCAAAATCAGCGTCCAGCTTTCGGAGTCCCGCGTGGTTGCCCGCGTCTGGGAGGTCAAAGTCGGCAGGATCAGCCTGTATCTCCTCGATGCCAATCTCGACGAGAACAGCGAGGCCAACCGGGCGATCACCGCGACCCTCTACGGTGGCGATCGCGAAATGCGCATCAAGCAGGAGATCCTGCTGGGCATCGGCGGACTGCGGGCGCTACGGGCGATGGACATCAACCCCGCGGTGACCCACATGAACGAGGGGCATTCCGCGTTTCTGGGAATCGAGCGGATCCGCGAGTACATGCAGCTCCACGGCCTGAACCGTCACGAAGCGATCCAGGCGATCTGGCCCACGAACATATTCACGACCCACACACCGGTCCCCGCGGGAAACGAGCGCTTCGGCATCGACCTGATGCACAAGTACTTCCACGCGATCACCGACGGGACCGGGTTCTCGTGGGATGAGTTCATCGCCCTGGGCCGGGAGAACCCCGAGGACGTTCAGGAGCCGTTCTGCATGACCGTCCTGGCGATTCGTCTCAGCGCCTACAACAACGGCGTCAGCGAACTCCACGGCGCGGTGTCGCGGGACATGTGGAAGCAGATCTGGCCGGAACTGCCGGTGTCGGAGGTCCCGATCACCCATATCACCAACGGCGTTCACACCCGGTCGTTTCTGTCCCCGGAACTCAAGGACCTTCTCGATCGCTATTTCGGGCCCCGTTTCTACGACGAGCCCACCTACATCGACATCTGGGACCGAATGAACCGCGTCTCCGACGAGGAACTGTGGCGGATCCATGAGATGCGCAAGAACCAGCTGGTCACCTTTACGCGAGATCGTCTCAAGCGACAGCTCACGCGGCGGGGCGCCAGCCAGTCCCAGGTGGTCCACGCCGACGAGGTGCTCTCACCGTACACATTTACGATCAGCTTCGCCCGGCGGTTTGCCACATACAAGCGCGCGACGCTGCTCTTCCGCGATCCGGACCGGCTCCGACGACTGCTCACCAACCCGGATCGTCCGGTCCAGATCATTTTCGCGGGAAAGGCGCATCCGCACGACATCCCCGGAAAGAACCTCATCAAGGATATTGTCCACTTCGCCAGCGACCCCGAGATTCGCAGCAAGATCGTGTTCCTCGAAAACTACGATCTGGAAATCGCCAAGTACCTGGTGAGTGGCAGCGATATCTGGCTGAACACCCCGCGGCGACCGATGGAAGCCAGCGGAACCAGCGGCATGAAAGCGGCGATCAACGGCGTTCTCAACACCTCGATTCTGGACGGCTGGTGGGCCGAGGGCTACGACCCCGAATGCGGATACGCGATCGGCGCCGGCGAGGAGTACGAGGACGAAGAGATGCAGGACGAGATCGAGAGCAAACTGCTGTACGATCTCCTGGAACGGGAGATCATCCCGACGTACTACGAGCGTGGTCGGGATGGCCTGCCGCGGGGCTGGATCTCCAAGATGAAGGCGTCCATGGCCGATCTCGGCGGGCAGTTCTCCACGAGCCGCATGCTCACGGAGTACTCCGAGCGGTTCTACCTCCCGGCGCTGAAGAACTACGAGAAGGTCAATAAAAACGAACTGGCGCAGGCGCGGCAGCTCAACGAGTACATCCAGCGATTGCACCACGAGTGGAAGAACGTGTCGGTGTTCAAGATCGAGGGCGGCGGTGGCCGCAGTCTCAAGGTCGGGGACTCGTTCTCTGTGGAGTGTCACGTCCATCTCGGGAAAATCGATCCCGCCGAGGTGACGGTGCAGGTATACACCGGCCGGATCGACGCCGAAGGGGAACTGGAGGATCCGCAGACCGTGGACATGAAAGTCGCCGGTCAGGACGAGGAAGGACACATTTTCAAGGTGAAAGTCCGCTGTCGTCACGCAGGACGCCAGGGCTTTGCGGTACGGGTGCTGCCAAGCAACCCGGACCTCGTGCACCCCTTCGTACCGGGACTGGTCCGCTGGCACCTATAGGACACGGACTGCGTTGGCTTGACCCGGCGCGCCGGTACGGCGCGGGCCACGCTGAACATACGCCTCCCAACACAGCGGCCCCGGCAGCGACGATCGCTGCCGGGGCCGTTTTCAGGCTACAGTGCGAGACTCCCCAGCCAGGGATCGGCGATGACGAACAGCACAACGATCACCAGGCCGGGAAGAAAATCCGCGGTCTTGATCGTTCGCAGCTCCAGAAGGTTGAGGCCGATCATCACCACCATGGCACCGCCGACACCGGAGATTTCGCTCACCATCAGATCGCTGACAAATGGAGCCAGCACGCCCGCCAGAAGCGTCAGGGCACCCTGGTACACCAGCACCGACAGCGCCGAAAACCCGACGCCAATCCCGTACGCCGCGGTCAGAAGGATCGCCATGAATCCGTCCATGACCGATTTGGTGAACAGGAGTTCGTAGTCGTGTTCCACGCCCGCCCGAAACGACCCGATGATCGCCAGCGCGCCGACGCAGAAGAGGACCGAGGACACCAGAAAGCCCTGGGCGAATGAATGCGACGAGAGACTGTCCTCGCCGATGGCGGTCTCGGTACCCCGGGGCTGGAACCGCCGCTTGAGCCACTCGCCGAGCTGGTAGACACGGTCCTCGATTCCCAGCGCGGTTCCGATCAGCCCGCCGATCACCAGCGAGAGCACCAGGTACAGGAAGCGCTGCGTCTCCAGCGCCATACTGATCCCGATCAGCAGCGATACGACACCAACGCCGGAGAACACCACACTCCGGAAATGGGCACCGATCCGTCCTCCCACGATTCGGCCGACAGTTGTCCCCAGGACCACGGCCAGCGCGTTGACGATGCTTGCAATCATGGGGGCGATTGTAGCCGCCTTGCAGCGCCCATGCAAACGTGCTACCGTCAGGCCGTGAAACGATCCTACCGCATCGCAGCGATTCTCGTGGCGGGGGCGGCCCTGCTCGCGTCCTGCCAGTCGGCGCCCGAGGAAATTCCCGCCGATCTGAGTCAGATGGAGATGTTCCAGCGGGCACAGGAAGCCGCGGACCAGGACCGCTACGATCTCGCGCTGCGCTACTACGAGGCGTTCATCGATCGGTATCCGGATGACCCCGGTGCCGTGATGGAGGCGCGATACGAGATCGCGTTCATCGCCTACAAGCAGGAAGAATACGACAGCGCCACGGCGCAGTTCGAGGAGATCCTCGCTGACTACGACGCCGATACCACCGGGACGCTCCCCGCGTGGCCCCGCGTACTGTCGCAGAAGCTGGTCGAGCAGATCGACGCGATCCGGGCGGAGGATGGCCTCCTCGACACCGGAGACCAGCCGACGGCCGACGGATCATCCACCGAGCCGGACACCACCTCCAACTCGTAAGTCACGCCCGCCGGCCAGGGGACCCCACAGTCGGCGCTTGACAGCCCCCCTCGGGCGTGGTACCGGATACTCATGCACCTGTCATTCGACGAGTTCGTGCGCCACGTTCCGGACGCGCGCCAGCGAATCCAGCACCTGACCGAGCGATTCACGGAAACCTACGGTTCTCACCCCACGGTCGTTGCCAGTGGCCCGGGACGTACCGAGATCATCGGAAACCACACGGATCATAACCATGGGCGGGTTGTGGCCGCAGCGATCGACCAGGACGCTCTGGTGGTGGCGGGCCCCTCTCCCGACAACGACTCCCATCTGGTCTCGGCGGGGTGGGACGCCACGTTTCGCGCGCCGGGAGACGGCGGTGAGTGTTCCCACGACACCGAGCGACTCATGGCCGGTGTTGCCGCCGGGCTGCGGAACTACAACCAGGCCGCCCCGGCGTACCAGGCAGCCATGGACAGTCGCGTTACTCCGGGAAGCGGCCTCAGTTCCTCGGCGGCGCTGGAGGTGGCCCTCGCCGGGACCCACGCGGCGCTGGCGGGAACGGAGCTGGACCCCGTGGTGGCGGCACGGTCCGGGCAGTTCGCCGAAAACCATTTCATGAACAAACCGAGCGGACTGATGGACCAGATGGCGAGCGCGATCGGCAGCGCCGTGGCGATCGATTTTGCGGACCCCGAGAGCCCGCGGTATCACCGCCTCGAGCTGGACTTTCGGGGCCACGGACAACGCCTCGTGGTGGTCAACACGGGAGGGAGCCACGCCGACCTCACGGACCAGTACGCCGCGGTTCCCCGCGAGATGCACGCGGTGGCGCAGGTCCTGGGGGTGGAAACGCTCAGCAGGACCAACAGACGGGAACTGCTCGCGCACCTCGATCGGGTACGGGAAGCCACCGGTGACCGGGCGGTGCTGCGAGCGTTCCACTTCTTCGACGAGCAGGACCGCGTATCGGCGCTGGTGGATGCGGTGGATTCACGTCTGAACGAGCGCGTGCTGCGGGCGATGAACGAGAGCGGCGTATCCAGCTGGACGTTGCTGCAGAACGTGTACGCCGAAGGCCACGTGACCGAGCAACCGGTCGCGCTGGCCCTCGAGGTCACGCGGACCTACCTGGCCGCTCGCGGGGCGCTCGGAGCCTGCCGCGTCCACGGTGGCGGGTTCGCGGGAACGATCCTGGCGGTCATTCCGGAGGAACTGGTCCCGGAGTATCACCACGTGATGTCGCGCGGATTCGGCGACGGAAGCGTCATGGAACTGCGAATTCGACCCCGGGGGATGATGTCCGCGGACCTGTAACGCTCCCGGCGCCGCCACGGCGCGGCGACAGAACCCCGTGTGTGCCGACCGGCTGCGCCTACAACCGCCGCTCGGCGCGAATCGTCTCCCAGGCGTCCTGGATTTCCTGGAACCGCTGGGTTGCGTACTCCACAAACTCCTCCGGCATACCCTGCGATACGATTCGGTCGGGATGGTACTCCTGAACCAGTCGTCGGTACGCCGATTTCACGTCCTCGTCCGACGCGTCGGGGCTCAGTCCCAGGACAGAGTAGGCCTGATCCGTCTGCGCGATGTGGCGCTCCCGAATCGTCTTCAGCTCCGTATCGGAGATACCCAGTATCCGCGCGATGTTCCCGATCATCTCCTCTTCGGCGGGATGGAACTCGCCGTCGGCGAGGGCGATCCGGAAGAGCATGTCGATCATGCTGGACCGCAGATCGGGCTGTCGGCGACTGAACTCCGCAAACTGTCGCGCGAAATCCTCGGCGGAGTACGGTGAATTGCGCGCCTCGTTGAACACGCGAATCGCAAACTGACGCTGGTCGCCGCGAACGCCCATGGCGTCGAGGAAGGCGACCACCTGTTCTCCCTCTTCCCGGGATACGTGGCCGTCGGCCTTTGCCAGCTTTCCGAGGATCGAGAACAGCGCCAGAAAGTACGACATCTGACGCTTCTCGGCTTCCGCGGCGCGACCCCCGCCGGCACCGCCGAACGGTCGCTGTCCCGCCGAGGAACGCGACTGACCGAACCCGTCCTGCCACCCACCGTCGTTCACCCGGTCGCGATGTGCAGCCCCGGACTCCTTGTCAAACAGATGATGCCCGATCGCTCCACCGGCGATCGCTCCAAGGGGGCCACCGATCATGAGACCGATCGTGCCACCGACCATTTTGCCAAACCAGCTCATGCGCGAAGTCTATTGTGCCGGGGCCGGGCGCGGCAAGAACACCGGGGAACCTGGAACCACCATCAGACGCCGTCCCGACGGATTCGGTCCGCGACGACCTCACCGCTGATCATACTCATGGTCGTGCCTGTCCCGGGAACGGTGTACTGACCGGCGTAGTACAGGTTTCCCACGCGCCGAGAACGGTTTGCAGCGCGAAACCAGGCGGTCTGAAACAGCGTTTGCCCGAGACCGAACGCGTTTCCCCGGTAGGCGTGGTACGCCTCCTCGAAATCACTGAGGGACATGCTCTCCTGGAACACCAGGTGGTCCCGCAGGCGGCGACCGGTTCGCTGTTCCATCCGCGTCAGGGCGTGGTCCAGGTATACCTGTCGTCGTTCCGGCGAATCCGCCAGCCCGGGCGCGACCGGTATGAGCAGAAAGACCGCCTCGTGTCCCTTCGGGGCGCTGTCGGGGTCTGTCTTTGACGGTACGTGCAGGTAGAACAGCGGGTCGTCTATCCATCGCGGGTTCCGGTAGACCGCGTCGAAGTGCGTCTCCCAGTCGGCATCGAAGAAAAACGTGTGGTGGGCGAATTCGTCGAGGGGCCGGTCGAAACCAAGGTAGAAGTTGAGAACCGCCGGCGCCAGGGCCGCCCGCTCCCAGCGCTTCGGACCGATGGACCGGTACTCCTCCGGAAGCAGAGACATCTCCACGTGGGGATAGTCCGCGTTGGCGACCACCACGTCGGCCTCCATGCGCGACTCGCTCCCGTCGGGAGTCCGTACCCGAACACCGGACGCCGTTCCCCTCCGGCTCCCCCCGGGCTCCACATCGATGCCCACCACCTCGTGCCCGAAGCGGAACTCGGCGCCCTGCCCCTCGGCAACCGCCTGCATCGCCCGAACCACCGCCCCGAAGCCACCCTGGGGATACCAGGTTCCCAGGTTGAAATCGATATGATTCATGAGGGTGTACATCGCCGGCGTTCCGGTGGGGCTGCCACCGAGGAACACAACCGGAAACTCGAGGATGCGACGCAGGTAGGGGTGGCGGAACCGGCGCCTTACCCGGCCGCCGTAGCTCTGGAGGATGTTGAGCAGCGGGAGATTGCGGAGCGCCGTGCCGTTTACGAAGTCGAAAACGGAGTAGTAGTTCTTGTAGATGAACGACCGCATGGCGAACTCGTACTTCCGCCGGCAGTCGTCCAGGTAGCCGTCCAGCGCATCCGCCGACCCGGACTCGTAGCGTTCGAACACCGCCCGCGCCGCTGAGCGATCGACCGGCATATCCACAACGTTCCGCGCTTCGCCCGGCACCGCGTCGCCGTAGTACACCCGGTAGGCGGGATCGACGCGGTGGATCGCGTAGAAGTCCTCGCGACGAACCCCGAACTGCTCGAACCAGCGGTCGTGCTGGTCCGGCATCCAGTACCAGCTGGGTCCCATGTCGAACCGGTATCCGTCGCGTTCGAGTACCCGCGCGCGTCCACCGACCCATTCGTTCTTTTCCAGTACCGTGACCGAAAAACCGTCTCTGGCGAGGAAGGCCGCCGCCGACAATCCTCCGAAGCCGCTCCCGATAACCAACGCGCGTTTCATGTGCTGTGTTCCTTGCCGAGAAAGTACCGCCCCTGCGCCGCCGGGGCAACAGGGCTCCGGGCACGAGGCGCCGGAGCCGGACCGGAGCCGGTCACGTTTCCGAAATATACGAGAACGGAATCAGTTCGTCGGTCGTCTCGTGGAGTTCCGCACTGGAGAAGGCGTCGACCAGTTCCTGCGCCCGCTCCATCGCCTCGTCGAGGGCGCGACGACGCGCCTCGTCGAGTTCCTCATCCGTGAGGGCGGGTTCCTGCCCCGCAATACCGCCCACAATACCGCCCGCGAGCGCCTCGGCCGCACCAAGGCCGCCGATCTCCTCCGCCTCCCGCAGGTGGGTCCACGAGCCCGTGTGGGAGTCAAACCGGTAGTCCGCCAGAAAATAGGTCCCATGGGAGGCGACGAAGGCGATCGCCCGGCACAGAAAATCGAACTCCGCGTCGCTGGTCAGGTAGTGAAAGTTGAGCCGCACCCATCCCGGTTTGATCCCCGCGTGGCCCTCGGTGATGTAGCGTCGGTAGCGCTCAGAGGTTTCCAGGTCGATGTGCAGCAGACGGTGACCGTAGGGACCGGCACAGGAACAGCCGGCGCGCGCCTGGATTCCGAACAGATCGTTCAGCAGCCGAACCACGAACCGCGGATGCAGATAGCTGTGACCGGTGCGAATGTTGAATGAGAAAATCGCCAGTCGGTCCTGCGGTGGAGCGTCGCCGATGATCTCCACCCCCGGGACCTGACCGAGGCGGGCGAAGGCGCGGCGGGTGAGCTCCTGCTCCCGCTCCTCGATCCGTTCCACACCGATAAGATGCTGCAGGTCGATCGCCAGCGCCGCCCGGATCGTCTGGATGATCGCCGGTGTGCCGGCTTTCTCGCGCTCCTCTATGTCGTCCACGTAATCCTGGGTCCGGGCGTTGACGAAACGGACCGTCCCGCCTCCCGCCACGGAAGGCGGCAGATCGCGACGGTATATCGCGTCGCGGATCACCAGGATCCCGCTCGCACCGGGCCCGCCGAGGTACTTGTGTGGCGAGAAAAACACACCGTCGAAGTACGACTCGGCGTCGTGCTCGACGTCGATGGCGACGTACGGGGCGCTCGCGGAAAAATCGAAAAACGCCAGGGCGTCGTGGGCGTGGAGCACCCGGGCCACCGCGTAGACATCGGTACGGATGCCGGACACGTTGGACGCAGCCGAAAAGGAGCCGATTTTCTGCCGGCCCCGATAGCGCGGATCACCGAGCTTGGTGGCAAGGTCCTCGAGGCTCAGGAACCCGTGGTCGTCCAGTTCGACCTCCACCACCTCGCACAGTCCCTCGCGCCAGGATATCTCGTTGGAGTGGTGTTCGTAGGGTCCGACAAACACAACCGGAAGCCGCTCCGGCGGGAGGGAGGCACGATCCCCGAGGCGGTCCCGCGTTGCCGGGGACAGGTATATCCCCAGAATCTGCTGGAGCCGGGTAACCGCCGCGGTGGCACCGGCGCCCACGGAGATCAGCTTGTAGTGCTCCCCCGCGTTCAACCGCCGTCGAATCAGCGCCTCCGCCGCCGCCAGCCGCTGTGAGGTGAGGCGTCCGGTGGTATCGTCCTCGGTGTGGGTGTTGGCGTACAGCTCAAGGATGCGCTCCACGTACCGTTCGATGCTCCGAAGCCCGCGTCCGGAGGCGGTGAAATCGGCGTACAACAGGACCCGCTCACCGTAGGGTGTCAGGATCGTGGCATCCCGGCCGATGATCTCCCCTCTGAGTTCGCTCCAGTCGATGTGCATGGCTGCAGTATACGGCCGAACGGCAAATCATGCACCCTTCGCATTCGGCGGATCGTCCCCGCCGCGTCCGCCGGTCTACAGCGCCCGCAGGTGTTCGATCCGTTCCTGCGTCGTCGGATGGGTTCGAAGGAGATTGCCCAGTCCTCCTCCGCCGGCGCCGCCCCCGGTCCCGGTCGCGATCATGCTCCAGAACGGGCGCTGAGCCCGTTCGATCCGCGTCAGGGCACTCGCCAGCGCCTCCGGGTCACCGGTGAGTTCCGCAGCGCCGAGGTCCGCCTGGAACTCGCGCGTCCGAAGCAGCGCCATCTGGGCGAACACGCTGACCAGCGGCACCAGCCCCAGGTACAGCATCGCCTGCGGCGGAAGAATCGCCATTCCAAAGAGCAGCAGCGGAAAGCTCATCAGCACGATCACCATGAGCACGCCGGACACGATTCGCGTGACACGCTGCATCGCCCCGACCACCGCAAACAGGGGCAGGTCGTGGTTGCGAAGATGCGAAATCTCGTGGGCCAGCACCGCCCGGAGCTCCCGCCACGACAGCGTCTGCAGCAGTCCGGTCGAAACCACCAGCATCGTGTGGTCACCCCAGCCGGTGGTCAGGGCGATCGGCTGCTGACTCGGGACGACGTAGACCGGCGGAATCGACTCCAGCCCCGCCCGCGTGACCAGGTCCTGCAGCGCCGCGTGCAGTTCCGGCGCGTCCCCCCAGCGGACGCGGCGCGTGCCCTGCGGCAGGAGAAATCTCTGGCTGGAGAGACTGTGAATCGTCACGCCGGCCACGAGGGCCAGGGCGACCCACGCTCCCACCGGGCCCATGAGGATCGCCGCCGCCCGCGATGCAAGCCAGACGACGATGCCGGAGAGCACCGCGGTCTGCGCCAGTCGAAGACGTCGTTGTCGAATCAGTTCTGCGGACATGATCGTACCCTCCGGTCACAGAGAAGCAATCATCGTACCAGATGTCTCACATGATGCGAATTTCGTGTCCCCCACAACCCGTTGCCAGAGAACAACTTGGGGCACCGGGTCCGAGGGCCGCCGGATCGCCCGCCGGAGATGCCGGCGGGTGTGTCCCTTTGACCCACCTGCACGGAGAATGTGGGTCGGGATTGCCCAGGGCACCACAGAGCGGACGGTGCCGCAGGCGGTCAGAACAATCCGCGAATCCGGCCGGTATCCGGGTCGATGTCCACGCCGCGGTAGGCGGCCTGGCTCGGAAGGCCCGGCATGGTGCGAATGTCGCCGGCCAGGGCATAGACGAACCCCGCCCCGATACTCGGCCGCAGCTCCCGGATCGGAAACACGAAATCCCGCGGGGCGTTCTTCAGGGCCGGATCGTGGCTCAACGACAGATGGGTCTTGGCGATGCACACGGGCAGGTCTCCGTACCCGCGTTCCTCGAACGTCTCGATCTGCTTCCGCGCCTGCGGACTCACGTCGATGTCGCGGGCTCCGTAGAGCATGGTGGCCACCGTGCGGAGCTTGTCTTCGATCCCGGTGGAGAGATCGTACAGAAAGTGGGGCTCCGTCGGTTGCTCGGCGGCGGCGGCAACCGCTGTTGCCAGTTCCCGGGCTCCCTCACCACCTTCCGCGTGATGGCGGGTGACAACGGCGTCGAACGCCCCCGCGTCACGGGCGGCGTCGCGGATCAGGTTCCACTCCGCCTCGGTGTCGGTATCGAACGCGTTGATCGCCACCACCACCGGCGTTCCGAAGGAGGAGGCGATACGCAGGTGCGCGCGCAGATTCTCGAGTCCCGCCCCCAGGAGCGCCAGGTCTTCGCGGCGGTACTCCTCGGCAAGCGGTTGCCCCGGGGTGACCTTCGGTCCACCACCGTGCATCTTGAGTGCCCGGACCGTAGCAACCAGTACGACCACGTCCGGGAACGTTCCACTCACCCGACACTTGATGTCGAAGAACTTTTCCATGCCGATATCGGCACCGAAGCCGCTCTCCGTCACCAGGAATCCGCCCTGGGCCAGGGCAACCTTGTCGGCGATGACCGAGGAGTTGCCGTGGGCGATATTGGCAAAGGGGCCGGCGTGGACAAACGCCGGCTGCCCCTCCAGCGTCTGCAGCAGGTTCGGCCACAGCGCGTCCCGCAGCAGGACCGTGGCGGCACCGGCAACTCCGAGATCCTCGGTCGTCACCGGTTGTCCGGTGCGATCTGAGGCAACGACGATGCGTCCGATGCGGGACCGCAGGTCCGCCAGGTCCGTGGACAGGGCGAGGACCGCCATGAGTTCACTCGCCACGGTGATATCGAATCCACCCTGCCGCGGCGGCCCGTCGGCGAGATCGCCGAGTCCGGTGACCACGTTCCGCAGGGCGCGATCGTTGAGATCGACCACGCGGTTCCAGCTGATCGAGTATGGGTTGATGTGAAGCTTCCGCATGCCGCGCTTCTCAAAGAACGCGTCGGACCAGCGGGATTCGTGATAGAGCTGGTTGTCGATCGCGGCGGCGATCAGATTGTGAGCGGCGGAGATGGCGTGAATGTCGCCGGTGAGGTGGAGGTTGAACTCCTCCATGGGGATGATCTGACTGTATCCACCACCGGCGGCCCCGCCCTTGATCCCGAAGGTCGGTCCCATGGACGGCTGCCGGATCGCACACATGGCGCGCTTGCCGATCGCGCCGAGTCCCTGCGTGAGCCCCACCGTGGTGGTGGTCTTGCCCTCTCCCAGCGGGGTCGGCGTAATCGCCGTAACGTCCACGTAGCGGGCGTCGGCGTGGCGCGCCGGACGCCCGGCGGCGGGATCAACCTTGGCGACATTGCGGCCCCATGGAAGCCACTGATCGGTGTTCAATCCTGCGCGGGCGGCGATCTCAGCGATCGGCTGCGCCACGGCGGCCTGGGCGATCTCGATGTCAGTGCGCTGCATATGTCCGGTATAACACGGACCGCGGCATCAGTCCACGACGAGTACTGTGGACCCCGTCGTCTCCCGCGCCTCCAGCGCGCGGTGGGCGTCCGCCGCCTGAGACACCGGAAATCGCTGGCGTACCGGGATCGAGACGTGCCCGCCGGTGACGACCTCGAAGAGTTCGGCGGAGTTCTCCTCCAACGCCTCGCGTTCGGCGATGTAGTTAAACAGCGTCGGCCGGGTAAGAAACAGCGACCCGTGCCGCGACAGGAGGACCGGGTCGAACGCCGCCACCGCCCCGGAGGATTGACCGAAGGTGACCATGAGTCCCCGCTGCCTGAGGCACTGCAGGCTCTGTTCGAAGGTGTCCTTGCCGACGGAATCGTACACCACGTCGACGCCGGCACCGTCGGTGATCTCGCGCACGCGCTCCACCACCGATTCCTCGCGGTAGAGCACCGGGTGTGCACAGCCGTTGGCCCGCGCCAGTTCCGCCTTCTCGGGACTCCCCACCGTGCCGATGACGGTGGCGCCGAGGTGTGCCGCCCACTGGCACAGCACGAGCCCCACGCCTCCGGCGGCGGCGTGCACCAGGATCGTATCGCCGGAACTCACCGGATAGGTCTGCCGCAGCAGAAACCGCGCCGTCATGCCCTTGAGCATCATCGCCGCCGCCTGCTCGAACTCGATCTCCGCGGGCAGGTCCACGAGCTGCGACTCCGGAACACAGCGGTACTGCTGGTACGTCCCCGGGGAGGGAACCACGAAGGCGACGCGACGCCCGGTCCCCTCGACGACCCCGGCACCCTCGACACCCAGTCCCGTGGGAAGCTGCGGCACCGGGTAGTATCCCGTTCTGTGGTACGTGTCGATGTAGTTGAGCCCCGCCGCGTGAACCCGGACAACCACCTCGCCGGGACCGGGGGTGGGCATGGAAACGTCGCGGGATTCAAGAACCTCGGGACCACCGTGGCGATCGATCTGTATTGCGTATGGCATTGTCTGTACTCCTTCGTTGCCGGTGCGGTTCGTCTCAGTGTACACCCACCGCCGCTCTACAGCGGCAGGTAGAACCGCACGCCGATTCCGGCGCCGAACTCAGGATCGGTTTCGGGAATGATCCCGATACCGGGGGCCAGTTCGGCGTAGAACTCCAGCGGCAGCTCTACAAACGGCATCAGCGACAGGGCCACGGGGAGACGCAGCCCCACGCCGACCTCGTCACCGTAGGTGTTGGTGACACCGAAACCGACCGACGGCACGATGTAGCGCCCGCCCTGTGTTTCGATGAGTGCCAGGTGGTAGATTCCGCTGGCGTGCAGATAGAGGCTGCGGTTGGTGCGAAACGACCACGCCGCCATGGCGTCGACCGCAAACCCGGTATCAACAAACCAGAGCTTGGCGCTGATTCCGCTGGGCTCACCGATGACGAAGCCGCCACCGATGATCGCGGGACCCTGAGCCAGTCGGCCGAGGTTGATGCGGTCCCGCTCCTGCGCCTGCGAGTTCGCCTGCGCCGCAACGCTTCCAACGGCCAGAACGGTCAACAGCAGCACCGCGATCGCACGCCGGTGCCGCCGATGCAGTGGGATGGATCTCATGATGCTCCTCCAGAGAAATAGTTCACCAGACGTTGGCAGCCCTCGGCAACCCGGGGACACGCCGCTTCCACGAACGCGTTCTCCGCCGATCGACACGCCGCCCGCGTCTCTCCCGCGGCACCCGGCGGGTCCTCACGGTACCGGGTGAGCGCCGTGAGGCCGTCGAAATCGACGGTGGAAAGCCGCAACCGCAGCGCCTCCGGCTCGTCACCGAACGCCGTACCCGGCAGCGTGGCGACGTTGGTCGTCCGCAACAGGTGTCGCGCCAGCTCGTCGCTGGTGTGGACACCGAAGGAGTCGGCGAGCCTGTGGCGGTAGCGGTCGAAGTCCGGGTACATGTAGAACCCACCCTGGGGTTCCGCGTAGTCGACACCCAGCACCTGCAGCGTACGCCACACGTACCGCGTGACGATGTCGTGGATCTCGGTGCACTCCGCGATGTAGCGCTCGATCGCGGGATTTTCCTCGAACGCCGTCAGGACGCTGTACTGGATCGGCGTGGACACCGCGGAGAACGTCTCGCTGGCGATCGACCGCAGGACCTGGAACACCGATTCCAGGCGCCGCGGGACCAGGGCCACCCCCAGACGGAACCCGCCAAGGGAGAGATGCTTGCTCAGTCCGGTGGTCACGATGGTGCCTTCGGGATAGAAGTGGGCGATGCTTCGGTGGGAGCTGCGAAACGCCACCTGCGCGTAGATTTCGTCGGAGATCACCAGGATGTTGTACCGGCGACACACCGCGCCGATCTCCTCCAGCTCGGCGGGACCGTAGGTCATGCCGGTGGGGTTGTTCGGATAGTTGAGAATCAGTTTGGTCGGATTGCGGCCCTCTCGCCGGCTTTCCACGATACGCCGCTCCAGCACCGCCCCGTCCAGTTTGTACGAGGTCTGCGGTCCCAGCGGTATTCGGACCACCTCGTCCCGGGTGATGAGTGTCTGGGGAATGTAACTGACCCACGACGGCGCAGGGAACAGCAGATCCCCGTCCACGGCGAGCTGAATGTCGAAGATCAGCTCCTTGCTCCCGGGGCCGATCATCACGTCGAACTCGTCGTTGTCGATGCTGTGCTTCTTGAGGATGTACTGCCGCGCCCTGGTGCGCAGTTCGCCCATTCCGGCGGCGGGCATGTACTGGTTCCGGCCGGAATACCCGGAGATCCCGTCCTGGATCGCCGGGTGAACCGGAAACGGCGACTCGCCGAAGCCCATGTGGTAGACCGTGTGGCCCTGACGACGGTACTCCGCCACCTCCTCGTTGATCAGGAGGGTCGGCGAAAACTTCAGCCCCCGGAGGCTGGGTCGGATCGAAACGCCGCTCATGGCGGAGAAGTGTAGCCCTTCCCGCGCCGCTTGACTACGCCGGGTTGAGGGCGAAGTACACCAGAAACGCCGCGATCGAGAACACGGTGTACAGCGACAGCACGTTGTTGGAGTACGCCAGGTCGTCCGACCGGTCCCCGGGAATGTAGAGCGGCACGATGAACGGCGGCGGGAGAATCAGGAACGTGAACACCGCGTGGGTAAAAATGCGCGGCAGGCCCAGCATCCCCTCGATCACCGCCGGCACCACCGTGAGCCCCACGGTCACCACGATCGCAAAGCGCAGGACGACCGTCGGCGCCGCCTGCACGACACCCCGCCGCGTCAGACGGGTGCCGTAGCCGATGACGATGAGAATCAGGGGGCCGATGATCGACCCCAGCATGTTGAGCGCACCGATCACCGCGGACGGAGCGAGCGCGCCGGTTACCCAGTCCCCCGCCCCGAGCAGGTTCAGCAGCGTTCCCGCCAGGATCGCCACGATCACCGGTGAGGTCACAAAGGACCGCACGGTCTCTCCGATGCTGCCGCCGACGCCGTAGCGCAGCCGCAGGAGCGTGACAAACACAAACCAGATGAAGAGCTCGTGGGGCAGCCCGACCACGCTGATCACGCCGACCTGCTGCATGCCGTAGGCGGTGCCGAAGAGACTGATGCCGAGCATGCCGAACTCGAAACCGGTCATGAGGAACGGCACCGGCCGCGGCCACCCGGGCAGCCGGCCGGCGGCGTACCCGACCCCAAGCAGCAGGAAGAGCAGCACCGGCATGAATACGAATATCCCCAGGTAGCGTCCTTCGAACTCGATCGTGAGAAATGCCACGAAGAGCACCGCCGGAAGCGCCACGTTCACGATCAGGGCCTTGATCTCGGCGAGGCCCGTGTCGGAAATGATGCGGAGCCGGCGGATCACCGCCCCCAGGACGATCAGGAGAACAATCGGCACCGTCGTGGTTATGGTGCCCTCGATCTGTTGCAGCATGGGAAGCATTGTAGCAGAAAACGGCGAGCGGGTCGCCGGGGCGTCGCGCCGCGTCGGCGCCGATCGCCGCGGGCGCCGGTCGCCGCGGGCGCCACCGCCGCGCCGACGATGACTACCGCATGCGCCGGCGAAGCGACCGGCGCACCTCGTGGGCGCAGTTGTAGCCCGGCGCGCCGAAGATACCGCCGCCGGGGTGCTGCCCGGCGTTGGCCATGTAGAGCCCCGGCAGCGGTGTCGCATAGTTCGACATCTCCGGCAACGGCCGAAACATGAACATCTGGTCGATCACCATCTCCACGTGCATCACGTTGGCGTTGGGCATGCTGTGCTTCTCCGCGATCACCTTCGGCGTCTGAATGTACATGTCGATGAGCTGGTCGCTCGTGCCCGGGGCAAAGCGATCCATGACCGAGAACAGCTTCCGCGCCTCCCGCTCTGCGATCGCATCCCAGTCGCCGCCGTCGCGGAGCCGGTAGGGATAGTACTGCCCCCACAGAAACAGCGTGTGCTTGCCGGGAGGTGCCAGGCTGGGATCCACCCTGCTGAACGTCATCGCGACGATCGCGGGGTCCTTCGCCGGTTCGCCGCGGAGGTAGTCGGCGTAGGCGTCGTTGAGGTACTGCGGCGTCGGGCAGATCAGCTGGATCCCCTTGTGCATCTCATCGGCGGAGGTGTCGGAGAGCGTGTACTCCGGCAGCCGGTCCACCGCCGCCCGGACCACCATGCCGAAACCGTTTCCTACGTGGATCCGCTCGATGCGGCTGCGCACGTCGGCGGGAACCCAGTTCCGCAGGAGATTGAGGAAGGTGACCCAGACGTGGGCGTTGGACACCACCCGGCGGCCGGTGTATACGTCGCCGTGCACCGTCCTGACACCGGTGGCGCGGCCGCGTTCCACCAGGATTTCGTCCACCTCCTGGTTCGGCAGCACCTCGCCGCCGTGGTCGCGGATGTACGCCGCCAGAGCCTGCGTGAGCATGCCGGACCCGCCCAGGGGGCGCGCCGGTCCCGTGCGGTGAATCAGCGAGTGCCAGCCGATGAACTCGGCGCTGGCGGCGTCCGTCGGAGGTGGGCCCGACTGGGCACCCCACCATGCCAGCGCCGCCCGGACGCGATCGTCTTCGAACGTGTCGTTGATCAGGCGTCCGTAGCTCTGGAAGAGCTGCCGGAGCATGTCCGTGCGGTCCCGACGCGAGTCGTGGAGCTTGCGAAATGCGAAGGTCGACGCGATCGACCGACCCGTGGGAGGCTTGAGAAACAGGTCGAACACGGCGTCGTTGAGGGGCTGCCACCGCTTGATGAAGGCGCGGTACGCCTCGGCGTCGTGCTCGTTGAGCCGGGCGATGCTGTCCACGGTGCGGTCCAGGTCCACATAGAAGCGCAGATCCGAGCCGTCCGGAAACGGCGCTGTCATGAACGGATCGAGGGGGATGTACTCCAGGCCGTACTTCGCCAGCTCCAGATCCTGCACGATCGGCGTGTGGTGGATCAGGAAGTGCGCCGAGCCACCGACGTCCATCTGGTAACCGCCGAACATCTCCTCGGTGCACACGGCACCGCCGATCGTATCGCGACGTTCCAGCACGGTGACGCGATACCCCCACTTGGCGAGGTAGGCGGCGGTGACCAGGCCATTGTGACCGCTCCCGACGACGATGACATCTGTGTCCATGCACGCGAAAATACGCCCCCCGGGGCGCCGGGGCAAGTACGGTGCGGCGGGCGAACCCCGGAACGCGTGGCCGCTCACCGCCGGCGCGCTTGTCCCGGGGGGTCTGCGGCGGTAGTTTGTGCACCGGAGGGTACCGACGTGTCGACCTACTGGACCAAACCCCGAATCGTATTCGCCGTCTGGGCCGCCGTGGAACTGATCGGCTGGCTGACAACGCACCTGTTTTTTATGGATCCCCGGGCAAACTGGCTGTGGCTGGTGCTGTCCGTGATCGCCTTCGTCCCCATGGTGCGCTACATGCCCTGGAAGAACCGGAAGCTCCGCAAAATCCTGCTCCTGTGGGTCATCGTGGTGGCCGCGGGCATGGCGGTGTCCTTTCTGGCGTTTGTGGTGCCGGCGCTGGGGATCGTGGCGGCGTACCTCGGCGTGTTCTGGCTGCTGCTGATGGGTGTGGCGTTCCTGATCAACGCGCTGTGGTGGACGCCGGAGCTGTTCCTGATCGGTGGCGCGGTACAGATCGTCGCGGCGCTTGTACCGCTCGCGGTGGGTAGTCTGCTCTACTATCAGTATCTGATCGCGGCGATAGCCGGGACCGGCGCGATGCTGATTCTGCTGCCCAACCGGCGACTGCGCAAACCGTCGCGGTCAGCGGCCTGACGGCAGCCGCGGGCCCAGCAGGTCGAAGGGGTCACCCCGGCGCCGCCGCGGCAGCGCGCGCCACCGGTTCACGCGCCTCTGAAGCTCGGCCACCGTGCCGCGGAGGTCGCCGCCGGCCGCGGTGCGGGAGAACGCCGCGAAGCGCTCCTGGCGCCCGCTGTAGGTCTGAAAGAGGTCCAGGTAGGCGTTGTTCACCCGCGTATCGGCGAAAAAGCGGTACCGGTCGGTCCGGTAGTGGTCGTCGTAGCGCGCCGCGAAGCGTTCCTGAAACGCCCCGATCGTGTCCGCCTTTTCCCGCCTCAGTGTCTCCACCGGGGCCCCCGCCCGGCGGGCGTACAGCGCCGCCAGTTCGTCCCGGAGTGCCAGCACATCCCTCCGGAACCGTTCCACGTCGGCGCGATCATCGCGGACCGAGTGTACCTCCGGTGAGTCGGCACCGTAGCGGTCCTCGAGATACAGGACCGCGCCGGCGCGTCCCACGTAGGTGGCAAACTCCTCGTTGAACGAGGCGTGCCCCGGCACCCAGATCGTGGCGTGCGCCATCTCGTGAATGATCAGCTCCGCGAGACGCGCGTCGGAGTAGCTCTGCATGTACGAGACCAGCGGATCCCGCAGGTACCCCAGCGTGGAAAACGCCTCCACCGGGCGGACGATGACGTCCCATCCACGACGGTCCAGGCGGCGGGCAAGACGGCGCGCCGGTTCGGGCCGGTAGAAGCCCTTGTACGGTACGCGCCCGACGACCGGAAACCACCATTCCTTGCGGACGAAACTGAACTCCCGCGCCGCCGATACCACGTCCACGAGGTGGTCGCGATCGCTGCGGTAGTAGGTCGTGTATCCGTCACCGGCGGCGAGCCCGAGTCGCGTCTCGGCAAATGTCCGGATCGTCGCAACCCGCTGCAGAAGCTCCCGCTCCCCGGCGCTGAGGTCGTCCGCGGGAATCCGGTCCACGGGGCGCGCCGCGATCTGCTGCGCCGCCAGGTGGTAGCCCTGACCGGCGAGGTAACACGAGGACAGTACCGTCGTCACGGGGAGCGCGAGAACGAACGCGACCCTTCGTGCTATGCTGCGACCCGTTATGACCCTTCTCACGATGGTTGAGCTTACCAGAGAAGCGCTCCCCGATGCACCGGACGGGGCGCTGGTCACCCGACGCGGCATCGGTTCCTCGCGCTACGACCTCGTCCTGATCGCACCAACGCCCGGCGTTGCCGAGACGGTCCATCGTCTGGCGGGCCTGTTTCGCCGGGCCGGCCACACCGTCGGCGAGGCTGTCGCCGGTGACGACCGCGCTCCGCGCCCCGATACCACCCAACTGGACGACGCACTGTGCAGCGTGGTGGTTGTACCGGAGCGCGAGCGCATCGGCAGCCAGTGGTTCTGGTGGCTGTGGGGCCGGGCCGAGGCCGTGACCCGGCGACAGGCGATGCTGCCGATCAGTACGAAGGACAGCGCCAAACCGCCGGCGGAGTTCCGACCGCGGATCCCCTCGCCCCTCACCGCGTTTCCGTATCTGGGACGCTCCCGCGCGGTTGGGGAAGAGGTCGACTCCATCTGGGTGGCGCCGGCGGGGGCTCCGACCACGACCCGCGACGCCGTCAATCTCGACTTCTGGATTCACGAGCGCTGAGCGCGGGTGGCGTCGCACATCCCCAGACAAACACGCCGTTGCGGTCGCGGTGAACGGTTTCCGTGCGAAACCCGGCCGTCGCAAGCGTGTCCAACGTGTCCCGATTGAGGTTGCAGCCGCGGGATATCCCGTTCCAGACGGGGTTGATCGCGTCGAACGCAGCCGCCATGCGCGGGTGGGCCGGACGGACGTGTTCGAGAAACAGGTACCGGCCCCCCGGTTTGAGCACCCGGGCGATCTCGTCAAACCCGCAGGGGGCGCAGGGAACGGAGCAGAATACCAGCGTCGCCACCACCGTATCGAAGACGCCGTCGGCAAACGGCAGCCGCTGGGCGTCGATTCGGGCGGAGTCCATACGCCGTGCCAGGCGGGGGTTCACCCGCAGCGCGCGGGCGTCCAGCACGGTCCGCCGATCGTCCACGTCGGTGGTGGTCAGCGACGCCACAAGACCGGGATCGTAGAACGGAAGGTTGGCACCGGTGCCGGCGCCGACTTCCAGCACCGCCCCGGAGGCGGTCGATATCAGGCGGCGCCGGATGCGCCGCAGACGCAGTACCTCCAGCGGGGCCATGGCGGTATCGAACAGGACCGCCGACAGGTGTCGCGAGACAGCGGTGAGCGTCATTCGTCCTCCCCCCGGGGAAACGAGAACTCGACGTCGAGGCCCGGATCTCCGCTGGCGAAGGTGACGCTGCCGTGAAGCTGCGCCGCCAGAGCGTCCACCAGCTGAAGACCCAGCGATTCCGTCCGGTCGATCGAGGCACCGAGGCCCACGCCCCAGTCACGAACGCGGATACGCGTGGTCCCGTCGATCGCGTCCACGGCCAGCCTGATTTCGCCGCGACCGTCGGGGTACGCGTATTTGATCGCGTTGGACACGAGTTCGTTGACCACGAGGCCCACGGGTATCGCCTGGTCCAGGTGCAGCGAGATGTCCCGAACCTCCCGGGAGACACGTATCCCGTCGGCGGAGGCGGTCATGGCGCTGTAGAGCGACGTCATGAGCTCTTCGAGGTATGGTCCCAGATCGATTCGCGCGAGCGACGTCCCCTGGTACAGCTGCTCGTGGACCAGGGCCATCGACTGCACCCGCGTCTCGCAGTCCTTGAAGTAGTCCAGAGACTGCCGGTCGTCAATGAAGCTGCTCTGGATATTGAGAATACTGGAGATCACCTGCAGGTTGTTTTTCACGCGGTGGTGGATCTCCTTGAGCAGGATCTCCTTCTCCGACAGCGACTCCCGCAGTCGCGCCGCCACCACCGCACGCCGGCGAACGTTGACAAACAGCAGCGAGATCAGCAGGCCCATGGCAACGAGCACGACGATTACCACCATGATCTCGGCCCGGTACTCGTCCCACATGCTCTCGCGCTGATTGAGGATGATCGATCCCGCCGGCAGACCGCCGCGGGGTACGCCGGCCGCGACAAGCGGTCGCATGTCAAAGATCCAGCGATTGGGACTCTCCGACGAGACCGGGATATCCTGCACCGGAACGCCCGACAGGATGCGCCGCACCATGTGTGCCGCCGCGATACCCTGGGCACGGCCGCTGGCGAGGTACCCGCCGGCTACGCCGCTCCCGATGAAGAAGTCCCACATCACGAACACGGGCACCGGCATGGCGCGACTCACGATCGCACCGGCGCGCCAGAAATCCGCCACGGATCCGTCGTCCTCGAGGACGGAGGACGCGAGAAACACGACGTCACCGGGGCGAACCTGGGCCGCCACGCGTTCCAGACCACGGATCGTGATCGCGTCGTAGACGCGCGTCTCCGGTGGATCGTCCATCGCCGCGATCGTGCGGTCCAGGATCGCCCGGTTGCGCTGGTAGGTCAGCGTGCCGTCTCCGAGAACGAACAGCCGCCCTTCGGGAAAGAGCGCGAACGCCATGTTGAGCGTGCGATCCATCTGGACTTCCTCGGGTACGCCGGTTACCTGGGTGAGTCCCTCGGTCAGCTCCGGTGTGTAGTCGTTGATGCCGGCGAACACCGTGGGCACCTCGCCAAAGATCCGGTCGCGGTACCGTCGCACAAACTCCAGGGCCCGGTTGTCGGTTACCACCAGCACGTCGAACGTCCACCCGTCGTATTTGGCCGCCATGAGCTCGGCCTGGGCCGCAAAGTACGACGGCGTGGTGTGGTATTTGCTGTCGAGGTACTCGCTGAAGACAGCCGCGTAGTCGAAGGGGTCCGCGTGGAGAATCTCACGGATTCCCGCGTCCATGTCACGCGTCCACTGAAAGTCGGTCCCGTACGAATGGATCACGAGGACCCGGGCCGGTGATGCCGAGCCGTCTCCCGGCAACGGCAGCGACCGGTCCCCGGACTCCTGGCCGGAGACCGTGGCACACAGAGAGAACAGCAGAAGCAGTGAGATCATCGCCGGCCGGCGTCGGGCCATAGGTTTCAGTATACCGCACTGTGCGGGGAGCTCAACGCCGGGGTGCGTCGGAAAATATTCGACTCACCCGGTGCCCGGGCTCCGGCTCGTCCATCTCCAGGAACGTCGCGTCGGAGACCGGGTTTTCGGTGGCGTCGGCGCGACGGGAGAACGTCGCGCGCAGGGCCGGGTCGCCGCGTCGCCGGTGCGACTCTCCGTCCGTCCGCAGGACCGGAAGCGATTCAAACAGATACTGCGTGTACGGGTGGCGACGGTTGGCCATGAGCGTCCGGGCCGGCGCCTCCTCCACCAGGACCCCGCGATACATCACCCCGATCCGATCGCTCACGTATCCCACCACCGCCAGGTCGTGGGCGATAAAGATCATCGTCAGGCCGCGCTCCTCGCGCAGACGCAGGAGCAGATTGAGGATCTGCCCCTGAATCGATACGTCCAGCGCGCTCACCACCTCGTCGCAGATCAGGACCTCGGGCTGCGTGATCAGCGCCCGGGCAATCGATATCCGCTGACGCTGCCCCCCGGAGAAATCCGCCGGCCGCCGATCCAGGTCGCCGACGGACAGTCCGACCTCCTGAATGAGCGACCGCGCCTCCTCCTCGGCGCGGCTTCGGCCGGGCCAGCGGGGAGAGTAGCGGTATCCCGACAGCAGCACCTCCCGGATGCTGAGACGCGGGTTGAGCGAACGCGCAGGGTCCTGGAACACGTAGCGCACGCGACTCCGGAGTGCGGCGAGGTCGGCCCGGCCGATTCCCGCGAGCCGGAATTCCCGGCCGTCGCGACTGCGAAACAGAATGTTGCCGCCGGTAAGGCGCTCCATGCGAACCAGCAGGCGCGCGGTGGTCGTCTTGCCGCAGCCGGACTCCCCCACGAGCCCGTAGATCTCTCCGGGTTCCACACGGAAATCAACACCGTTGACCGCGAACACCTTGTGCTCCTCCCGGGCGAAGAATCCCGCCTCCAGCGGATAGTGCTTCACGATGCTGTCAAAGTGGATCATTTGGGCCCCTCCACGATGCATCGCACCCGGCTTCCTCCGTCCGTGCGAATCTCCGGGATCGCCTCCCGACACCCCGGCTTCGCCAGCGGGCAGCGTGGCGCGAAGGGGCAGCCCGGCTCCGGCGCCATCGGGTTGGGGGGCGCTCCGGAGAGGATGAACAGGGACTGCTGGCTGTGGTGCGCCCCGAACGGCACGAGGCTCGCCAGGAGCCCCGCCGTGTACGGGTGTCGCGGGGAGCGGAGGACGTCCACGGTGCGCCCCTCCTCCATCACCAGACCGCCGTACATGACCACCAGCCGGTCCGCGAACGATGAGATGAGCGCAAGATTGTGGGTAATGAACAGGATCGCCACGTTGCGCCGCCGGCGCAGCTCCAGGAGCAGATCCACGATCCCCGCCTGAATCGTCACATCCAGCGCCGTGGTCGGTTCATCGGCGATCAGAACCGTGGGATCACTGGCCAGGGCGTGGGCGATCATGATCCGCTGCAGGAGCCCTCCGGAAAACTGGTGCGGAAAGTTCTCCAGCCGCCGCTCCGGGTTGGTAACGTGAACCTCCTCGAGGAGCCGGATCGAGCGTTCACGAATCTCATCCTCACCGAGGTCCGGCTGATGCGCGCGGATCGTCTCCGCCAGGGACTTTCCGATCGAGTAGATCGGGTCGAAGGACCGGCCCGGCTCCTGGAAGATCATCGCCACCTCGCGACCGCGGAACCGCCGCAGCTCCTCCCCGTCCAGGGCCAGGACGCTGCGGTCGCGGAAACGGATGTCGCCGGCGGCGATCCGGCCGTTCGCCGGGATGATCCGCAGGATCGACTGCGCCGTCACGCTCTTGCCGCTTCCGCTCTCGCCGACGATGCCCACCACTTCTCCCGCGTCCAGCGTGAAACTGACGTCGCGAACGGCGTGCAGCAGGCCTCCACCGGTGGCGAAGTCAACCGACAGGTTCTCCACGGTCAGAATCATGAGCCGAGTCTCCGTTCGCGGTAGTACGGGTCCAGGACGTCGCGCAGCAGATCGCCGAGGAAGTTGAACGCCAGGGTGGTAAGCAGGAGGAAGAGCCCCGGGTACAGAAACCACGGAAAGCTGCGCAGGTTGGAGAGCGTTGTCACCTCCCGATTGAGCAAACTCCCCCAGCTCACCGCGGGATCCACGATCCCCAACCCCAGGTAGCTCAGAACCGTTTCCCCGAGGATGAATCCCGGAATCCCCAGGGTGATCGACACGATCAGGATCGATGCCATCTGCGGGATGATGTGCCGGAAGATGATCACCAGCGCCGGAATGCTCTCGAGTTGCGCGTTGATTACGAAATCCTCGCGCTTGATGCTGTGCACGAGTCCGCGAATCAGCCGCGCACTTCCCGGCCACCCCACGAAGGAGAGGATCACCGTAATGAGGATGAACGACTGCCCGGAATCCATGTCCCGGGACAGCAGGCTCCGCAGAAACAGGATCAGATACAGCCCGGGTATCAGAATCACGAACTCCGCCACCCGCATGATCAGCCAGTCCGCAAACCCGCCAAAGTATCCCGCCAGACCGCCAAGGACGATCGCCAGGGTCAGGGAGATCGCGATTCCGATGAAACCGATCGTCAGTGAGATCCGGCTCCCGTAGAGAATGCGGGTAAAGAGGTCCCGTCCAAGGTTGTCGGCCCCCATCAGGTACACCGGGTACGTGCGCCCCGCGGCGCTCCAGTCGGCGCTGTACCCGGGGTACGCCTCCTCGGTACCGAAGAGGTGCACAGACGCCGGAAACAGGCCCCACATGCGGTACTCCGGCCCCTGCACAAAGAGCTTCACCGGGACGTACTCGCCCCGGATCGGGGCGTAGCGCCAGTTGATCTCGTCGACCAGAGCGTACTTCTGTATCTGCAGGCGCAATCCCAGCTCCGAAGACCAGAGCCGCACGTTCGGCGGGTGGTAGGCGCTCTCGCGAAACACCGTTGTCGGTGCGTACGGCGAGAGCACCTCGGCGAAGATCATCCCGCCGTAGAGCAGCACCAACACCACCAGCGAGGCCGCCGCCACCGGCCGCCGGAACAGGACCCTCCAGAACCGCTTCATCGATCCGCTCCAAACCGGATCCGGGGATCCACCACCGCCAGCAGGATGTCGCTCACGATCATGCCGAAAAGGACCAGAAAGCTGATGAACATGATGTTCGCCAGCACCAGGTTGATGTCCTCCTGCCGCACCGCCTCGTACATCAGGCGCCCGATCCCGGGGTAGGAGAAGATGATCTCCAGGATGAGGGAGCCGGAGAAGAGGCTCGCGAAGAGGTTGGCGCTGGAGGTGATGTAGGGGTTGAGCGTGTTACGGAAAGCGTGGGCGAAGTAGACACGCCGTTCGCTGATACCACGGCTCCGCAGGCTGGTGATGTAGGGCTGTCCCAGCTGATCCAGCATCGTGGCGCGAATCATGCGCATCGTACCGCCGATCCCGCCGAGAAACGCGCCGATCAGCGGCAGGAGAATGTGGTACAGGTAGCTGAAGGCGAAGCGCACCGGTGCCTCGGAGGCGGGGAAGTCCGGATAGGCGGTGATGGGAAACAGCCCCGACACCGCGCCGAAAAGCTGCAACAGGATGAGCAGCAGGATCCCGGGAAAGGCGTGCAGGAACAGCGCCACCAGCGTCGCTACCACGTCGGTCCGCGTCCCCACTTTCGAGCTGAAGTAGATCCCCAGCGCAAAACTGATCACGGTGAGAAAAAACAGCGAGATCAGGTTGAGGATCAGAGAGTTCATCATACGGTCGCGGATCAGGAAGAGGATCGGTGCCCGGCTGATCAGACTGCGGCCCAGGTCGTGGTCCACGAACACCCGCCGCAGCCAGGTGAAATACTGCACGTAAAACGGATCGTCGAGCCCCAGCCGCTCCCGGGCCACGGCGATCGCCTCCTCGGTGTACTGGTTGTCGTTCTGCCGGAACTCCGAGTTCATGAGCATCTGGCTGCGAACGTAGTTGTCCACGATGTCGCCCGGCGAGAGCGCCATGAGCCCGAATACGGCGAACCCCAGGATGAAGAGGATCGTGACCATGGACACGACACGGCTGACGATGAACGCCGCCAGGGGATGCGCGGCACGGAAACGCAGGTAGGGTGCCGCCACCTGCTGCGCGCCCCGGCGAAACGCCGACGGCCGCTCAGCCGGCGCGTCGGGTCCGGCGTGGTCTGCGGGATCCATCACGGTGCGAGGTAGAGGTAGTCGGTGTCCAGGCCGCCGAGGGTGTCGTAGAACACGTTCTGCCACTTGTCCCGGATCGCCAGGAACGAGTACGGATGGACGATGTAGAACAGCGGGAGCTCCGTGAGCAGGATGCGCTGCATCTCGCCGTAGAGTTCGCGGCCCCGTTCCTCATCGATCGTGAAGCGGACCTGGTTGTAGAGGTCGTCGACCCGTGCCTCCCACTCCGTCGCCGGCTCAGCCTGCAGCGGGTGCCAGATATGGAAGTTGCCGCTGGATTGCCAGACGTTGCTGCCGCCGCTGGGCCAGTAGTTGGCGCCCAGTGCCACCGTCGCGACCTCCCAGTCGTAGGTGCTGGTGAGGCGCTCCACCAGGTTCTGGAAGTCGATCGGCCGCACGTTGGCGGTGATGCCAACCTCGGAGAGTTCGTCGGCGAAGACGGTGGCGACGTCGATCCCGGTCTGGTTCTCCGCCCCCATGTTGATGTCGAACTCCACCTGGTTGCCGTCGGCGTCGTACATGAGTCCGTCGTCCCCGCGGGTCATACCGATGGAGGCCAGAAGCTCCAGCGCCCGTTCCGGGTCGTAGGTGTACTCCAGCTTGATGTCCGGGTCGAAGTACATGTTGGCCGTGGCGGCGAAGTACTCCGCCGGCGCCGCAAGCCCGCGGTACACCTGTTGCGCGATCCGCGGTCGATTGAGCAGGCTGCTCATCGCCTGGCGGAACTCGGTCTGCGTAAACCACGAGAATTTCACCGGATCAAGGTTCTCAGGGTTCTGATTGAAGACAAAGAAGCCTGATCCCAGGGACTCTCCGCCGTTGTAGACGGTGTAGTCCGGGTTCTCGACTCCGAGAAGCTCCTCCAGCTGTTCCGGCCGCACGGAATGGGCGTCCTTGGTTCCCTCGCGGAAGAGCAGATACTCGGTGTTGTCGTCGGGGACGATCCGGTAGATGATGCGCTCCACATACGGGAGCCCCGTGCCGGCGTCGTCGGTCTTCCAGTAGTTGGGGTTGCGCTGCATCACCACCCGGACTCCCGGCGTGTACTCCACGATGTGGTACGGACCGACGCTGGGAATCGTGGTGACGTCGGTGTCCACCGAGTGCACGTTGAGCACGCCCTCCACGCCACCGTCGCGCTTTGCCGGTTCGTAGATGTACTGCGGCCAGACCGTCATGTTCGACTGTAGGATCGGGTTGGCCACGATCCGGGGGAAGTTGAACGCCACCGTGCGGTTGTCGATCTTCTCGACGGTGACCCGGGCCTGCGATCCGTCGGGCATGTCGACAAACTGGCCCGGGTAACCCGGCAGCTGGAGATCCGGGTCGCCCTCGATCTCGTCGTACCAGAACACGATATCGTCGGCGGTGACGGGTACCCAGCTCTCGGGGTCCGAGTCCGGCGTGGTCCAGAAGAGATCGTCGCGCAGTGTGTAGATCACCCGAAGGGTATCGGCCTCCTCGTTGACCTCAACCTCGAAGGTGGCGAGCTCCGGCTCGAACTCCCGGGTGTAGGCATCGTAGCTCGCGAGATAGGTGGTCAGGGAGTCCACGATCGTGCGGGTATCGGCATCCCGGGCGGTGAGATCGTTGAACGTCTTGGGATCGTTGTTGATCGCCGAAATGTACTCGCCGCCCACCTGACCGATTTCGAAGTCCGGAGGCCCTGGCCTTGAAACCGTCTGGTCCAGCAGCGCGTTCCGACTGTCAGATCGCTGCTGCGCCGCCTCCTCTACCGTCACCTCGTCTGCGCCACCGCATGAGCCGAGGAACACCACCATCGCCACCACCGCGGCGACGCCACCCGTCATGGATACTCTCATATTGCGTATGATTATACAAAACCGGCGGGGTCGGCGGCCATGGCCCCGCCGGCGAAACTCAGATCTTCACCTGCGGATTGACCGTCTCGAAGTTGGACGTGATCAGCGTTTCGAGGTCCTTGAGGGCCTCTTCCTCATCGGGACCGTCGGCCTCGATACGGACCTCCTGCCCCTGCGACACGTTCAGCAGAATCACCTTGATGATGTTCTTGGCGTCGGCGGATTTGGTTCCCTTGTGCACCGTGATCGTACTCTCGTACAGCTTGGCGGTCCGGACGAAGAGGTCCGCCGGACGGCTGTGCAACCCGGTGTCGTTCTGCACGGTCAGTGTCGTATCGGTCATGGTCAACTCCTTCGCTCGTAACTTGGATCGCGCGGCTCAAACCAGCGCCACCGGGATTCCCTGATCCCGGATGAAGTCCACGTAGTCCCGCGGTGCGTCGGTGTCGGTCACCACCAGCGACATGCGCCCGATGTCGGCGACACGGTTGTACCGTGCCCGCCCGAACTTGCGCGAATCGAGCGCCAGAATGATCCGGTCCGACACATCCATCATCTGTCGGACGACCGCCACCATCGGTGTTTCGAACACGGTAATGCCGTGCTCCAGGTCGAGCCCGTCCGCAGACATCACCAGCGTGTGTTTCCGGTGACAGTGCCGGAAGTACTCGTAGCCGGAGTCCGGGCCCACCGTGTGCTGGTGCCAGACCTCCCCGCCCAGGATCACGGTGCGGATGTTGTCCGCCACGCTCGTCTCCACCGCCAGCTCCAGGGAGTTGGTGATGATCCGAAAGCGGCGGTCGGTAATTCCGCTCATGATCTTCCCGGCCAGGAATGTGGTGGTTCCCGGGCCGATCAGGATGTCGTCCTGGTCGCGGACCAGCTCGGTACAGTACTCGGCGATGCGTATCTTTTCCGCGATCGCCTGACCGGCACTGGAGGGATCCACCGCCCCCGTGAGCTCGGTCTGGTACAGGACGCCGCCACCCACCGTCTGGACCACGGCCTCCTGCTTTTCCAGTTCCTTGATGTCGCGGCGGATCGTCGCGGTGGATACGTCAAAGAACTGCGACAACTGGTCGATCGATACCTGCTTCTCGACCTTGATCTTGTTGAGCAGACGCGTAAGCCGTTGCTTGCGGTTTTCCGCCATAGCCAGCTGCGCGGGGCCCCTCAGTCTTTCAGGTATTCGACGATCTTCTCGATGTCCTTCTCGATGCCCACGCCGGTGAGGAACGACACCGAATGGATCACCGGAACGTCGCCGGTTCCCGACACGAACGTTGTCGTCACCACGAGGTCGTGCCCCTCAACCTTTGAGGGAACCTCGGCGGCCTTGCACTGGGTCGTCTCGACCGGGATATTCCGCTTGCCGAGTTCCTCTTCAATCTTCCGGGCGACCACGGTCGATGTCGCGATCGCCGTGCCGCACGCTACCAGGATTCGTTTTTTCTGTGCCATGTGAGCGGTTACTCCTTTGACGCGTAGTACTGCTCCAATAATGCTTTTATTTCCGTATGCGAGTCCAGAGAGAGCACCCGCTCAGCGAGCTGTGCGGCCTCGGATTTTTTCGTGTTGCGGATGAGCCAGATCGCTTCCGGCAACAACGACGGACTCATGCTCAGTTCGGTCACCCCCAGTCCGACAAGCGCCGGAATGGCCAGCGGGTTCCCGCCGAGCTCGCCGCAGATTCCAACCCACCGTCCGTGGCGTTCGGCTGCGGCACTCACCTCCCGAATCGCCCGGAACACCGAGGGATCGAAGGTGCGGTAGTACTGCTCGATCTCGCCGTTGAGACGGTCGGCGGCCATCAGGTACTGGGTGAGGTCGTTGGTCCCGACGCTGAAAAACGATACCCGCCGGGCCAGGGTGTCGGCCACCCACACCGCCGACGGGATCTCGATCATGATGCCGATCTCCAGGTCGGGGTCGTAGGAGAGGCCCTCCATGTCGAGCTCCGCCTTGGCCCGCTCGACCATCGAGAGCGCCTCGTCCAGTTCCGGCACGCCACCCACCATAGGAAACATCAGTTTCACGTTCCCGAGGGTGCTGGCCCGCAGAATGGCGCGGAGTTGCGTCCGAAACAGGTTGGGCCGCGACAGACTCAACCGGAGCGCCCGGTTGCCAAGAAAGGGGTTGTCCTCCTTCCCGAGCGGAATGGACGGAATCTGCTTGTCGCCGCCCACATCGAGCGTTCGTATGACCACGAACCCCTCGCGGAACGCCTCCGCCGCCCGTCGGTACGCCTGGTACTGGGCGTCCTCGTCCGGAAGCTTGGCGGCGTTGAGAAAGAGAAACTCGCTGCGGTACAGACCGATGCTTCCCGCCCCGGCCTGCAGGGCCGGCTCGAGCTCCGCCGTGGAGCCCACGTTCGCCGACATGACGATCCGTAGCCCGTCGGGGGTGACGGCGTCCTGTCCGCGGAACTGCTCCACCCGGTTTCGGTGCCGTTCGAGCTCCGTCTTTCGCACGTCCAGGGCGCGCTGGGTTTCGGCGTCGGGGTTGATGTGAATCCGTGCCTCGTCGATGTCGGATGCGTCCAGGACCACCTCGTCGCGGTCCGCGATCTCACGAACCGCCCCCGGCACCCGCACCGCCGCGGGAATCCCCAGGTTCTTCGCCAGAATCGCCACGTGGGAGGTCGGCCCGCCACGCTCCGTGATCAGGCCGGCGACTCGCCGCGCATCCATCAGGACCGTGTCGCTCGGGTAGAGCTCCTCGGCCACGACGATGCTGTCCGGCTCCAGGTCGGCAAGACTGACCTCGGGAACGCCGAGCAGATTGCGCATGATCCGCTTGTGGACGTCATCGATATCGGCGCCGCGCCCCTTGTTGTAGTCGTCGTCACCGAGCTCGTCGAACAGCGCCCGGTAGTTGTCGAACACGGTGCGCAGCGCCGCCTCGGCGCAGACACCGGCCTCTCGGATTACCTCCTCCACCTCGCCCAGGATCGCGTCGTCCTCGGCGACCGTCTGCTGCGACCTGAAGATGTGGGCGTACTCGTCGCCGAGGGAGGCGCGTGTCTTCTCCTTGAGCGCCACCAGCTCTGAGACCGCCGCCTGTGCGGCCACGCGCAGTCGACCGATCTCCTGGTCGACGCCCGCCGCCGGACCATCCACCACGGGAAGGTCCGGACGGGTGAAGAGGACCGCCGTACCGCGCGCGATCCCTGCCGACGCCGGAATGCCTCGCAGGGTCATGATCTCACTTCCCATGCGTACGGACAGCATCCTGCAAGAGATGAAAGATCGCGTCGCGACCGTCGGCGTTGAGAATCGCGTCGAGGACCTCGTTGTGCTGGTACACCGTGATCAGCGTCTCCAGCATGTCGCCGATGAGCTTCTTCTCCTTCAGCGCGAACATCGAGATCATCTGGACCGGAATCGCCTCATCAGGATCACCCATCGACTGGAACCGCACAGGATTCTGCAGTCGTGCGAAGAGGATGACTGACGACTGCACGTGTTCCGCGTCGGTATGGGGAATCGCAATCTTGTGCCCCGGCATGGGCAGACCCGAGGGATGGATCCGCTCGCGCTCCAGGATCGCCTCCACGAACGAGTCGTGACAGTACCCGGCATCCACAAGATGCCGGGCCATTGTCGTCAACGCCTCTTCGCGGGAACCGACCTGCAGATTGTCCAAGATGCATTCCGGTTTGACCAGATCACTGAACTGCAGGGACGTGGACGTCATGAAAACTCCTTTCAATCCTCTTGGGCGCCGGCGATGCGCTCCCAGCTCTGCCGGTTTCGACGGAACATCGTCCACGCAACGATGAGAGCCACCAGGATGATGCCGTTTCCGAGCCAGAAACTGTTGGCCGCCCAGGTAAAGAGTCCGGCGAGCCAGTTGCCGCCGTCGACCATGCTGGTGATCGTGCTGGCGCCCTCCGGGAACTCGAAGTTGGCGCTCTGTGCCACCTGCGTGTGGACCGCCGCGATCGCGTTCATGATGTAGAGCGTCGGGATCATGACGATCGTACTGGTAATCGTGGCGCGAACAACGTTTCCGCGAACGATCGGAACCATCATCGCCACCATGAAGGGTATCGTGGCCAGGTCGCCGAACGGCAGCACGCGGTTGCCAGGCAGAATCACCGCCAGGAGCAGCGTAATCGGAACCATGAGCAACGACGTCGCGATCGACGTGGGATGCCCGATCGCCACGGCGGAATCGAGACCGATGTAGATCTCGCGGTTTCCGGCGCGCTTCTGCAGGAACGACCGCGCCGCCTCCGAAAGCGGAATCAGTCCCTCCATGAGCAGCGACACCATCCGCGGCATGAGAACCATGACCGCCGCGAGAGAAATGCCCACCTGCAGCACCTTGGTGATCCAGCTGGTGAAGGCACCGTCGCCGGCGTACGCAATCAACGCGATGATTCCACCGATGAGCAGCCCCTGAAGGACCGGCTCGCCGAAGACGCCGAAGCGTTTGCGGATCGCCTCGGGATCGGCTTCCACCTTGTTGAGCCCCGGGATCGCGTCGATCGCCTTGTTGACCACCATCGCCGGAAGCACGAAGGCGGTGGAGAACCCGTGGGGCAGCGAGATGCCCGGCATACCCATGAGTTTCTGCACCGCCGGCGCCGTCCAGTCGGCGAAGAACAGGATCACGGCGGCAAAGAGCAACGCCGAGACGAGCCCGAGCCAGATATTGCCGGTGATCGCCTGCACCATGGCGCCGACAAACGCGAAGTGCCAGAAATTCCATATGTCAACGTTGATCGTTCGGGTCACGCGGGAGAACAGCAGAACGAGGTTGAGCAGGATGACCGTCGGTATGATCAGCGCCGCGATGTCCGACCCGAAGGCGATCGCCGCCGCCGCCGGCCAGCCGACATCGATGATGCTTAGTTCGATGCCAAAGCGGTCAACCATCGCCTGTGCGGCGGGACCAAGGTTGTCGAACAGGATTCCCAGGACCACGCCGATCCCGACGAACCCCACGCCGACCATGAGACCGGATCGCAATGCCTTGCCCGGTTTGGCGCCAAACACGATCGCCAGAACGAAGATAACGATCGGTAGAAATACGCTTGCGCCCAGATCCAGAAAGAACTGGACAACACTCTGAATCGCCTCCATGTGTGCCTCCTGGAGGTCATGGTAAACCCGATCCGCGTATTGTCAACGAAAAAATGCAAATGCTTTGCAAAATATTGCAAACGCGTTTCAACCGTTCCGGTGGCAGGTGTCACTTGCTCACGGAACGCTCACAATCACAGGCGTCGGCGGCGACCCACCCGCTTGCCCAGCACACCTGCAGGCTGAACCCGCCGCTCTGGCGGTTGAAATCGAGCAGGTCGCCGAGGACCGCCACGGAGGGCCACTCCCGGAGGCGCATCGTCGTGAAATCCACTGCCGCGGGATCCAGACCGCCGCTGGAGACCACCGCCTTCTCCTGGCCCATGAGCCCGCCGTACGCGGCAGGCATTCCCCGGAGCGCCTCAACCAGGCGACGGCGGCGGACCCGGGAGAGCTCTGCGACCCGCCCACCGGGATCCACGTCGGCGACATCGCACACCGCATCGACGAGGCGCGCCGATACCAGGTCGCCCAGCACCCTGCGGACTGACCGGGCGCCGGCGCCGCTGGCGGCGTCGCGAATGCGCCGGTCGATCGACTCCGCGTCGTACCCCGGCAGCAGGTCGACGATCAGTCGCAGGTGCTGGTCCCGGGCGAGATCCCGAATCGACTCGGCGGCGTTCAGGACCGCCGGACCGCTCAGCCCGAAATGCGTGAACAGGACCTTTCCACGGCGGCTGTACACGCGGCGGGCGTTCCCCCACGCGGATCGGTCCCGGGCGTCGGGCACCCTGGTATGCTGCTCCCGGGGGAGAACCTCTGCGTGGAGTGCGGCGTCGCCCAGGGCCAGCCCCTGCAGCCGGCGCACCCAGGCGTCGGACACGCGAATCGGCACCAGCGACGCCTCCGGTCGTCGCACCGGGAGCCCCAGCTCGGAAAGCCACGCGAACCCGTCGCCGGTGGATCCCGTCTCCGGCCGAGACGCGCCGCCCACTGCCAGAAACACCGCCGTGGCGCGAACCTCCTCACCCCGGTGGGTCACCACGCCGCGGACCGCACCGTCCTCGACGAACAGTCCGGTTACCCGACGGTCGCGGCGGACCGTCACGCCGCCGTCGTCCATGTAGCGCTCCAGCACGTCGCGGACCGAGGCGGCGGCGTCGGTGACGGGAAACACCCGCTGCTCCGCCTCCACCTTCGTCTCGAGACCGTAGCGCCGAAGCAGCGACCGAATGTCATCGGGACCAAAGCGGGCGAAAAGACTGTGGAGATACTTGCCCCGGTCGCCGTAGCGGGCGGTGAGTTCGTGGCGGTCGGACAGGTTGCTGGTGAGGTTGCAGCGACCGCCGCCGGAGATGAGGAGTTTTCGCCCCAGCTCCGGGTTCCGCTCCAGAAGCAGAACCCGGCACCCGCGTTCCGCCGCCCGTCCGGCGGCGATCATCCCCGCCGGGCCACCGCCGACAACCACCACGTCCCATGCAGCGCCTTGAGACCCAGGATCGACGGCGTGTTTGCGCGTGCCTGCCCGCGTTGGGCGGCGCCCCCCGACGTGTTCCGCTCCCGCCACCGCTCAGCCCACCACGCCGAAGAGCTTGAGTGCGGTGAGGACCACGGCGGCCACGATCACCCAGCGAATCGCTGCGGTGCCCCGGCGCATTGCGAATCGCACGCCGATCAGCGCTCCGGCGACGTTTCCCAGACCGAGCACCACGCCGTGGAGCCACAGCACCTGTCCGTAGAACGCGAAAATTCCCAGGGCGAACACCGAGTACAACGCCACGACCAGCAGCTTCAGGGCGTTCGTCTTGACGAGGTCAAATCCGAACAGGCCCTGGATTCCAACGATCAGGAGAAACCCCACCCCGGCCTGAACGAATCCCCCGTAGAACCCGATGGCGAAAAATGAGGCCACGGTGAGAAGAGGGCGCCTGATACGGGAACGGTCAGAGCCACTCGCGTCGTCGGCGTCCCCGGTGACGTCGGCGGGGCGGAAAAAGAGCGTTGCGAGCATCAGAAGCAGAACGATCCCCAGGACGATGTCGAACACCCGGGGATCGATCTCCGCGGCGATCAGGGCTCCGGCGACGGAGCCGACAAACGCCGGCAGGAGCATGGGGGCCGACTCCCGCAGGGTGAACACACCCCGCTGGCGGAACCGGGCGGCGCCGGCGGCGCTCTGCATCACCACGGCGACGCGGTTGGTGGCGTTGGCCACCGTGGACGGAAGCCCGGCGAAGAGCAACGCCGGAATGGTCAGCAGTGAACCGCCGCCGGCGAGCGTATTGATGAACCCGGCGATAACGCCGGCACCGAGGATCGCGGCGAGCTGGAGGAGGTTGAGATCGAGGGTCTGGTCCATGGCAGCAGCGTACCGCCCGGCTCGGGTATCTACAAGCGTGCCGTGTACTGGTAGACTGGTGACATGGCAGAACTATGCACGATTGTCGGCTGCGGTCCCACGATGGGTCGCCAGATCGCCCGGGTCTTTGCCGCCGAGGGATTCGACCTGGCGCTGATCGCCCGGACCGAGGAGACGCTTGCGTCGGTTGCGCAGGAGGCGCGGGATGCCGGTGCCGGCACCGTGATCACCGCGACCGCCGATGTCACCGACGAGGATTCGATCCGGAGTGCACTGGAGACGGTGCAGTCCCGCGCCGGCGTTCCGGCGGTGGTGGTCTACAACGTCGCGACGATGGTCAAGACGCCGCCGAGCGAACTCACGGCACAGGAAGTCATCGAGACCCTGCCGGCGATGTTTTTCGGCGCCCTGTATGCAACCGCGGCGGTACTGCCGGGAATGCGGACGCGGGGATCGGGAACGCTGCTCTACACCGGCGGCGGATTCGGAATTCTTCCGGCTCAGTTTACCGCTTCGCACTCGGTGGGCAAGGCGGCGCTCCGGAACTGGGTCCAGAACCTGCACGAGGAACTGAAGCCTGAGGGAATCAACGTCGCCACCGTCACCATCACCCGACCTGTGACCGAGGGCGGGCCCTACGACGGCGCCACGATCGCCCGGCACTACCTGCGCCTTCACCGCCAGGCGGCGCAGACCACCCCCGATCAGTGGGAGTGGGAAGTCATTCACCGGGAGCTGTAGCGTTCGGAAGCGAGGGGCGGAGCAACCGGCACGGTCGGCGTGCCACCACCCCGACGCACCCGCTGCGGGGCCCCCCTGCGTGCTGACGCCGTCAGTGCGGGTTCTCGCCCCACGCGATCGTCACGTCCACCACCGACGCCAGCCGGTTGAGTTCCTCGGTGGTGTGATAGAGTTCCGGCGCGGTCTCAACACGCGTCTCGGAGCCGTCGCTGACAAATCGCCGCGCGCTGTGACGCGCCGCGGATACCACCACGCCGCCGTCGTCGCCAAACTGGAGTGTCCCGTGGCAGGTACACACGTAGGTCTCCTCGGGAGACTCCACGGCGACGAAAAACACCGTGCCCCGGACCCCCGCGACGGTGGAGGGCGTACGGATCGCAAAGGTGTCGCCGTCGCCGCTGCCCACACTCTGCAGCTCGTCGAACACCGCGGCAAACCGGCCCCGCTGAACGTCGATGGCGTCGTCGCGATTGTTGAGATCGAGGACCAGTTCCGTGTCCTCCCGCACCTGCAGGATGTTCCCCGTCCCGAACACGATTTCCGCCTGGCCGTCGGATCCGGTCACGACGCGGGACCCGGCCGGAACCTCGTCGCCGATCGCCGCCGGGGCGCCGTCAACCGACACCTCACCGACCAGAAACTCGATCCGGGGTACCGCTGCCTCCGCTCCTGACCCCGTACCCGCCGGCGTCGGTGCCGGCGCGGTGTCCTGTTGCCCCGACGCGGGGACGACCACGGCGATCAGAACCAGCAAGGCTCCGGCGAGCGCCATCACCCGCTGCCTGCTCAATTGCTTACACATACACTCAACATACCGCGTTTCGCCGCCGTCGACTGCCCCCAAACGACTGCCCCCGATCGACTGCCCTTGAGCCGCCGGCTGCAACAGGATACGGTTGCGCTACCGATGCAAACGACCGCCACGCGATACGCGTTTCTTCCACGACTGATCCATCTCGCCCTGCCGATCGCGCTCCAGACGCTAATGATGACGGCGCTGAACCTGGCGGACACGTTTATGGTCGGCCAGCTCGGCGAGGTCCAGATCGGGGCGATCGCCCTCGGCAATCAGGTGTTTTTTCTTCTGATGCTGTTTCAGTTCGGCGTGGGCGGCGGCGGCGCGGTGTTCGCCTCCCAGTTCTGGGGGCGCCGTGATGTTCCGGGAGTACGCCGCGCGCTGGGCCTGTCGCTGGTGATCGGTGTGAGCGGTGCCGCTGTCTTCACCGCCGGTGGAGTCGGAGTGCCCGGCCTGTTGCTGTCGGCGTTCACCAACGACGCTCGGGTCATCGCCACCGGGGTCCCGTATCTGCGGATCGTGGCGGCGAGCTACGTGTTTACGGCGGTGAGTATGGGCTACACCCACGCCCTGCGGAGCACGGGCGATACGCACCTTCCGATGTATGCCACCGGTATTTCCATCACCCTGAACATCGCTGGCAACTACATCCTCATTTTCGGAAAACTCGGTCTGCCCGCCCTCGGCGTCACGGGCGCTGCGATCTCCACCGCCGTCGCCCGGCTCATCGAGATGATCATCATTCTGGTGGTCGTCTATCGACGCCGTGGTCCGACTGCGGCGCGGCTCCGGGAGCTCACCGACTGGGACCGGGAATTCGCCGTTCGCTTTTTGGGGCGAGCGAGTCCGGTGGTACTCAACGAGCTGCTGTGGTCCACAGGCTTTACCATGTACACGGTGGTGTTCGGGAGAATGGGCACAAGCTATCTCGCGGCGTACAACATCGCCGACACCGTCGGCCGCCTGCTGCTGGTGATCTTCATCAGCACCGCTCAGGCCACCGCCGTGCTGATCGGAAACGAGATCGGCGCGGGACGGGAAGAGGATGCGCGTCGCATGGGGCATACGATCATGCGCTCCGTGCCGATCGTCTCGGCTATGGTAGGGATCGTGGGGTTTTTTGTGGTTGCACCGCTGGTGCCCCATCTGTTCGCGGTATCCGCCGAAGTACGCGGCCTCATCCGGCAGTTCCTGCGCCTGTTTTCGGTGCTGATGGTCGTGAAAACGGTGAACCTGCACGTGATCGTCGGGATACTGCGCGGTGGTGGTGATACGCGGTTCGCGCTGGTTATCGACATCGCGCCCCTGTGGATCATCGGGGTTCCGGCGGCGATGGTGACGGGACTGGTACTGGAGCTGGCGGCGCCGGTTGTCTATCTGGCCCTCAACTTCGAGGAACTGACGCGCCTGGTGGCGTCCTGGCGACGGGTGGTGTCCGACCGCTGGATCCACAACCTGACCAGCCCCGCCTTTGAGCCGCTGCCGGGCATCGAGGCCGCCGGCGCACCACCTGTCGAGTAGGCTGTATACAGCAGCGTGTTGCAGCCGCGGAGCTATCTCCCTTCTCAGCCGGTACATGGCGATCCCGGGGCCTGTTGAGAGCACAAAAATGGCCCAAGTCACCACCGGGAGGTGACCTGGGCCGTATTCTGCAACACGATTCTGTATACTACAGCAGGATCCGAGCCGGATTCTCCAGCAGATCGACCAGATACTTCACGAAGAGCGCACCCTGGGCGCCGTCGATCAGGCGGTGATCCACCGTCAGACTCAGGTCGATCAACGACCGGCGGCTCACCGCCCCGGCGTCGTCCATCGCAAGCACCTGTCGAATCGTTCCCACACCGAGGATCGCCGCCTGCGGCGGATTGATGATCGGCGTGAAACTCGTGATTCCGTACATACCGAGATTGCTCACCGTGAAGGTGCCGCCCTCGAGGTCGGTGACCTCCAGTTTTCGTTCCCGGGCCCGACGGCCGAGTTCTCTGGCCCGATCGGACACCGCAGACAGCGAGAGCCGATCGGCTTCGTGGATCACCGGAACCACGAGGCCCTGTTCCAGGGCCACCGCCATGCCCACGTTCACGACCTCGTGCTGCACCACATCGGTGCCATCGAGACTGACGTTGACCCACGGACACGCGCGAACCGCCTTCGCCGCCGCCAGCAGCAGAATGTCATTGATCGACACCTTGCGCCTGCCGGCGGATTCGGCGCCCGCGTTCAACTGGCCGCGCAGATCAAGGAGCGCGTCGACGCTGACCTCAGCGTTCAGCGTCACCGGCGGCATCGTGCGGTGACTCTCAAGCATGCGTTCGGCGATCACCTTGCGCATGCCGACCAGCGGTGTCCGGGTATCGCCGGCGAGTTGACCACCCCGGGTCGAACTCGGTTCGACACCGCCCGCCGGCGCCGCAGGACGGCCGGCCTGTTCCACGACGTCGCGACGCTGGATGCGCCCTCCGGGACCGGTTCCCTGGATCCCGTCGAGGGAAACCCCGGCCCTGCGAGCCTCTTCCCGCGCCAGCGGGCTCACGGCCGGTGCGCCGGTTCCACCGTCGGAGGCCGCGTCCACGTCTCTGGCCCGGACGTCGCCGTCGGGACCCGTGGGGGCAACCGTCGCCAGATTCACGCCCAGCTCCGCCGCCCGCCGTCGTGCCGCCGGCGTTGCCTTCACCCGGTCCCCGACGCGTTCGGCGCTGGCTCCACCGGACACGGCGGCTGCGGGTTCCGCGCCTGAGGGTTCCTCGTTTGAGGATTCCGCGGCTGCGGTGCCGCCGGACGGTGCGGCGGCCGGGGCCGGCGCGTCACCGGCAGAGGACTCCGCCCCCGCCGGGGCGTCCGGTACCGCCTCGCCCTGCTCTCCGATCCACCCGATCGTCTCGGTGACCGGGATCACGTCGCCGGGCTCGGCGAGGATCGCCAGGAGATAACCCGACGTTTCGGCTTCCACCGGCATCGCGACTTTGTCGGTCTCGATCTCGAGAATCTCGTCGCCGACGTCGATTTTGTCGCCGATGGACACCTTCCACTCGATGACCGTGCCGGTTTCCATTGCCATTCCGGCCTTTGGCATAATGATGGATGTCGCCATCGTGTCCTCCTCGGCCTACTGGACCAGCTCACGCACGGCGGCGGTGATCTTCTCGTGGGTCGGCACCACGTTGGCTTCAAGCACGGGGTTGTACGGCACCGGGACGTCGAGAGCGCCGAGGCGCTTGATCGGTGCGTCGAGGTAGTAGAACGCCTCGCTGTCGGCGATGCGGGCGGCAATTTCGCCCCCGTAGCCACCCGTCTGCACCGCCTCGTGGACGATCAGTACCCGGCCGGTTTTCTTCGCGCTGGCGACGATCGGGCCCTCGTCCAGCGGCATCAGCGTCCGCGGATCAACGACTTCCATCTCGATGCCCTCCCTGGAGAGTTCATCAGCCACCTCGAGACAACGGTTGACCATGCGCCCCCAGGTGACCACCGTAACAGCGTCGCCCTCGCGTTTGACCTCGCTGGAGGACAGCGGAATGGTGTATTCCTCCTCCGGCACGGGCCCCTTCACGCGGTACAGCAGTTTCTGTTCGAGAAATACAACCGGATTGGGGTCGGCAATCGCGGATTTCAGAAGCCCCTTGGCATCGTAGGGGGATGACGGCGTCACAACCTTGAGACCGGGCACGTGGGTGTACCACGCTTCCATGCTGGAAGAATGCTGCGCCGCCGCTCCGGTTCCGCTCCCGGCGGGAGCGCGAATCACCATCGGCACGTTGGCGGCGCCGCCGAACATGTAGCGGATCTTGGCGGCCTGGTTCACCAGCTGGTCCATGCCGATCGTGATGAAGTCACTGAACTGGATCTCCGCGATCGGGCGCATGCCGGTCACGGCGGCGCCGGTTGCGGCGCCCACGATCACCGCCTCCGAGATCGGCGTATCCCGAACGCGGTCCTCGCCGAACTCGTCGACCATGCCGACGCTGACACCGAAGGCTCCGCCGTAGACACCGACGTCCTCGCCCATGAGGAACACGTCGTCGCTCTTGCGCATCTCCTCGCTCATCGCCTCGCGAATCGCTTCGGCGTAGGTGATTTCGCGCACGCCGGTCGCGGCTCCGTCTTTCTGCTTTGCACTACTCATCGTCTGCTCCTTGCGCCACGCGTCACGCGTATACGTCGTTGATGATGTCGTTCACATCCGGCTCACCGGCTTCCTCGGCAAACCGGACCGCCGCTTCGATGTCCTCCCGCGTCTGGGCTTCGATACCGTCGAGCGTCTTCTCGTCGGCGGTGCCGCGGCGTAGAATCTCGGCCCGGAGGATGGCGATCGGATCGCGCTTCTTCCACTCGTTGATCTCTTCCTTGGTCCGGTAGCGGTTGGCGTCGCTCTTGGAGTGGCCCATATAGCGGTAGGTTTCGCTGACCAGCAGCACCGGCCCGGTCTTCTTGGCCTGGTCGATCGCCTCGACCATGGCGTCGTAGACCTCAAACACGTTCTGCCCGTCGATCGTCTTGCCGGGAATCCCGTACGCCTTGGCCCGGTCGGCGAGGTCGTCGAGGTTGATGCTCTTGTGGCGGCTCATGGACATCCCGTACTGGTTGTCCTCACAGACGAACACGACGGGAAGATCCCACACCGACGCCAGGTTTACCGACTCGTGGAAGCTGCCCTCGTTCAGGGCACCGTCACCAAAAAAGCTCACGACCACCTGGTCCTGTTTGCGCATCTTGAGAGTCAGTGCCGCCCCCACCGCGATCGGGATCCCCCCACCGACGATACCGTTGGCCCCGAGGTTGCCACGACTCAGGTCGGCGATGTGCATCGATCCACCCTTGCCCTTGCAGTACCCGTTGGAACGACCGAGGAGTTCCGCCATCATCCGGTTGAGATCGATCCCCTTGGAGATCGTGTGACCGTGGCCGCGGTGGGTGCTGGTAATGAGGTCCTTGTCGGAAAGTGGCGCCAAAGCACCAACGGCCGTGGCCTCTTCTCCAATGTAGAGATGGGTCGTACCGTGGATCATGCCGCGGGAGAAAAAGTACGCGACCTTCTCTTCGAACGCGCGGATATGGTTCATTTTGGTGTACATGTCGGTGAGCTGTTCGGCGGTCAGGGAGTCCGAGGGACGCGAACCGGCGCGGGAGCTCTTGCCTGTGCGTGCTGTCTTGGCAGCCATGGGTTCCTCCAGTTTGGTGTCCGGGACCCGGGGCGGGTTCCGGCGGTGCGTTGAAATATATTCCAAATACTGGAAATAGTTTCAGTGTGAGGTTACTATCAATCGCGGGACCGGTCAAGGCATAATGGGATGGTTGTCATGAGTCGAGAACGTTCGCAGCTACAGAAGATCGCACGGCTATACTATATCGAGGACCTCAATCAGCGGCAGATCGCGGACAAGCTGAACATCAGCATGGCCAGCGTGTCCCGCGGGCTGGCGCGGGCCAAGGAACTGGGAATCGTCAAGATCTCCATCGCCGACGCCCCCGACAGTTTTCACGATCTGGAAGTGCGCATCGAACAGCGCTACGGCATCAAGGAGTGCGTGGTGACTCCGGCCTTCGAGCGTCAGGAGAACACCTACCGCGCCTTCGCCTCGGCTCTGGCGGAGATTCTCCCGCGGGTGGTACACCGGAACGCGTTGATCGGCGTGAGCTGGGGTGAAACGCTCAAGGCACTGGGGGAGGAACTCCAGGGCGTCGAGTCACTCCGGTGCGACGTGGTTCCCGTGATCGGGGCGATGGGAACGATCGAGACCGGTGTGTACCCCAACAGCATCGCCCGGAGTTTCGCCGAGCGCCTTGGGGGCAGCAGCTACCTGGTCAACGCCCCGGCGGTCCTGGACAGCGAGGAAACCGCCGAGCGGCTGGTACGCGACAGCACCTTTGAGCAGGTCCACGACCTGTGGCAGCGAATCGACTGCGCGATCCTCGGCGCCAGCTCCCTGGACGAGGAAACCAGCGTCTACCGGGGCGGCATCTTCTCGTCCGACGAACTGGAATCGCTCCGGCGTGCCGGAGCCGTCGCCGCGACGAACTTCCTGTTTCTCAACCGCGAGGGCACCGTGCAGGACCACCCGCTCAGCGGGCGCATCGTCTGCCTGCCGGAGAACCACATGCGTCGCATCCCCAACGTGATCGTGGCCGCCGGCGGACCCGGCAAGTCAACGGCGATGGCGGCAACGCTCCGCAGTGGCCTGGCCCACATTCTGATCACCGACGCCACCACCGCCGCCGAACTCGTTGATGCCTGACGGTTGCCGTCGGGCTAAACATTCAATAATCTTTATATATGACCTATGACGCAGTGATTCTCGGCTCGGGTCCCGCCGGGTTCGAGGCAGCCAGACGCATCGCACGGAACGGGCGGCGTACCG
>CAJWEZ010000036.1 GCA_913030605.1 uncultured Spirochaeta sp.
CGATCAGCAGTCGCGACTGAAGAGTACGCGATAGTCGATCGCGCGGTCGCGATCACGAAGCCGTTGCCGCCAGCATTCCCATCTCGGCCAGGCGATACGAGTACCCCATCTCGTTGTCGTAGAACGAGGTGAGTTTCACCAGTGTGTCGTCGCCGGCGGGTACGACCATCGCGTTGCGAGTGATCACCATGGAACTCCACGTCGAGCCCAACGCGTCGGCGCTGACCTCGTAGTCGTCGCCGACGTAGAGCACGGTTCCGAGTGCGCTGCGCGCGTTCATGGACACGGCGTGGCGGCGCAGTGCGTCGAGGACGGCGTCGGTGCCGTGTGCCCCGCGAATCAGCGTGACCGCTTCCACTACGGACCCGCTCGGCACCGGGACCCGGAGGCTGGTGCCGTTGAGGACGCCATCCAGGTGTTTGAGGACCTTTCCAACCGCCGTAGCCGCACCGGTTCCGGTGGGAATGATGTTTCCGAAGGCCGAGCGCGCCCGCTCGCTTCCGATGGCGTCCACCACGTGCTGTCCGTTTGTGGCCGCGTGTGTCGTTGCCATGAGGCCGGAGACAACGCCGAACTCGTCATCCAGCGCCTTGATGATCGGCGCGTAGCAGTTGGTCGTGCAGCTGGCGTTGGACACGATGTGGTCTTCCGGTCCGAGCTGCTCGTCGTTGACGCCGATGACGAAGATCGGTGTGGCGTCCCTGGGCGGTGCGCTCATGACGACCTTCTGTGCTCCGGCGACGCGGTGCCCTTCCGCTGTGTCACGGGTGAGGTAGAATCCCGAACACTCGAATACCAGATCCACGCCCGATGCACCCCAGGGGATGCGCTCCGCGGATGTCTCGGCAAACACGCGCACCTCACGTCCATCGATCGCGAACCGGTCGCTGCCGCGAGGTTCCACGTCTGCGGGAAACACCCCATAGACCGAATCCCGCTTGAGTGACCGGACGATGTCAGCCGCAGGATAGAGGTCGTTTACCGCAACGATCGTGATGCGGTCCGAGAACCTCTCGGTGATGACTCGAGCAAGATTCCGGCCGATCCGTCCCATTCCGTTGATACCGACTGCGATTGTTCCCATTTCCGTTCCTCCTGTCTGTGCTGAGAGTACGGAGTGACGAAAGATTAATCCAATGAAATGTTTTGATCGTTATCATAAACATGACTTATGATTCGGTCATGGAACTGTACCAACTGCGCGGCTTTGCCCGCGTCGCCAGAGGCGGCACGTTGACCAGGGCGGCCGAGGAACTGCACATCACCCAGCCGGCGTTGAGCAGTCAGATTAGGGCCTTGGAGGACGAGTTCGGGGTTCAACTCTTTGAGCGACGGGGCCGCGGGCTCGCATTGACGACGGTCGGTCAGACCCTGCTTTCCCGCGCGGAGCAGATTCTCGAGCTTGCGGAACACGCGGCCCGCGAACTGTCGGACACCAACGCGCTCAAGGACGGTACGCTCAATATCGGCACCAACGACAGCAACTCGCTCCAGGTCCTCCCCGACCTGCTGGTCCGTTTCCGGGCCGACTATCCCGGCGTGCGTATCAGGTTGTTCAACAGCCATTCGAGCCAGGTCGCTGTGTGGGTCGAGGACGGCACGGTGGAGATCGGCATCGTCACGCTCCCGCTGACGCACCGAACGCTCGTTTCGCATCCCCTGTACGAGCGCGACGACGTGTTGATCGTTCCTCCGGGGCACGACCTCGAGTCTGTCGACCGGATCGCGCCCCGGGATCTCGAAGCCTATCCGTTTCTGTTCCTCCACCGCGGCAGCGTGAGTCACGATCGGCTCATGGAAGAACTCCGGCGCGAGTCGTACGGACCCACCGACATCATGCAGGTCGGAAGCCTGGAGGTCGTGAAACGCTACGTGGAACTGGGCCTCGGTATCTCCATCGTGCCCATGATCAACGTGCAACACGAGGTTCGCTCCGGGCGGCTGGTTGCCAGGAGCCTGCCGTGGATTCCACGAAACGTCGTTGGGGTGGTGCAACGGAAGAGCGCGTACCTGTCTCCCGCGGCGAATGAGTTCGTCCGACGGCTTGTGGACCACACCGCGCCGGAGTGAGGTCGCGACGGTGTCGATGATCGTGCCGTCCGGCGACGCCCGGTGGGGTCGGTGGCTATCCGTTGGCTACGCGCTGGCGACCGACTCCATCGCCGCGCGAAGCGCGAGCGGCTCGCGTCCGATGAGCGTTGCCAGGTCGTCGCGTTCGATGTCCAGTTCTCCCGCCGCTGTGGATTCGTCGAGGGCGACGACAAACCCGGCGGTCTGCTCGTCCGCACCAACCGCCAGGAGTGAGGCCCGTCGTGTTTCGGGACTCACTGCGCGGTACTCGACCGTCCTGCCGAGAACGTCTGACACCGCCGCGGCGAGGTCGTGGTAGTCCCACACAGGGCCGGCAAGCTCGTACACCGCGTTCTCGTGGCCGGTCCCCTGCAGCACCCGCGCCGCCGCCTCGGCGTACTCGGAGCGCAGCGCGGACGCGATCCGCCCGTCGCCGGCGGCCGCCTCAATCACGCCGGTGGACCGGGCGGCTTCGACGTCCTGGGCGAAGTTCTCTGCGTACCAGTTGTTCCGCAGCATCGCGGAGGGAATGCCCGATCGGCGAATGAGCTCCTCGGTCGTTTTGTGGTCCGGTGCAAGGACGTGGTTGGAGGTGTCGGCGCGTGTGATGCTGGTGTACGCCAGGAACCCGACCGTCTGTCGGACCGCCGCCTCGATAACCGCCCTGTGCTGTGCCGCGCGCCGCCCCGGGTCGCTTCCCGAAATCAGGAGGAGTCGGTCGATTCCGGAGAGTGCGGGACCGAGCGTGTCCGGTTGGTCGTAGTCCGCGATGCGGACCTCAACACCACGATCGGCGAGGGGAGCCGCCTTTTCCCGTGATCGTGCGATCGCCACGATCGACGACGGGGCGGTGCCTCCGGAAATGAGATGATCGATGACCAGGGATCCAAGGTGGCCGGTCGAACCGGTAATTGCGTACGTCATACAAACTCCTTGCGGCCAATCTAATACTTACCAATAGTAAGTGCAAACAAAAAGTAAGTGACTTTCCCGCGGTTTCGGGCTACTCTGGAGGCATGGCCGCATCGAACGACATCCGCGCCTCCGGCTACGACGTGTTCGCCGAGGCGTGTCCCTCCCGCCAGGTGTTCGAGCAGATATCCAGCAAGTGGGGGCTTCTTGTTCTGGCGCGCCTGAGCGACGGACCGCTGCGTTTCAGGGATCTCTACCGCGCGATCGGCGGTATCAGCGAGCGGATGCTGTCGACGACGCTTAAGAAACTCGAAGAGTCCAATCTCGTGCTCCGTCGCGAACGGGAGGACACGCCACGGCGCGTGGAGTATCATCTGACCGCGTCAGGATCGAGGCTCTCGGAGGGTGTCGGAGGGCTCATCGATTTGCTGTACGCTGAGCTGGAACGCGAAAACCGATCCGCGGGTGCCGGATGAGCGGCCCACGGAGCGTTCGCCGGGGATGCACGTGAAAACGATCGGAGCGTTTGCCCTGCCGCTTTTGCTGTTGCTCCTGCCTGCAGGCCGAGGCTGCGCCGAGGACTGGGAAAACCCCAGCGAGCGGTACTCGGATGCGTATCTGGAGTACGTGGACGCGATCTGCCCGATCCCCGCGGATGGGATCCACCACTATGTGTTCTTCGCCAGGGACCGCGACGCGATGCGGGGGCACCCGTTTCTCTCCAACGGGCGATTCGAAGGCGCGCAGATTATGTATTCGTGGCGGCAGCTGGAGCCGGCGCGGGACGAGTACGATTTCTCCGTGATCGTTGATGATGCCCGGTATCTTGCCGCCCATGGGAAGCGTCTGTTTGTCCAGTTGCAGGACGCGACATTCTTCGATCGCTACAACGCGGTTCCCGACTATCTGCTCTCGCCGGAGTTCGATGGCGGTGCGATTCAGCAACGCACCGATGACGGACGAACCGAAGGCTGGGTCGCGAAACGGTGGAACCCCGCGGTGCGCGAGCGTTTCGCACGGCTTCTCGTCGCCATGGGCGACGAGCTGGACGGCGTCATCGCCGGTGTCAACCTTCAGGAGACTGCGATCGGCGTCACGCGGGAATACGACCCGACGTTCTCTCCCGAGCGGTACGTCGAGGGGCTGCAGGCGAACATGCGTGCACTTGGTGGCGCGTTTTCCCGATCGGTGACAATGCAGTACGCGAACTTTGTGCCGGGCGAATGGTTGCCGTGGGAGGACAACGGGTACCTTCGTTCGATCTACTCCTACGGTGAGGAGATCGGTGTCGGGCTCGGTGCGCCGGACCTCCTGGTGCGCAGGAAGGGGCAGCTGAACCACGCCCTGGCGATGATGCACGAGGGGGCGTTTACCGTCCCCATCGGCATCGCCGTACAGGACGGGAACTACATCGGAGAAACCGGAACAAACGAGATTCGCACCGAGCGCCACTCCATCGTTCCCATGCTCCACGCGTTTGCGCATCACTTTCTCGGTGTATCGTACATGTTCTGGAGCTATCAGGAGCCGTATTTCTCCGAGGATGTGATTCCGTGCTTTTCGGGCGGGTAGCGGCGCCCGTGCGCGGCTCCATCAGTCCCATCATCGCCCGGCGATCGCCAGAAGCGCCGCGCAGCGCTCGATGAACTCGACGAGGCTCCGCAGCTTCCCGTGTTTTTTGTTCATGGCATACCTCCCGTATGGAATGGTGAGAGGATAGTCGGCCGCCGTTCCGGTCGGGAGAACCAATGGACGCGATTCCCTGAGGACCAATCCCGGCGGAGGGGTGGCCAGGGCGTGACCGCCATCGCAGCCGTACACAATCGCGACGGAATCGGTGACAATCGGAGCGTGTCATGTTCGGGATAGTGTTGGATCGAGACTCATCGCAATCGCTGGCGCTGCAACTCACAAACGCCCTCCGGGGGGCGATACGTGCGGGGACGCTCTCGCCGGGGAAACGGCTTCCGGCGACGCGAGTGATGGCGGAGGAACTGAGCGTCTCGCGGAACATCGTGGTCACGGCGTACGAACAGCTGGTGAGCGAGGGCTACCTGGAAAGCCGCGTCGGTCGTGGAACAACGGTCGCGCCGGGGACGGCATGGACGATGCCCCGCGCCCATCCGGTGCCGTCGGTGGTCGGGATGTCCCGGAATGTGAAGTATTCGCTTATCCCCGGGGTTCCCGATCTTGCCGCGGTGCCGGTTCGACGCTGGATGGAGTGCGCCTCCGACGCTCACCGCAACGCATCCCCGGAAGCGTGGACGTATCCCGAGGCGCAGGGGGAGCGGGAGTTGCGGAGGGAGATCTGTGGATACCTCTTCCGCATACGGGGTATCACCGTTCCCCCGGAACGCGTTCTGGTGACCGCGGGTACCGCCGAGGCGTTGCGACTGCTTTCGTCCTTTTTCCGCGGCCGGGGCTACTCGCGGTTCGCCGTCGAGAATCCCAGCATCCACTACGCCAGGGATATCGCGCGAATCGCAGGGCTCGCGGTGCACGAGCTCGATCAGGACGGGACGGCGGCGCTTCCGCCGGACCGCGTGGAGCCCGGGAGCCTGGTATACCTGACACCGAGCCACCAGTTTCCGCGCGGGGGCCTCATGCCCGCTCCACGGCGGATGGCGTTTCTCCAGGCGGTCGGCGATGGAGACGGGTTCGTACTGGAGGATGACTACGACTCCGAGTTCCGCTTTCGCGGCGTCCCGCCGGAACCGATGGTCGAACTGGACCCCGACCGGGTCGTGTACATGGGGAGTTTCAGCAAGGTGCTGTCCCCGGCGTTGCGGCTGGGATTCATCGTTGTCCCCGAGGCGCTTGTGACGCCGCTGGTGGAGCACCGGCGACGCGTCATCTCGGCACCGCCGGTCTTTCCTCAGCGAGCGCTCGCACGATTCCTCGGTCGCGGCTATCTCGAAAAACACCTCTTTGCCATGAAGAGAACGTACGCGCGGCGCGCCGCGCGGATCCTCGAGTTTCTCGATCGGGAGTTCCCGAACGCCGAGGTGCGGGGAGACGCGTGCGGGTACCACCTCTGGGTTCGATTTTCCGGCGTGAGCTCGGCAGGCGCGGTGCGCCCGGCGTTCGACGCGGACTTCTTCGAGGCGTGCGCCGACCGCGGTCTCGCGGTCAAGGGCGAGGGGCACTACACGTTCGACGAGTCCGTCGACACCGACGCGCTGGTTCTCGGCTACGGGAACATCGGTGACGACCGGCTGGACGACGCGCTCGCGCTGCTGGCGGAGCTCGTCTCGCGCCGGGTGTGATCGGACGAATCGCCGGTGTCGTAACTGACCGAACGGACGCGCAACGGGAGCGGAGTCGGTCCAACCGACGGTCAGGGCGCCTCCGAGGTTTGCCAGGCCCTTCCGTCGGTCGCCGCGCGGGTCTCCCAAAAAGCCGTGTATACTGGGGCCATATGGCCACGCACCACGACTCCGTTCCCGACACGATCTCCGAGCTGCATCCGGCGTGGGCGCTGGCTTCGGCGGACCGGCTCTCTTCGGCCCTGGACTATGCCGAGGCGTTTACCGCCGCCTACGCCGCCTCCGAGAACGGGAGCGCGGCAGCCCGGGAGGCGGCGGCTCTGAGGGTGCAGTTTCCGGCGATTCTCCTTCCGCCGGAGGAGGGGGACCGATTCGCCGGCCGGGTTCGCTACGGGCTGGTGGGATTCAGTCCGGAGCCGGTGGGGCTCGGGTACTACTGTGCTCGGGACGCCCTGACCCGGGCGGGTGAGCGCTATCCCCACGAGGGCGACCGGATCCACGCGCTCCTTGCATTCTGGGAGGAGCGTACCACCGACCGACGAACGCGGGCGGCGTTCCCCGACGACCTCGCCGGGCTGCTGCCCTCCGACGCCTGGACCCAGGAGAGTGGTGTCGCGTTTCCGCTGTACCGTATGGCGGGCACAACCCTCGACTACCGACGGCTCCTGCGCCTCGGCCTCGACGGGCTCGAGGAACTGACGGCGGAGACGCCGTTTTCCCACGTGGTCCCGACGCTGCGGCGATCGCTGGAGTGGTATCGCGCCGCTGCCGGCGGTCACACCGACCCCGCCGGCGCGGCGATTGCCGACACGATCGCCGCGATCCTGCACGCCCCGCCGGCGACCTACCGGCAGGCGATCCAACTCTTCTGGCTCTACGCACTCCACGCCGGCACCTGGAACTACGGCCGCCTGGACGACGCACTGGGACCGTTCCTGGCCGCCGACCTTGACGACGGCCGCCTCACCGAGGAGGAGGCGCTGGATCTCACCGTGTCGCTCTGGCGTCTCATGCAAGCCTACGACAACCAGTTCAACAACCGGGTGATCGTCGGCGGGATCGGTCGGTCAAACCCGGTCGCCGCGGACCGGTTCGCGTTGATGGCGATCGAGGCGACGCGGCGGCTCCGGGGCAACCAGCCGCAACTGTCCCTGCGGTGCTCCGCGGACCAGGATCGCCGCCTCTGGGAGCGGGCAATGGATGCGATCGGCGAGGGGACGACCTTTCCCATACTCTACAACGACGACGTCAACGTTCCGGCGGTGGCCCGCGCGTTCGGGGTGGAGGAGTCGATCGCCGCTGAGTACACACCCTTCGGGTGCGGCGAGTACGTCCTTGGCCCGCACAGCGAGGGCTCTCCGAACGGGGTGATCAACCTCATGAAGGCGCTCGAGGTTGCGCTCCACGGTGGCGTTGATCCGTGGTCAGGTCGTCGGGTGGCGGCGCTTCCCGAGGCGACGGAGCTTACCTCCTTCGAGGCGGTGTGGGACGTGTACTGCACCGTGGTGGATATGCACGTGGCAGCTCTGGCGCGACATCAGATGATCGAGTACGAGGTGGTCGCGGCTGAAGCCCCCTTCGGCTTTATCAGCGCGCTCACCGCAGGGTGCATCGAGCACGGGACGGGGGCGTTCGCCGGCGGGGCAGAGCACCGCGGAGGTACGATCGAAACCTACGGGAACACCAACACCGCCGACAGTCTCCACGCGATCGACGAACTCGTGTTTAGCCGCGGCGTCGTGAGTCTGCCGGAGCTGGTGCGCGTTCTGGATGCCGATTTCCAGCTGGACCACGAAGCGGGCGGCTCCGGCGGCCAGCGGGAAACGCACCCGCTCCTGAACGCGTGTCTGGCGGTGGCGAAGTACGGCAACGACGACGATGTAGCGGACCGGATGGCGCAGCGCGTGCACGCGCAGGTGTGTGGCGCCGCCCGGGAACAGGCGCCGCGTGTGGGGCTCGACAGTTACCTGGTCGTGATCATCAACAACTGGGCCAACACGATCCTCGGGCGGCGCACCGGTGCGGGTGCCGACGGCCGCAGGGCCGGAGCGCCGATGGCCAACGGGAACAACCCAACCCCCGGCATGGACCGCACCGGTCCGACCGCCGTTCTCAACTCCCTCGCGAAACTCGACCCCACGGTCCACGCGGGCGCGGTACAGAATATGAAGTTCAGCCGGGAGTGGTTTGGCGGAATGCGTGCGAAGATGGATGCGCTCCTGAAAACCTACTTCCGGAGCGGCGGTACCCAGGCGATGATTACGGTGGTCGATCGGGGCGACCTTGAGGCGGCGATGCGGGAGCCGGAGAAATGGGGACACCTGATGGTACGGGTCGGCGGATTCAGCGTGCGATTTGTGGATCTCCCGCCGGCGGCGCAGCAGGAAATCCTCCAGCGGACGCTCTATTGACGGGGGCACCATGGCTGGCGCGGGGAACAGAACCGACGGGACGGTCGGCATGACAGACGATGACGGCATGATCGACGAAGCCGGCGCGACAAGCGAAACTTCCGGCATCGTGCTGGACATCCAGCGGGCGGCGCTCCACGATGGTCAGGGGCTGCGGGCCACGGTGTTTCTCAAGGGATGTCCGCTTCGTTGTGCCTGGTGCCACAACCCGGAGTCGCAGGCGGCGTACCCCGAGACTGGCGCGAGCGGGAAAATCTACGGCGCGTCGATGTCGGTGGCAGCGGTGATGGTGGTGGTGGAGCGCGATCGCGGGTACTACGATGCCAGCGGCGGCGGTGTCACGCTCTCCGGCGGCGAACCGACGCAGCAGTTTGGGTTCTGCCGGGAGCTGCTGCGCGCAGCACGGCGCGCAGGCATTCACACCTGTCTGGATACCTGCGGTGAGCTCCCCACCTCCCGCCTCATCGAACTGGTTCCGCTGGTGGATCTCTTCCTCTTCGACATCAAGCTCGCCGATGCGGAAGGGCACCGACGATGGACCGGCGTGGATGGCACGCTCATTCGCCGCAACCTGGATGAGCTGCTCCGTCGGGGCGCGGCGGTTCACCTTCGGGCACCGATCGTCCCGGGGGTCAACGACGATCCGGTCCACGATCGGTTCCTGAGAGATCTCGAGGCCACCGGACAGTTCGTGGCCGTGGAGCGCATGCCGTACCACGACATCGGCCGCAGCAAGTACGAGGATCTGGGCCGGCAGCCGCCGGCGTTCGACGGTTTCTTGCGTCCCGGGGTCGACTGAACGATACTCTGGGTTAAAGGGAATCGAACTCCATGGACTCTCCATTGCGGTCGATCGACGAGCGACTGCTCGCGACGATTCCGCCGTCAGCGCTCAAGACACTGCTCGACGCCAGCATCGCCTTGGGGTCGAGTCTCGACCTTGGCGAGACGCTCGAGCGAACGGTCGAAGGCGCAACGGAGCTGCTCCGCCTCGACACCGGTGCCGTGTACACCGTGGACGGGGAGGTGTTGCTGCTCGGTGCGACGGTGCCGGCGTTGCCCCCGGATTTCCCGGATGAGCTCCGCCGCGCGTCTATTCACGACCACCCCACCATCAGGCGCGCGTTGGCCACCGGCACATCCGTCGTGGTGGAGGATGCGCTGAAGGCCGATTTCACTCCCGCGGAGCGGGCAGTGGTCGACGCGCGGGATCTTCGCTCGGTTCTGTACATGCCCCTCATGATGCGCGGTGAACCGATCGGCGTGTTCATCGTGGGGTCGTCCGCCGGGCACCGTCACCACTTCGCCGAGGCGGACATGGATCTCGCCCGGGCCTTTGCCGCCCTTGCCTCGGCTGCGGTTTCGAACGCGTGTCTCATGAGGCGCGCGCGCCGGGCGGTAGACGACCTCACCCGCGCCTACAACTCCACCATCGAAGGGTGGTCGCGGGTCCTCGACCTGCGCGACCACGAAACGGACCGCCATTCGCTCCGCGTGGCCGATCTCACGGTGGCCCTGGCACGGGAAATGGGCATCGGTGAACCGGCGATCGGCGATCTCCGGCGCGGAGCACTGCTCCACGACATCGGAAAGATCGGTGTGCCCGACGCAATTCTGAACAAACCGGGAGCGCTTACGCCGAAGGAGCGCGCGGTCATGGAAACCCATCCCACGCTGGCCCGGGAGATCCTCTCGACGATCGATTTTCTGGAGCCCGCCCTCGACATCCCGTATTGCCACCACGAGAAATGGGACGGCAGTGGATATCCGCGAGGACTCAAGGGCCAAGACATACCCCTCGCGGCACGGCTTTTCGCGATCGTGGATGTCTACGATGCCCTGACCTCGGACCGCCCCTATCGCGCGGCGTGGTCGCGCAAGGCGGCGATCGAGTTCATTCGCGGGCAGTCGGGGATTCACTTCGACCCGACCGTGGTCGATGTCTTTCTCTCCGTGATCGGATCGCGGGGCTCGCATATTTGATCGCATCGGCACTCTGGATTAGACTTACGTTCGGTGATTGGGCGGCCGCGACGTCAGCCCGCCAAACCGATGATTCACGCAGGGTCGTATCAGAGCTGTTCCATCATCATCCACGGTGAAATGGAGCGGCGCCATCAGTTGTTTCTCGCCTCCATCGGGCGCCTGATTGCGGACGCCAGGCGGACGCGTGACCTGTCGCAGGAGGAACTCGCCGAAATCGTGAATCTCTCCCGCAACGCGATCTCGGCGGTCGAGACCGGAACGAGCGATCTGCGAGTCGTCACCCTGACGCACATATTCGACCGCCTCGGAGTCGAGTCGACACGGCTGGATCTCGGGGCCTGGACGATCCGGTGCGAGCGCTTCGGTCCGCCGAACGAACCGGTCCCGGAGTCCACGCTTCGCCGCGCCCTGGCCGGGGCCGTGGATTCCATGAGGCGTGCCCGTGGCGTCTCCCGGGAGACGGTGTCCGACAGAACCGGCGTGCACAGGAACACGATTGCCCGCATCGAGAACGGAGTCGGAAGCATGCGGACCACGACGCTTGCGGACCTCTACGCGTTTTTCGGCGTTGTGCGACTCGTGATCGTTCCAGACCCGGAGCCATTGCCGATCACAACCCCATCGGAAGTATCAGCCGTGATCATTCCCGGTCGACGTCCGCTGCATTTGCTGAATCGATAGTCCGAACCTCAACACCACCAGGCGGTTGCGGCGCCAGGCGGTCACGTCGCCACACGATCACGCTGAAATGACTTCATGGCACAACGGCGACGTCGCGCCACCACCTCCGGTTTTCTGCCATGCATATTGTGCAACAATCCGCTGTGTAGACCGCCCCGACTCACCGGTTTAGCGTTGAACCATACGTTTTCCGGGGAGGTGGCATATGGTCAAGAGACGGGTTCTCGCGGTTCTGTGCGCGGTCGGCGCCATGGCCCTCGCAACGACGGGGTGTGATCTGCTCGGTTCGGAGGATCAGTCCGACAGCGTTGACTCCAGTGGGCCGTATCGGGTTTCGTCGATCGAGTTCATGGATTCAAACAACACGCTGTCACGATCCGACGACGATACGCTCATCGGCGAGGTTGTGTTCCCCGGCGGCAGCAGTCCGGTGGGAACCTTCGAGGTCGCCATCCGCAGCGACGGCAACGCGGACGGCGACGTGGTCGACCCGCGCGAGACGGTCCTCGAAGCGTACGTGTACCAGGACGCGGACACCGTGGGGATGGTCACGCTTTTCGAGAACCTGGACGACGACGGTCTGTACGACGACAAGGTGGCCCGGACGCAGTTCACCAACGGATTCTACGGCTACATCTCCCGAACGACCGAGTACGACAACGGCGGTGACAAGGAGAACCCGGTCCCGAACGGGACCTTTGGCGATGCCACAGACACGCCATCGCTGCGCCGTGTCCGGACGTATACCAGCCAGGGCATGCTGCAGGACGAGGAGTTCTTCCTGGACGAGAACGCCGACGGTACGTTCGCTCCCGAGGAGCTGAAACAGCGACAGGAGTTCACGTTTGATGCCTCCGGCAACCCGGTTGCGGTTTCGACATACGTCGACGCCGACGCCGACGGCCAGGTGAACGATCTTTCAGGGCGCCAGACCTACACCTATTCCGGTGGACACCTCACCGAGATACTGAGCGAGGACGATACCGATGGAGACGGGGCGCTGGACAGTCGGGCAACCGCGGTCTACGAATACGATGACCGGGGCCTGATCGAGTACGGATACTTCGACTGGGGCGGTGACGGTCCCGTCTGGTCGGGCTACTTTACCTGGGAAGAGGGTGACTGCATCATTCGGGGCGAAGACGTCATCATGTCGGTAAACACCGACGGGTTCTTCTGCTTCACGTTGGGGCTTGAGTAGTGTGGCGGTCGAGGGAGGCCTGCACCCGCCGGCGTCTTCAGGTACACTGGAGCGATCCCGTTCCCGCCTCCCGCCAACACCGGGGTTGTATACAGAAGATTGTTGCACACGACCACGCAAATCACGTCCCGAACGAGACTTCTCGCTCGGACCATCGCCTGTCAGATGGATCTCGCGTCCGCACCGTGAGATACACGCGATTCTGCAACAAGGTGCTGTATACTGCCCACGGTACCACGAGAATTTGTTGGAATTCATTAAGTTAGCCTGTACTAACTCTTGTCAAAGCTGACTGCATCGGTCATAAATATGCAACACCGTTTTTGTGAGGCAGGACCGTGCAGACGAGACAGAGTAGCAGGATCATCATCATCGGGCTGGCGACCGCCATGGTCGCGCTCCTTGGCGCGTGTGCCGACGGGGCGTCTGAAGACGCCGACACCGCGGCCGGTACCGCAACGGGCGATCGCGCCGTCGCCGCCGATCAACCGTCGGGACCGTCCGACGCGGTACGGCGGCGCATCACCACGGAGTATACCGCCTACGTTCTGGACGAGGCGGACGCGTTTCTCGCAGCGAGCGACGCCTTCGCCGACGCGGTCATCGCCGGGGACGTGGAGACGGCGCGGGAGCTGTACGCTCCGGCGCGCATGCACTTTGAGCGCATTGAGCCGATTGCCGAGGCACTGGGCGATTTCGACCCGCGCCTGGATGCACGGGAAGGCGATGTTCCCGATGAGGAGTGGCGTGGGTATCATCGCCTCGAAAAACTGTTGTGGGTTGAGGGGACGGCCGCCGAGCGCCAGCACTACGCAGCGCTCCTGAAAGAGGACGTCGCGCTGCTCCGGGGACGGCTGGAAACGGTTGAGGTGGCGATTCCCGATCTGGTAACGGGCACGATCGAGCTGCTGAACGAGATCTCCTCCAGCAAGGTCACCGGTGAGGAAGAGCGGTACAGCCACACCGATCTGTGGGATTTTGCCGCCAACCTCCAGGGATCCTACGAGATCTTCACGCTGCTGAAGACCCATCTGGACAGTGCGGACCACCGCCTGGCGACGACGATCGAATCGCGGTTCAACGCCGTCTTCGAGACCCTTTCATCGCTCGAGCGCGGCGACGGCTATCTCCTGTACACCGAACTCGATGAGGAGCACGTTCGCACGCTTTCGGCGCAGATCGACGCGGTCGCGGAGCCGCTGGCGACGATCGGCACGTACTTTCCCGAATCGTGATGCAGACCGGGAAACGATCGCGCCGACGCCGCCGAATCGCGCTGATTACTGCGGCGATTCTCGCAGTTGCGGCCATCGCCACCGGTGTGGCCCTCGCGACGGGCGCCATCGGCGGCACCGCCGATACTGTGGCATTCCACGGCCCCCACCAGGCCGGGATCGCCACGCCGCAGCGACAGTTCGCCTTTGTCGCCGCCTTCGATGTCACCACCACTGACGCCGCGGAGCTCCGGCACCTGCTGGAAGTCTGGACCGAGCAGAGCGCAAACCTCACCGCGGGGCGGCCGGCGGCGCCCACCGGCGCGGGAAACACGGCGCCGGGCTCCACCGGCGAGGCGTGGGGGTTCGACCCCGCGGGCCTCACGGTGACGTTTGGTGTCGGGCCCGGACTGTTTGACGGTCGGTTCGGGCTGGCGACACAACGGCCCGAGGCGTTCTCTCCCCTCCCCGAGTTTCCCGGGGATCAGCTCCAGGAGCGCTGGACCGGTGGCGACCTCGTGGTTCAGACCTCCTCCGACGACTACCAGATCGCGTTCAACGCGATCCACAACCTGAGCCGCGCCGCGAAAGGCTACGCGGTCCTCCGCTGGGTGCAGCAGGGATTCCTTCCGGGCCCGGAGGCCAACCCGCACGGCGACACCGGTCGGAACCTCGAAGGGTTTCGGGACGGAACGGCGAATCCCGACATCGACGACCCCGAGGTGATGGATTCCGTGGTCTGGATCGGTGACGACGGGCCGGAATGGGCCCGCGGCGGGAGTTACCTGGTCATGCGCCGGATACGAATGCTCGTCGAGGTGAGGGACCGATCCTCGCTCGACGATCAGGAGCAGACGATTGGCCGGCACAAGGAGTCCGGCGCACCGCTCGGCGGGAGTGACGAGCACGAGGAGCTGGAACCCGGCACCCTGCCGGAGGACTCCCACGTGCGTCTGGCCCGCGGCGATGGGACTACGGAAATGCTTCGTCGCGGCTACAACTACGTCGAGGGGCTGGATCCGCAGACGGGTCAGTGGAACGCCGGGCTGGTGTTTCTGGCGTTCATGAAAGACCCCGCGACACAGTTTGTGCCCGTGCAGATGCGCCTCGCGTCCATGGATGCCCTCAACGAGTACATCAGGACGATCGGAAGCGGCGTCTACCTCATGCTTCCAGGCGCCCGGGACGGCAGCTACGTCGGGAGCGGACTGCTTCCTCCACCGACCGAGCGGGCGGCGATCGAGGCGGTTCAGGCGCGTCTCGGCCGTCTCGCGGCGGCAGCCCGGTCCGGCGCCGGGTCGGCGCGCCTGGAGGAGTTGTTCCACGCGGCGGACAACGCCTGGCGGTCCGCGAATCGTGAGGTGGCGTTTCCCGCGGACCTGGTGTCGGCGATGGAAACGGGGCTGTCACAGCTTGGTGCAGCGATCGGCGGCGAGGCCACGACAGCAGGCGGCGAGGCCACGACAGCGGGCGGCGAGACCACGACAGCCGGCGACGAGGCGGGTCTGACCGGCGCCGGGAATCTCGTCGCGCTCCTTCAGGCCCGCGCCGACGAGCTCGGCGCTGCGTCGAATCCCGCGTCCGGGGCCGATGGGATTCCGGCGCTTGCCGCAGCCGTTGAGCGCGCCCGCGAACGGCTTGCTTCCGGGGATGCCCCCGCCGCCGCCGAGGCGTACGGTGAGTTTGTTGCACTCTGGCCCACGGCGGAGGGTGCGGTCCGGAGTGCCAGCGTTGCCGCCTACCGCGAGATCGAACAGAATCTGGCCGCACCGCGGATCGCCCTGGCGTCGGACCCGCCGGACGTGCCCCGCGCCGAGCGGAGCCTGGATGCGATCTCCCAACGGCTCGCGACCATCGGTGTCGGTGTCGGTGGACGTGTCGATGGCGGTGGCGCGTCCCGCGCGGGCTTCGGCGCCGTGGATGTGATGATTCTGGTATTTCGCGAGGGGCTCGAGGCGCTGATCGTGCTCGCCGTGCTTCTTGGGTTCCTGCGCCGGGCCAGGCACCCGGAGAAGTCGCCATGGATCTGGGGCGGCGCCGGCGCGGGATTGCTGCTCAGCATCGCCGGCGCCGTTGCGGTCACCGCCGCCGTCGACACCTGGTCCGGGTTCTTTGCGCAGGAAACGATGGAAGGGGTTACCGGGTTGATCGCCGTTGCGCTCATGCTGACGATAGGGATATGGATGCACCACAAAACGGTGGTTCGGAACTGGAACCTGTTTCTGCACCGGAAGGTCGGAGACCTCCTGTCAAACGGGCGAATGGTCTCGCTGGCGGCGCTCGCCGGACTCGCCGTGCTCCGGGAAGGGGCCGAAACGATCGTGTTTCTCTGGGGCGTGGCGGGGAGCATTCCGGTGAGCGCGCTCCTGGAGGGCTTTCTCCTCGCCGGCGGCGTTCTTGTCGCGATCGGCTTCGTGATCCTGCGACTGTCGCGGCGTCTGCCCCTTGTGTGGTTGCTGCGGGGGTCGACCGCACTCATCTACTACATGGCGGTGAAGATCGCCGGACAGAGCCTGGTGAGCCTGCAGGCGTCGGGTGTGCTTCCCGCGACTCCGCTTTCCGTACCGGCGGTCCTTTCCGGGATCGGCGTCGCTTCCTCGTCGCTGGCGGCGGCGGTACAGATGGTGCTCTTTGCCGTCGTTGCGATCCTCGTGGTTCATCCGTTCGTTGCGGCACGACGACGGGCGGCCGATGCGTGAGCGTGACGATCGTCGACGCGCTCAGAACAGGCACTCGATGCTTTTGAGCTGCACTTCGATCAGTGGTTCCACGTCTTGGGGAGTGAGGGTTCCGACACAGCGACCCATTCCGGCGCGGAGCCCGTCGTAGATCACCCAGAGCAGGTTTACCGCCGTCCGCGGGCTCGCCTCACCGGGAAGCTCTCCGTGCTCGATCGCCCGCTGCGTAATGTCGACCTCCCGCTGGTAGGTGTTCTTGACAACCCGGTTGTAGCGTTCCCAGATGTCTGCCAGTTCCGGATGGGTGTCGATCCCGACAAAAAAATTCGGTTCGTAGTGGCGATACGACAGGACGCAGCAACGCAGGATCTCGCGATAGATGGAGATGATCGGGGCGCCGGAGGTGAGGATCGCGTCCATTGAGGTCGAAAAGCTGTGTTCCCACCGCTCGTAGGCCGCCGCGTACAGCCCGCGCTTGTCCTTGAAGTGGTAGTAGATCGGGCTTCTCGTGACGCCGAGGAGCGCCGTGATGTCGGTGAGGAGTGTGGATGCGTATCCCTTTGCCGCGAACACGTCTATGGCGGTTGTGATCACGCGCTCCCGGGTGCTGTCCGCGTTTTCGTCTCCCATCGTCACACAATACGCCGGAGCGGGCCCCGGTTGCAAAAGGGGCCCACTCCTGACGCGGGGATGAGCTACTGCACCGCGGCGGCCGCGTTCCGGCCGGCCACGCGGCCGAAGGTCAGCGACATCTGAATCGAGGTACCGCTTGCCGGATACACCGTGTTGAAGAAGCTGCCGTTGGCCACCTCTCCCGCGGCGTACAGCCCCGGAATCGCGTTGCCATCGGTGTCGATTACGTGTGTGTCGAGATCCACTTTGATTCCGGACATCGTACCCAGCGTTGCCGGAACGATCCGCAGGGCGTAGTACGTCGGCGTATCGATCGTGGGCTGACCCGCCAGCGGCTTGCCGAAGTCCTCATCGACACCGGCGTCGATCATGTCGTTGTACCGCGCCACCGACGCCTCGAGGCCCTCGGGATCGATTCCCGCCTGCTGCGCCAGTTCCGCCAACGTGTCGGCGCGAACGGCAGACCCTTTCTCTACCGCGTCGTCGAGGGTCTCGACGTACGTTTTGCCGTCGAAGATCAGATACGACACCTGATCCTCCTGTTCGATGAGGCGTTCAAAAAAGAGCGGGTAGTCGATCGCCTCGTTCACGAACCGTTCCCCGTCCGTGTTCACGTACATGTACGGCATCCACATGAGCATGCAGATATCGGTGGTGTAGGCGGGCTCGTTCTCCACCGCCCGGAACCCGATCACGCCACCGTGGGAGACGACATCGGCACCGAGATCGAGGGCCATGGTGAGGCCATCTCCGGTGTTGCCGGACCCGACAAACGTGGTCGTTCCCTCCGCGACGGGAGCGTATTCCTGAACGAGGTCGGGGTTGCGGTCAAACCCGCCGGTGGCCAGGACCACGGCGCCCGCCTCAAAGCGGAGGTCAGTGTCATCACTGTCCACGGCGCGCACGCCGGTTACCCGACCGTCATCGGTGAGCAGTTCCTGCGCCGCGGTGCGGGTGAAGATCTCGACGCCGAGGGATTCGGCGCGAGCCTTGAGCGGATTCACGAGGTCGGCACCGTGGTTCGCAGGCGTATGTGCGCGGAGGACGGGGCTGGTTCCCGCCGTGGTCAGCGTCGGAAACGCGACCCCGAGCTCCTCGAGCCAGTCGATCGTCCCGCCGGACCGTTCCGCGACAAACCGCAGAAAATCCGGGTCGTTCACGCCGTCTGCGCGGTCGGACCAGTACGCGACCAGCGCGTCGACGCTGTCCTCGACGCCCGCTTCGCGCTGAATCCGTGAACCGGTGGCGTAGACGATGCCACCGGAGAGCACCGTACTCCCACCGACCATCGGGAGCTTTTCCAGGAGCGCGACACTGGCGCCGGCGTCCGCAGCCTCGATCGCCGCGGCGAGACCCGCCGCGCCGCCGCCCACCACGACCACATCGTATGTTCCGACCAGTTTGCCGTTGTTGGCGCAGCCCGCCAAAAGAATCGCCGCTGCAACGGCCATACCAACGAGTTTTCTGTTCATTCCGTGTTCTCCGTTTCCGATTTCTGTGCGACAGACGAGGACAGCGCCTGATCGACCGCCGTCTTGATTGCTGTGGATGTGACCGTTGCGCCGGTGACATCGTCAACGTCGGTGGATTGCGCCTCGATCATCGCTGCCGGCAGTTCCTCGAGCGCGATATCGGACACACCTTCTGTCTCGTTCTCTGAGACGATCGTGATGTCGGCGATCCGGCCACCGTCGATCGATACGGACACATCCACGGGGCCGTGTACGCCCTCGCCGGTGCCCGAGAACGATCCGTCGGCCCACGGTGACCCCGCGGTTCCATCGCATCCGGAAACGAGCGCGATCACAGTCGCAACGGCGAGGACACCCACCAGTCGCGAGTACGAATACTTCATTCCTCTCTCCTGTGTATTGTACATGCATGCATGTATGTTTTGCGAATCGCATCGTATACCGATCGAACATTTCGTGCAAGAGTTATCGATAAACTATGACGCAATACGCGGACCGTCGGGTATCCACGGCGACGCGCGGTGGCGTACGATGTCGACCAGGCACGAAGGTAGGGACGATGAGAAAAACGTCACGAGACATCCAGGCGGAACAGTCAAAAAAACGAATCTACGAGACCGGCATCGCCCTGTTCGCGATGAACGGGTTCGACAACACCAGCGTGTCCGACATCTGCCGGGAGGCGGAATGCTCCGTTGGTGCCTTCTATCACCATTTCTCCTCGAAACACGCGCTGTTCGACGAGGCGTTCGAGATCGCCGACAGGGAGTTCGCCCGACGCAACTGTGAGGACGCTGTGGAGCGATCGCAGCCTGCCGACAGAGGTGCCGTGATCCGATATATGGAACACTACGCACGCCTTGTGAACTCCAACGGCCTGGAGTTTTCGAAGCATTTCTACACGTGGTCGAACAAGATGTTCATCAAGGAAGGCCGCGCGATGCAGACGTGCCTCGCCGCACTGCTCCAGCGCGGGGTCGAGTCCGGTACGCTCACGCTCACCATCGAACCGGAGGCCGCATGTGAATGGCTGTTCGTATGCGCCCGCGGAATCGTGTTTCACTGGTGTCTGCACGAGGGCGGTTTTGACCTTGTTGCGCGCATGCGCGAGTCGGTCGATCGCCTCCTTGCGGGAATCGAAACGCGAGCGTGAAGAAGGGCCCCGCACGGGGCGGGGCCAGGACAACGGGCGTCGTGTCGACCCGCAATCGTGGGACGCTGCGGGCTACTCAGCTGTGGGCTGCTCCGCTGCGGCGTTGGTTCCCGCGATACGACCGAACACGTTGACGTCCACGAGGGCGTTGCCGCCGAGACGGTTCGTCCCGTGGATTCCGCCGGTGGTCTCACCAGCCGCATACAGACCGGGAATTACGGTGCCGTCGGTGTCCAGCACCTGGGCGCGTTCGTTGATCCGAATGCCGCCCATCGTGTGGTGGACGGTCGGTTTGCGCCCGCCGGCGAAGTACGGCGGTGTGTCGATTCGGTACTGAAAGAGCGTGCGTCCGAACTCGTCGGGACCGCCGGTCTCGACCGCCTCGTTGAATGCGGCCACCGCTGCGACGAGGTTGTCGGGATCAACATCCATCTGCACGGCCAGCTCCTCCAGTGAGTCGGCCATCAGCGCACGACCCTGGTCCACCAGCTCCTGAATCGTTTCGTTGAAGTTGTTGGTGGTGTCCATCGTCGGATAGTTGTGAGAGTCCAGGACGATCCACATGAAGGAGTCTTCCTGGTCGAAGAGCGCCCGGGTCATGACATCGCGGCGGGCGCCCTCATCCACAAACCGGTTTCCGTCCTTGTTCACGAAGATCCGGTTCTCAACCGCCTGTTCGATATTGCCGGAGAGGCTTCCGGTGACAGGGTCTCCCATCGGCAGGAGCTGGATGTACTCCAGTCCCACAAGATCCGCGCCAACAGCCTCGGCCATGGCGAGGCCGTCTCCGGTCGCCCCCGGATGGTTGGTGGTTCCGATCTCCGCGAGTGACGGCCAGTGGGTGTTGTACCGTTCCCGCAGTTCGATGCTGGCACCGAACCCTCCGGTGGCGACGATCACCGCCTTGTGCCCCTGGGCAACGACGGTACCGTCGGGACCCGATGCGTTCACGACGCTGGCGCGGCCCCCCTCGAGGTAGATCTCGCGGGCCCGCGTCTCGGTGAGGACGGTAATCTCATCCGAGTGCTCCTCGATGTAGTCCATGTATGTCTTGATATAGCCGGTTCCCAGTGGCATCACGGGGTGGTGCGCCCGCGGCCACAGGCCTCCGAGAACCGTGAACACGTGGTCGTCGAACTCCATGCCGTGCGCCTCGAGCCATTCGAGGGTGGGGTACGCGTTCTCCACGAGCGTACGAACCAGCGTGGGATCGCCCTCGTAGTCACCCCCGGCCAGTGTCTGCTCGTAGTGGCGATCGACGGAGTCCTCGATACCGAGAGGTTCCTGACGCCCCGGATCCACCGCATTGAACGCCGACCCCGAGATGATCGTGTTGCCCCCGACCTGCGGCATCTTTTCGAGAACGATCACGCTTGCGCCGGCCTCGTTCGCCGCGACGGCGGCGGACAGCCCCGCTCCTCCCGCGCCGATGATCACGACGTCCGCATTGAGTACCTCTGTGGCCGCCGTGACCGCATCCGCGTTCTCGTCATCTCCACCGGCGCGAAGGGCAGCGATGTCACCGCCGGCAGCGGCAAGAGCCTCTTCGATCGCGCCGATGATCGCATTGCTCGAGTACGTCGCCCCGGAGACGGTGTCGACATTCAGCGTCTGCCCGTCGATGACCGCCTGCGGGATGCGTTCGAACGCGACATCGGAGACGCCCGGCGTCTCGTGGTTCTCAACGATTTCGATCTCTTTGATCGACGATCGATCGACGGTCACCGACACGACGACGTCCTCGCCGTGAATGCCCGGCGCCCCACCGGTGTACGAGCCCGGTTCGAACGACAGATCCGATCCGCACCCTACGACGAGTCCCGCCACCGCGGTGAGAAGAAACAACATGGAAAGCCGTTTCATACCTGAAATCCTCCTGCTGTGATGTGCTTCACCGAACAAATTCGCAGAATGCATTCGGTGTATTGACGCGCAGCATACATCCGTCGTACAAACAGTGCAATACATATCGATAACAGAGGCATGAATTTCAATGCACGTGGAGAGGAGTGGAGCGACCGTGCGAATACGCCTGTTCGACTACATCGCGATTGTGACGTCGGTGGTGGCGTTTGTGGGGTTCATGGTGTTCGGACAGCACGTCGCCGGCGGTGTGCGTCTGGTGTCGGTCCAGAGCGTCGACGGAGCGTATCTCTATCCTCTCGACGTGGACAGAACCGTTGTTCTGGACGGCCCGGTCGGCATCTCAGAGGTCGTGATTCGCGGGAACACCGCATTCTTTGGCCACTCCGACTGCGACGACGGTCTGTGCGAACGGATGGGCCCGCTTGCCCGCGAGGGGGACTGGGCAGCGTGTCTTCCGAACAAGGTGTTCGTGACGATCGTCGGTTCGGCCCGGGGAGGTGACCGTGAAACGGATGCTTGACGCCAGGACGCTCGCGCTCCTGCCGATCCTGGGCGCGTGCAGCATGTTTCTCTCCACCGTCGAGTATCTGTTTCCCAAACCACTGCCCTTCATGCGCCTCGGCCTGGCCAACCTGCCGGTGCTCATCGGCCTCGAGGTCCTGTCACCGGCGGCGTACGTATGGCTTGTCGTGCTGAAGGTGCTGGGGCAGGCGATCGTGAACGGTACGCTTGCGTCCTACGTGTTTCTCTTCTCGCTTGCCGGGTCGGTAGCGAGCGCCGCGGTGATGCTGGCCGCGTATCGCGTGCTCGCACCCCGCATCTCGTTTCTCGGTGTATCGCTCTTCGGTTCGCTGGCGAGCAATGCGACGCAGATTGCGCTCTCGGTCCTGTTCATTTTCGGACCCGCGGCGTGGAGGATCCTTCCGACGTTTCTCGCGGTGGGGATCGGATCCGGCGCGGTTATCGGTATCGTCGCGCAACGGATCGCCGATCGGTCGCGCTGGTGGAACGCGACGAAACTGGCGTTCCAGTCACCCGCTGAATCGGCGATGGCACCGGAGATCGAACTCGAGGCCGGCACACCTTCCTCCCTGGCCGCTCGCAGACCGGATATCCTGGCGCGACGGGTGCCGGCCCGCTTACGACTGTGGATCGGTATCGCGATCATGTCCGGCTATCTCGCCGTGGATGCCCTTCCGGCGCGCCTTGCGCTGATCGGGCTCTTTGTTGTGTTGGTTCGGTTGGCGGGGAAGCGGGTCCGGGTGGGGTACTTCTGCATCCTCACCGTGTCGATCGTATTCTTCCACCTTCTCAGCCCGTCGGGACGCATCCTGGGCGCGGTCGGCCCGCTCACGGTCACGTCGGGGGCGCTGCACGCCGGCACGTCCCGGGCCCTCGGGTTGATCGGGATCGTTCTGGTCTCGCTGTTCTCCGTCTCCCGGGACCTTCGCCTGCCGGGGCGGCTGGGAGGGTTGATCGTACGATCCTTCGTTCACTTTGAGAGGATTCTTGAGAGCGGGCGCAGACCGTCGGCCCGGGATTTTGTGGCATCCCTGGACGAGATTCTTCTCGACCTGTTCCCGCCCGGGCAGCTCTGCGGGAGCCGCCCGCTGGACGAGGGACGGGGCGACAGGCCGCGTTCATCGGCGGGATGAGGTCGGAGTCCACAAATTCCTTGCGCTCCGGTTCCGGCGGGTGTATTCTGAATTCAAGCGGTTTAAAGACGTTTTTGGGTGGACGTTTTTGACAATTCCCAAAAAATGTCGCGGTACTTCGTGCCTTCGCCGCGGGGCGTTGTTTCAGTCTGTTTTGAACGACAGTGTAATCATCCCGCTTCCCCCGCGACAGCAAGTGCCGGGTCAGTTCGTAGGAGCCGCGGGCCAGGTCCGACATCACAACCTCGCACGATATACCGTGGTAGTACGACGAGAGCATCAGGTACGGAATCGACACGTTGGAGAGCCGTTCGAAGACCGAAAAATCATGGCGAACCGCGGAGAGTGTCGGAACGATAATCACGCCTTCGACCACCTTTCCAACGAAACTCTGGATCACCGCGTCCTCTTTGGCGATATCGTCGTCCGTGAGCGACAGAATCAGACTATAGCCCCGGGACTTGACGCAGCGATCAACCTGTTTGGTCAGTTCTCCGAAGAATGGATTGCCGATATCGGTGACAACCAGACCGATCGTGCGCGACCGTCGGGTAGCGAGGTTGCGGGCGATCGAATTGGGCGTGTAGCCGAGGTCGTTCGCCGCCTTGAATACGCGTTCTCGCGTCCGTGCATTGACACCCGGTCGGTCGTTGAGGACAAGCGAAGCGGTGGCTTCGGAAACGCCAGCGCGGTGAGCTACATCTTTCAGTTTGACCATGGCGAATCCAGTGTACCCCAACAATCAGTACTGGTCACCTTTCCGCCGGTGTGCGGCGCGCGGGTGTATACTTGAACCACCCGGAGGAACACCACCCATGGAATGTGAGTTTTCGGACGGAACTACCTGGACGGTCAGCGATGCGGCGGCGCTGGAGGGCCGGATTCGGGCCCTGCGCGACGGCGACCACATCATCCTCTCGCAGGACGATTCGTTCGTGCAGGCGGCCGCCGGCGGCGGAACGTTTGAACTGCAGTACGGAGACGGAACGTCCCTGACGACCGCCGGCGACGGTCTGTCGGTCGAGCGGGTCGTTGCGGCGTTCGTCGAGTTCTACGAGGGCAATCGCGGCGCCGGCTCACCGCCGAAAACAGAGCCGGCGACGGCGTCGGACGAGTCGGTTCCTCGCTCGCAGACCGAGGACCGCGGCGGCAGGAGCTTCGCGGAACAGCTCGTGAACGACGCGAAGGGCGTACTGCAGAACAAGGCGCGCCGTGCGATCCGGAACGGCCTGCGCAGATTTCTCGGATAGGGTTGCGACGGCGGGCCGCTGCGGTCGTTCGCGATCAGCTGCCGGCCCCCTCCAGCGCACCGTCGGGAATCACGGCGTCGCCGACCCGGAACCGGTCGACCATCTCCTCGAGCGTGGTGATCGTTGTAGCGTTTCGTCTGCCCGCGTCGGCGATCGCTTCGACGACGCGATCCAGTCCGTCCACCTGTTCGTCGATCTCGGCGGTACCTGTCTCCACGGTTCGTGCAAGCTCCTCGATCGTTTCCATCGACGCCGCCACGGCGTCGATCTGATCCTCGACGCGCTGAGAGCCTTCCCGGACACTTCCGGTTTGTGAGACGAGTCCCTCGAGGGTCCGGCTGATCGCCGAACTGTTATCGCTGAGCTCTTCGACGGTTGTGTGAACGCTGTCGATGCCTTCAACGGTGGCTGCAATCCGCGACACGATCTCCGCGAAGATTCCCTCGGTTCGCGAAACGCTGTGTTCGGACTCTTCGATCCTCGCGATGACATCCTTCAGCGACGTGCTGATCTTTTTGGCGTTGTCCGCGGCGTTCTCCGCCAGGGACCGGATCTCCTGGGCCACCACGCTGAACCCGCGGCCGTAGTCTCCGGCATGGGCCGCTTCGATGGCGGCGTTCATCGCCAGAAGGTTTGTCTGGGCGGCGATCTTGTTGATCACCGTCAACATATCCATGATGGCGCCGGCGGATTCTCCCACCGAGGTAATCGCGGCGCGGTGCTGGGTCATCTCGGTCTCGCCGCGGCGGGCAGACGATTCCAGCTCCCGGGTGGAGTCCCGGTTGCCGTTCACCTGCCGCGCCACACCGTGAATCGATTCGATCATGGAGGCGATCGTTCCCGATGTCGCTTCGATCATCGTTGTCTGATCCGCGATCAGTTCCTGGACCTGCCCGACAAAGGATCTCACATCGCCCACGGCGGTGCCGGACGATTCGATCTCGGAACCCAGCGAGCCGATGCGGGTGCGGATGTCGGCGACCCGGGCGCGGATCGAGTCCAGCGTTCCGGTGGCGGTCTCCGACGAAGTGCGCAGTTCGGTGCCGATTGATGTCCCGGATTCCGCGTGCTCCTTGATCCCCACAATCATGCGGCGAAGACCCTGAATCGAGCGATTGAAACTCCGACCCAGAAATCCGATTTCGTCGCGTGACGCGATCGCGATTTCGTTGGTGAGGTCTCCGTCGGCGAGCGTCTGCACGGTGCGGCTGGTCTCGTTGACGGGGACGGTGATCTGTCGGCTCAGCAGCCACAGGTTGAATGCGGTGAACACGATGCCACCGGCGGTCGTCACCGCCATCCGTTGGGCCATTGTGGAAAACAGCTGGTCGGCCGGCGTCTTGTAGATCGTGGCCAGGGCGGCGGTCACGAACACGAGGGCCAGTCCCAGGACGTTGAACAGGAATATGCTGACGATCTTGAAGTTGATCGTGACCGACGAGTACTTCGGCGACAGCGGAATCTCGCGGGTCGCTGCATCAAGGCGGGCGATCATGTTAATGAAAAAGAGGATGGCGAAGAGGAAGATGATCGGCACGCCGACCATGAACGCCAGCAGGAACTCCGTGCGGTCGATGAACGGCCGGCCGTAGAGAACCACGAACGTCCCGAGCATCGTATACACCGCGATGGCGAACAGGAAGATGCGTGGCAGGCGGGAAATCGCGCGCTGCGCGCGTTCGACCTCGTGGTCGGTCGCGGTTCCCGTTAGCGGAACCGACACGATGCGCAGCCGTTGTCGCACCACAAAAAAGACACCGACGACGAACACTCCGACGTAAATCCACATGACCGGTGACAGGATAATCTGCAGCATTTCCGCGGTGTTCCACAGGCCGAAATACCAGGATGTAAGCAGCCACATGACCGGTGGCATGAGAAAGGCGCTGACGAACCACGCTAAGACTGTACCCATAATGTTCGATTATTGGCCGTTTTTCGCCGAATTCGCAAGTTGAATGTTCGTCCAGTTCTTCTGCCGGGTGTATACTGATTCCAACCTCTGCATCCAGGTTGTACGCGAATCACGGTCGGACCTCGGGGGTATGCCATGGAACCGAACATGGTCATCGTCGGCGCGGGGATCGCCGGGCTTTCAACCGGGTACTACGCGCGTCTCAACGGCTATCGCACCACGATCCTGGAAGCCAACGCCGTTCCCGGCGGTCTGTGCGCCGCCTGGACACGCAAGGGATACACGTTCGACATCAGCATGCACATGCTAATCGGCTCGAAGGGCGGTCCGGCGCATCGCATGTGGCAGGAGCTGGGCGTGGTGGACGGACGACCGTTTCACTACCACACCAGCGCGGTGCGGGTGGAGTCCGGCGCAACGGCGCTCACCGTATCCACGGACCGGCGGACGCTGGAATCGGCACTGGTGGCGCTTTCACCGGAGGACGCCCGTCTCTCTCGGGAGTTCGCCCGCCTCGTGACGGGACGCAGCGCCATGGGGGCCATGTCGCTGACACCGCCGGAACTGGCCGGTCTGCGAGAGCGTCTGCGCGGGTTGGTGCAGATCGTGCCGCTGCTGGGAATATTTCTCAAGTATAGGACCACCACCATCCAGGAGTTCGCGGCGCGGTTTCGCGACCCGTTCCTGCGGGACGCGGTGCGGTTTGTGATCGACTCTCCCGGTTGGCCCATGCAGCGCTTTCCCATGAGCGCCATGGCGGGCATCCTGCGCGCCGGTGTCACGGAGGCGGGCGTACCCTCGGGGGGCTCGCAACGGGCCGTGTTCCGGATCGCCGACCGCTACCGCGAGATCGGTGGGGGCATCCGATACGGTGCCCGGGTGACCGCTCTGACCGTCGAGGATGACCGGGTGGTCGGAGTCCACCTGGAGGACGGTGAGGAAATTCGCGCCGACGAGATCGTGTGGGCCGCCGACGGGCACACTGCGATTTTCGACATCCTCGGCGGGCGCTACGTCGATGACCGGATTCGCCGTGTGTACGAGGACTGGATCGTGGTGCGGCCGATCGTGCACGTCATGATCGGAGTGGCCCGCGACATGCGCACTGAGCCTCCGGGGCTCGTATTCAGGCTGGACGATCCGGTCTCCGTGGCGGGAGAAGACCGCCACTGGATGCAGGTGATCCACCACAGCTTCGATCCAGGCATGGCGCCGGAGGGCAGCGCGGCTGTGGAAGCGTGGTACGCCACCGATTTCGACTATTGGAAGGAGCTCGCGCAGGACCCGGACGCCTACCGCGCCGAGAAGACGCGGATCGCCGACGACACAATCGCTCGGCTGAACGTGCGCTGGCCGGGCTTCGCAGACCAGGTGGAAGTTATCGATGTCGTCACGCCGACCACCTACGTACGGTATACCGGCAACTGGCGCGGCTCGCCCGACGGCTGGTACATCACCCCCGAGAACATGACGCAACAGACCCCGATCCGGAGTCTCCCGGGGCTCGACGGGTTTCACATGGTGGGGCAGTGGACCGTGCCGTTCGCCGGGACGGTGATGTCGGCGCTCACGGGACGGCAGCTCGTTGAGCTGTTGTGCCGGCGACGGGGACGGCCGTTTGCGACGCAGCCGGGTTCGCCGCAACGGGTGTGACGATCGGGCCCCTATCGGTGCCGGTGTCGGATCACATCGGCGAAGTGATGCCTGACGCGCGCGACGATCTGCGGTTCACCAATCAGGTCCTGGATCCGTGCGTAGTATTCCTGAAGATGACGGTGGTAGCGCCGGTCGATGCGGTCCTCCGCGACGACATCCTGTGGTGAATAGGCAGTCGGACCTCTGCCGCCACCGGCCGCCCTGACGTGTTTTCCGATCTTTGAGTCCACGGTCACCGTTTCCGACTCGGCACCCCTGAACGAAACGACCACAGCGCGCCCATGGTCAATCCACATACCGACCACGTACTTCATACACGCACCTCGCTACGGAAAATATAGTCACGGGTGGCGCGGTCGGTACATATCTCCGCCGCGCTGGAGCTTTCGCTGCCGCCGTCGTATGCTTCAGGTGGGTGGACCGACGTGTTTCAGGTAAGCGAGATCATCAATCTGGCAGTTGACCTCATCAGTTTTCCCGTTCTGCTGGTGGTGGTATCGCGCACCGGGCTTCCCCGGTACCGGCTGTTTGTGGCCGCGATCGTGGCGATGGTGGCGTCGCATCTGTTCACGATTGTCGAGGGTGTGGCGTTTCCCGAACTCTTCAATCTTGCGGAGCACCTGAGCCTGTTGGCGGCATCGGTGCTGTTTTTTGTCGGAACGGTCCGCTACTTTCTGGGGTCCGATGGATGGACAGTGTGATCGTTGCGATCAACGCGCTCGCCGGGCTGTTTCTGATCCTGTCTGCGGGCGTGGTTGCGCGGAGTATCCGTCGCAGGGGGCTTCCGTCCCAGGTGGGGCTCTTTCTTGTCCTGCCCCTGGCGATCGTCATGTTCGTGGTGATCGGAAACGTGCTCGAGCACGGCGGGATCGACGCCGGCATGGACCGGATCGAGGAATACCTCGAAGTCCTCATCGTGCCGTTCTTTTTGTTGTTCGTGTACGCCGTGGGAACCGAGTACCAGCTCGCCGCCCGCCGGCGCAACGAAGCCTCTCTGGAGGCCGCGCTGGACGAACGCAGCGCCCTCCTGCGGGAGATCCACCACCGCGTCAAAAACAATCTGCAGGTGGTCGCGAGCCTCATCCAGCTCCAGAAGGGCGCTGCACAGAATCCCTCGGCGGTTGAACACATCGCCGCCATGGCCGCGCGGGTGGAGACGATGGGCCTGCTGTTCAAGCACGCGTCCGGGGCGGATGATCTGACGACCGTTCGGCTCGACACCTATCTCGCGAACGTGGTTTCGCAGGGGATGCAGGAGTACCGTCTTCCCGTGGGCCGTATCCGGACGGACATCAGCGTTCCGGGCATCGATACGAGTACCGAAATCGCGTTGCAGTGTGGCCTGGTGGTCAACGAGCTGACCTCGAACGCCGTTCGCCGGGTGCTGCACACCGAGGAAACCACCGCAATCCGCGTAGATGTCTCCCCCACGGAGGACGCCGGGTTGCGCCTGGCGTTCCACGATTTTGGGATGCCCGAGGCATCGTGGACGGACGACGAGAACCTGAGCTTTGCGCTGGTCGACGCCCTGGCGGTTCAGCTCGGTGGGCGCCTGGAGACGGTGGTGGACCGGGGACGGTCGTTTGTCATCGACTTCCCCTACCGGGACGACGCCGACCGGCGGTACAGCATCCAGGAGTAAACCACGGGCGCGACGACCTCCTCGAATACCGTTGTATTCAGCGAGTAGATGATGCGCTGTCCATCCCGCTCCCAAAGCGGGCCGCCCGTCGGAGCGAATCTGGTGGCGTCGCTTTCCTACCGATTCTCCTGCAGTTCGGTAATGAAGTCGTAGGGGTAGATCGGCGCCATTTCGCTCACCTCGTTGAGTGTGGCAAGGTCCTCGTCAGACAGCGTCCAGCCCACGGCACCGAGGTTGGTGTTCAGGTGATCCAGCGTGCGGGCTCCCACGATCGGTGCGGTGACGCCGGGGCGGCGGGTCAGCCAGTTGATCGCAACCTGCGCAGGTTCCCTGCCGGTGCGGTCGGCGATCTCCAGCAGCGCCTCGATGATGCGCCACGTGCGGTCGGTGTTGTACCGGGACCACGACTCGTGCCAGCCCTCTTTTTCCGCCTGCTTGATCCGCGTGCCGTCCGGGGCGCCGTCCATCTCCCGGCGATACTTGCCGCTGAGCCAGCCGCCGCGGAGGGGGCTCCACGGGATCACGCCCAGGCCGTGGTCGCGGCAGACGGGGAGTACCTCGAACTCGGCGCCGCGCTCGAGCAGGTTGTACTGCGGCTGGTGCGAGACGAATGGCTCCCAGCCGTTGGCGCGCTGCATCGTCAGAGCGCGTTCCAGCTGATAGCCGGTGTAGTTGCTTGCGCCGAGGTAGCGCACCTTTCCGTCGCGGACCAGGCGGTCCAGGGTACTGAGTGTCTCCTCCAGCGGCGTGTAGGGGTCCCAGCAGTGGACCTGATACAGGTCGATGTAGTCCGTACCCAGACGGCGGAGGCTGTCCTCCACGCTCTCCAGGATGTGCTTGCGGCTCACGCCGGCGTCGTTGGGTCCGTCGCCCATGGGAAAGCGAACCTTGGTGGCGAGGACGAACTCCCGCCGATTCCGCTGCCCCAGCCATTCGCCGACGATTTCTTCCGATCGCCCGGTAGAGTAGACGTTGGCGGTGTCGAGGAAGGTGCCGCCACGGTCCGCGAACGCGTCCATGATGCGGAAGGAATCGTCACGGCTCGTCTCACGACCGAAGGTCATCGTGCCGAGGGTCAGTTCGCTCACGCGAAGCCCGCTTCTGCCGAGGAATGTGTAGTTCATTGTCTGTGCCATCGCGTTCTAATGTAGGCACGCCGTCGGGGGCTGTCAAAGGGACGATCCGACGGCGCGGACCCGCGGGGCTCCGGACTCCCCTCAGCGCGGGCCGAAGCCACCCTCCTGAAGCAGGCGCGCCAGGACGTGCATTCGCTCGGAGAGCATCTCGTCGTCCTGTGCAAGCGCATCCCGAAACAGTCTGATGTCGGTGTCCAGTACCGGGTTGTCGGTGGCCACCGAGACGGTCATGGCATTTCCCTGCAGTCCGATGCGATCGATCACTGGCGATTCCTCGTCGTACAGCTTCGGATACCGGTAGGCATCCTGGAAGTGCCGTGTCGACCGGACGATCAGGATCGCGAGGTCCAGAACGCGGTGCATGGGGAGTTCCTCCGACTGCCGCGACCACTTTTCCCCGGTGTGGCGCCAGACTTTTGCGGACACGTCCACCGTGCCGCGGTCGTTCCACTGCGCGAGTCCCAGCGACAGCCCCTGGGCGTCGGTGTCACCGGCGGAACGCCCGTCGATCGCCGAATAGTTTTCGCACACGATCACGGGCTTGTGCTTGAGTGTGGTTGGAATATTCATGTGTGGTCCTTTTAGGCAGTAAATTACTGCGTAAGTAGATTAGTACATGAATCCAGCGGTGATGTCCAGTCCTCGGCGTCCGCGCGGGTACCCGAAAGAGTGTTCAGTCCGTGTCCATTTGCAATCCCCTCGGGGATAGCCAAAAATCTTGGTGTAAGGAGCTCGAGATGACTACACACGGTGGACTCCCCGGGACCTCCCGTCCGGACAGGGGAGCTGTGTTGCCGTGGAAAATCCTTATTGTTGACGACGATGAGGACGTTCACGAGGTCACGACGCTTGCGCTCAAGCGCACCGACATCCTCGGACATCCCCTGGCGTTCCTCCACGCGTACTCGGCGGCGGAGGCGCTGGCGCTGCTCCGCGGGGATCCCGACGTGGCCCTGATTTTGCTGGACGCGATCATGGAGACCGAGGATGCGGGGCTGGAGGCGGCGCGGGCGATCCGTGAGGATCTGGAGATGGAGGACGTGCGCATCGTCCTCCGCACCGGCCAGCCGGGACAGATTCCGGAACTGGAAAGCATCACCCGGTACGATATCAACGACTATCGAACCAAAAGTGAACTAACCCGGGAGCGACTGATCACGGTCGTGACCGCCGCCCTGAGATCCTGGCGCCAGATACGGCGCATTCAGAACAGCCGTCGCGGGCTGGAGCTGATCGTGAAGGCGAGCAACCAGTTCATCGCCGCCGAAGGGATCACCAGTTTCGCCGAGGGAGTGATCTCACAAATGGCCAGCCTCTTCGACCTGGAGCCCGAAGGGCTCGTCTGCGCGTCCTTTGCGCCGCCGGACAGGCGGGGCTCGCCGGAAACGGCGGCGTGCGGTGACGGCGACCGAAGTTGCCAGATCATCGCCGCGGCGGGGCGGTTTCGCGGTCTCATCGACCGCCGGGTCACGGAGCTGGAAGACGATCGGATTCGCTCGGCGATCACCAGGGCGTTCGAGCACCGGGAAACGGTCCACGAGGATTCGAGTCTTACGGTGTACTTCCGCGAGCCGTCGGGACAGGAGTTCGCCACCTGGATCGATTCGCCGCGACCGATCACCGAAATCGACCACGATCTGCTGGGGGTTTTCTGCACGAACATCTCCCTGTCCGCGGCCAATATCAGCCTTGTGGATCGCCTCCAGAAACTCGCCTGGACCGACCAGCTTCTAGGGATCCCGAATCTCACGGCGCTCCTGGAGCGCGTCCGCAGCGTGCTGTCGGCGTCGGCAGGGACCGACACGATCCTGGCGCTCTGCGATATCGACGATTTCGGGGCGATCAACGACGTGCTGGGCCACGGATATGGTGACAACGTGCTCCGCGACGTCGCCCGCCGCCTGCAGGAGGTATTTGGAGAATCCGGCACCGTGTACCGCGTGGGCGCCGACGCCTTTGGTGTCGTGACACGGCGTGAGGTGATGGAGACGGTTGCGGATACGATCACCACGGGCCTGTTCGAGGGAATCTCCCGCGGCCACCCGGAAATTACCATGTCCGTCGGTGTCGCGTTGATTGACCTCCAGGAGGGCGATCCGTCCAACCAGTTGCAGAACGCCTTCATCGCGATGAAACGTGCCAGGCGCGCCGGGAGCGGGCAGATCGCGTGGTACACCCCGGAGATCGGGACGCGCACGCGGGAGCGGTTACAGCTGCTCAAACATCTGAAGGACGCGTTCTCCGAGCATCGACTGTACCTGGCGTTCCAGCCCCAGGCGGCGCTGGATGACGGGCGCATCACCGGGGTGGAGGCGCTCGTCCGGTGGCGCGACGAGTCCGGCCGCAACATCCCGCCGGACGAGTTTATTCCGCTCGCCGAGCGGTCAGGTCTCATCATTCCGCTGGGATACTGGATCCTGGATCAGGCGCTTACGGCGCTTTCGCGGGTACACGGTGCCGGGCATCCGGAGCTGACGCTGGCGGTCAACGTATCGGCAAACCAGCTCAAACACGCCTCCTTCCTCGAGCGTCTCGACGACGCGGTGGCGCGGAACGGAATCGAGCCGCAGGCCCTGGAGCTGGAGATCACGGAATCGATTTCGATGTTTGGCATCGACGACGTTCTCAAGCTGCTGACCGCGGTGCGGTCTCGGGGAATCGGTATTGCAGTCGATGACTTCGGGACGGGGTATTCGTCGCTTTCATCGATCGACCGGTGGCCGATCAGCAGGATCAAGATCGATCGTTCGTTCGTCGCCGGTGTGGGGAGTGAGTCGAACCGAGGACGACTCGTGGACCTGGTCGTTCCGATCGGTCATCGACTGTCCGTCCGGGTACTCGCGGAAGGCGTCGAGACGGCGGCGCAGTGGGAGCAACTACACGAGATCGGGTGCCATGACGCCCAGGGGTACTATCTGGGGGCACCAATGCCCCTCGACGAACTGCTGGAGTGGCTGGACCGGCGCCGTTTCGGCGCCCCGGGAGGGTGATGGTGAACGTGGAACGGATGCTGGTCCGGGCAGCGCTGCTGGCGGCGGTGTCGGCGGTGGTGCTGTCAATAGCGGCCTGCAGTGGGAACGACGAGCCGGTTCGAATCGGGCTGATCGCCGGGCTGAGCGGCGGTGACGCGGACCTTGGTGAGGCGGGGCGCAACGGTGCAATGCTCGCGGTGGAGCAGATCAACGACGCCGGGGGTATCCATGGGCGTCCGATCGAGCTGCTGGTACGGGACGACGGGAACGATCCCGCGATGGCCTCGTCGTCGGCGCGGGATCTGGTGGACGCCGGCGTTGCAGCGATCGTGGGACCCTTCAATACCACGATGACCGAGGCGGCGATGGCGGAGACCGAGCCGGAGCAGGTGCTTCTGTTCACCCCGACATCCTCGGCGCTGCACCTCGCCGGAAAGGACGACTATCTCTTCCGACTCAACACCACGACGCGGGACAACGCCGAGTCGTACGGCGCGTTTATGGTGGAGCGCAGGGGATACCAGCGCATCGCGGCGGTGGTGGACCAGGTGAACGCCTCGTTTACCGACAGCTGGATGGAATGGTTCCGGCGGGCGTGTGCCGAACGGGGCGCGGAGCTCGTGGTGGAACTCCCGTACGACTCCCGCGCCGAGGTGGATTTCGATCACCTGGTCGGGACGCTGCAGCTGGCCCGGCCGGACGCCATCATGCTGGTGACGAACTCCATCGATTCCGCCAGGATCGCCCAGCAAATCCGCAAGGCGGAGCCCGGGATTCCACTCTTGCCGGCGGAGTGGGCCGCCACTCAGCAACTGATCCAGCTCGGTGGAGCCGCCGCCGAGGGCATGGAGGTCCTGCAGGTCTTCGATCGGTTTGACACCAGCCCGCGGTTTGTTTCGTTTGTCGAGGCGTATCGCACACGCTTTGGCAGCGAGCCGAGCTACTCCAGCATCAACGCCTTCGAATCGGTGCAGATCATCGCCGAGGGACTGCGTCTCCGCGAGGACCGGGAGTCGCTCAAGGAGTCGATCGTCGCCCACGGTCCGTACCAGGGGCTGCAACAGTCGTTCTCCTTCGACGCCAGGGGAGACACCTACCGTGCCTCGTGGTTCGTGGTCGTTCATGACGGCGAGTTTCATCCATCGGCGCCATGAAACCCGGACCGGTCTCGTTCCGTTCCTACATCACATTGTTCGTTGTCCTGATCTCGGCGGGATCGCTGGCGCTGTCCGGCGGGTCGATCTTCCTGCTGCGCCGCGCCGACGCCTATCGCAGCTCCGTGGAGCGTGCCGGTCAGAACGCCCAGGAGCTCGTGAGTCGTACCGAGGGGCTCCTCTCGGGGGTCGAACTTCTGCTGTCACCGCTGCTTGAGGCGAGCCGGCATATGGACACCGCCTCGTTCGCCCGCGTCATCGATCCCGCACTGGACAATGCACCTCTGGTGCGGGCGCTGTACTTTCTGGACGAGAACGGGCTGACCTTCGCGGTGGAAAACCGGGACTCCCGCGGGCCGCTGTTCCCCGGGCTCATCGGTATCGATTTCTCGCGCAATCCGCTGTATGTCGATCTCCCCGCCGACGGCCGATCGTTGTGGAGCGACAAGTTCATCTCGGTGCTGTCCGGGGACACCTCCGTAGGAGTCGGTCTCAGGCGGGGTGGGCGCGCCGCGATCGCCGAAATCTCACTGGATGCGCTGTTGCAGACGGTTCGAACGGCGAGCGATCCCGAGGTCCGCCTGTGGGTCGTTGATGGCCGGGGAGAGCTCATGGCCGACACCGGTGGCAGCGCCGAATCCGGTGTGGTCAACGTCAGCGAACACGCGTTCTTCCGCGCCGCCATGGAAGAGCGACCGCTTCCGAACGCGTTCACGTGGCACGGAGATCGCTACCATCCGGCCTCGTCGCGGTCGGGTATTCTCGGATGGACGTTCGTTGTCGGACGCCCGGCGGGACTGGACAATCCGCTCCTCCGGGGCACGCTCGTGGACATCCTGCTGATGGTGTTTTCCTTCCTTCTGATCGCGCTGCTCCTCTCGCCGGTGTGGTCGCGTCAGTTGGTTTCCATGGTCGCCAACCTGCGGGCGATATCCGACCGGATCGCCGACGGGCACGAACCGCCGGAGGGGCGCGAGGAGTCGATCCGCGAGTTTCGCGAGCTGGACGCAAACCTGCGCATCATGGCGGAGCGGATTCGCAGTCGTGAGGACGCCATGCGGTCCCTGAACGACGAACTCGAGGATCGCGTACTGGACCGGACCGCCGAACTCGAGTCGCGGAATCGGGAACTTCGGCAGACGCTGGATGACCTGCATCAGATGCAGGGGGTGGTGGTACGGTCCGAAAAACTGGCGGCGCTGGGACGGCTCGTTGCGGGGGTGGCCCACGAGCTCAATACCCCGATCGGAAACGCACTCATGGCGGTCACGAGCGTCAGGGACGGCATCCGCGACGTACAGCGCGCCCGGGAGTTCGAGGTCGCAGGGCCGCTGGCGGATTTCTTCGAGGACGCCGATGCCGGTCTCGACATCGCAGTACGGAACGTTCACCGCGCCTCTGAGCTAATCCACAGCTTCAAACAGATTTCCGCCGACCAGACCGGATCGCTTCGCCGCGAATTCCGGCTGGAGGAGACGGTCAACGACGTGCTCATCACGTTGCGGCCGTCATTAAAGAAAACGCCGCACACGGTGGTGACCCGCGTCGACGGCGCCCTGACCATGGACAGCTACCCCGGCGTGGTGGCGCAGATCCTGACAAACATCATCACCAACGCGATCCGCCACGCCTGGCGCGACGGGGAGGCGGGCACGATCACCATTTCCGCGGAGCCGGTGAACGACGAATGCGTGCGCATCGCAGTGGCCGACGACGGCCACGGGATTCCCGCCGATATCCAGTCGAAGGTGTTTGACCCCTTTTTCACTACCCGCGCCGGCTCCGATGGAACCGGCCTCGGGCTGAACGTTGCGTTTCAGCAGACCGAATCTGCGCTGGGGGGTGTCCTCGATTTCCGCTCCACCGAGGGGGAGGGCACGGAGTTCTTTCTCACCGTTCCCCGGGTCGCACCACGGTAGTCCCGGCGGCGCCGGTGGTTGTGGCACTCACCGTGCCCGTGTTTTCGCTCATGTGGTACCATGCCACAACGACCATGTCACAACGCACCGGATGGACACAGTCGGTATCTCGACAGCTCGCACGAAACGGGCGGGCCAACTTGCTTCGGGACGGTGCGCCCGATGATCTTGAGATTGGCGGTGAGTTTGTCGATGCCCTGAACCGGTTTGCCGCCACCGCCCCGGATGACCTGGACATCCGTGAGGCATCCGCCGACGCGGCACGGCGGTTTCTTTCCGCTGTTCTTGCCATCAATCCCTATGTCGAACTCGACGCGTCGGATCGTCGCCGGGTGCAAGCGGTGTACCGTGATTCTGCGGAGCGGATTCTGGCCGGCGAACCGGTGGATCGGGTGCTCCGGTCGGCGCACTATCCGGCGCTCCGGACCTGGCTGGCAGCCAAGTACCCGGACTCCGTGCGCATCGGACTGCAGGACCGCTATGTCCTGGGGCAGATCACATACGCCGAATACCCGCCGCATCTCCAGCTGCGAGTGCTGGGACTCGACTCGCGGCGCATCGCCGGTCGCGTACTGGATCTCGGTTGCGGACGCGACGCTGCGCTCGTTCGGTACCTCGCCGAGGCCGGCGTCGAGGCCGTCGGCGTCGATCGGTCACTGGATCGTCAGGAGGATTTCCTCGTCCCGACGAGCTGGTTCGACTATCCGTTGGAACCGGACGCGTTCGATCTCATCGTGTCGCACCTGGCGTTTTCCAGCCACGCGTTGTACCAGTTGAACACCGACGGACCGGAGTGCGACCGCTACCTGGCCCGCTACGGGGACATCCTCGGGGCGCTGCGTGTCGGCGCATCGTTCGTATACGCGCCGTCGCTGCCGCAGTGGGAGGAACGACTGTCCGCTGCCCGGTTTACGGTCGAACGCTGGGCGGTCGGGAGCGGGGATGGCACCACAGCGAGCGCGGTCGTTCGTTCAGCCGCAACGTCTTCTGAACCGGGGGAACAGATCGTATGACCGTACTCATCGCCGGCGCCACGGGCGCCACCGGCCGCCTGCTGGTCCGGCTCCTGCTGGAACGTGGCCATCGGGTTCGTGCGATCGTCCGGTCGCCGCACGTTCTGGACGAACTCCGGGAGCGGTTCGGGACGCTCGAGCTCATCCAGGCGGGGATTTCAGAAGCCTCGGACGTCGATCTGTCCGGGTGGGTCAGCGGGTGCGACGCGATCGCGTCGTGCCTGGGACACAACCTTACGCTGAAGGGACTGTTCGCTCCGCCGAGGCGACTGGTTACCGACGCCACCCGCCGCCTCTGCGACGCCGCGGCACGGGCGCACGCGGGGCGGGCACAGCCGTCGCGGCCGGTCAGGTTCGTGCTGATGAACACCACCGGGAACACCAACCGGGACCTCAACGAGCCGCGGTCCGTTGCCCATCGCGCCGTGATCTGGACCCTGCGCCATCTGCTTCCACCGCAGGCAGACAACGAGGAGGCCGCGGAGGTACTGCGCACCGGTATCGGTGCCGGCACCCCGGCGGTCGAGTGGGTCGCGGTACGTCCCGACGGTCTCGTCGACGACCCGGAGGTGTCCGACTACCGCGTATTCCCCTCGCCGGTTCGTGATCCGGTTTTCGATGCCGGAAAGACCAGCCGGATCAACGTGGCGGACTTCATGGCCCGACTGATTACGGACGACGGACTGTGGACGGCGTGGAAGGGGCAGATGCCGGTGGTGTACAACGCGTCGTCGGTGGACTGACGTCCCTACCGCACCGACGTATGGCCACCGGGAACGCCGTTCGGTGACAGCACCACCTGCCACAGCTGGTTCTTTCGCGCGCGGAAACTCGCGGCGGACGAGAGCAGGTAGAACCGCCACATCCGATGAAAGCGCTCGCCATAGGTGTCGGCGAGGTCGGGCCACGCCGACTCGACGTTGCGGTACCACTGCATGAGGGTGGTGTCGTAGTGGGGGCCGAAGTTGTGCCAGTCCTCCATAACGAACAGTTCCTCCGACGCCGCGGCGATCTGCCGCACCGATGGGAGCATGCCGTTCGGAAAGATGTAGCGATGCATCCACGGGTCGGTTCCCCGGACCGAGCGGTTTCCGCCGATCGTGTGCAGGAGAAACAGTCCATCCCCGGGCAGCACGCGTCGCACTACCTCCATGAACGTCCGGTAGTTGCGATAGCCGACGTGCTCGAACATGCCGATGGAAAAAACCCGGTCGAAGCGCTCCGACAGGTCGCGGTAGTCCTGCAGCCGGATCTCCACCGGAAGATCCCGACACAGCTCCCGCGCGTACTCCGCCTGCAGCTGCGACACGGTGACGCCGACGACCTCGCACCCGTAGCGCTCCGCCATGAACTGCGCGGCGCCACCCCAGCCGCAGCCGATATCCAGGACGCGCATGCCCGGCTCCAGCCCCAGCTTCCGCGCTACCAGGTCGAGCTTGGCCTCCTGGGCCGCGTCCAGCGTGTCGGCCTCTTTCCAGTAGCCGCAGCTGTAGGTCAGCCGGTGATCCAGCATGCGCCGATAGAGATCGTTGCCGATGTCGTAGTGTTCCCTGCCGACGATCCACGCCCGGGACCGACTCTGCAGGTTGAAGAGTATCGCGCCGATGAGGTCCAGCGCCAGGACTCGCGCAACAACCGCACGGTCCAGGCCGGCGGTGAACAGTCTCGTCACCAGCTCATCGATCCGTTCGCAGTCCCACCATCCGTCCATGTACGATTCGCCGAGGCCCAGGGAACCCTCGTGCAGTACGCGGCGGTAGAATCGTTCGTCGTGTACCCGGACGTCCCAGGGACGGTCACCGTTGATCTGGACGTCGGTTCCCGCCAGAAGGGATTCCACCTTCCGTCTGAATCGGGTTGCGCCCATAGTTACACCTCCCGCTACCAGCTTACCAGCCGTCGGAACCCGCGGCAAGCGGGCCGGGGCAGGTCGTGGGGTGGGTTGTGGCGCGGGTTCTATCGCGGGCCGATAGAGACATGATTGCCCTCTGACGATCGGTGGCGGTCGGTCGTATACTCAACCCCATGGAACAACAGTACACCTACACAGCCGATATCTCGTGGAGCGATGGTAAGACCGGTTCCGCAGCCGCCGACGGTCTCCCCGATGTGGTCGTCTCAACACCGCCGGAGTTCGGGGGACCGTCCGGAAAGTGGTCACCCGAACACCTCCTCGTGGCCAGCCTCGGGAGCTGCATCATGACCACGTTTCTGGCGATCGCCGAAGCGTCGAAGTTCGCGTTTTCCCACTACCGTAGCCACGTCGAGGGAACGATCGAACGGTGGGACACGGGATACGAGTTCACCCGCATCACCGTTTCGGTGGATCTGGGCGTGGCCGATGAGCGTGCCGCGACCAGGGGCGAGCGGCTTCTCCACAAGGCGGAACAGAACTGCTTCATTTCCAACTCCCTGAAGGCCAGTGTTGAACTGGTGCCTCAGGTTCAGGTGGTTTCGTAGCGCCCCCGGCGCAGCCGTCGCCTCAAAACCTCACACCGACACCGAGCGTCGTGTTCCAGGTAATGCCGGTTTCCGGGATTCCCTCGACCGACGCGCCGGTCGGTTCGAACTCGCCGGTCGCAGCATTGAGCAGGTACAGCTCGCGGCCGTTCGCCGGCGTGGCAATATCAACGTTGCGGGCGATCTGGAACGATGCCCGAAGCACCAGACGGTCCCAGATCGTGCGCACCCGCACCCCGGCGGAGAGCGTCATGTACTGCTGGTTGATCCACTCCGGGTCCGCGGAGAACGCCGCATCGACGACCGACCCCTCCGCGGCGGTGCCGGCCCCGTATCGCAGGAAGTACCACTGGTAGCGATATCCCAGGGCGCCAAACGGCGCCAGGTCCAGTCTGCCACCGGCGAACGGTCGTTGGATCAGGCGCCACCCCACGCTGACGTCGCCCCCCACGGCCGCCTCCGCCTCCGGAACGTACGAGTCGGGGTTGGACAGCACGCTACTGCCATCCAGCGTGTCGTAGGTTGCCGACGGCTCCGGCGCACCGAGAAACTGCGCCGAGAGCTGCAGTCCCGACAGCAGGTCGACGTCTGCCCACACACTCACGCCCGGGCGCGGGGAACCCTCGCGGCCGATATCGTTTACCCAGTAGAGGAGTGATACGCCCAGCGCCACGCGCTGCTCCCCCGGAGTCCGGGGCGTCGTCGGCGACGTTTCGGTGGCAGACTCCGGTTCCGACCGACGCTTGCCGTTTGTCGGCTCCGGTACCTCTTCGTCGTCCCGGGTCGGCTGCTTTCCGGCGGCGGCGACCTTTGTGTCGGAGGACGGTGCCTCCTGAACCGCCGGACTCGGCGCGACCGGAGCCGGCGCTGCCATCGTGAACGATACCGCCGATGTGCCTCCCTCGGTGACCGTGACCGCCTCGTCCAGCAGCGTCTCGCCGGCGCGGTCCCCGTTGTCGGCGAGGATTGTAACCCGCCGTGATCCAACGAGGACGTTTCCGACGGCGGTTACGTTGTGGCCCACGTTCTGATTATCGATGTGGACGGTGTAGCTGCCGCCGGGCCATCCGTCACGCTGTATCCGGATCGAACCGAAGGCGATGCGCTGCCCGGAGAACGCTGTCAGGAAGCGTTGGGCGAGTTCGTCGGCGACGTTGAATGTGTCGAAGAGCGAGTCGGCGGTACTTCGTTCGGTCACGGTGACGCGGTCCTGACCGCGGTCCCACACCGCGGCGCTGATATCGATGCCGGTGCCGGCGGTGACCACGTCGCCAAAGACGATGTAGTCCATCGTCTGGCGGTCGGCAAACCGACGGAGGGCCGCCGGGTTCCCGGCGATCACGTCGCCGGGTATCGCCTCCGGCGGCAGTTCCCGGACCTCGAAATCACCGAGCAGACGCAGCGTGAGACTGATCGTCTGGGCAACGTTGGTCCCGATCGGATCCAGCGTCGGATCGCCCGTCTCGTTCGCCGCCGGAACCACCAGGACCCACGGCGCGGGCGCAGCCTCCTGCGCCAGCCCGCGGTGTACCGGCCACGTCAGGATCACGCACACCATGATGACTGCCACCGTCCCGAAGCGAATACTCGATGTCATGACCACCCCCGATCAGGCTACACCGGTACGGGGGCGGAGGCAAGGTTTCCGTTGACAGCCCACCATACCGATCCTATACTACCGTCATCGAAACGTTTCGACTAAGCGTTTCGATAACCCGTTCACGAAAGGTGGAGGATGGCAACGATCAAGGACGTGGCGCGCCGCGCCGGTGTGACGATCAGTACCGTTTCGTACGCGATCAACGGTACCCGCCCGGTCTCGGAGAAGACCCGTGCCGTCATCTTTCAGGCCATGGACGACCTCGGATACCGCCCCCATGCGATGGCCCGCGCGCTCGCCAGCAAACGAACGAGGATACTCGCGCTGCTGTTCTCCCCTCTGGAGCGCGGGCTGGGTCTGACGGAGCTCGAGTTCGTCACCTGCGCCGCCGACGCCGCCAAGGAACGGGGATACCACCTGGTGCTCTGGTCGACGGAGATTCACGACGAGGAGGACATCAGGCACCTGTCCTCGCAGGGCCTTGTGGACGGCGCGGTGCTCATGGAGGTCCAGGAGGACGATCCCAGAATCGGGTTTCTCCAGGATCTCAAACTCCCCTTTGCAATGATCGGGCGCACCGCGGCGGGCGAGGGGTTGCTCTCGGTGGACATCGATTTCGGTCGCACTCTCTCCGACGCGGTGGATCATCTCGTCGGTCTCGGGCATCAGCGGATCGCGTTTCTCAACCAGTCCCGCGAGGTGTACGACTCCGGATACGGGCCGGCGGTGCGCGGTCTGGCGGGGTTCGAAGCTGCGATTCAACGGGCCGGTGCAACCGGGTATCGGGTGTTCGCCCACGCCAACCCCGCCGGTGGCGCAGACGCCATCGGAGAGCTCATGAACGACCACCCCGATGTGACGGCGATCGTCATGATGAACGACCGGGCGATTCCCGGGGTGATTCAGGCCCTGTCGGAGCGTTCGCTGACCGTTCCGGAGGATGTGTCGCTCCTGTCGGTCGCCAGTTCGCCGCGGGTCGCGGAGATGTTCGTACCTGCCCTCACGTCGATGGACGTACCCAGCGAAGAACTCGGGCGGCTCTCGGTGGAGTATCTGGTGTCGACGCTGGAGGATCGCCCGGCCGAGGGCGGCGATCTGGTGCCGTGCACGCTTGTGGTTCGCGGCAGCACGGGGTCGGCGCCGCAATCATTGTAGGAATCCAACCGGGGAACGGTTCTCCGGAAAAGCAGATTCAAAAGGAGGAAGGAATGTATATCAACGGACAACGAGGGTTCGTTCGACGAATCGGGCGGGTATCGATCGCGCTCGTGCTGCTGGTGGCGACCGGAGCGGGTGCCGTGTTTGCCGCCGGGCAGCCGGAGGCCGAAAACACCGCGCTCAGCGTCTGGCACTACGAGGCGGAGAACAGTGCCATGGGAACCGCATGGGCCGAGGCGATGCGTCAGTTCCAGGAACAGCACCCCGACGCCGCACTGACCTTCGAACAGAAGGGATTCGAGCAGATTCGGCAGACGGCGAGCATGGTGCTCAACTCCGCCGAGGCGCCGGACGTCATGGAGTACAACAAGGGCAATGCAACCGCGGGTCTGCTGTCGAGCCAGGGGCTCCTCACCGACCTGACATCGGTGGCCCAGGAGCGCGGCTGGGATTCGATTCTCGGAGACAGTCTCGCCGTGACCTCGCGCTACCAGGACGGGTCAATGGGCGCAGGCAACTGGTACGGTGTGACCAACTACGGTGAGTACGTCATGGTCTACTACAACCAGGACATGTTTGACGAGTACGGACTCCAGGTTCCGGAAACGCTGGCGGAGTTCGAGTCGGTCATGGAGGCGTTTGTTGCCGAGGGAGTCACCCCGATCGCCTTTAGCGGTGCCGAGTACCCCGCCCAGCACCTGTTCTACGAACTCGTCCTCAGCCAGGCCGACCAGAGTTTCATCGATGCCTACCAGCTCGGACAGGGCGAGGTCGACTTTCACGGCAATGAGTTCACCTTTGCCGCCAACACGATGGTCGACTGGGTTGAGCGGGGATTCATAAGCGAAGATTCCGTGAGCATGAAAGCCGAAGACATGGGCCTCGCGTTCATCGGCGGTCAGAATCCGATCATGGTGTCCGGAAGCTGGTGGTACGGGCGTCTCATGAACGAGATCGATACGTTTGACTGGGACATCTTTCTCTTCCCGGGAAACCAGTTCCATCCCGGTTCCGGTGGGAACCTCTGGGTTGTGCCCGCCAACAGCACCAACAAGGAACTGGCGTATGATTTCATAGACATCACGCTGCAGCCCGACGTGCAGACGATCCTGGGCAACGCCGGCGGTATCCCGGTAAACGCCAACCTCGACGAGATCGACGATCCGCAGATCCGCTCGCTCATCGCCGGGTTTGACGAGATCGTCCAGTCGAACGGTCTGGCGTTCTACCCGGACTGGCCGGTTCCCGGCTACTACGACGTCCTGGTGGCGAACGTGCAGCAGCTGATCGGACGTTCGGCGTCGCCTGATGAGGTGGACTTTTGTCCGACTGTGATTTTTCTAATGGATGCTCCAGGGAAAAGACAAGAGCTGCACGATATGGCAATGCGGATTGCTACTGTCGGATATCATGTTCTGTTGCCCAACCTGTATTACAGAAAATCAAAAAATTTTCAGATGAATTGGAGCGAAGAAGGAAGAAAAGAAATGTTTGAGATGACAAAACATTTATCAATATCGTTGGTGATGAATGACGTCAAAGCTCTCCTATCACACACCGATAACCAGGCA
>CAJWEZ010000037.1 GCA_913030605.1 uncultured Spirochaeta sp.
CGAGGTCTGGGGAATTCTCGTTGCATTTTCGGGGAATTCAGGGTTGCACAAAACATGCGGGTATCGACGTGATCATTCTCCTGCTTACCCGTCGGTCCGATCGTCCGGACCTCACCGTGCTCGACAGTTACGGGATCGTGACGCTTGCGTGGATCATATCATGTCTTATCGGCGCCCTCCCTTTTCTGATCTGGAATCCCGACATCGGTTTCGCGAATGCGGTCTTCGAATCTTCAAGCGGATTCACGACCACGGGTTCCACGATCTTCGCCGACGTTGAATCGCTGCCTCGATCGATTCTTTTCTGGCGGGCAATCTCTCATTGGCTCGGTGGAATGGGAATGGTCGTGCTCGCTGTCGGACTCTTTCACAGCATGGGGATTGGCGCATTGTTCCTCATGCGCGCGGAAGCGCCGGGTCCCGAGGTTGAACGAACAAGCACCAGAATCTCAGCGACGGCGCGAATTCTATGGGTGACCTACACCGGTCTCACCGCCGGACAGGTAATATTGTATCTGTTTGGCGGTATGGGCCTGTTCGACGCGGTCACCCACGCATTTGCGACACTGGCTACGGGCGGTTTCTCGACGCGAAACGCGAGTATCGCTGCGTTTCCGAGTTCGTACATCCAGTGGGTGACGATCGCGTTCATGATACTCGCCGGTGTCAATTTCGTGCTCTTCGTGCATCTGGCCCGTGGTAACTTCAATCGCGTGCGTCTGGATTCCGAGCTCAAGACCTATTTCGGCATGTTCCTGAGTGCCATCGTGGTGGTGTCCATCAGTCTTTTTCGGGCATTTCCCGATTCTCCGCCGGGAGACCTCATCCGCGACGCGGCGTTCCAAGTGGCGACCCTTTTTACGTCGACCGGATTCGCCACTCAGGATTACGTCCTGTGGCCGGGGGCGGCCCGCGGTGTCCTTCTCATTTGTCTGTTCCTCGGCGCCTCGGCGGGGTCGACGAGTGGTGGCATTAAGGTGATTCACGTGGTCCTCAGCGCGAAGGCGATTCATCGGGAAGTGATGAAAGCGCGCCATCCACATGGAGTGTTCGGAATCTATGTCAACGGCGCGGTCGTCCACGATTCAGTGGTCGCGTCCGCCATGGCGTTCGTTCTGCTGTACATCGCAACCGTTCTCGTGTCGACCGTTGTTGTGGCCGGGTCTGGAGCGTCGATCGAAACCGCACTCACCGCAACGCTCGCTGCGATCGGGAATGTCGGTCCTGGCTTCAGCGGTGTGGGGCCAACCGAGAATTTCGGGTTTTTCCCCGCATCGACCAAAATATGGCTCAGCGCCGTGATGATTCTGGGCCGTCTCGAACTCGTCACAGTGGTGGCATTCGTACCGATCCTGGACCGTCACCGCGCGTTTACTCGCGCGCGCACCGTACGATGGAACAATACCAGGCTCTGACGCGACTCTGTTTAGCTTTTGTTCACGTCCGACCCGTCGGCGGAGGCCGGTTCCAGTTTCCACTGTGACGGAAACAGGATACCATCGTACCAAAGCGGGCTCGATCCAATACGAACCGGTTCGCTTCACAGACGGCACAAAAAGTCACTCACACACATACTCTGAACCACGCTGAACCGGAGGTGCTGGGGGGTACCTTCGATGCCCGAGGTACATAGATGGATCCGACAAACCGCGGCGGATACGACGGCGGCGATCTCTTCGCCCAGGTGTTCGCCCAACACGAAGCAGTAATGCTCTTGGTGGACCCGGAAAACGGGGCCTGGATAGTGGATGCCAACCGCGCCGCAGAGGCATTCTACGGCTACTCCCGGGACCACCTCCTGGCGATGACAGTCTTCGACATCAATACCCTCCCCGATGACGCGGTCCAGACCGCGCTGATGCAGGCATCCCTGCGGAATGTGGGACGGTTCGAGTTTCCCCACCGACGCCACGATGGGAGCGAACGGATCGTTGAGGTGTATTCCAGTCCCGTTCGCATTGGACGCCGCACGCTGCTTCACTCCATCGTCCGCGACGTCACCGACGATCACCGAACGCGACAGGAGCTCCGGGAGAGCGAGAATCGTTTTCGGTCGGTGTTCCGTCACGCAACCGACGGCATCGCCCTCACCGACGAGTCCGGGATCGTGATCGAATGGAACGACGCACAGGTCCGGCTTACGGGCGTTCCGGAACGTGAGGCGATCGGGACACCGATCTGGGATCTCCAGTTGCGCGTCGCCGGCCCGGTGGACGATCCCGCGGCGATGCGAATCACGTTGCAGGCGCGTTTCAGCGAGTTGCTGAAGCACGGGATCCCCGAGTCACGCGGGGCACGCCTTCGCGTACCGATCCGGGTCGATGGAACTGAACGAATCATCGCGCACACGGCGTTCTCAATCGCCACCGCCCGGGGCCACCGCATTTGCAGCATCGCGCGGGATGTCACGGAGTCCCAGCAACTCCAGTCCCGGCTTCGGTCCGCACTGGATCAGAAAGAGGCGCTGATGCGCGAGATTCACCACCGGGTGAAAAACAATCTCATGCTCGTGGCCTCACTATTGCGGCTCAAGGAACACGAGGCGGGTCCGACGGTTGATCTGTCCGATGTCCACGATCAGGTGAATGCGATCCGCGTCGTGTACGAAAAACTGTCAGACGCTGAGACACCGGGGATCGTTGAACTGCAGCCGTACCTCTCGGAACTCGTGCAGACCGTTTTCGGTCGGATCGCCGGCCGCCCGGTGGAGATTCGGGGTGTCATCGAGGACGTCCGGGTGGATACATCCCAGGCGGTCCCGCTCGGTCTGATCGTCAACGAACTGGCGACCAACACGATCAAACACGGTATGGCGGATGCGGAGACATCGGTGTTCTCGGTCGATCTCACCTGCGATTCAGCCTCCGGAAAGAAACGGTGCCGGCTGGTCGTGGCGAACAACGGACCGCCGATCGCCGACGATGTGGATTTCGAACACCCGTCGACGCTGGGCCTCAAACTGATCGTGGCACTGGTGCGTCAGCTCGGCGGCCAGCTCGAGATCCACCGCGCACCCTCCCCCTCGTTTGTGATCCGTTTCGAGGCTGCAGTCGCAGGTCCTGGCGCCGCGGAAGCGGCCACGTCGGCACCTTCACAGTCGCTGCCGGCGGAGCGAGCCGCTTCCGGCAGAGCGGGCCGCTCCAGCGCCACCTGACTACAACTCCATCTCGAACGATCCCCGGGCGGCGTGGTAGGCGTCGAAATTGTCGGCTCCGTTGGGGCCGTGAGCCACGATCACCCTGTAGGTGGAACCGGGACGCAGGGGACGATCCGTCGGGTCGCCCGAGTCCAGGGGAATGGCAAAGGAGACCTGTGTGACCCCGTCGGATTCAGTTCCACTCGAGCGGATGATGTCGTCGCGACCGCCGTTGGCGGTGTCGCGACCATGGCTGGTGGCGCTGGTTCCCACATCGTCGGCGATACGGAGCTCTCCGTTTTCCACGTAGGCGATGATCATGTTGGCGTCGGCCATCATGCGGGTCGGGTCAAACCCGACGGCAACCCAGCCGGTTGTGGCGGCGGTCATGCGCACCGAGAGGGTATCCCCGTCCACCCGCCATTGTACGTCCACTCCGGCGGCCTGGGCCCGCTGGTATCCGTCCGCCTGGGCGACCTGGGGCGCCGATTCGCCCTGTCCCCCGGCCGCTGCAATGGCGATCGCACTCACACACAGAGTGATCACTAGGGCAGTCTGTCGCATGAAGTCCTCCTTCTCCGGGGATCAAGTTATCGCGTTCGGATGGTGAGGTCCATTCCGGAGTACGTACCGTCGGGGGCTGTTGTCGGGAACCCCCGGTTGGTGGACCAGTCGCTGACCAGAGCGTAGAGGTCGCTGTCGGTGTTCTGGAGGTCCGATCTGGTCGCCGGCTGCCACTCGTTGGCGATCGCCTGGGCGCGCCAGGTGTCCGCCTGCAGGCCCAGGTAGGTCGTAACTCCCCAGTAGGTGTACTCGGTCACCTGGCAGGCGTAGTCGCAGGATTCGTCGCTGTAGGTGTACCAGGCGCCGGAGGGATACGAGGACGGCACCGAGGCGAAGTAGCCGCCGCGCGCCTGGTCCATCGCGTCGGCGACGTCGCTCCCGCGCGCCTCGCCCCACACGTCGGGGTAGACCTCGGCGAATCCGGTGTCGGTAACCAGATGCAGGACCTCCTCCAGCGCCGCGTCGAACCCGGTGGTGGAAGTCATGGGCCGGTCAAGGACCAGCTCGTCGGCAACCATGCTGCCGACGCGGTTGCCGCCGCCGGGAAACGCACCGAAGTCCACCGACTCCAGTTCCTGTACCGAGGCGGCGATCACCATGATCGAGTCGTTCGACGCCATGTGCTCCGCGACCGCGCTGTCGTCCGCAACTCCGTCGCCGTCTCCGTCCAGGTACTCCGCGAGGATCGCCGCACCGTGGCGCAGCTTCGCATCGGATACGGCGTCGGTGGCGACCACGGGGATGGCGAACACGTCGATCTCTTTTGTGAACTCATCGGGGATCGCGCCGCCGTCATCGGCGGGTGCCAGCAGGGCGCACGACCCGAGCGCCGTGACGGCGAAAACGGCAACCGTGACGGCGGCAGCGGTCACTCGTCCACCGCCGGCGTGTGTATCTCGAAACCATTTCATCGCTCCAGAAGGTATCGCCGCGGCGGTGCGGGGGCAACCAGGCGGTGCGGGGGCAACCAGGCGGTGCGGGGGCAAACAGGCGGTGCGGAGGCGCCCGGCGGTGTGGGGGCGCCCGGCGCTGCGTTCCGCGCCGCCCCGTGCCGTTGCGCACCGCCGCCGGCACTGCTACGCTGGAACGATGCAACGAACACTTGGGCGATCCGGTATTGAGGTAAGCGCCCTGGGCATGGGGTGCTGGGCGATCGGTGGTCCGTTCCACGCCGGGGGCGTGCAATCCGGCTGGGGTGACGTGGACGACGCCGAGTCGGTTCGGGCGATCCGCGCGGCGATCGACGCCGGTGTCACGTTTTTCGACACCGCCGATGTCTACGGCGCCGGCCACAGCGAGCGCATTCTTGGGCAGGCGCTGGGGTCGGAGCGCCACGACGTGGTGGTAGCGACCAAGTTCGGCAACGTCTTCAACGAGCAAACCCGGGAGATCACCGGCTCCGATGCCTCGCCGACACACATTCGCCGCGCCTGCGAGGCGTCCCTGAAGCGACTGGGCCGCGACTACATCGACCTGCTGCAGTTTCACATCAACGAGTACGATATCGATCGGGCTGCGGAGGTCCGGGACACGCTTCAGGACCTGACGCGGGAGGGCAAGATTCGCGCCTTCGGATGGAGCACGGACTGGCCCGAGCGGGCGGCCGTTTTTGCCGAGGCGCCTGCCTGCACCTCAGTTCAGTTTCAAATGAACGTTCTGGACGACAACCCTGCTATGCGCCGGTTCTGCGACCAGCAGAACCTGGCGGCGATAAACCGCGGCCCGCTGGCGATGGGACTGCTCACCGGCAAATACGACCGCGGTGGTATCAGCGACCCCGCCGACGTCCGCGGCCCCAACAGCCCCGACTGGATGAAGTACTTCGTGCGGGGAAAACCGAGCGAGGAGTTTTTGGGCCGGGTCGCCGCGATCCGCGACATCCTCACCACCGACGGCCGCAGCCTGGTGCAGGGCGCCCTCGCCTGGCTCTGGGCACGCAGCGGGCGAACGATCCCGATCCCGGGCTTCAAATCGGTGAAGCAGGTGCAGGAGAACGCCGGCGCCATGGCTTTTGGCCCGCTGAGTCAGGAGCAGGTCGCGGAAATCGACCGACTGCTGGACCGGTAGACGCCGCGGCGGTCAGTACTCGATCTCGAGGCGCGCGCCCGCCGGCGCCGACAGCCACAGGAGGACGGGAAACTCGATCATCCAGACGTCCGGAAGCTCGGTTACGTCGAGTTGCGTCGTCTCCTCCGGAGTCACCAGCCTCGCGGCAGATACCGTCCCCGCCAGTCGCCGGGAGATCATGAGACGGTACTTGGAGCCCCCGAGAAACGCGGCGGCCATCTGGTCCCCGCCGGCGGCGGCGTCGGTGCCCCCACCTTCCGCCAGCGGGATCGAGATTCCCTCATCGTTCACCCGCGGAACAAATGCGGCGTCGGCATCATTGTCCGGCAGCATGCCGGAGTCTATGAGCGCGTCGAGCTGGTCCCGCCGGAGCTTGTAGCGCAGTTCGAACCCGTACTCGAACTCGGAGTTCACGGGGTTGTAGTTCGCCTGAATGAAATCGGGGAGATCTCCGATGACGTCGTCTTCCTGCAGGTCGAACTCGTTCTCGAATACCTGGTCCATGTCCTGGGGATCGTCGGCGAAACTGTTGGCGAGTTCGAAGGCGCTTTTCTGCAGCGCCACGCGCAGGTAGACGTCCAGCGAATCGGCGGAACCGGAGATGTACTGCACCACCTCCACGCAGCCGGTCAGCGTCAGAACGAGCCCCGCCATGAGTATGACCTGAAGACGCCGAAGCCGTGGGCTGGAGGGAGGGCGAACGCTCGCAGGACGCCCAGTCCTCGGGCGATCACCGGGCGGCCGGCAGCGGTTCGGCCACGTCGCCCGGGTCTCTGTGGCGGCGTCGGTGCTCGGGACCGTCATCATCAGTCCACCGGCCGGAACGCCGCCCCGCCCGGAAAGTGCAGCTTGCGCCGGGCGAGTTCCTCGCTGAACACGGCGTAGGTGCACCGGGCCGTGCTGAACAGCGCGCCGCTCCCGCCGTGGATCGTGACTTCGATAACCGCATCGCGGCCACGGTCCTCCACCTGCCGCGCCGTGAGCAGAAACGGACCGTCGTCGGCCTGAGCCGGCCGATGGTAGGAGATCTGCAGATCCCGGGTCATACCGGCGGTGCCCCGCACGGCATGCAACCACCAGCCGCCGGTTTCGTCCGCCAGTGTGGCCTGAATCCCGCCGTGAATCACGCCGGGGTATCCTTCCAGCTCGGCGCGGGGCTCCCACCTGCTGTACACGGTGTCGCCGTCCACGAAGAACTGAAGCTGCAGCCCGGACCTGTTGTCCGGATCGCATCCAAAGCAATGATAACCGTCGTGCCCGACGTAGGGGTTGGGCACCTGCTTCCCTCGAATGTCCACGCCATGAGAATAGGCGCCGCGGGATCGCTTGTAAACCGCACGCCAAACCCGATAGATTCGCGGCCATGGCTGTACTTCTGGCGTCCCTGGCGGCGCTGTGTTTCGGTACCGCGGATTTCGCCGGCGGCGTCGCCAGCCGAAAGAACTCGGTACCCGCTGTCCTGATCTGGTCGCAACTGGCGGGACTCGCGATCGTCACCGGATTCGCCCTGGTGGACCGGGGCGTCCGCGCCGTGACCGCGGTCGACCTGGCGTGGGGTGCCGCCGCCGGTGTCGCCGGTATGGTGGGACTGGCGTTTCTGTATCGCGGCCTCGCCCGCGGCTACGTCTCGGTGGTCTCGCCGCTTACTGCGGTCACCGGCGCAGCGGTCCCGGTGATCTTCGGCGTGGCCACCGGCGAGGCGATCTCTCTCACCGCCGGTGTCGGAATCGGTGTGTCGCTCCCGGCGATCGTGCTCATGTCGTGGAATCCGGACGCCGGCCCGGTTCGCGCCGATCCGCGACGCATGCGCGCGTCCCTCTCGGACGCGTTGATCTCCGGTGTGGGGTTCGGTCTGTTCTTCATCACGATCAGTCGGCCTGCGGGCGCTGCGGGTATGTGGCCCCTGGCGGCGGCCCGCCTCACGTCGGTCACGGTCATGCTGGCGGCGGCCACGGTGCGTCGAACCTCACGGCGCGTCGTCGCGGACTGGCCGATGGTCCTGGCAGCGGGGATTCTGGATATGTCCGCGAATATCGCCTTCGTGGTGTCACTGCGCGTCGGCGTCCTGGCGATCGTCACGGTCATCGCGTCGGCCTACCCCGCCCAGACCGTCCTGCTCTCACGGCTGATCCACGGCGAACGAATCGGTGTCGTCCGCGGCGCCGGAATCGCCCTGGCGCTGGTCGGCATCGGCCTGATGTCGATACCATAGACAGATGGCACACACCGTTTGTATCACCGGGGCCACCAGCGGCATCGGCCGCGCGTACGCTGAACTCGCGGCGGCGGCGGGGCACGATCTGCTGGTCACCGGCCGCCGCGAACCGCAGCTCAAGGAGCTGGCGGCGTCGCTGGAGCGCACCCACGGCGTACACGTTGAGGTCTGGATCGGCGACCTGGCGACGGCCGCCGCAGCCGATGCCCTGGCCGCGCGGCTGGAGGCCACGCCCGACCTCACCGTCCTGATCCATAACGCGGGCTACGGTCACCGGGAGCGATTTTTCGATACCGACCGCACCGAGATTCGCACCATGGGCGAACTCCACATGCAGTGCGCCGCCGTTCTCGTGCGTTCCGCGGTGCCCGGTATCCGCCGCTCGGCACATGCAGGGCGAACCGTGCCGGCCGACCGAGCCGCCCGTGGTCCTCGCGGTGAGCGCGCAGGCGCGGACACAGACCGCGCTCCAGGCCCGCTGCCACCGGGGGTCATTCTGGTCTCGTCGCTGGCGGCGTTTGCCCCCATGCCGGGACCGGCGATGTACACCGCCACCAAGGCATTTCTCGTGGCTCTCGGTCGCGCGATACAGCCGGAACTGGCCCGCGACGGCCTGCACTCGCAGGTTCTGTGCCCGGGGTTTACCCACACCGAATTCCACGACCGGCTGGACTGGGCGGCGGATCGGCGACGCGACCGCGGTATCGTCCGCTGGATGACCGCCAGGGACGTTGCTGAACGGTCGCTGCGCCGGTACCGCCGCCGATCACCCCACGCTGACCCCGTGTACGTCCCCGGTGGCTGGAACCGCCTGCTCAGGGCGCTCGTCGGGATCGTTCCCCGCCGTCTCTACGCGTCGATCGCCCGACGCGCTTGAAGACCGCTGCGGCGCCGGCACCAGGTAGAGCAGCGCCGACGCCACCATGACCGCGCCGCCGAGGGCGAACACCACACCGGTCCCGATCCGGTCCGCCAGGCGTCCCATGACGGCGGCGCCGGCGGCGCCCCCGGCCTGCAGCGCGAGCGACCGCGTGGATAGCAGCGTCGACCGCAGCCGCGCCGGCGTCCGGTCGTTGAAGAGACTGTCGTCGGGCGCGCTCATGAGCCCGTTGAGGGCAAACAGCAGCAGGTAGACCGCGGCAAACGCGGTGACCCCCTGCTGGAACGCAAGCGCGACGAACCCGACGCCCACGGCCACACGCACCGTGACCAGGAAGCGCAGCGATCCCCGCGGACCGCCCGGTGCCACCACCGCCGCAAGCGCGTTCCCCGCCGCCCCGGCGAGAAAGTACCCGGTGGTGAGATACCCGAAGACCGCGGTTCCCGCCGTGTTCGCCGACCCCGGCAGCATATTCGCGAGGTGGGGCTGCCAGAACGCCTCCAGTCCGCTGAACGCAACGCCCCAGGTCGCGGCAACGCCTAGGAGCGCGAGGATGCCGCGGTTGCCGATCAGGGTGCGCACCAGAGACGGCGTCGCGTTCGGTACCCGGTCGGAGTCCGTTTCGCCGCCCCCGATGGCCCCGGGGCGGTCCACCACGACCCGCAGCGTGGCGATCAGCTCCGCCACCGTCACGACCGCTGCGAGCAGAATGTTGGCGCTGAAACGGTCACCACCGACGATCCCCGCACCCCACGGACCCAGGACATCCGGCGCATAGCCCCCCGCCAGACTGCCCACCGCGAGGCCCAGGGTCGACCACACCGCGATCCGCGCCAGAAAGGCGCTGAGCGTGCCGCCGGGTCGGAGACGGTGGAACTCGTCGACGAAGTGCGCGTCCATACTCCCCGACGACAGCGCCCGTGCCGTCCCCATGAACAGGAACCCCACCGCCAGCCCCGTGGCGCCGTGTGCAAGCGCCACCACGGTGTACCCCACGAGTTGCACGGCCACCGAGGCGCGGTAGGTGCGAACACGCCCGATCGCGTCGGCGAGACGACCGGTGGGTAGCTCGAGGACCACCACCGTCCCGGCGTAGATCGCCATGTTGAGCCCCACCGCCGCCAGCGAAAGCCCCCTGGCGACCTGTAGGAGCGACAGCACGGGGATCATCATCCCCATGGCCAGATGGTGGAGCATCGGGATCGCGAAGGACCCGGAAATTCGCGTATTCATATGGTCATCATATGACCATATCATAATCTTGTTAAATGTACGGTGCCGGTGTACCGTGAAACCATGCACACTCCACACGGGACACCGCTGGCACGCGGAACGATGGCCGAACGCCTTGCCGACCACCTGACGGAGGCGATCATTGCCGGCGACTACCACGCCGGCGACACGATTCCCACGGAACCGGAACTCTCACGGCAGTTCGACGTCAGCCGCAGCGTTGTGCGCGACGCGGTGCGTCTCCTGGCGGCGCGCGGCCTGGTGGTGGTTCGTCACGGTCGCGGTGCCTTTGTTACCGACTCCCCTATGGATGCGGTGGCGGATGCATTCCGTCTGGCGTTGCGCCGGGAACGCGCAACCGCCTGGGACGTCGAAGAGTTTCAGCGGTCGCTGCTGCCCGACGTGATGGCGCTGGCCGCTGCAAACGGCACGGACGCCGAACTGGCAACGATTCGCACGGCGGTCGAGCGCTACCTCGATGCCATGGAACGGAGCGGGCGTTCGCAGAACGTTGACGAGATCCGCGACCGGTCGTCGGAGATGATGAACGCGATCGTCGAGGCAACCCACAACGCGGTGATGCGTCTCCTTCTCCCGGCGGTCCAGGCGGTTCGATCGTTGCGCCACTGGCGGGACGACCCCGGCGCCGGGGCCGCCGACCTGGCGGTGGAACGGGACCTGCTGATGGAAACGGTCACGGCGCTGGAATCGCGGGACCAGCGGCGGGTGCGCTCGGTTGCCGGACAGTGGGCGCTTCTTCCACCCGAGGGCGAGGACGCGATGCGGCGCACACCGGTCGGAGAGACGGTTCAGATCCCACTCGCCCTCCACGAGTTTCGCCGGTCGCTCGACGGGTAGCATCCAGCGGCAGTGTACAGAAGCCTGTTGCAAAAACGCCGATATCTCACGACATCAGGGTGGTTTGCTTCCGATAATCGGTGTACCGCGTGAGAAGTGCCGTCTGTGCCACGAGTTGCGTGGCGGGATGCAACAATCTTCTATATACAGCCGTGTCAGGCAACGGAGGATGAGAACCGCCACTGCGGCGCCCACCCGAGATCCTCGATCGCGCGCCGGGCGTACAGTTGCTGCGACAGGCGATAGCCCTCGGCCCACGCCCCGTACTCGGACCGCCAGTAGTCGGCCGGCAGCCGTTCCCGCGTCGCGGTGAGGGCGAGCGCGTCCCGAAGGCGTTCGGCGATCGCTCCAACCGGAACACCGGGGTCCGAGACTCCCAGATAGTCCAGCCCGGCGCTCCCGTGCTCCAATACCCGGGCGTAGAGGTCACCGAGGTCATCGGCGGCGACGAGCGGCCATCGGACGTCGTCGGCGGCGGGGGTCCGTACGACCTCGTGCCGTCTGGCCTCCTCCACCAGCATCCGCGGCGCCGGAAGGTCCCCGGACACCACGACGTTCCCCGGGTGTACAACCATGCCCCGGAGTTCCGGGCTCTCCTTTACCGCCGCGGCGATCCCGGCGTTCCACTGCCAGCCCGGCGGCGGATTCCACGGACCGTCGTCGTCCCGAAGCCGGTCTCCGCAATCGCCGTAGAGCCATACGCCCCCTGTATAGACAACTGCCGCTCCGACAGGGAGCTCGGCCTGGAACACGTCCAGAAGGGTCCGGTCGGTTTCCGGCATGTCGGGGCCGAAGGTATTCGCCGTGTGCACAACCGCGTCGACCCGGCCGAGTTCCCTGCGCCACTCGGCCGGTTCCACGATATCGCCGACGACGGGGCGCGCGCTGAGTTCCTCTGCCCTCGCCGCCCCCAGGGCTGATCGAACCAGCATTGAGACCCTGGCTCCCCGTCGCAGGAGCGCCGGAACGATCGCCGATCCCACCGTCCCGGTACCTCCCAGAAGAAGGACTCTCACGCACGGTCCTCCGGTGTCGACGATGCCGTGGCGACCCGATTCCGTCCGTTCTCCTTGGCGCGGTAGAGCGCGCGGTCCACGCGACCGACCAGGTCGTCGGTGTCGGCTATCGTGACCTCGGCGGCACCAAAACTGGCGGTGATCGGCGCGGGAAGTTCTGCGTCCAGCGCCTGCACCGCGTTTCGCAGGTGCTCCGCCAGCGCAGCGGCGCCGTCGATGTCGGTATGCGGACACACGATGAGGAACTCCTCACCGCCCCATCGCCCGACCGTATCGGAGGCGCGAATCGATCGCCGGAGTGTTTCGGCGACCGAGGTGAGCACCCGGTCGCCCTGCTGGTGCCCGTGTTCGTCGTTGATCCGCTTGAAGTGGTCGATGTCCATCAGAACCACCGCGTACCGCTGCCCGTAGCGCTCAAACCGGCTGCGTTCGGCCTCGAGGACCGCGTCCAACCGCTGCCGGTTGAACAGCCCCGTCAGGGGGTCCGTTACCGATACGACCTCGAGCTGCTTCTGTGCGGTGATGTCCTTCCGCACCGACATGTAGCCGTAGCGGGTACCGTGCCGGTCCACCAGGGCGGAGATATCGGCTTCCACCCAGTAGGCTGAGCCGTCCTTCCGCCGGTTCATGATTTCGCCGTGCCACGTACGACCGGAAGAGATCGCCTGCCACATGTCGCGGAACAGCTCCTCCGGGGTATCGGGGTGGCGAACCAGTCGGTGATCCTCCCCGATGAGTTCCTGGCGGGAGTAGCCGCTGATCCGGGCGAAGGCGTCGCTCGCGTAGGTGATCCGTCCCGAAAGGTCCGTCTGCGAGGTGATCACGTGACGGTCAACGATGTCGATGTACCGCTTGAGCTGGGCCTCGGCATCCCGTTGTACCGACACGTCCCGCTGGATGCCGAAGTGCCCCGTAATCCGTCCCGCGGCGTCGCGGATCGTGATGTAGTCGCCCTCTACGGTCATGTCGGAACCGTCGAAGCGCCGCTCGTTGGTGTCGATATGCAGCGATCCCGTGTCAAAGAACTGACGCCAGATCTGCCGGCCCGCCTGTGGGTCATGGGCGAAGAAATCGGCGGGGGTTCGTCCCAGAAACTCTTCCTCCGTGGCGCGGTACTGCTCGAGAATCGCCCGGTTGACCTTGGTGACACGCTGGTGCTCGAATACCCAGTCGAGCGTGGCCTCCTTGTCGACGCCATCGTGCCATTCGATCGGCTCGTCGAGCATCATGAAGAAAAAGCCGTCCAGTCCCTGGCGGAAGAAGAGGTCCAGAAGCGCCGCGTTTGCCCGCACCTGCTCCTCGCTCTCACGGATCCGCTCGTCCCGCCGGAGACGCCCCACTATCAGGAGGAGCCCCGAGGTGAACACGCCAAGCGCGAGACCATGGATCAGAATCGCGTGTGGCGGCCGCGTGATCCACCCATCGACGGGGGCAGCGGCGATCTGCCACGATCCGCCCGGTACCGATACGTCGCGGCGCACGGCGTCGGGCTCATCGAACAGTTCCGGGGGACCGTAGAACACCGGCTGCGGACCGCTCGCCATCGGGTTCGACCGGATGGCCACCTTCAGTCCGTACCGGACGATCATTGGATCGATCAGGGAGATCAGCTGGTCGACGTCGATGAGGGATGCGACGATCCCCCAGAACTCGGGAGCACCCTCTCCGTCGGAGACGAACACCGGTGCCCGTGCCAGGAGTCCGATACCGCCCTGGAGAACCTCCAGCGGCCCCACCAGAACCAGGGAGCCGGAATCGCGCGCCTGCAGGACTCCCGGCAACTGCTCGGGCACGTCCCGGTAATCCACGCCGAGGATCCCCTGGTTTCCCTCGAGGGGATAGACGTGGCGAATCGTCAGGTCCGGTGCCAGCACGAGGTTGCGAAGCGTCGAGGCATCTCGTGCGATGCGTTCTGCGAACGCCTGGAACTCGTCCTCTCCGAGGTCGGGATGTACCTCCGCATAGGCCGCCATGACGTCCACGACGCGCAAGTCTGACGTGAGAACCTCTTCCACGTACGCCCGGACCGAGCCGGTCCGGGACTGGACAGCAGCCTCCTGCTGCGCCCGTCGTGCCTGCAGAACGTCCCGTTGTATCAATACATCAAGCGAGCCCACGATCGCCATGAGAATGGCCGCCGCCGGCAGTATCCGACCCACGATTCTGCGCCGCATATCGGTCAAAGTGTACCGCTTTCGTTCCGGCGGCGACCACCAAAACGTCCGCCTGCCGCGGCCGACGTTTGACCGGCGCCGGCCGGCGTCGCTACCTTCCCACCCTATGATGAAGATCGTTTCGACATCGGCGCGGTTCGAATGACCTGGTTCAGCTCCCTGGGCCCGGTCCTTCAGGCCCTCCTCGCGACCCTTTTCACGTGGGGTGTCACCGCCCTAGGCGCCGCCTTTGTCTTCCCGTTCCGGGAGGTGAGCAAAAAAGCGCTGGACGCGATGATGGGTTTTGCCGCCGGCGTCATGATCGCCGCCAGCTTCTGGTCGCTCCTCGCGCCGGCGATCGACATGGCGGGAGAGCAGGAGATGACCGCGTGGGTTCCTGCGGTCGTCGGGTTTCTCGCGGGCGGACTGTTCATGCTCGCCGTGGACAAGGTTCTGCCGCACCTGCACATCGGGAACCCGATCGAGGAGGCCGAGGGACTGTCCACGAGCTGGCAACGCTCGATTCTGCTCGTTCTCGCGATCACGATCCACAACATCCCCGAGGGACTCGCCATCGGTGTGGCGTTCGGCGCTGTAGCCGCCGGCATTCCCTCGGCGTCCATTGGCGGTGCGATCGCCCTGGCCCTGGGCATCGGCATCCAGAACCTGCCGGAGGGTACCTCGGTCTCGGTTCCCCTGCGGCGCGAGGGGATGAGTCGCGGACGCGCGTTCTGGTTCGGTCAGCTGTCCGGGTCCGTCGAACCGGTGGCGGCGGTGGGCGGTGCCGCCGCGGTGCTGCTCATGCGGCCGATCCTGCCCTACGCCCTGGCGTTTGCCGCTGGCGCCATGATCTTCGTGGTCGTCGAGGAACTGATTCCCGAGTCGCAGCACAACGAGAACACCGATCTGGCCACCGTGGGCACGCTCGCGGGGTTTGCAGTGATGATGGCGCTGGACGTGGCACTGGGCTGATGACGGGACCGGGCACCCCCGGGACCGGAGGCCGTCAGCGCCACACCTGCTGGAGCAACCTGCGCCAGTTGCCCCAGCAGATCTTCTCGATCTCTTCGGCGGAAAACCCCGCCGTCCGCATCGCCTCCACGAACCGAGGAAGACCGGCGGCGGTGCCGATGTCCCGGGGAATGACCGCGCCGTCGAAATCCGATCCCAGACCCACGTGATCCACACCGGCGTGATCCACCAGATGCCGCAGGTGATCGATCATCGTCTGGAGCGGTGTGTCGGCGTTTACCGCACGGTCACTCCGCAGGAATATCGTCGCGAAGTTGAGCCCCACGAGGCCTCCACTGTCGCCGATCGCCGCCAGTTGCCGATCCGACAGGTTCCGGGGGCAGTCGCTGAGGACGCGGGCGTTGGAGTGGCTCGCCACCAGCGGGCCACGATCGATGCGCGCCACATCCCAGAACCCCGCCTCGGTCATGTGGGACAGATCCACGACCATACCCAGATCGTGGCACCGAGCGACCAGCCGTCGCCCCGCCGACGATAGCCCGCGGTCGTCACGCGGATCGAGATTCCCGTAGATCGGGACACCCCGGGCAAAGCGGTTGTGCCGGCTCCACACGGGGCCGATCGATCGCAGCCCGGCGTGGTAGAGCACGTCGAGTTCATCCAGCCCGGCGGAGATCGCCTCCGCCCCTTCCAGGTGCGGGATCGCCGCGACAACGCCATCGCGGCGACACGCGTCGATCTCGGCAACGCTTCCACAGACCTTCAGACGGCCACCGGATCGCTCCGCGAGCCGGGTGAGCGCGGCGAACTGGCTGAATACCACCCGTCGGGCACGTTCCAGCGGAACGGGCGGCGCGACACCGGGACTGCTGCCGTCGGTGTCGCCGCCCTCTCCGTCCCGGGGCGGGACGAACAACGCGAACAGCCCGCCAACCATCCCACCGGCGCGGAGCGCATCCCATGAAATATGGACGGTGCCCTGCCCCGAAAAGAAGTCGATCGTCGGGTCCACGAACATGCGGCCGACGAGATCGTTGTGTCCGTCGAAAATCGCCACCGGTGCATCTGCCATGCGGCATTGTACACCGGCTGTTCAGGTGGTGACAGGGTCGGTCGGCCGCACTACACTGACGACATGCCACACCTCATCGGCCCACGAATCCACCTGCGGGAATACCGGGAAGACGACTTCTCGGCGATCCGCTCGTGGATCAACGATCCGGAAGTCGCCTCCCATCTGAGTCCGATCTTTGACCGCGTCCAGACGGAGGCGATGACCCGCACCTATGTGGACGATGTGCTCCACAACCGTATTCCGGGGCACCGGTTCATCGTCGCCGACAGGGACAGCGATCGCTACATCGGGCAGGTGGACCTTCGCACCACCGACGACCCGAGCCACCAGGCAAGCCTGGCGATCGTGATTCCCCGCCGGGAGGATCGCGGCCAGGGCTACGGCCGCGAGGCGCTGACGCTGCTGCTCGATTTCGCCTTCGACCGCCTCAATCTGCACAAGGTGTGGTTGGAGGTGTTTGCCGCCAATGCTCCGGCGATCGCGCTCTACGAATCCCTGGGGTTCAGCCGCGACGGCGTGCTGCGCGAGGATGTGTACCGCGACGGGCGATACCTGGACATGTACCTTATGGCTGTTCTTGCCCGGGAGTGGCGCGGCCGCCGGCGAGATACCTGACGGCACGCTCCGTGCGGCCGCTCCGCCCCGCCTCAGTCGTTCACGGCGTGGCGGGCGTAGGCGGCGGCGCCGTAGGCGGCACTGTCGGCAAGCTGGTCGATCGCCCACTCAACGCGAATACGACGCAGATGGGGGAACGACCGGTGGAGTTCTCCCTTGATCGTCTCGATCCCCTCGTCCAGGAATCGTCGCCAGGACGCCTCGTCGGCGTGGGCCTCGCGTTCCTGGGCGCCGCCGGAAATCACGATCAGATCGCATCCCACGGTGTTGGCAACCGTTCGCGCCGCCAGACCGATGTGCGTGAAATACTCTTTCCAGATATCGCGGACCACCGGCAGCGGATCCGGCACCTGTCCCAGCGCCCGAAGCTTCCGCGCCGCCAGCCGTGGTTCACCGGCCAGCTCCTCCGGGAGCTGCCCCCGCTCACCGCGGTGGCGGACGATGTTGGCCAGACCGGTCAGACTGGCCCGCGTCTCGGCGCACCCGGTGGCGCCGCACCCGCAGCGGTCGGCATCGGATGACGTATCGGTTACGACGTGCCCGAGCTCGGCGGTCACGCCGGGGCCCGCGAAAACCTCGCCGTTGACGATGATCGATCCGCCGAGACCGGTTCCGGTGATAAACTGCACCATGCCGTCGGAGGCACGACCCTGCGCCCTGCGAACGGCGTACTCCCGGTAGGCGGCGGCGTCGCCGTCGTTCAGCAGGTAGGCGGGGACGTCGAGCGTCTCCGAGAGGAGCTCCTTGACGTTCACCCCCTCCCAGGAGGCATCGATGTTGGTCGGGTACACGCACAGTCCGTCGGCGCTGACGGGCGTGGGACTGCACGCCCCGACCGCGATCGGCGGAGCGTCGGAAATCCCGTTCTCGTCAAGGAGACGCGGCAGCGCGTCGGCGATGACACGCATGGTCGCCTGGGGACCGCCGCTGGCTTCGGAGTCGTAGTCGTGGCGGGATCCAACGATCGCGCCGTCGGCGTCGATCAAACCAAGTTTTACGGTGCTCGCGCCGATGTCGACGCCCAGAAAATGCTGCATGCCAGAACGGTACGGACAGAGGCTGCCCCTGTCAACGGGCGCGGGCCGACTCAGCGCCAGTATGAGAACATGACCGCCACCGAACGCCGCAGTTCGTTCATGAAGTCGCTGGCGTATTTCCGGTCGTGCATATGCTGACCGAAGGTGTCGGCGCCGGACCGGTAGCGATCGGGGCCCGGGTCGGCGTAGTCGTATACGTGCGCAAGGTCGTCGCCCCTGAGCCGGTGGTAGCGATCACGGAACACGAACGACGACCGCTCCATCCGGCCGGGCTGGGGTCTGTGTCGCTGCTGTTCCGTGGGGTAGCCGAAGGTGATCAGCGACACCGGCAGCACGTAGCGCGGCAGGTTGAGAAGGTCGCGGACCGTCTCGTAGTGCTCGAGGATGTCGCCGATATAGCACGACCCGAGCCCCTCGGCCTCCGCCGCGATCACCGCCGTCTGGGCTGCGACGAACGCGTCGGCGGTAGCCAGCAGCGCATCACCCTCCCGCGGTGGCTTCGGGGTAACGCCTGAATGGGAGTAGTAGTCGAGGAGCCGCTGGACGTCGGCCAGGAATACCAGCACCCACGGGGCCGACGCGATGAACGGCTGGTTGTCGCAGGTCAGGGCCAGCGTCTTGCGCGCTCCGGGGTCCTCCACTTCGATCACCGAGTACTGCGTCTGGTTTCCCGCCGTCGGAGCGCGGCGCATCGCCTCCAGTATGCGGTCCGGGACGTCCGGCTGCACCGGGTCGTCGCGATACGCGCGCACCGACCGCCTGGACATGAGCGCTGTGAGCAGATCGTTCATGCCGTATAGTGTATACGAATATGCAGATACATGAACGGATCACCGGAGCGTTGTGGGGAACCGCCGTGGGCGACGCCCTGGGCGTGCCGGTGGAAGGGGTCCCCCGTCGGGAGATGGACAGTGCGCCCGTGTCTGCCATGCGCGGCGGCGGTGTCCACGGACAGCCGGCGGGCACGTGGAGCGACGACACCTCCATGACCCTCGCGGGTGCCGACAGCCTCGCCCGGCGGGGCTGGGATCCCCTCGACCAGCTGGAACGGTTTGGCCGCTGGGCGTTCGACGGCGCCTACACACCCTACGGTGTCGCATTCGGACTGGGCCGCACCACCCGTGCGGCCCTGCGCCGTTTCCGAGACGGTGTCCCACCCCACGCCTGCGGCGGCAACGACGAGAGCGACAACGGGAACGGCGCGCTGATGCGGGCGTTTCCGGTGGCGGCGTGGACCCGGGATGGACCTCCCGCCGTCGCCGTGCCCATCCTCGAGGGCGCCGCGGCACTGACCCACCGGCACCCGCGCAGCCGACTCGCCACCGTCCTGTACGGTCTCGTCGTGCACCGCCTACTGGGCGCCCGGGCCGGGACTCCCGTGCCACACGTCGTTGGCGACGCGGTCGCGGCGCTGGACGGCCCCGAGGTTCGCCAGGCGATTTCCTCCGACGCCCTCGAGGAGCTGCCGGTGTTCCGCCGAATCGTCTCCGGTGACCTGTTCCGACTCCACCGCGACGATGTGCGTTCCACCGGCTACGTCGTGGATACGCTGGAGGCGGCGCTCTGGTGTCTCGCCCGGGGTCGCAGCTTCCGTGACGCGGTGCTCCTGGCGGTGAACCTCGGCGGGGACACCGACACCGTCGCCGCCGTGACCGGAGCCCTGGCAGGCGCGCGGTTCGGATCCGCCGCAATCCCGACCGAATGGGTCGGGGCCCTCGCGACTCCGGCACGCCTCGAGGCGATCATCGACGCGTTCGCCGATCGGGTGGTGGCTCCCTCGACGAAGCGGTGAATCCCGCCGTGGCGATTTGCGCGGCGACGGAGTTCCGGCGTACGATACTTCCATATGGGTCCCGCACACAGAGCGATCGTTTCGCTGTTCATCGGTCTCCTTGGTCTGGCAACGGCACCGGCATGGGCGCAACCCGGCCCCCGGTCGATCCGTTTCGACACGCTCCGTCTCTCGGACGGGCTCCTCAGCGCCTCCGTCTCCGGTATCACCCAGGACTCCTCCGGATTCATGTGGCTGAGCACGCAGGCGGGACTTAACCGTTTCGACGGCTACGGGATGCGGTCGTGGGAGAACGATCCCTTCAACGCCAACTCCCTCGCCAACAACCTGATCCAGACGGTGTACCGCGACTCCGACGATACGCTGTGGCTGGGGACCTACGGCGGGCTCGACCATTTTGACCCCGCCACCGAGACGTTCGTCCACTTCAGCATGCGCGACGGTGACGAACGGTCCCTCAGCAATAACGTTGTGGTTGCGCTGACACGCGATGCCGATGGCCGTCTGTGGGTGGGAACGCTCGACGGCCTCAACCTGTTAGACGAGGAGACGGGAACGTTCACCCGCTACGGGGCCGGCGACGGAGGCCTGCCGGACAAGGTTGTGCGCAGCCTCTTCCTCGACGACCGCGGGACGCTGTGGGTCGGAACGTATGGAGGACTCTCCCGCTACGACGCCGCCACCGACTCCTTTCGCACGATCGATACCGAGGGTGCGGCCGCCCTCCCGTCACCGTACGTCATGACGATCATCGACGATCCGACCGATTCCGATCGCTTCTGGGTCGGGACCTGGGGCGGAGGCGTGTCCCTCGTCGATCGCGACGCCGGCGTGATCGACACGATCCCGCTCGACGGCGACGAAGTCTACACACTGCTGATCTCTTCCAACGGGACGATGTGGGTGGGAACCTGGGGGAGCGGGCTGCACCTGATAGATCCGCGCCGGCGTGAGGTGGTTCAGACCGTGCGGGCGGTACCCCGAACGATCGGGGCCCTGAGCCACGACGTCATCTACTCGCTCTACGAGGACACCTCGGGAATCGTGTGGATCGGCACAAACGGGGGAGGCATCAACACATTCGTGCCGTGGAAGAACCGGTTCGTCACCTATCAGCACGAACCCGACGATCCCCGGTCGCTGCCCCCCGGAAAGGTCGTTAGCATCCATGTCGACCGGGACGGCACCGAATGGTACGGGGTCTACGGCGGCGGTCTTCAGCGCCGGCGCTCCGAAGCTTCGAGCTTCGATTCGTTCCGCCACACCCCGGACGATCCCGGGTCCTTGAGCAACGACATCGTCAATGTGATCACCCGGACCACCGACGGCACGCTGTGGATCGGAACCAATCGCGGTCTGAACCGTTTTCTTCCCGAGAGTGATCGTTTTCGGCAGTACCTCGCCGGCGACGGTCCCGCTTCGCTCCCGGAGGACGTCATTTTTGAACTGTACGAGGATCACGACGGTGCGTTCTGGATCGGAACGAACACCGCCGGCGTGGTCGTGTTCGACCGGGAGGCCGGGACGTTTCGCCAGTACGCCTCCGTTGAGGGCGACCCGACCTCCCTCAGCGACAACCTTGTCCGCGCGATCGTAGAGGACGCCGGCGGCACGATCTGGGTCGGGACGAACGACGGCCTCAACCGCTTTGACCGAACCACCGAGACCTTCACCCGCTACCGTCACGATCCGGATGATCCAGCAACGATCAGCAGCGACAACGTCCGCGACATCCACGTATCCGCCGACGGCACGATGTGGGTCGCCACCGGCGGCGGCGGCGTCAACCGCTACGATCCCCGGACGGACTCCTTCTCGTATCTGTCGACGCGCGACGGACTGGCCAGCAACCACGTCTCGCGGATCGTCGAAGCGACCGATGGCGACCTGTGGCTCGCAACCCCGGTGGGCGTATCCGTGTACACCCCGGACACCGGAACCGTACGGAACCTCGATGACTCCAGCGGACTGGTAGGACGGGAGATGACGGTTGGCGCGATCAGAGCCCCGGACGGCCGCCTGTTTCTCGGGAGCACCAACGGGGTCACGATCATCGATCCGCGGGACGCGGAGGCAACGGAGTTTGTCCCTCCCGTCGTGCTCACCTCGCTCCTCATTCCGGGGCGCTCCGAGGTTGGCGAGAACCTGGCAGCGGTGGCCGACAACGGGATTCGACTCGGACCGGGGGAAAACTACTTTTCGTTCTCGTTCTCGGCGCTGGACTACTCCCAGCCTGAGCAGAACGTCTACGCCTATCGGCTCGACGGGTTCGATCGGGACTGGATCTCGACCGGAACACGGACGTTCGGCAGCTACACCAACCTGCAACCCGGCTCCTACACGCTCCGGATCGTCGGGGCCGGGAGCCGCGGCAACTGGAACCGCGAGGGGCTGAGCATTCCGGTCACCGTCGAGCCGCCGATCTGGCGCACCACCGGAGCGTACGCCGGGTATTCCATTCTGGCACTCGGCGTGCTCGTGCTGGTGGCCTATGCAATCCGGCGCCGGGACACCGCAATCCAGCACCGGCTCGAAGAGCAGGAACGCCTCAACCGCGAACTTGACCGGAAGGTTCACGAGCGAACGCGGGAGATCCAGCACGCGCGACTCCAGGCGGAGGAAGCGTCCCGAGCAAAAAGCCTCTTCCTCGCCAACATGAGCCACGAGATACGCACGCCGTTGAACTGGATGACCGGCATGCTCTCGCTTCTGGCCAAAACCGATCTGGACACGGTGCAGCGGGAATACCTGCGCTACTCCCGCGTCGCCGCCGGCAATCTGAACACGCTGGTCAACGACATACTGGATTTCGAACGAATCGAATCCGGAGAGCTCAAACTGGAACACCAGCCGTTCTCCATCCGCGACTCGATCGACTACGTCGTTCGACTCTTTGCCGAAACCGCCGGGGAGAAAGGGCTGCGAATCGAGCACCAGGTCGATATCCCGGAGGCCGATGATATCGTCAGTGGCGACCAGGGTCGGCTGGTTCAGATCCTGACCAACCTCGTAAGTAACGCCGTCAAGTATACCGACCGCGGCGTAATTCGTGTTGGCGTCACCCGTGACGCCGACGGCACCTTCGCGTTTTCCGTCCAGGACACCGGCCGTGGAATCCCGGAAAACGCCCGGGCACGGATCTTCGAACGCTTTCTGCAACTGGAAAGCGGCTACACCAAGACGGGCCGTGGCGTGGGCCTCGGATTGGCGATCGTCAGACAGGTGGCTGTAGCCATGGGCGGAGACATCGTCCTCGACAGCACCGAAGGCGTCGGTTCCACGTTCACCTTTCGCGTGCCCCTCACCGTGGTGAGCGACAACCACGTCCGCGCCACCGGCGTGTCCCGTGGGGCCGTGGAAAACGCGCTTCGGGTACAACCGGCGGAAACCGTCAGCGGGAACGGACCCGCGCCGTTGGCACCACCGGCAAATCGGGACCCGGTCGAGACATTCAGCCGCCGGATCCTGGTCTGCGAAGACGAAGCGATCAGCCGCATGTATATCGCCAGGCACCTGGGCCGAAACGGCTACACGGTTGAGGAAGCAACGAGCGGCACCGAAGCCGTGGAACGCGTCCGACGCGGGAATCTCGACGTGGTGCTCATGGACCTGGGGCTTCCCGGCATCAGCGGGCTCGAGGCGACCCGCCGAATCCGTGCCTGGGAGGAACGCAGTGGCATGCCCGCGACGCCGATCGTTGCCCTCACCGCTCACAGCTACGACGAGGACGTTGCCCAGTGCCGAGACGCCGGGATGGACGATTTCGTATCCAAACCGGTGAACGAGCGTATCCTGCAGAATGTCCTGGAACGGGTGCTGTCCGGCGGGGGCTCAGGGGACGGCGGGGATTGAAACGGTGACGCCGTCAGTATCTCGGCCAAACGGGCCTGATGCCGGCGCCGTGTCTACCGCGGGTCCACCGTGATCTCGACCCGGCGGTTCCGGTACTGCTCATCCGGATCCCGTGTCACCGGCGCGCGTGAGCCCATCCATTCCACCTGCACATCCGCCTCCGGCCCCAGGCCCTCCCGGCGAAGGTACTCCGCCACACGTTCCGCGCGACCACGACTGATTTCAGTCCGCCCCTCTTCGGTACCGAACAGCGCCGTGTGCCCGACGATCGTCACCCGCGCGTCCGGGTCCCGCCGCAGCCGTTCGAGAAGATTGTCCAGCTGAATACGGGCGTCGGAGGTGATGTAGACGCGGTTCGGTCGAAAGTAGACGGCTTCGTCGATCGATTCGGCCGCGGGAGCGGGATCCCGCGCCGCCGTCCCGAGGGTGTCCACGGCCGGCGTTTCCGCGGGTTCAGCAACCACGGGTTCAGTCTCCGCCGACGGCGCAGCATCTTCGGTCGGCGGTGGTACGGCGACGGGCGATTCGGCGCTGTCGGTGCCGGCCTCCGCGCCGGCGCCGCCCGCCGCGCTGGAGGAGGCGGTGCCGCCGGCGCTGTTTGCCCCGCCGGCGCTGTTGGGGCCGGCCTCCGCGCCGGCGCCGCCCGCCGCGCGCGTGCTGTCCGCCGTGCCCATGTCGCCCGCCGCAGCAGGTGCTGTCGGCCCCGGTAGCGCGCGCCACACCCCCACGATCGCCGCGGCCAGAAGCAGCAGCCCGATGGGGATCAGCCAGCCCGTACGCCATCCGCGCGGAACCCGGAGGTCGGCGGAACGGACACCGTCTCCGGCGATCTGTACCGATGCGCGTACGTGCCGACGCCCGTCGTACCGAACGCGGAGCGTCAGCAGCGGGAGCCGGTCATCCAACCGGTCCAGGCCCGTCAGTCGAAACTCGTGCAGCATCCGCCGCGGCTCGAGCACCCCGTCGTGACGCTCTCGCATCAGGAAGAGACGCACCACCGCCGTACGCTGTCCGTCCCGAATCGGCACCAGACGGCGTTCAGCCTGGTGTCGCCGGTCCAGGCGACAGATATCGGCGTAGGAGACGCGGGGAGCTTGCACCTGTACGGCAACGTGGTATCTCATACGTTCGCTTTCAGTGTAGTGCCAATCCCAGTGTAATGTGCACAACCCACAGGGGGCGAGGTTCTCCTTTGATGTTTTGGCTCGTCGTGGGTATCATTGAGTTCTGGGGGTACAGAATGAGTATTGTCGGACTTCTGAAAACATCATTTACGCGACTCAGGGAAAATCCCGTCATGCTGGTACCGATTCTGGCGATCGGTGTGGTGGTGGCACTCGTGTCTCTGATTCTGATCGGGACGATGGTGCCGTCGATCCTTCCCTCGCAGTCCGACGCGACCCTGTCGGCTGACGAGGCGATGAACGTCGCCGGCATGGCCATGGGCCGCATCATCACCCTGGCGGTGATCGGGTCGATCCTGGGACTGCTCGGTCATGGGATGACGGTGCTCATGGCCAACGACGCGCTCACCGGCCAACCGGTGCGTCTCGCGGACGCGTGGAATCGCGCCACGGCGCGGATCGTACCGCTCATCCTGGCGTCGTTGCTGGTAGGAATCATCGTCACCATCGGCTTTGTGCTGCTGATCCTGCCCGGAATCGTGCTTGCGTTCTTCCTGATGTTCACCTTCGTCGCGCTGATGCTCGACGAGAGCAACCCGCTCCAGGCGATCGGACGCAGCTTCGGCGTGGTGAAGGACAACTTCGCCTCGGTGTTTGTCTTTTTCCTCGTTCTGATCGCCCTGGCTGTGCTGGTCGGCGTGGTCAACACGGTCATCGGGCTGATTCCGATCCTGGGACAGATCCTGGCGGTGATCATCGGATCGGTGTACGCATCCTTCGTCTCGGTGTTCGTGGTGGCGGTGTACAACGAACTGTCCGCCAGCGGTGGTGAGGCCCCGGACGTCGAGGTCTGATCGGCCCGCGGACCGACAAAAGATGAAGCGGGGATCTACTCCGACGGCGCCTCATATAGTAGGATGCCGCCATGGATCCCCGGCTTCTTCAGCAGAAACGAAGCGCGTACCAGTCGCGCACGGTGCGCCTTGACCAGAGCATTTTCCAGCGCATCGGGCTGATAAAAAGCCGGGTGCATCTCAAGATCGCCGACTACTACATCAGCTGCGTACCGTACGATCTCTCTCTGGAAACATGCAGGGCCATCGCGGTTCTCGGACCGCGGGAAATCGCGTTTTTCGGCGAGTACCGCGAGGGGACCCACAACCTTCACCTGAGTTTTGACAGCCCGCTCTTCGGCCGCGAGATCTCGCTGTTCGCCAAGGTCCGGCTGGCCGGCATACGGCAACCGAATCCCGAAAGTTCCGTCTGCCTCATCGACCTCTCCCTCGTGACGGTCCCCAACGATCTTGCCGAGATTCTCGTCACGCTCATCGAGGAGCTCGATGCCGCCCGGAGCGCCTACGACGAGGCGACGGCACGGAACCGACCGGTCCCGCTGGACACGGTGTACCCTGCGTGGCCGTACCGCACGGTGGCGATCGAACGGGACGGAGAATCGCTCTCCCGGTGTGCCAGGATCGTGGATCTGGCGCCGCATCGGATGCGAGTGTTTGTGGACGCCCCGGGGCCGCATCCGGAGGCGGGAACCTCCGTCGAGATCACCTCGCAGGACGACGACGGCGATCTCTATCTGCGTGCCAGCGTCGTGGAATCAGCGCCGTCGGAGGAGGTCCCGGGCTGTATCTTTCTCGATTGCGCCCTGGAGTTCTCCCCGACGTACGTTGACCGCATCCGCGCCGCCATGCCGGCGCAGGAAGCGCTCAGGCCTGCGGAATCCGCTCAAAGAGGCTGACCATTTCGAGCGTCGCGAGCGCGGCCTCCCAGCCCTTGTTGCCCGCTTTCGTGCCGGCGCGTTCGATCGCCTGTTCGATCGTATCCGTGGTCAGCACCCCGAACGTCACCGGCACCGATGCATTCATCGCCACGGCGGCGACACCCTTGCTCACCTCGGCGGCGACGTAGTCGAAATGCGGTGTGCCGCCGCGAATCACCGCCCCGAGACATACCACTCCGTCGAACTGTCCGGTCCCGGCAACCCGCCCTGCGACGGGAGGAATCTCCCACGCGCCGGGGACGCGGTACACGGTAATGGCGTCGATGTCGCCTCCGTGACGGACGATGCAGTCGACGGCGCCCTCAACCAGGCGATCGGTAATGAGCGCGTTGAATCGGCTGACGACGATAGCGAACCGTCGGCTCTCCGCGGTCAGCGTTCCTTCGATCGTTGGTATCTCTTTCATCCTGCAAACTCCTTTCGGGCGATGTGCCCCATCCTGCGAATCTTGGTTTCCATGTAGCCTGCGTTTTCGGCGGTCCACCCGACGTGGAGCGGCACCTGTTCCACCACCGCCACTCCGGCTGCGCGCAGCGTGTTCACCTTGTCGGGGTTGTTGGTCATCAGCCGAACCGCGCGGTATCCCCGTTCCCGAAGGATCCGCGCCGCCACACCGTAGTGTCGGTCGTCGGCGGGATGCCCAAGAACGGTGTTGGCGTCAACGGTGTCGAACCCGTCGTCCTGCAGCGCGTACGCCCGCAGTTTCTCGAAGAGCCCGATACCGCGACCTTCCTGACGGAGATACACGATCGCGCCCCCCTCGTTCTGCACCGCTCGCATCGCGGCGTCCAGCTGTGGACCACACTCGCATCGCCGGCTGCCAAGAGCCTCTCCGGTCAGACATTCCGAGTGCAGCCGTACGAGCGGCGCGGGGGTTCCGTCATCGCATCCCGTCGGCGCCGGCTCCGTCTGCCACGCCGGCTCCAGCAGCAGCGCGTCCCGGCAGCGAGGATCACCGGTTCGGTAGGCCGTGACCCGGAACGCTCCGGAGTCGGTCGGCAGATCCACCGTCGGCGTCTGCTCCAGGCTGAAATCGCCGGTCAGTCGCCGGTATTCAACGAGGTCTGCCACCGACAGCAGCGGCATGCCCCATCGCCGCGCCAGTTCCTCCAGCTGCGGGCCCCGGGCCATGGTGCCGTCGTCGTTCAGGACCTCGCAGATCACGCCGGAGGCCGAAAAACCCGCCAGCCGCGCGAGGTCCGCGGAGGCCTCAGTATGGCCGGGGCGCTCGAGAACACCGCCGGGACGCGCCACCAGTGGGAACACATGTCCCGGTCGACGCAGGTCCGGTGCCGTCGCCCGGGGGTCCACCAGAACTGCCACCGTCCTGGCGCGGTCTGCGGCGGATATTCCGGTTGTCACGCCCTCGACAGCGTCCACGCTCACGGTGAAAGCGGTTCCCTGCGCCTCGGTGTTGACTGGGGCCTGCGGCGGGAGCCCCAGACGCACCGCGCTCTCCGCCGGGATAGACTGGCAGATCAGCCCTCGCCCGTTCCGCGCCATAAAGGCGATGTGTTCCGGCCGGCAACGGTCCGCCGCCACCACCAGATCACCCTCGTTTTCCCGGCCGGCATCGTCCCGCACCAGGATCATGTGTCCCGCCGCGAGGTGCCGAATCGCCTCGTTCACCCGTTCCACCGCCGGATCAGTACGTTCGTTCATCATCTTCGTTCTCCCGGGCTCAGTAGCCCATCTCCCGCAGTCGCTCCTCCGAGAGGGGCTGCGGAGCCGTCATCAGCCGTTCGACGTAGCGCGCAAGCACGTCGACCTCGAGGTTCACTACGTCCCCCGGGCGTCGGTCACTGAGGACCGTGTCTCGCCAGGTCACCGGTATCACGTTGATCGTCACCGAGGACGCGTGGAGGTCTGCGATCGTCAGACTCACGCCGTCCACGGCGATGGACCCCTCACGGATGCAGTACCTCAGGAGGTCATGCGGAACCTCCACGGTGAGGAACACATTGGAACCGCCCTCACGCACGGCACCGACCCTGCCGGTGGCGTCCACGTGCCCCTGCACGATGTGGCCGCCCAGCCGGGCCGACGCCCGCAGCGCCCGCTCCAGGTTGACGCGGTTGCCCGATCGCAGCGTCCCCAGAGTGGTCTTTTCGAGACTCGCCGAGAGCGTATCCACGCTAAACCGACCGCCGTCCAGAGCGGTAACGGTCTGACAGACTCCGTTCACCGCGATGGAATCGCCGACGGCGGAGTCCTCCAGAACCCGACCGGCCTCAATCTCGAGAACCTGGTGGGCGCCGTTTCGTCGGACGGAGGCAACCGTCCCGATCTCCTCAACCAGTCCGGTGAACATGCAGTACCTCCGGTTCGTAATGATGCGCTGCGGTGGCGCCGCCTCGGGCCGCACCCTCCCCCCAGGCGAGCACGCGCTGTGCCCACCGCGGGTGATATCCGGAGCACACCAGCTGGTCACCGAGGGGTTCCCAGCGAACATGCGCCAGGCGTCGGGCGTCGGCCACCGACGCCGTCCCCAGCTCGCCGACCGCCGGAATACCGGCCCCGAGGAGAATCGGTGCCACGAAGGCGGTCATCCGGTCGAAGAGGTCCCGTCGTACGAAAGACGTCACCAGACGCGAGCCGCCCTCCACCAGCAGCGATCGGATTCCGAGCTCACCGAGACGCACCAGCGCCTCCGCCACGTCAACGCGCCCCCCTTCCTCGTGAGAACCTGAGGTTGAATTCACCGGAACAACGGTTACACCTCGCCGTTCCAGATCCCGTCGACGATCGGCCTCTGTGGCGGCCGTGACCACGATCAGATCCCGGGGGCGCCCGCGGACCAGCGCCGAGGACAGGGGTATGGCGAGGGAGGAGTCGAACACCACCGGACGGGCGTCGGGCGCAGCCACGAGACGGGTGGTGAGCAGCGGATCATCGGCGAGAACCGTTCCGATGCCCACGGCGACCGCGTCGGCCTCGCCGCGAAGTGCGTGCGCTCGCCTGCGGGCGGTCTCATCGGTTATCCAGCGTGAGTTTCCATCTGCGGTGGCGATGCGGCCGTCAAGGCTCATCGCCGTCTTCAGATGAACCTCCGGCCGATGCGACGCCATCCAGGTGTTGAACGCGGGGTTCAGTCGCAGGAAGGGGCCGGGCTCGTCGGCCACAACGACCTCCACCCCCGCCTCACGCAGGATCGCGACGCCGTTGCCGCGAACCCGGGGGTTGGGATCCAGCTGACCGATCACCACACGGCTGATTCCCGCCGCGATGATGCGCCGCGTACACGGCGGCTGGTGTTTGTCGGGGGCGTCGTAGGAGCAGGGTTCGAGGGTACAATAGAGCGTCGCGCCCCGCGCCGCATCGCCGGCGACGTCAAGCGCCTCCGCCTCGGCGTGGGGGCCGCCGTAGCGGGCGTGGTAGCCTTCGGCAACGACCCTCTCATTAGCGACGACCAGCGCCCCGACCTGTGGATTGGGAGCCACGTCCGCGCCACCCTTTCGGGCAAGCGTCGCGGCAGATTCAAGAAACCGTTCGTCACAGGTGTGACACATACATGAGATCCTCCTGGTCCGGGGCGATCTCATTGGAAACGCGCACAAAAAAACCCCGAGCCGAAGCTCGGGGCTGTGTGTGCGACGGGAGCAGACACGGGGGTACTCACGTCGGGTGCCGACGCAAAAACGCCACGGGTTCACCGGCGCCGACGGCGTCGCGCGAACCTATCCGTACCTGAATGGTTTTCTCCCATCCGGACTGTACCGTCGGTACCGGAATTTCACCGGTTCAGCCTCCTCTCGGAAACTCGCGGACTTTCACCGCCGGTCGGGAATTGTCACCGCCACGTCGTGGCGATAACGCACCCTGCCCCGAAAACCGATAAAAGAATACCCAATATCGACCGGCACCGTCAAGGGGATGGAATCACACCACCGGCCCGCGGACGCCGCGCCGTTTGCTTGTACGTCTCCGCTTCCCGACATATCTTATGGGTGAGGCAGGCAGTGCGGAACCGATCCCGACGGCGCAGACGACAGCTGTACATCCTGTGGTTGACGATTGGTGCCGCGATAACGGCGGCGATCCTGGTCACCAACACCCGCATTGCGGACCGCTCCGTCGACACGCTTGCGGCACAGCGCGAGGAGTCCCTTCGCAGCCGCATGGATACCCTGGACGGAGCGTACGGAGGTCTCTCCCAGATCGCCTCTTCCACCGCCGCGTTCTCCGCGGCGATCGGCCCCGATCGAGCCGGTCAGGAACGGATGCTCAGGGCGATGCTCGACTCGACGGAGGGCACGGCGATATACGGCATCGGCGTGTGGTACGAACCGTTCGCGTTTGCCCCCGACGTCGAGCTCTACGGCCCCTACGTTCACCGGAGCGTCGACGGGCGCGGCGAGATAACGCTCTCCTACCGGTGGAACACCCGCGCCTACTACTATCCGCATCGGCCCTGGTACCGGCGGATCATGAACCGCGGGACGGACGCTCTGGCATCGACAAGCCCCTACTTCGACCAGGACTTCCTCTACATCACCTTTGGACGCACGATCCTGCGGGACGGTGCGGTGGTCGGCGTGGCAACCGTCGACGTGCTCGTCTCGACCCTCACCGAGGCGTTTCGGGCACTGCCGGTGGACCCCTTCGACGGGCTTGTCCTGCTCGGAGCTGACGACGCGATCCTGGTGATGACCACAAGCGCCGCCGGAATCGCCGTGAGTCGCCGGGCGGATGCCGACGGCATCGTCCGGTACCGTGGCAGCGAGTACGTGGTGGTCCAGGCGCGCTCCCGGATCACCAACTGGACCGTCTCCGCTCCCGTCGACGTGACCGTCATGCGGGCGGAGGCACGCGCCCGCGGTGTCGGCGTTGCGGCCCTCTTTGCGGTGATGTGGCTCAGCGCCGGCGCCCTGGTTGGAACCCGGCGTCAACTGGCGGTGCAACGACACGCGCGCGAGCTCGCCATGAGCGAAAACGACCGTCTCCGGGAGGAAATCCGCCGACGCGAGCAGGCGGAGGCCGATCTCCGGTTTCTGGCGTACCACGATGCGGTCACCACGCTCCCGTTGCCCGCCGCCGCCGGGACGATCGTGCCGGATCCACCGCGCGCCGGTGTACAGACCGCCGCTCTGGTGGTATCCGTGGACAACGTGCGGCGCCTTTCCTCCGTCGTGGGTGCCGGATTCATCGACGCGGCACTGATGCGCGCGGGGGAGATCCTCTCTGAGGAGGTGGCGCGGGTAGCGGCAGCGCCGCACACCGTGTATCGCGGCCGCGGTTTCGCCTTCTTGGTCCAGTTTCCGTGCGACACCGTGGATGAGGCCCGGGCGGTAGCCGACGCAATCGACGCCCGCTTCCGGCAGCCGATCGAACTCAGCGGTCGAACCCTGCGACTGCGAACCCGCATCGGGGTCGCCTGCTACGGCCCGGAGCACACGCTGCAGCACGGTGTTGAGAAGGCGGAAGTGGCGCTGGGCAACATCGACGGCGGTACCGCCCGGGTCGGGGTGTTTCGGGACGCGGACCGCCACCGGGTCGAGCACCTGGTACGGCTGGAGTCCGCAATGAGCCGCCCGGACTTTCTCGACGAGCTCGTCCTCGCGTTTCAGCCGATCGTCCGCCTGTCGGACCTCAGCATCGCCGGATTCGAAGCGCTGGTGCGATGGGACAGCCCGCTCTATGGAACGATCGGCCCCGGAAGCATCATTCCCCTGGCGGAAGAGAACGGGATGATCCTGGAGATCGGCCGCCGGGTTCTGCGTCTCGCGGCGCAGTTCGCCACCGCCTGCGCCGCCGCCGGGCGTCCCCCGGTGTTCGTGTCGGTAAACGTGAGTCCGGTTCAGCTCCTGGAGTACGATGTCGTGGAGTCGTTTGCCCGAATTCTGGAAGAGTCCGGCGTTCGACCGGGGCAGGTCGAGCTGGAGATCACGGAAACGGCGATCGAACGGAACGAGACAGACATGCTGCGAATCGTCCAGCGGTTCCGCGAGGCGGGCCTCGGGGTGGCGATCGACGATTTCGGCTCCGGCGCCTCGGCGTTCGCACGCCTCCACGAACTCGAGTTCGACTGGCTCAAGACGGACCGCCTGCTGGTGAGCCGCGTCGACACGGACGAGCGGTCGCGGCGCCTCCTGCGGTCTGTCTCCGCCCTGGCGGCGGAATTCGAGACCGACACGGTGGTCGAGGGAATCGAGACACCGTCGCAGGCGGCGTTTGCCGCCGCCCTCGGCTTTCCACTCGGTCAGGGCTTCCTCTACTCGCGCCCCGTGCCGGCGGCGGAGGCGATGCGGCTCCTCGAGCGGGGCATTCGCCCGATCCAGGAGCCGTAGGGACGCCCTACTGGCCTACCGCCCTACCACCCTACGGAACGCGGCGGATCGCACCCCTGTCCGCGCTCTCGGCGAAGTACGCGTACGCCCGGAGAGCATCGCTCACCGGCCTGTTGCGGTCACGCGGGGTCCACGCCGCCGAACCGCGCGCCTCCTCCTCCCGCCGCCGCCGGGCAAGCTCCTCTTCCGAGACGGCAAGATGGATCGTTCGGGCGGGAATGCTGATCTCGATCGGGTCTCCGTCGCGGACCAGGGCGATCAGACCGCCGGCGGCCGCCTCCGGCGACACGTGCCCGATCGACAGCCCGCTGGTGCCGCCGGAGAACCGGCCGTCGGTCAGGAGGGCGCAAACCGTGTCCAGTTTGCGACTCTTGAGGTAGCTGGTGGGATAAAGCATTTCCTGCATGCCCGGCCCGCCCTTTGGTCCCTCGTAGCGGATCACCACCACATCCCCTGCGCCCACGACATCGTTCAGGATGCCGTCGACGGCCGCGTCCTGTGATTCAAAGACGCGTGCGGTTCCGGTGAATTCCATGATCGACGGGTCGACGCCGGCGGTTTTCACGATACACCCGGCTTCGGCGATGTTGCCGGTAAGAACCGCCAGTCCCCCCTCTGCGTAGTACGCGTGGGCGCCGTCGCGGATGCACCCGCCGGCGCGGTCGGTGTCCAGGCTCTCGAAGGCCGCATCCTGGCTCCCCATGACCAGGTTTCGGCCACCGCCGGGAGCGGCGGAGAACAGCGCCCGCGCCTCCTCCGACGGCGTACCCGCGACGTCGTAGCGCTCGAGTGCGTCGCCCAGCGTCAGGCCATCCACGCGCCGCGGATTCAGATCGAGGAGGTCCAGACGCGCAAGCTCAGCCATGATGCCCAGGATTCCGCCGGCACGATTCACGTCCTGAACGTGGTACTGACTGGAGGGCGCAACCTTGCACAGGTTGGGCGTGCTGCGGGAGAGTCGATCGATATCCGACATCGTGAAATCGACCCCAGCCGCCTGAGCCACGGCGAGAATGTGCAGCACCGTGTTGGTACTGCCCCCCATGGCGATATCCAGACGCATGGCGTTGCCGAACGCCGACGACGATGCGATCGATCGGGGCAGCACCGTATCGTCACCGTCGCGGTAGTACGCCCACGCCATCTCGACGATCCGATCGGCGGCGGTGTCGAACATCTCCGCCCGTTTGCGGTGGGTCGCGACCACCGTCCCGTTCCCGGGGAGTGCCAGACCCAGCGCCTCATTGAGGCAGTTCATCGAGTTGGCGGTAAACATGCCGGAACACGACCCGCAGGTGGGACAGGCGGCCAGTTCGACCTCGTTGAGGGTTGCGTCGTCGACATCCGGGTCGGCGGCAAGGACCATGGCGTCGACGAGATCGTAGTGCCGACCGTGGGCCGCACCGGCCTCCATCGGCCCGCCGGAAACAAAGATCGTGGGGATGTTCAGGCGCATGGCGGCGATGAGCATGCCCGGGGTGATTTTGTCACAGTTGCTGATGCACACCAGGGCGTCGGCCTTGTGGGCGTTCACCATGTACTCCACGCTGTCGGCGATCAGTTCACGGCTTGGCAGGCTGTAGAGCATCCCGTCGTGGCCCATGGCGATTCCGTCGTCGATCGCGATCGTGTTGAACTCGGCGGCGAAGCACCCCGCTGCCTCGATCCGTTTCTTGACCCGCTGGCCCACCTCGTGAAGGTGAACGTGGCCGGGGACAAACTGGGTGAACGAGTTGGCGATCGCAACGATCGGCTTGCCGAACTGCTCCTGGTCCATGCCGTTGGCACGCCACAGACTCCGTGCGCCGGCCATACGCCGGCCGGCGGTACTGGTGAGACTCCGAAGCTGGTGTTTCATGGGAAAAGCGTAGCCCCCCGGCGGGAGCCGGTCAAGCCGGCGTGCCGGGGGGGCGTCAAAACGGATCGGACGATCGGATCAGAGGAAACGGTTGACCAGTGACTCGAGATACTCCTGGCGTCCGGAATCGGTGCGATCGATCTGCCGATCGATCGCCCACTCCTCCAGGTCCGCGAACGAGGTCTGCTTGTCCGCGATCTTCCTGCCGATATCACTGCGGTATCCGCGGTAGCGTTCCTCCACGAATCCCGGAAGCTCTCCGTCGTCCAGGATCGCCTGCGCCGCCATCAGGCCGCGGGCAAAGCTGTCCATACCGACGATGTGCGCCTGCGCCAGGTCCTCGACCGTCGTCGACGGCCGTCGAAGCTTGGCGTCGAAGTTGAGTCCGCCGGAATGGAGGCCGCCGTTCTGCAGGATCTCGTACATCATCGAGGTAGTGACGTAGAGGTCCGTTGGAAACTGGTCGGTGTCCCAGCCCAGGAGCGTGTCACCCTGGTTGGCGTCAACGCTCCCCAGGATGCCCTTGATACGAGCGTACATCAGCTCGTGCTGAATCGTGTGCCCGGCGAGCGTTGCGTGGTTTGTCTCGATGTTGAGCTTGAAATCCTTGTCGAGACCGTACTCCTGGAGGAATCCCCAGATCGCGCCGGAATCGGCATCGTACTGGTGTTTGGTGGGCTCCATCGGCTTGGGTTCGATCAGGAACTGACCGTCGAAACCGATCTTCTTCTTGTAATCCACCGCCATGTTCAGGAAAAAGCCCAGATTGTCGAGCTCGCGCTGCATGTCCGTGTTCAGCAGCGTTTCGTAGCCTTCCCGGCCGCCCCAGAACACGTAGTTGGCGCCACCGAGTTCCTTGGTCACCTCGATCGCCTTCTTCACCTGCCCCGCGGCGTAGGCGTACACCGCCGGATCCGGCGAGGTGGCAGCTCCGTTCATGTAGCGCGGGTGGAAAAACAGGCGCGCCGTGCCCCACAGCAGTCGTGTGGGATAGTCCTTCATCAGGTCCTTGGTGTGGGCGATGATCTCGTCAAGGTTGCGGTTCGCGTCGCGCAGCGTCGGCCCGTCGGGGGCGATGTCGCGGTCATGGAAGCAGAAGAACGGGATCTGGAGCTTGGTGGTGAGCTCGAAAATGCCCTGCATCTTCACCTTCGCCAGTTCCATGGGATCGGTGATGTGGTCCCACGGGCGGATCGCGGTCACGGTACCGAAGGGGTCCACGCCGCCGCCGTTCATACTGTGCCAGTACGCCATCGAAAAGCGGAAATGGTCCTTCATCGGCTTGCCGCCGATCTTCCTTTCCGGGTCGTAGTAGTGGAACGCCATGGGATTGCGCGAATCGGGTCCTTCGTACGCGATATCGGGAATGGTCGGGAAAACCTGTTTCATACTGTTCCTCCAGTGTATTGGGGTATCGTGGTTTCACCCTACACCGCCTGTGACCGATCTGACATATCTTTTTTTGATATCAAGTACCGTGCTTTGATATACTGGGGGTGTGCGTATCGTCGACGTGGTCTTCGTCTATCAGCTCAGGTCGCCGGAACTGGTTCGGTGGCACTCCAGGCGCCATTCACACCCTGAACCGCAGTACGAGTTGCACTACTTCCTCAGCGGGGACGGCGGATTCGAAAATGGAGGGGACCGGTACCGGATTGAGCACGGCTCGCTGTTTCTCGCGCCTCCCGGAACGATCCACGCGGTGGTGCCGGGAGAACTCCACCGCCCCGTCTCGTACTACGCCGTCCTCTTCGCCGTTCCCGACAGCTCACCGCTCCGGCGGGTAGTGGAGACGCGCCAGTTCCAGCGATCATTTCCGCGCACCGTCGGTTCCCGACACCGGGTCCTGTTCGAGGAGCTCGCCAACCGCTACGCCCACGTGAGCCGTGCCCGACACCATGCCGGCGTCCACATGCTGCAGGCGCTGCTGTGGGATCTGGAGGCGGAGCGCGGAACCGGCGGCGATACCCCCGGTGAACTCGCGGCGCACGGAGACCCGGACGCCGCTGACTACAACGTTCACGTCGACCGGGCGATCCAGTTGTTCGAGCGCCACGTCGCCCGTCCGATCACCGTGGCGGAGGTGGCGCGTCGCCTGGAGATCAGTCAGGCACATCTCACGCGGCTGTTCGATCAGCGCTTTGGTGTCCCGCCGCTGCAGTACTACCGACGCCTGCGAATGGAGGTAGCGGCCTCGCGACTCATTAACACGACCAGCTCGGTAAAAGAGATCGCGTGGGAGCTCGGCTACTCCAACCCGTTTCACTTTTCCCGCAGCTTCAAACGGTTTGCGGAGATGAGCCCGATCGAATACCGTCGCCAGTACTACCGCACCGCCCCCACCGGATACGCAGGCAGGCTTGTGGATCGCCCCGACGACACGGACCGGCGCGAGGCATGACCGCAGGGAACCGGCCGGTGCACGCCGTTCGCGATCGAGATTCAGTGCGCAATCGTGAATCCGTGCGCCGCTCCGATTCCTCAGGTATACTGACGGTCCGGAGGGTGAGTGATGGCAGTTCTCGAGACCGGCGAACACGTGCACATCGTTGAGCGGCGATTCTTCGTCGACGACGTGCGACGCCACTTCGTCGGCGTGGTGAAAGAGTACGACGAAAACAGCCTGCGAATCGTGGGATACGTCTGGGTGTTCAACGCCCGGGAGGGTCGTTTTTCGCGGCGCCGGGAAAAACGCGAGCGTGTCCTGGTCCTCGGCGACAAACTCATTATCAATGTCCTGCCCCGGACGGTGCGGCCGGAGGAGATTGTCTACGTGAGCGACGGCAACCGCCGCATGGCAATCACCGACAACAAGGGCTTCTCGCTGGATATCTCCGAGTTCGTGGAGGTCCGCTGAGTTCGCGATGGTCCGCTGAGTTCGCGGCCGGCAGCTGAGGACACGGCGGCCGGCCGGCGGCGACTTGCCGCGTCAGTCGTGGATTTCCTTGACCCGCCCCACTTGTCCGGAGCTGAGCTTTACCTTGATTCCGTGGGGGTGGAACGCCGAGTTGGTGAGAATTCGTTCGACGATTCCTTCGGTGAGCGCACCCGTCGCCTGATCGTGTTTGAGAACGATCGACACATGTTGGCCCGGTCTGATAGCGTCCCGTCTTCGTCCGTCCATGGCCACAGTATAGCGGCTTGACCGCATCGAGGCACGGCTCTACCCTGCCGCATGGCCCTGCCACACATCGACTACCACGCCGTTCTCGACGCCGTGACGACCCACACCGAGGCATGTCCCCTGTGCGCGGCGATCGACGAAGCCGAATCCTCGTTCTGGGATTCCGTGCTGTTCTCCCAGGTCGGCACCGAGGGGTTCCAGGATCAGTTTCTGGCGACCGATGGATTCTGTCGGCCCCACGCCCGCGACCTCGCCGCCCGAAACGACGGGACCGCCGTCACGATGCTGTACGTGCCCCTGCTGGCACACCGTCGGCGCTGGATCGAGGAGGAGACGCGTCGTTCGCGCCGGCTGCGGCGCTGGCTGCGCCGGCGCCGGGAACACCCCGCGGTCCGGACGGGAGCATCGGCGTCGTCCCACGACTGCCTGCTGTGCCGCCGGATCGATCACTGGAGCACCCGTTTCCTGATCAATCTTCTGCGCCACCAGCACGACGGTGCCGTCCGCGAAGCGCTGACCACCGGCAGCGGCCTGTGCGTCCCCCACTACCGCCGCCTGCGGGCGCTCGCGGGGAGCGGTCGCGTCCTCGGATGGCTCCCCGGAGGACCGGAGCGCGTGCCGCCGGCGGCACCGTGGCTCGTGGACCTGCACGCCGAACGCTTTGACGAGCTGGCCCGGGACGCGCAGTCCGCCGCCCACGGCTCCGGGGACACCGTCTGGAAGCGCCTGATTCGCACCATGGAGGGCGGCCGCGGCTGGTAGCGGCCACGGACGGCGGCGGCACCGACCGTTCCGCGGCGGCGCTGCCCCGAGCCGGCCGGCGCGACCTACGCGAACAGCTCCTCGATCACCCGCCGGTAGCGCTCGCTGACCACGTGGCGCTTGACCTCCTGCTTGGCGGAGAGCTCGCGCCCCACTTCAAAATCATCCGGAATCAGGGCGTTGCGGTAGATCAACTCGAACCCCTTGAACCCCGTTCGGCGACTGACCAGCGATCCAACCTCGCCGTCGATCAGCTCGCGAATCGCCTCCTGTTCCAGCAGATCCTCGGTCTCCATGTACGGCACGTGATTCTCGTCGGCGTAGGCGGTGATCGCGTCCACAGAGGGACAGATCAGCGCCGCCAGGTACTTCTGATCCTGACCGACCACAACGGCCCGTTCGATGTACTCACTCTCCTGCAGCTTCTGCTCGATCGGCAACGGCTCGATGTTCTCACCGCCCAGCAGCACGATTGTGTCCTTGGCCCGGCCGGTTATCTTGAGTTCGCCACGATGGGTCAGCATGCCCAGGTCCCCGGTGTTGAGCCAGCCGTCAGCGTCGAGCACCGCCGCGGTCATCTCCGGGCGCTGATAGTACCCCTGCATCACCTGCGGACCGCGGACGTGGATCACCCCCATCTCTCCGCGGGGCAGTTCCCGGCCGTCCTCGTCGCGGATACTGCACTCAGTGCGGTCCAGCATCTCACCGACCGTGCCGGGAACCGGCCGCCGCTGGTGCCGGACGGCCAGGACGGGCGCAGTTTCGGTGAGGCCGTAGCCCTCCAGCAGTAGAACGCCGGCGGACCCGAAAAACGCGTCCACCGGCGGCGGCAGCGCGCCCCCACCGGACACGCCGGCGACGAACCGCCCCCCGAGCCGTGCCTTGATCTTGCCGAAGACCAGCGCATTTCCGAGCGCCTTGAGCGGACTCAGAAGGAGCCAGGGGAGAAAGGCGACCACGGCGTCCAGGGCCCGGCTCCGCCGTGAGAAATCGGGAACAAGGCCCCGCAGCATGTCGGACAGCCGTTTGTGGGCACCACCAACGGCGACAAAGAACGTGAAAAGCACTTCCTTGGCACCACCCTGCGCCTTGATGTTGCGGTAGATGCCGGCTCGCACCGCTTCCCAGATACGCGGTACCGACGCCATCCATTTGGGTCGGATCTCCGCCATGTCCGCCAGCATCACCTTCCCGATCGGCTTTGAGTACGCCAGCGTGGTTGCACTCCCCAGGGCGATGTACTGCACGATCCGTTCGAAGGAATGCCACACCGGCAGCACACACAACCAGATGTCACCGGGTTCGAGCTCAATCCGCGTGGGGACCTGACGCACCTGATACAGGAAGTTCTCGTGTGTCAGCATGACGCCCTTCGGTTCGCCGGTGGTCCCGGACGTAAAAATGATCGTCGCGGTATCGTCGGCGTTCCCGGCCTCGATTTCCCGCTCGATCGCCCCACCGTCGGACTCGAGCGCCCGCGTTCCGGCGGCACGAATCGCGGAAAAGGTGTGTCCCGCCACGCCGGTAACCGGTTCCGGCGCGATCTCGCCCTCCATCAGGATGAGGTGCCGCAACGCCGGCAAACGCCCCTCCCGGGCGATCCCCACAACCTTTTCCAGCTGCGCCTGGTTCTCCACGATCGTCACGGCACACTCGGGGAGGCCCAGGATGAACGCGAGCTCCTCCGCGGTGCTGTCGTTGCCGCGAGGAACATCGGCGGCGCCGAGGCTGAGAATCGCAAGGTCCGAGACAAACCATTCCTCGCGGTTCTCCGATACGAGTCCCACGTGTGAGCCGCGGGCGACACCGATCCCCTGAAGGCCCGCCGCAACCGCCTGCACGTCGTCGTACAGCGCCCGATAGCTCCGCGACGCGAACGCACCCCCGTTCTGCCGGCTCATCTGCGCGGCCACGTCGCCGTGTTCCGTTGCCATGTTCCGCAACAGCTGCGGAATCGTTGAATAGTCCATCGCCCCCTCCACGTCTCAGAAACCGAATTGGCCAGCGACCGACAAAACGGTTTGTCGGTCGCCGGCCGAATATCGACAAAACTACTATGGTTTTTCCGAACGTGCAAGGAAAATCGGTCGCCGGCGATGCGTGAGGAGCCGACGCCGGTTCAAGCCAGGAACACCACGAGCCCCTCACCGGGCGCGACGCGCGACACCTCGAGCCACCAGCCCCCGCGTGGCGCCGGGGAGAGTTCTACGCCGACCGCGCCGCACTCCCGCGACTCGTCCGTGGAAAACACCACGATCGGCGACCGCGACGGTGTGGGCCCCTCCTCCACCGGAAGCGGTACGTGGAGGCGCTCCGCGACCGATCCGGTATCGGTATTGACCACACATACCGGGCGAACATCGGTTTCGATCGTCCACGCCACAGTCCGCGTCCCGGCCGTGGCGTCCGGTGGCAACAGCCAGCGTATCGGCCTTCCACGCCACTGCGGCAACCAGCGCTCCGCGAACAGGCGCATCCGGGTCACCCGGTAGAACAGATGCCCGTTCCCGCCGAACACGAACGGCCCCGCCGTCGCTTTGGGCCCGCCACGCTCCTGAAACACGTACAGTTTGGTGTAGTGTTCGTTCGGCGCCGGGGACGCGTGGATGTCACGGCACTCGAAGTTGAGAGCGGTGTAGCTGGGCATGTCGGTGATGAACAGGGCCAGGAAGTAGCGAACCTCGTTTCCGTCGCGGTAGTAGCCGTCGAAGCGCGGGTCGTCCTTGTCCCCGGTCATCGTCGTCAGGGCCGGAATCACCGCCCGGGTCTCGCCAATGTCGCGATATCGACGCAGGCGCGGCAGAAACTCGTCGCCGGACACGGGAACGGACTGCAGGTCCCCGAGGGTCGCGTCGGCGGCGGACGCTTCCAGGTGGTCGATCTCGTCGCCAAACGCCATCGTTCCCGGCGGCGCCAGGAATGTCTCCGCAAAATAGGCGAACCAGGGAGCATCGTTGCCGGTCGCGATTGCACCGCTCACGGCGCCGAGGATGTCGTAGGTCTCGTCGGGCGTGGCCGGAACCCCCTCGGGACGCATCTGGACGTGGGACATGTCGCCCCGCATGAAGTCGAACCCGAAGGCACGCTGCACTGCGCCGTAGCGCTCTGTGACGTAGCGCCACGTGTCGTGCCGCGGTCGGTCGAAATCGATCTCCCAGCCCCGGTTGTCGTCGATCCGTTCGAAGAGCTTGTAGCGCGTCAGAGGCCCGAAGACACGGGACATCGGTCCCGGCTGCAGGAAGCGGTACTCGCGCCACGGGTGGCCGTCGGCGTCGATACTGACCGTCTCCGGGTCCACCTCCAGGCCGCGGTACGGCGGTGCCATCGTCGCCGGGGCGGGTTCATACCCCAACAGGTAGACCGAGCGCGCCAGTGCCGCGCGGCGGGCGGCGCGGTCCTCCCGGCGATCCGGGTCCCCGAACAGAAGCCGGTTGCGGCGGTCCTCGGGGAACCCGGCGCCGAACAGCTCACCGGGTGAGTCCGGGATCTCCAGATCCGAAACGGCGCTGCCGGCGCGTTGCAGAAACGCGAACACGCGCTCCTGTACCTCCCGATGGAGATCCGCGCGGTGATCCACAATACTGAGATCCTCCCGACGGATCCACTCAAAATGGTGCGGGTTCGCCAGGACGATTTCCGAGAAGCGGTCGGTATGGGGAATCACATCCATGCCCACCGCCTTTCCCATGAGGTGCAGCAGGTGTACCGAGGCCTTCAACTGCCGCGCCGCCGTATCCAGATGCGGGACCGTCTCCGCAAGGGTTGGTGACCGAAACTCCCCGTTGATCTGCCAGCTGCTCATGCCATAGAGACTCCCGACAACGCCGGGTTCCCAGATCGGCAGCAGGTGAATCGCGTCGTGGGTCGCCGAGAGTGTCAGGGCGTACTTCACCACGTTGAAGAAACTGCCGACCGTGCGGACGTTCACGCCCACGACGTTGGCGGCGGTCATCCAGTGCGTATCGGTGGCGGCGCTGACAGGGGACCGCAGTTCCGGCGGGTGAACCGACGCCGGCTGTGCGGGGTCGGTCCATCGGGCGTCCAGGGCGAGATCAACAGCGGTTCCGAACCGGGCACGGAGAATGTCCAGCACCTGCCGGTCCGACAGCTCCACGGCATCAGCGGGAACCAGGTCCGTGCACAGGTCCGTCTCACCGCGCGCGAACCGATCGATTGCCTCCCGGTTCACGCGCCCCCAGCGGTCCCGCTGCTCGGCGAGGGTGCGCCCCACCGGCGGGGCTCGGAACACCAGATCCCCGGACGCCGCCATCCTACGACTCGACCGAATAGTCGGCGGAAATCACGATGTCCGCCCGTGCTTTGTGCGCGGAAATGATCCTGTGCTCCTTCTCCAGAACCTCTTCAATAAAGGGGTCGAACTTCTCGCGGTTTCGGCGCTTCCGCGCCTCCAGCGTGGCGTGATAGTCCCGGTCGATAAAGACGTGCAGGTCCGCCTCGTGGAGGGTGGTCGTGTAGGTCCCCTCGGCGATCACGACCTGAATGCCGTCGAGCGACACCTCCTCGTCCACCGAGCGGTCCTCATCGTAGATCACCTCTGGTTTCGTGATCGACCCGGCCCCTTCCCGGGCAGCCTTCAAGTGGGAGTCCAGCAGATCCAGACGGACCTCCTGCGTGCCGACCCACGAAATGTCCTCCCGCCGCCGCCGATCGTTCGACTTCGGAGGAAGCACGAAGTAGTCGTCCTGTCCGAGCACGACCGCACTGACGCCCCGCGCCTCGAATTCCTCCTTCAGCGCTGTGCCCATCTCCGACTTGCCGCTGCCCGATTCTCCAGCGACTGTAACCGTGTAGCGTCTGCCAACGGTACGTACCCGATCGATCACGCGTTCCACGATCGCGGTTGCCGCGGCACGGTGATGCTCCTCAACGATAATGACGTCTCCACGCATGGGGACCCTCCTGCAACAGGATTATGTTATGGTGTGCTGAACCAGCTGGCTCCATTTTAGGGGATTTCGGCGACCGGAGAAACCGACTTTTCGTTGACCCGACGGCGAAGCAATCGTATTTTTCGCGCCATGATCGAGTATCCGGACCATGGAGCCCCGCATCAGGGGCAGCCAACGATACATCTCGGGCAGCCCCTCGCCGAGGCATCCGGCGTGCTGGTACTGATCCACGGCCGCGGCGCGACGGCGGAGTCGATGGTACCGCTGGCAGAAGAACTTGCCGACGACGGAATGGCGACGCTGCTCCCGCAGGCGGCGGGGAACGTGTGGTATCCGCAGCGCTTCCTCGCGCCGATCGAGGACAACGAGCCGTTTCTGAGTTCCGCGCTGCAACGCATCGATGACGTCGTCCGTTCCGCAATCGACGCCGGGGTCCCCGCCGACCGAATCATCGTCGGCGGGTTTTCCCAGGGGGCGTGTCTGGCGGCGGAGTACGTTGCCCGGACGCCGCAGCGGTACGGCGGAGTACTGGTATTCAGCGGCGGGGTCATCGGCCCCCCGGACATGGAGTTCTCCTACCGGGGAGACCTGGCCGGGACACCGGCTCTGGTGGGATGCAGCGACAGCGACTTTCACATCCCGCAGGAACGGGTCCACGCGACCTCCACGGTCCTTGCCAACCTCGGGGCGCAGGTGACCGAACGCATCTACCCGGGCATGGGCCACACGATCAACGAGGATGAGGTATCGCTGGCCGGTGAAATCGTTCGCGCAGCAATCGTCGGCTGAAAGGGCTACGGCGCGCTGAAGGCATGGCGCGCGGGTCAGATCAGCCGCGGCGACAGACGATCCGTTCCAGCTCCCGAAGCTGTTCGTCGCTTCCCAGTCCGATAATCCGGTCGCCCGGGCGAATCGTTACCGAGGACAGCCCCGACCTGCTCGCATCGGTGCGCGTGTTGCCGTCAACATCCGTAATCGCGAGAACGATCGCCCCCGTGTGCTGGCCGATGTGGGCTCCTTTGGCGGACTCTTCCGCGCCGACGGCCTGGGGGAGCAGCCGGTCCTGGTGGCCACCGCGGACGGCGTCGGCCCCAAGATTCGG
>CAJWEZ010000038.1 GCA_913030605.1 uncultured Spirochaeta sp.
TTCCGGGATGACGAATACTTCTTCCTTCGCATCCGTCATGCATTCCCCGGAAATCGACGATGAACCAAAAAAAGAGCCGCTCCACGCGGAACGGCTCGTAACCCTAAGATCGGTATCTGGCGGAAAAACTGGACGCTGTGTAGCCTGTATACCCCACTCAGAAACATACCGCGGCGGGGCAGGAAAGTCGAACGCCCGACACCGGGGATTGCCCACAATTCTGTTTGTTTGTCTGTCTATTCTGTCTGTCGGGCTATCTGTCGTTCTCGAGGAGTGACAGAACCGCGCCGGCATCGGGCATTGCGGTCTGGGCGCCCATTCCCGTCACGCTGATGGCGGCGGTTGCGTTGCCCGTCCGTACCGCGATTTCGGGTGGGCGGCGTTCGACAAGCGCCCACGCAAGCCCTCCGTTGAACGAATCGCCGGCGGCGGTGGTATCGACCACATCAACACGATAGCCGGGCACGAGTCGCGGCGTCGGTTGCTCCTTCGATGCATAGACCGCACCACGCGAACCGGCCTTTACGACCACGTGTTCCACCCCCGACTCGAGGAGCGACGCGCACGCGCGTTCCAGACCGTCGTTGGAGCTGGTATCGATTCCGGTGATCACTGAGGCTTCGTGCTCGTTGGGGGTGATCCACGAGATGTGCGGGAGCGCCCGTTCCGGAATCTCCGCTGCCGGAGCCGGATCCAGAATGACGGTGGCTCCTGAGGTGTGGCAGTGTTCCGCCACCGCCCACACGGTATCGAGCGGAACCTCGAGCTGCAGCAGGACGACATCACCGGCGGTGACTTCGGCGAGGTCCTCGAGTACGGTATCGCGGTCCATACGACCGTTCGCGCCGGGGACGACGACGATGCGGTTCTGCCCCGTCGGGTCGACCTCGATGAGGGCTGTACCGGTGGGTTGGTCATTCACCGTTCGGACGCGGGATACGTCCGCCCCGGTTTCGACAAGCGCCGAACGGTAGCGTGTCCCGAAATCGTCGGATCCGACACGACCGACAACGCGGGGTTTTGCGTTCAGCCGGGCCAGCGCCATCGCCTGATTGCCGCCCTTTCCGCCGAGAAACGTGGAGAACGACGTTCCCCGCAGCGTTTCACCCGGATTCGGAAACTGCTCCACCTGAACCACAAGATCGACGTTGAGGCTTCCAACTACCCATGTACTCATAGTGAGCCTCTACCGTATGCCGTGTTGCCCTCCCCGTCAACTGTGTCCCGGTCTGACCGGCAGCCCCAACGTGAAACGGCGCCGGCGGGTCGGGCGGGAGACGCGGGTGGCGGCGGCGCGGATAGGCGCTATACTCGGCGTATGAATCGCGATGCAGCCGCGTCGATCGCCCAGGCGGGGATCGACAGCGTGAACCCGGTCCGGATGATCGCCGAGCGCCTGTCGCTGCGGGGATCCCATCTTGTGGTGGACGCCGGCCCCGGTGCGGGAGCCCCGGTGGATGTGGATCTGTCGGTGTTTCGGCGCGTTGTTGTCCTCGGCGCGGGCAAGGCCGGGGCGGCCATGGCTCGGGGCCTGGAGGATATTCTTGGCGACCGCATCGACGACGGGCTGGTGGTGACCAAATACGACCATACGATGCCCCTGTCCAGGGTTCGTCTGATCGAGGCGGGGCACCCGGTACCCGATGAGAACAGCTTCCGCGCCGGCCGGGAGATCGCCGCCCTGGCCGACACTCTCGACGCCGATACGCTGTGTATCACGGTGGTTTCGGGAGGCGGGTCGGCGCTGCTCACGCTCCCGGCGGAGTTTGGAGACCGGCGGGTCTCCCTGTCCGATATCCAGACGACAACGGAACTGCTGCTGGCAGCCGGGGCGCCGATCCAGCAGGTGAACTGCGTCCGTCGGCACCTGTCGGGTATCGCCGGGGGGCGTTTCGCGGTGCGGGTAGCACCGGCGCGGACGCTGGCACTGATCCTGTCGGACGTGGTGGGCGACGAACTGGAAAGCATCGCCTCCGGTCTCGTGGCACCGGACCCGACGACGTACGGCGATGCCCTCGAGGTGTGCCGGCGTTCGGGGATCATCGACCGCCTGCCGGACGCGGTCCGCGCCCTGCTCGATGCCGGCGATCGGGGTGAGATCCCCGATACCCCGTCCCCGGGGGATCCGGCGTTTTCGACCCTCACGCCGGTTCTCATCGGGAGCAATGCCGTGGCACTGCACGCCGCGCGCCGGCGCGCCGAAGGTCTCGGCTATCGGACGCTCGTTCTCACGAGCCAGCTGACGGGCGAGGCGCGGGAGGTGGCGCGGCTGTTCCCGGCCATGGCGCGTGACATTCTTCGCGGACTGGGTCCCCTGGAGGCGCCGGCGTGCGTTCTGTGTGGTGGTGAGACAACGGTCACACTGCGGGGGAACGGCCTCGGCGGGCGCAACCAGGAGATGGCGCTGGCGGTGCTGGAGGAGATCGCGGCGCGGCCGGCGGCGTACGCCGGCGTCACGTTTCTGTCGGTGGGGACCGACGGCACGGATGGTCCCACCGACGCCGCCGGCGGGTTCGCAGCCACGGATCTGCTCGTGGGTCAGGCGGCCGGCACGCCGGCGGCGATCGCCGACGCCCTGGAGCGCAACGACGCGTACCACCTGCTGGACGGTCTGAACGCGCTCCACCGTACCGGTCCCACCAACACCAACGTCTGTGACATCCAGATCCTGCTGGTCGACGCCTGATGCCGCCCCTTGCTGACGCCGGATGCTGCCGGCTGCTGCAACGCGCGGGACTCGGGTTCGGGTGACCGCGGGGCTCAGCGCCGCCGGTCGGGATCGGCGGGGCCGGCGAACAGCGGAATCGGCGCCCCGATGAGCGCGATCACCGCGGCGATTCGATAGAGCCAGACAACAGACGTGGCCTCCATCAGAAGGCCGCCGATCCAGCTGCCGACGATGCTTCCGGCACCGAAGAACGTAGCGGGTCCGATCGTCTGAAAGAATGCACGGTGTTCGGGTGGTGCGATGCGGTGGATGTAGTCCACCGTCGTTGCCATGAAGATGCCGAACGTGAGGCCGTGGGAGAGCTGAAGCGCCAGAATTCCCCCGGGAGTCGGGATCCAGGTGTAGGCCAACAGGCGGACTCCGAACAGCACGAGGACGAACGAGATCAGCCGAGCACCGCGCACCCGCCTGTGGAGGATCGCCGATCCCATGAAGAAGGGAATCTCGGAGAGCGCGCCGATTGAGTGTGCAAGCCCCACCTGGCCCACGGTGCCGCCAACCTCGTCGAACAGGTACGGGAGAAAGGTGAGTCCGGCGCGGAGGCCGCTGAACCCCAGAAACGCACCGGCGATCAGAACCAGGTACGGTCGGTTGGAGGCGACTGCACGGAGCGCAGCGACAAACCGGCTGTTCCGCATCCCGGAAGGGACCTCCGGCGCCAGCGGGTCGGGCACCTGTGTGACCTGGTCCCTGTGCGGGCGCTGCGACGCGTCCCGCTCACGCCGCTCGCGAACGAAGCGACGGGTGGCGATCCACGTCAGGACGGCGGCTATGCCCGTGGTGATCACAAAGGACGGAAACATCACCCCGATCCCCATCGTGTCGGTGAGCGAACCCAGAACGATGCCGCCACCGGCGAAGCCCAGGGAGCCCATGCCACGGGCGATTCCGTACTGCAGGCCCGGGACCTCCTCACGGCGTGAGAGAATCCAGGAATCCAGGACACCGGGGAGCGACGCAACGGTGACGGCGTACACGCCGGCAAGGACGACCAGGAGCGGAAACGACGTGACCGCCAGGGGCATCGCCGCGAACGCTGCGGCGCCGATGATGATCGCAGCGGTGATCATCCGTCCCGGGGCCGCGACGCGGTCGCTGATGCTGCCGAGGATCGGGTTCGCGGCCATGGCGGCGCCGAAGACCACCGCGACAACCAGTCCCGCCTGCGACGGGGAGTACCCGTGACTGCGCAGCCAGGGGACCATGAACGCCTCGAAACTGACGATGGCCGCCCAGAAGAAAAACTCGATGAGTGCAAAGCGGCCGGTCTCTCTGACCGCAGGAGCCGCGACGCGTGAACGAAGAGACGTCAGATGGTACCTCTCATTGCGTGGTTCGGGTCAGTGTAGCACGTCGCGGTCAGTAGGACACGCTTTCGCCGTACCAGGAGACACCGTCGGATGTGATGTAGAAGCCCGGCGAGCCGCTCCCGAACCCCGGCGAGTCTGACATGTGGAGTACGTACATGTTGCCAGCGTTGGGGCTGTCGTCGGCGAGCTCAAAGGCAACCGCGAGCGCCCCGTCGGGGTCCTGCGCGAGATACAGGGCCACGAGATCGGAGCCGGGACGAACTTCGTTTTCGTCTCCCGGAGGATCGGTAACGTACGGCGAAATCGCGCCCCAGTCGGCGAGGCTTCCGTCGGCGACGATCTGCGCCGCCGTCACCGGGAGCGCCGCCAGGTCTCCCTGCAGCGATCCGGTGAAATCCAGTTCGCCGCCGGTGTCGGCGCGGTACAGAATGGGTTCGAAATCCCGGGGACCGAGACCGCCAAACACGGAGCTCGGAACCCAGAACTCCACGACGGTCGAGGCGCCGGCTGCGAACGGGACCCCGTTCAGAATACCGGTGGCGCTGCTGCCGGAATTGGCCGGGTCCAGGGGGTTGTCGAATTCCGGCATCTGATAGACACAGGAGCTGAGAAGAAGGGTCGTGGCGACCATGACCGAAACAACGCAGAGGCGTGCGATCGGACGATATCGAATCCCTGGGGTGCTCATGGGAGATACACCACGTTTCGGCCGCCGTGCATCGCGTGGCGCACCATGACTTCTCCGTTCGGCCAGTTTAGTCCGGTCCATACAATCTCCTCTCCCGGTGCAACCTCGGGGTACACCCTCGGTCCGTTCACGGGCTGCGGATGCTGCGCGCCAATCGTCAGTGTGCGCCGTGTCTCTCGTCCGTCGTCTCTGCTGCGGCTCACCAGAATGAGGCGGTCACCGTCGCCGGAGAAAAATGCGATCGCCGCCGCGGTCCGGGCGTCACCGATCGTTTCGAGGTACGTGGCTCGAATCCGTTCCGGTCGGCGGACGGAACGAATACGAGCGATGATTCCGGCTGCGATGCCGCCGACTCCGACGACGCCGGACCCGATCCCGACGGCGGAAAGCATGTTGGCGGTGTTGTAGCCCTGTTCCACCTCATCGCGGAGATCGGCGATCTCCGCCGAATCGGTTGAGGCTTGGTAGGCCGCGTACGCCGCGTCGGCGTCGTTCAGGGAATCGACAACAACACCGGAACCGAACAGGTATCCGGTGGTCGCGACGCCCGCGACACCGGCACCGATCGCCAACAGCTGCCACCTCGGCCGCTGATGCTCCGCCGCGCGGTCATGCGCCATCACCGCGGCGAGTGCAGCACGTCGCTCCACCGCCGGCACGGCATCCCGTGGCCACAACCCGTCCCGTGTGAGCTGTTGAACCAGCCGATGCGGGCGTTCCATCGCGGGCAGGTCGCCGGTGACGGCGGCATAGTCCGAGGCGAGAACCATGATTCCCACGACGGCGCCGATGTTGCGCCGGACGAGCTGTTCCAGTTCGAACCGGCGGAAGCGGTTTTCGGCAAGCTCCCCGTCGACGGGTGTGTTCGGGTCCGACACGCGCATGTCGCGGTCGTGGACCACGCGATAACTCGCCGCCAGAAACCCATCGGCGAGGGAGTCCGGAATCGCGAAGGCCCCGTCCACATAGTACCGGTGGTCGAGAATCCGGCGATACTCGAGCTGCAGATCGAGCCGGTCGCGGTACCACGAGAGCTCGTGACTATCCGGTGTGGAACGCGCGTAGTCCGCGAGCAGGGCCTCCACCGGCGCAGCGCGGAACCCGGGCCCCGGGTCGCCGGCGAGGACGGCATCCAGAGCATCGCGAATCCTCTCCCGTTCCGCGGACGCGACAGCCGCCGCGTCCAGCAGATGAACGTCCACCACGAGCCGGTCGCCTTCGGTGATTTCGACCCGTTCGGAGACGATACGGCGGTAACCGGTGGGGAGGCGCTGCTCCACAACGAGTCGGTACCTGCCGGCCAGGACACGGTCGAGGGAGGTGAGATCGGCGCCCATGGAGGTGCCGTCGAGCATGACGCGATACGATCCGGTGCCGACGACGTTGAGCCGAACGGAGCCAAAGCCGACCCGGCGACCGCTGAACGAGCCGATGACCCGTCGCACCAGACGGTCGGATGCATCGAAGACACCCAACAGGGTTGGAGACCGTTCGGTGTCCGAGGTGACCACGCGGGCGCTTGCCCGGTCGAAGACGGTGAGGGACACGGTGAGTGTGTCATCCGCTTCTTCGGTAACGCTGCCCCAGACGAGGGTGTCCACCGGGATCGCATCGGCGGTTTCTACCGGATTGGCACCCACCGACGCGTTCCGTTCGATCACGTCATAGTCACCCATGAGCAGCAGCGACAGTGATACCGTCGTGCGGATCGTGTCGGCCAGGGTGTCGTAGGTACGGTTTCCCGTCCGGTTTTCGACCCGCAGAACGCCCACCCGTGGAAGCTGCTCCTGCGCCGACACGCGAGGGTTTCCACTGTGCAGCACCAGCACTGCCGCCGCGACGGTCACCAGGAGAATTCGAAACGATGGCATGATGTATCTAATTGTCGTGATTCTGGAGCCGATGTCAAATCGTGTGCAAAGTGTTCCGGTTGCCCCGCAGTCCATCTCGGCGGCACAATCACGGTATGAGCACACGAACGGTATACGTTGGCGCCCACGTGAGCGCCGCCGGGGGCGTGAACAACGCTCCCGCGAACGCAGCGGCGATCGGCGCCACAGCCTTCGCCCTCTTCACCCGCAACCAGCGGCGCTGGACGGCGAAGCCTCTGGACGTGGAGACGGTGTCGGCGTTCCACGAGGCGATGGCCCAATACGGCTTCACCGGAGACCAGGTCATTCCCCACGCGAGCTACCTGGTAAATCTCGGGAGCCCGTCGGAGGAGACACGGGAGAAATCGATCACCGGACTCGCCGATGAGCTTTCCCGGACGGTGGAGCTGGGGCTTCGGTGGCTCAACTTCCACCCGGGGACGTCGAAGGGTGAACTCACCGAAGACGAGACGCTGCGCCGTATCGCCGACGGGATGGATCGCGTACTCGGACAGGTCGAGGGCGGGGTTCTCGTGCTGGAAAATACCGCCGGACAGGGAGCGTCCATGGGGCGCTCGATCTCCCATCTGGCGCGAATCCTGGAGTATGTCCGCGAACCGGATCGCGTGGCGGTGTGCATCGACACCTGCCACGCTTTCGCCGCCGGCTACGACATTCGCACCGCCCCCGGCTGGGATGCCCTGATCGCCGAAGTGGAACGCGAGGTCGGTCTGGACAAACTGGTGGCGCTGCATCTCAACGACTCCACCGGCGAGCTGGGAAGCACGAAGGATCGTCACCGTCCGATCGGGGAGGGCGAAATCGGTACGGCGGGCTTTCGCGCGATTCTCGAGGATTCCCGCGTGGACGGGCGCCCGATGGTGCTCGAAACGCCGGAGCCGGAGCGGTGGGCCGAGGAAATAGCCCTGCTCAAGGGGTTTGCCGGCGTCGCCGGATAACGGGCGTCGTGGCACGACCCGCGCCGGCGGCGGCCCGACCGTCGCAACCGCACCGTACAGCGCTCACTCTGACTTGCGCCGCCGGCAGCGACCGGTGCACTATCCGGGCATGGCACGGCTCCGTCTGACGCCGATCGACCTGGTGGCGTCGCTCGGCATGTTTACCTACGCGTCGAGCGTTGTGGCGACGCCGATCGTTCTCCTGCGGGTGGCGGCGGAACTGGACTTCGGACTCGCGGAAGGCGGCGGCATCGAGGCTGTCCGTGCGGGTTTTCTGCTGTCGATACTCATCGCCAGCGGATTCGCCGCGGCTCGCTTCGGAAAACGACGCAGCCTGGCGGTAGGTGGCCTGGTCCTCGCCGCCGGACTCGCCGCCTACGCGGTCGCTCCGTCCTACGTGGTGATTCTGCTGGCGGTCGTGCTCGTGGGTCTGGGCGGCGGCATCCTCGAGGCGCTCCTGAACCCGCTGGTGCAGGACGCGCATCCGGAGGATTCCGGGCGCTACCTCAACATCGTGAACGCCTTTTTCTCCATCGGAATCCTCGTCTCCGTGCTGGTGATCGGGGAGGGACTGACGCGCGGTGTGTCGTGGCGGTTTATGGTGGGTGGTCTCGCCGTTCTTGCGGCTGTCACGGGCGTTCTGTTTGCTGTCATCGCCGGACCCCGCTCGCCCGCCGCGGCCCGAGGTGGTAGTGGCGCCGTCCCGGTGTGGACCCACGCTCGACGGTTTCTCACCGATCGCCGCTTCTGGCTCCTATCGGTGGCGATGTTCTGCGGCGGCGGAGCCGAGGGCGCCTTTACGTTCTGGAGCGCGAGCTACGTGCAGCTCGATTTGGGCGCCCTGGCCAGGGGTGGCGCGATGGCAACGGCCTCCTTCGCTGCCGGAATGGTCACCGGGCGCTTGGCCTCGGGGCACCTGGTACGACAGGAGCACCTGCACCTGCTGATCGTCGGATCCGCGGTACTGGGCGTCGTTGCGAGTCTGGCGGTGTGGGCCGTGTCGGGATTGACTGCGTTTCTGGCGGTGGTGTTTTTCGCGGGACTGACGATCGCCTGCTTCTGGCCGAGTATCCAGTCGTACGCGGCCGCCGAACTCGGCGGGGACAGCACGATGCTTTTTATCCTCTTGTCGGTGGGCGGCATTCCCGGTTTCGGTCTGTCGTCGTGGATCATGGGGGTCATCGCCGAGCGCGCCGGGCTGCGCACCAGCCTGCTGGTGATTCCGGTTCTTCTGGCGGCGCTCTCGGTGGTGGTGATGCTGTCCCGCCGGGTGCCGCGGCCGGTGGAGGAGATCGCGTGAACCGGCGCGGCGGGGCTACGGGACGCACACCCGGTCGACGCGGCGTACTGTACCCGCAGTCGGCGGTACCGATTGCGCTTTTTGTGATGCTCGTGACGGGCTGCCAGTCCACCTCGACGTCGTTGCCGGCCGACGATCCCGCCGATTACCGCGCGGCGATGCGCACGCTGGTGATCGACATCGCAGCCTACGCCGACGATACGGCCCCGGGTTTCCTGGTGGTTCCGCAGAACGGGCAGGAGCTGCTGACCACCTCCGGAGAACCGGACGGTCCGGTGGCGCGGGACTATCTTCGGGCCATAGACGGCCAGGGGCGTGAGGATCTCTTCTACGGCTACGACGCCGACAACACCGCAACGCCGGCGGCGGAGACCGCGTGGATGACCGCCTTTCTCGACCGGGCGCTGGCGGAAGGCGTGGTCCCGATCGTCACCGACTACTGCTCGACGCATTCGCTGATGGACGACTCCTACATCCGGAACGCCGCCCGCGGGTATCTCTCTTTCGCCGCCGACCGCCGGGGACTCGACGGGATTCCGGACTATCCGTCGACGCCGGTCAACGCCGACGGCGACCCCGTCTCCTCACTGGCGGAAGCCGGCAACTTCCTGTACCTCCTGGACCCGGGCGCCTTCCCCGACCGGAACGCCTACCTGGCGGCGATGGACGCCACGACCTACGACCTCCTGATCGTCGACGCCTTCGCCGAAGACGGGATTCTCACGGACGCCGAGGTCGATGCCCTGCAGACCAAGCCAGGCGGGGCACGACGCCTCGTGCTGGCCTACATGAGCATCGGGGAGGCGGAGTCCTACCGCGACTACTGGACCGCCGCCTGGGATCGCACCCCGCCGGCGTTCGTTGTTGAGGAGAACCCGGACTGGCCCGGCAACTTCGTGGTGCGCTACTGGGATCCCGCGTGGCGCGCGATCCTGTTCGGAACCGACGGTGCATACCTGGATCGCATCCTGGCTGCGGGTTTTGACGGCGTGTATCTGGATATCATTGACGCCTTCGAGTATTTCGAGGAGCGGCGCGGTGGATGACGCCCGCCGGGTGCGCTACAGTTGAGGCTCGTGAGGTACCGAGGGCTTCTCCTGTCATGCGTACTGCTCCTCGCCGTGAGTCTGGTTCCGCTCTCGGGGGCGGAGCAGCCGCGGCCGGCGTATTTCGATCAGCCGGCGCAGATCATTCTGCCGCGGGGCTACAACCGCACCCGCCGCTACCCGGTCTTTGTGCTGTTGCCGCCGACGGGGGTGCATTCCTCGGTGGTGGCGCGCAACTTTGGACTGGATCCGGCGACGCAGGACACGTTCATCCTGGTGTTCCCCGCCGGGAGTCCCACGCGCCGAGAGTACCTTCCCGACTTCATTTCCTTCGTCGACGGCTACGAAACACGGCTGCTGACCGACCTGGACCGTGTCATGGACGAGTACCCCGCAGACCCCGACCGCGTGTATGTCGGCGGCTACTCGCTGGGTGGTGACCTGAGTTGGGCACTGTCGGTTCGCAATCCGGACCTGTTTGCGGGGGCGGTAATCGCCGGGTCGCGGACGTCACACCCGGTGAGCGACGGCGCCCTGGAGACACTCGCAGATCGCGGGTTCCGGGCGGCGTTTCTGATCGGAAACCGTGAGGCGCCGGTGCGCTACCGCGGGATCAACGTTGCCCGGGGGCGGTTCGACGCGGAGGGGGTGACGTTCACCTATGAAGAGTATTCCGGGTCCCACGAGATACCGCCCTCGACGATGCTCCGGCACGCGGTGGCGTGGGTGACGGGCGAGGAAGGGATTCCGGCGCCGGCGCCGCGGGTTGCGGCCGTTGCATCGCCCCTGGTGGAACATACCAGTCGTGACCGTTTCGCGCTGTGGGCCGAACTGCCGGGAGAGGTCGGGACGCGGGGGCTGGTCACGCCCGCCGACACCGCCATCGGTTGGCGCGCGGAGTGGCCGTGGCCGGAGTTCTATCTCCGCAGCACCGTCGCGTTCACCACCACCACCACATCGACCGGCGCCGTTGCCCACCGCCTGTACCAGGATGTCTTCGCCGCCACCGGTGACCGACTGCTCCTCGGTGGTGGCGTTGGGGGCGAATGGGCCAGCGATGTCGGCGATGGAAACGCGTTCAACACCGTGGATCTGATCGCCGGTCTCGGCGTTCGCAATCCCTGGATCATACCCGCAGGCGCCTATGACCCCTTGCGCGTTGACGCTCTGCTACTGCTGCGCTACACGCTTCCGCGCGGCATCGCCGAGGGACCGGCGACGGCGCAGGTGTTCAATCTGCGGGCCGATTCTCTCCTGCGGATCGCCGATCGCTTCGTGCTGGACGCCTCGCTGGCCTCGTACACGGTGCAGAACGCGCCGGTGGATACTCTCGCCGACCTCTCCGGGGCGCTTGACCACCGTGTCCAGTGGGAGGCGGGCCTGGGAGTGCGGGCACCCTCACCATTGCTGTGGCGGGTGGGGTACCGCGGTCGCCGGACACGGGCCCTCCCCGACGGGGATCCCCACACCCGCGGCGTCTGGGTCGCCTCGGTCGAGTACAGCTACTGACCAGTACAGCGAATGACCAAGGGGGCGCGGGATGCGTGGGACGGTCTCGCACGACGAGCCTCGTTGCACACCGTCGAGCCCCTCGCGTCGAGCCCCTCGCGTCGAGCCCCTCGCGTCGCGTCCCTTCCTCGGGTATGATCGCCGCCATGAAACCGGAACTCAGACCCGTCCTGACGGAAGATGACCTTCGCAGGACCGTGACCGACCTGGCGGAACGGATCCGTGCCGACTACGCCGACACCGACCTGCTTCTGATCGGCCTGCTGAAGGGCTCCTTCGTGTTCATGTCCGATCTGATGCGGGCGCTGGACATGCCCGTGGAGGTCGACTTCATGTCGGCAACCTCGTACGTTGGTCGCGAGAGCAGCGGCGAACTGGTGATCCTGAAGGGTCTCAACGAGTCCGTCCACCAGCGCCACGTCCTGATCGTCGAGGACATCATCGACACGGGCCTCACGTTGAGCCGCATTCGCGAGCGGTTGCTGCTGGAGGGGCCCGCGAGCCTGGAGATCGTCACCCTGATCGACAAACCCGCCCGGCGGCAGGCGGATGTGCCGGTGAAGTACGTGGGTCGGGAGATTCCCGATCTGTTCATCGTCGGGTACGGGATCGACTTCGACCAGAAGTACCGCTGGCTCCCGTACATCGGGACGATCGACTGACGGCAGCTGGAGCTTTAGACGGAAGAGTCACGGCGGACACCGCACCGGCCGGGCATCCCTACAGCTTCAGCCGCGCCCCGACGGTAACCGCCACCGTGGCGAGCGAGTTGGAGGTGTAGCGCGCGTCGCCACCGGCCTGGGACTGGGTCCACGTATCGCGGGGGGAGGTGGAGGTGCCCCGGGCGCCGCCGCCGATCGATCGAACGGTCAGGTACACGTCGGTCAGGGGATGCACCGGCGCTCCTGAACTGACGGCGGCGTCCCAGATCCACCCGGTGAAGGGATAGTCCGCCCCGTTGAAGAACGCGTTGCTGGCGTAGAACCCATCGGCCTCCGCCTCCAGCCACACCCCGCCGTCGAGCGTATAGCGCCCCCGGGCGTGGAGAATCGGCACCGGCCCGTTGTCCTGGCTGATCACGAGTTCATCGCCTTCCTGGGCTCGGAACTGAATGGTGGCGTTGCGGATCTGCAGCGAGAGGCCGGTATCCACCTCCCAGGGGCCACGATCCACGACCCGGTACGCCCATGTGCCGCGCCAGAAGTCGAATCCGTAGACCAGATGCACCACCTGGCCGGCCTCGAAGGTCTCCGTGTCGATCGTGAGTGTCCGTTCCATCTGGGTGACGGTGGTGAACGCGAGCGGCTGGTAGAGGAGCGACACCCGGTGGCGCTGTGCCTGCCCGATCCCGACGTCGACGCGGAGCCGTCGGAACGGAAACAGAATCTCCTGGCCCCCCTGGGTCACGTAGTCAAAGGTGTCGGTTCCCTCGCCGAACTGAATCGTGTGGTGCGGCACGTCGACGAACCCGAGTTCGAGTGACGGGGTCACCTTGATTGCCGGGCCAGGGCCGGAAGAGCCGGCCTGGGACCCGCCGGCGGGGGGCACGGCCAGCGCGCCGGCCGCCACGGCGCACGCGAGAACAACGACGGCAACGATGCGTTTCATACGCAAAAAGTACCCCCGTCGCCGCCGGACGGCTACGCTACGTCGCGGTACATGATCAGGCGCAGTCCGTTCAGCGAGACCAGCACGGTCCCGCCCTCGTGACCGATCACCGCCAGCGGCAGCGGGAGATCGACCGCCACGATTCCTACGATCATCATCACGATGAGTCCCATGGCAAGACCGAGGTTGAACACGAGCGTTCGTCGCGTCCGGCGACTCAGCGACATCAGGTACGGGACCTTGCGCAGATCGTCGGCCATGAGGACCACGTCGGCGGTCTCCAGTGCCACGTCGGTACCGCCGGCCCCCATGGCGATCCCCAGGGATGCCCGGGCCAGGGAGGGGGCGTCGTTCACCCCGTCGCCGACCATGGCGACGGTTCCGTGGCGCGCTTCGAGCTCGGCGATCGCGTCGAGCTTGTTGTCCGGCGTCAGGTCCGAGTACACCTCGTCCACGCCGGCCTCGGCGGCGATCGCCTCGGCGGTTTCGCGGTTGTCCCCGGTGAGCATCACGATGCGGTCGATACCGAGGGCGCGCAGCTGTCGGATCACGTCCGGGGCGTCGGGACGCAGCTGGTCGGCGAAGGCGATGAGGCCCAGGAAGCGGCCGGACTCGCCGGCAGCGGACTCGCCCGGCGCCGCCGGGTTGGCCTCCACCGGTCCGCCTGTCCCGCCGGCAGCGTCGAGCTCAGCCACCGCCACCACGGTCTTCTGCTCACCCCGCAGTCGGTGAATGTGGGGTTCCCCGTCGCTGCGGTTGGCGATCTCCACGTCGTCGAAGTACGCCGGGGCGCCGATCCTGATCCGGCGGCCGGAGACCGTTGCCTCCACGCCTCGTCCGGCCACGGCGCGAAACGCCACGCTCTCGCCGACGGCGCCGCCGCGGGCGCCGGCGGCGTCCACCGTGGCCTGGGCAAGCGCGTGCTCCGAGTGCTGCTCCACGGCGGCAGCCATGGCCACCAGGCTGTCCTCGTCGACGTCGTCCGCAAGAATCACGGCATCGGTGAGCTGCGGTTTCCCCCAGGTCAGCGTGCCGGTCTTGTCGAAGGCGATCGCCCGAATCGTACCGGCGCGTTCCACGAAGACGCCGCCCTTGAAGAGCACGCCGCTGCGGGCGCCGGCGGCGATCGCCGAGAGGACCGACGCCGGCGTGCTGATGATGAGCGCACATGGACTCGCCGCCACCATCACCGTGATGGCGCGGTAAAAGGCGCTGTCGAAACCTTCGCCCCAGACCAGCATCGGGACGACGGCAAATCCGATCGTGAGCAGAATCACGAACCCGGCGTAGTACTGCTCAAAGGTGTCCAGAAAGCGCTCGGTGCGCGCCTTCTGGCTCTGGGCGCTCTCCACCAGGCGGATGATCTTGGCGATGGTGGAGTCGCCGCTCTCGCGGGTGGTTCGGACGCGAAGGCTGCCGTTGGTGTTAATCGACCCCGCCAGGACCTCCTCGCCGGGGCCCTTGTGCACCGGTCGCGATTCGCCGGTCAGAAGCGACTCGTCCATCCCCGCCTCGCCGGTGAGGATTTCTCCGTCCAGCGGGATGCGCATACCGGGGCGGACCACGAACACGTCGCCCACCGCCACCGCCTCGACCAGAACCGTTTCGGTCTCGCCGTTGCGTTCGACCTCCGCCCGCGCCGGCCGCAGGTTCATCAGGGCCCGGATCGCGTTGCGGGTTCGGTCCATGGCAAAATCCTGGAGCACGTTGGAGAGCGAGAACAGGAACAGAAGCAGGGCGCCCTCGAAGGGGGCCCCGATCACCGCGGCACCGGCCGCCGCGAGGATCATGAGCAGGTCGATATCGATCGTTCGCTTCGCCAGCGAACGAATCCCCTCGCGGAGACCGAAGTACCCGCCGGCGACGTAGGCGACGCCAAAGGCGATCCAGCTGCCGGTGTCCAGAACCGCGCCGGTTATCATCGCCAGAAGGGTGATCACCACCGCCGCCGGCTCCAGCGGCAGTTCCCGCAGCCGGGTGAGTACGCTCCGGCGTCGCGCGCGCGATCCGGCCCGCTCGCCGGGGGCCAGCTGCTCACTCGGCGGCACCTGCTGCACGGCCTGCGCCGCGTCCACCGCTGCCGCGGTGTCGGCCGCAGGATCGAGGTGCAGCGTTCCGGTTTGGAGGTGCGGGCACGCCTCCTCCGCGGGGCAGGCGGGTCCGTCGAACACCGAGATCACTCCCTGTCTGGAGAGCTGGCCGAGATAGAGGCATGTGTTGGCGCCGTGGGCCTGGTCGCGGCAGGAGTCACACATGTGGTGATCAAACTGCGCTCCCTGCGGACACGATCGGAGATTGGCCTCGATCTGGCGCGCCAGCGGTCGGAAGTCCGGGGCGCTATCGGGGCTGCGCTCCGGGTCGTAGCGCCATACCAGGTTCCGGTGGATCGGGTCGAACTGGATACAGTGGACCCCGGGACTGGTCTCCAGCGCGCGCGACATCAGTGCTCTGCATTGCATGAAACGATTGTATCCCCGACGGTGAGGGAGCACAATCGGAGTATGGAGGTCGACGAACGTCTGCGCGGAAGTCTCTTTGCACCGTGGCCGCCGGAGTTCCGGTCCCCGGTGATCCGCGCCGCCAGTCTCGCGGTTCGCGACGGAGTCCTCTGGGCTGTGGCGGACACCCGGGATGGGCCGGTGCTGGCGATCGCCGCCACCCGGGAGCCGGCTGCGGCACTGCTGTCGCGGCTCGAGCTGCGCGTGGCCGCCGCCCGCAGTGGGAGCGGCTGGCGCGCGACCGCTTCCCGAACGCCCGCCGCCGTGGCACTGATTCAGCGCCTGTTTCCGTGGACGCAACCGACCGGGCTCCCGTCGCGGGGGCCGGTCGTGCTCGGGTCGTCGCCGGACCTCCTGATCCCGGGGGTCACGCCGATCCTCGTGGAGTGCCCGGTCCGCGGCACAGACGGTTCGGGTCGTCGCCTGGACGATGCGATCGCCGCCGCCGCATGGACCGTGTTCGGTTTCGGGTTTCGTGGCGGGTACGCAGCGGCGGCAACCGGCATCACGTCCGTGGTGGACGTCGATATCGCCCTGGCGGCGTCCTCTTCGGTCCTGTCGGTGGATGTTACGGCGCTCGTGGAAGACGAGGGACCGTCGCCGGACGCGGCCACGCGGCGGCGTTTGTCATCGGTCTACGTGGGGCGACTGTTCCACCTGGGGTTCGACGAGGATGGAACGGAGATCGTGGTTCACGAATCCCGAGCGGCGGTGGAGCTCTGCGCCCGGCGGTACGCGCCGGTGATCCGCGCGCTGGATGCGATCCACGATCACCTGCGGCGGGCGTCGGCGGCGGTAGACCTGGAACTCTCGTGGTACGGAGCACCGACGGAGACCTCGGCCTTCGAGCACCTCTTTCTGGCGGCCGAACTCTCGCACCGCGGGATTCCGGTCTCTGTGGTGGCTCCGCGGTGTACGCACCTGTCGCTTCTGGCCGCGCACCGCCTGGTGGCGGCGTACCACGGAGGCTATCGCATCCGCGTTGCGGTATCCGCGGAGGACACGGTGCGGGATCGTGCCGTCGCCCGGCACGCCCCCTCCACGTGGGTTGTCGACGACGGCTCCGCCTCGAACCCGCGGGTTTCGTCGCCGCTGAATCGCACGTATACTTGGCGGTCATGGATGACACGCTGATTCTTCCCTCCGGGTATCGGCCGATACTCGATGCTCGCCACACCGAACGCGCGATCCAGAAGATCAAGGACGCGTTCCAGACGGCTCTGGCCTACGAGCTCGACCTGGTGCGGGTCACCGCCCCACTGTTCGTGCGATCCGGGACCGGCATCAACGACGACCTCAACGGCGTGGAACGACCGGTGCGTTTTGCCCTGGGAGAGATGGGGGACGCGCAGGCGGAGATCGTGCAGTCGCTGGCGAAGTGGAAGCGGATGGCACTTGCGGACCTCGGGTTCGCTCCCGGCGAGGGGCTCTACACCGACATGAACGCCCTTCGCCCCGACGACAGCATGGACAACCTTCATTCAGTCTACGTGGATCAGTGGGACTGGGAACGGGCCATTGCGCCCGAGGACCGCACGCTGGAGACGCTCCTGTCAACGGTGCGAACGATCTACGACGTGATTCGCCGCACGGAGCGGTTCATCTGCTACGAGTACGCGGACCTGAGTCCCGAACTCCCCGACGCGATCACGATCGTCCATGCCGAGGAGCTTCGCGCCCGTTTCCCTGACATGGCTCCCAGGGAACGGGAGCTCCAGGTGTGTCGCGAGCACGGTGCCGTGTTCGTCATCGGTATCGGCGGTGCCCTCGGCGACGGGAGCATCCACGACGGTCGTGCGCCGGACTACGACGACTGGAGCACCGAGGTGGCGCCGGGCCGCGCCGGCCTCAACGGTGACATTCTGGTGTACAACCGCGTCCTGGACGTGCCATTCGAGCTCTCCTCGATGGGCATTCGTGTCGACGCCGCGGCCCTGGACCGTCAGCTCGACATTCGAAGCCTGGGCGAACGACGCAGTCTGATGTTTCACCGTCGCCTCCTCGCCGGTGAGCTGCCGCAGTCGATCGGCGGTGGCATCGGCCAGAGCCGTCTGGCGATGTTCTACCTGCGGAAAGCGCACATCGGCGAGATCCAGTCCAGCATCTGGCCCGAGGAGATGGTGGCGCGGTGCGCCGACGCCGGGATACCGCTGCTGTAGGACGGCGTACCGGGCGCGCCGGTGCTCCGGGCGCGCTGGCGCACGCATCCGGCCCCGGCGCTACCGACGCAGTTCGTCCATGTAGCGGGCGAAGTCGACCTCCGTGGCCGTGAGCCCGGCGCGGTACACAAACCGCGACCCGATCCGGCTGGCGACGATCGCGTCGATGTAGCCCTGCGGTACCCGCGCCAGGATCGTATCGAGCCCCACCAGTGCGAGGAGCGGCTCCGGTGTGTACTCGGCAACCACCGTCTGCCGGACGTGCTCGTCGTCCAGGTACGGGGAGGTTCCCACGGCGTCGGTGATCGCGTTGATCCGTGCGCTGATCGCATCGGAGATTTCCGAGAGCGGTCGGCCGGTGCGTTCCCGCTCCGCCCACATGAGTTCGAACTCAGCTTCGGCGTTGGCTTCGATCCGTTTGATCGTCGCCTCGACGTACGCCCGTCGGAACCGCGATTCGTCCTCGCCCGCCACGGTCATGTGCTCCGCGTATTCCTCCTCCGACATCGCCAGCCCCGCGTACACCTCGAGGGAGGAACTGGTGACGCCGCCCTTGTTGGTGGACGCGTCCTTGAACACGTAGACACCCCGTTCCTCGAGCCTGAGGCGTGCCTCCTGGGTCACGAACAGGTTGGCGCCCTCAACGATCGCCCGGACACGGGGTGTACCGTCTTCCTTGAGCAGGGCGGTCCAGTTGGCGACGTTGATCGCCGACGGGCGTCCACCGCAGGGGACGAAGAGCTCCGCGTCCATGTACGGCGACAGGTGAAACCGGTTACGAAACTCCTCGCCGTTGGCGTGGGTGCTGCCGTCGGGAAGCGTGATGTCGCGGTCCTCCACGGAGACGAAGAACCCGCCGGCGCCGAGGCGTGACCGGTCGAACTCCGAGGCCGTCAGGCGGGCCCGCGCCAGCCGTTCCAACTCCCGGCGGTCGAGGCCGGACGGATCGTACAGCACCCCGCTGCCGTCGACGATCGCCACGGTGCGGTCTCGCGAGATCAGGATCTCGTTGCTGCCGAGGTCGCCGTCGGGACCGCCTGTCTGCACCTTCCGTACCTCGGTTTCGTCGAGCCCCAGCCGGTCCAGCAACAGGCGGGCGTAGGTGTGCACGCTGCGGGTGGTCATTCCATACCGGTCGTGGGGGATCCCCCCCAGGGTGAGGGACTTTCCGGTGGTGAACCCGTTCCAGTACGGGTACCCGCGGTCCCGGGCGTGGAGGGCCGCCCAGTCCATGAGCCCCGCGGACCCCTCGTCGGGACCGAGAAACAGAACCTCGCGATCGGCCTCGGGCCCGGAAACCAGCAGGTCCAGGACGGCGTCCACGTAGCTCCGGAAGGCGCCGTCGGCGGCGGCCGGGTCGTCGCCGACCTCGGGGTTCATGAGAATGATGCCCTTGCTGCCGCCCTCGGGAATGTCCTTGTTCTTGCGCTGCTGCGTTGCCGCGAGGTTGTAGTTTTCCTCGAAGATCGTATCCACGTTGCGGCCCCAGGCATCGGCGGTGCGACTTCGGACGATGCGGATTCCGCCGCGGGCGATGTCGCGGAACCGGACGTGGAACCCGGCGAACTCCCGTCCCACGACGAAGTAGACGCCATAGGGTTGCTCGGCGAAATCCTCGTCCTCCAGGAACCCGCTTCGCAGACGGAACGCAAGCGCCACGGTGTCGTCGAGAAAGAAGTTGCTTCGCGCCACCACCTCGTTGAAGCGCAGGAAGTTGGCGAAGATCGTGCGGTCGCGATGATAGGGAACCTCGCGGTCGAGGGTATCGTCCAGCGTGCGCCTGATCCGCTCCCGCTCGGCTCCCGTGGCGCTGAAATGGCGAAAGAGCAGCCCCACGATCGCGGCGTGGCGTCGGACGGTAGTGGCGATCCGGGCCGTCGAAAAGGTGTTCTTGGTGAGGTTGCTGCGCAGGGAGCTGAGAATACCTCGTGCCTCCGGGTTGTGGGCCACCGCCTCCCGGAGCAGGTTGTACCCCTCCGCCATCTCCGAGGCAAACTGGTGCGCAAACACCGCCGCAGCGATGGCGTACATCGTCTCCCGCGCCGGCCGACCACCGGTGAAGAACAGATCGGCGATCTCGCCGACCGGGAGCATCGCAACGGCGTTGAGTTCCTGCGCCAGAAGGCGCCGCTGCGCCTCATCCAGCGTCGTGGTATAGAAGGTCAGGACGTACTTGTTGTCGCGGAACGGCTCGATGTAGCGACGATTCACGGTGAGGTCGAGGGACGTGAACAGCTGCGTGAACGCGGTGAGGATACGGCGACTGGCGGATCCGTGGAGTCCGACCATGATGCGCTCCTCATGGCTGTCTTCCTTGGCGCTGATACGAATCACCGGCGCCATGCGGCCGTTGAGCGCCTCCCACACGCCGCGGTACCGTTCCACGGTTTCCGGGAGCGAGCGGTCGAGGAACGGGACCGTGGCGGCATCGGAGAACGGATCGGTGGCGTGCCGGCCGTCTGTGACCGGGCCGGTGCCTGCCGCCCCGTCCCGGTACTCCGGACGCGTGGCGATGAAAAAGCGCAGCGTCGTCCCGTCCGGGAGCGCCCTGGTCCGGTAGCTTTCCAGTCGAAAGCTGGGGTACCGCTCCTCGATCCGCGTCTCGACCTCGTGAACGCGGCGCGGCGAGTCCTCGACGATGTACGTCGCCCGGTGGCTGTCCTCGCTGATGAGCTGGATCCGCACTCCCTCGCCGCCGTGGCGCGCCACGAGAGATGACGCCCCCAGCGCCAGAATCTGCCGCGCGATTTCGTCGACCGGGGTCGTGAGAAAGTAGTAGCGGTCGATACCCAGGTCATTCACGAACCACGATATCTGTTCCTGCACCGTCTCGCGGGTGAACATACCGGTGGCGGTCAGTGTCCGTTCGATTGTCGCCAGGTCCTCAGCGGAGAGCGGAGCGTTCGCCGTGTCTCCGGAACCTGTGGTCGGATTGTTCATACCCGAAAAGTATAGATCCACTTGAACGCGGGCGCACGTACCCGCGAACGAGGTCGCCCGGTCGCGCTACGCCTTGCCGTCGGCGTCGAGTTCGCCGGCGCGCTTGAGGGCGATCTTGGTGAGAATCGGCCCGATGATCTCGAAGATCACGCTCGTGGCGGTCACGGTGGTGATGATCGTCGCGCCGATCCACTCACCGGCGACGCCGAACTCCGTGAACTCGCGCTTGACGTACAGAGCGAGCCCGATCGCGACGCCCGCCTGACTCAGGATTCCCATACCGATGTTGTCGCGGATCTTTTTCTCGGCGCCGCCGAGCGTACTGCCGATCCACGCACCGCCGATGAGTCCGAAGGAGCGCCCCAGGATATACACGATTCCGATCAGTCCGAGTTCCGGCAGGGCTCCGATCTGCAGGTGTGCCCCGGCGAACAGAAAGAACAGCGTGAATAGGAGCGGCATCACGGTGGAGATCGCCTCGCCCACGCGCTGGGTTGTGCGCCGCGACTGCGAGTTTACCAGGGCGATCCCGACGACCAGGTTGGTCAGGATGAGCGAGACGCCGAGACCGTTGGCGATTCCCGTGGTGAAGAGCACCATGCCGAACCCCAGGGTCAGGACATCGCGGTTGGACTCGATCCGTGACGATAGGATCCCGAACAGAAGCCCGATGGCGGTCCCGATCACGACGCTGACACCGATCTCGACGAACGGTTCCAGCAGGACTTCGGCGGAGAAACTGGCCTCGCTGAGGAGCTGCACCGCCACCGCCGACGCGAATCCGAAAATGATGATGCCCAGGCCGTCATCAAACCCGACGACGGAGTACAGGGCCTGCGTGAGCGGTCCCCGGGCGCGGTATTCCTGAATGATCGCCACCGTTCCGGCCGGTGCACTCGCCGGGGCGATCGCTCCGAAGAGAATCGCGAAGGGCCAGTTGTGCGTCAGCATGCCGAGCGCCACCGTGACCACGAAGGCGGTGAACAGGCTCTCGCTCAGGATGATCCAGATGATCGCTTTCCCCTGCCGCCGAAGGGCGACGAAACTGAGTTCCAGGCCGATCGACAGCGCTACGAATCCCAGGGCCACGTCGCTCATGAACCCGAGCTTCTCCTGGAGTCCCTCGGTCACAATGTGAATCCCCGAGGGGCCGAGGAGCGTTCCCAGCAGCATGAAGCCGATGAGCGACGGCAGGCGCCCCTTCTGGGCGACCTTCCCGGCGTACAGCGCCACCACGGTGCCGAACCCGACGATGACGATCGGGGTGTCCAGGATGCGGGCGAAATCGAAGTTCATGGAGCGGCTCCGGCCCTAGAGATCGAGCGATCCGGAGCCGTAGCTCAGGTCGAAGGCGCTGATCTGGACGCCGCGACGGCCGCGGGAGATGTCCTCGACGCGGCGGATCGTGCGGTTGGCACGGTCCTGCGGAACGATCGCCTCGATGCGGTGGATCGGCTGCGTTTCGCTGTCAGTCCAGAAGGTGGCAAACAGCGGCATGCGATGGAGGATGGACCCGGCGCTCTGGGCATCGGAGACCGCCACCGATGCGTCGGTTTCCGCCGAAACCGCCTCGAGAACCGGCTCGTAGAGGTCTTCGTCCTGAACGTACACCACGAGCATGGTGAACTGCGCCGCCTCCTCGTGTTCCTCCGGCAGGAACCCCTCGGAGAGCAGCGCCTGGAGGTCCTCGTCGGCGGTCGCAGCGCGGATGCGGTCGCGGACCTCGGATTCGCGGAGCCGGGCGGTCATGGCGGCGAGGATCCTGACGTGCTCGGTGCGCTGGTCCTCCGGTCCCGCGACAAACACAAAAATGTCGGAGGGGTTTCCGTCCAGTGCTCCGAAGTCGACCGGTCGCGGAAGCGTCACGATACCGACGGCGAAGGATCCGGCCTTCGGAAGGGCGCAGTGCGGAATCGCGACCCCGTGCTCCAGACCGGTTGAGGCCACCGCCTCCCGCTTTCGCAGGGCGGCGAGGACCTTGTGTTCTTTCAAACGCAGCGCCGTCGCCACGCGTTCAGCGATCGCCGCGAGGACGTCATCGGCGGTGTCGGCGGCGATACGGGCGCCGCAGGATGCTTTCACAACCGGGTCGCGTGCCATTCCCTACTCTCCGGCGTCGACTTCACCCAGGGCGCTGTCGAACACGTACTCAACCGGCCACGCCAGGATACGGATGATCTCCTGCGAATCCACATCGATACCGGCGGCGCGGAGGTTTTTGACCATCTCCTTGATCTGCGACTTGTCGTCGATCAGGGCGAACATGAGTCCCTGCTCGCCAACGTGCTGGTCGGGGTCGAAAAACCCGCGAAAGAGACCGAAGTCGTTGGACAGTTCCTTTTCCAGGTCCTGTGAGTCCACGTACGATACGCGGCTGATGCCGGCGCTTTCCAGGGACAGGACGATGTCCTCCTTGAACCGGCGGTCTATGATCTTCACATACACAAAATACATCACACCCTCCACCAGACTACGATTTGAGTTCCCCGGCCTTGCCCAGCACCATGCGCGTCATCAGCGGGCCCACAACCTCGGTGAGGATCGTGGTGAACAACAGGACGTTGATTGTGATTGACGCGAGCTCATCTCCGGCGGCGCCGAACGTGGGGTTGTCAAACTCCTTGGCAACCGACAGCGCCAGGGCCAGGGCCACCCCGACCTGCGGTAACAGGGCGAAACCGATGTACCGCCGAATCGTCCGCGGGGCGCGACCGAGCGCGGCGCCCAAGGAGGCGCCTCCGATCTTGCCGAGGGACCGGGCAACGAAGAACGCCAGTCCGATCAGCCCGATCTGGGTGAACAGCGACACGTCCAGGTGCGCGCCACCCAGGATAAAGAACGCCGCCAGGAACAGGGGCGAAAACCAGCCCACGATCGTGGCGCTGCGCTTCTCCAGTTGCGGCGACGCGTTCGTCACGGTGGCGGCGAAGGCCATGATCATGAGCAGCTCCGACAGGCCCCACTCGTGGCTGACGCCGAGCAGCAGCATGAGCCACGCAACCAGGAGGAGTTCGATCCACTGGTTATCGTGGGTCTTGCGCAGCAGCAACGAAAACAGCAGACCCGCGGCGACGCCGACCACCAGCGCGAGTCCGATGTTGAGCAGCGCCGACAGCGCCACCATGCCGAAGTTGCCGGCGGCGCCGGTGAGGGAACTCTTCACGAACCCGACAACGAACACGTAGATCATGAGGGCCATGCCGTCATCGATCCCCACAACGGCGAGGATCGTGGAGGTGAGGGGGCCGGAGGCGCGGTACTGGCGGATGACCGCCACCGTCGCCGCGGGTGCCGTGGCCGCCGCCACCGCTCCAAGAAGCAGCGACAACTCCAGGGACACTCCCATGATCAGGTGCATCGCCAGGGCGACCAGCGTAAACGCGCCGAGTCCCTCGAACACAACGATGAGCGGGATCGAGGCGCCCAGGCGCCGAAGCGACGTCCAGCGGAGTTCGGAACCGATGATAAAGGCGATCAGGGCAAGGCCGACCGACGACAGCGGCTCGAGCGTGTCGAGCTGGTCGGTTCCCAGTACTCCCGCGAGGGAGGCTCCCAGCACCACGCCGACAATGACGTAGCCGGTAACCTCCGGCATGCGGAACCGGTTGGTGAGCGCCTTGGCGAGGTACGCAGCGGCAAAGACGATGCCGACGTACAGAAATATATCGAATTCCATCCTGTGTCAGACGTCCTGAAACAGCGCGACCACGTCCGACGCGGATGTCGCGGCGATGAGCCGCTTGCGCAGTTCCGGGTTCTTGGTGACCAGTACGATCTTGGCCAGAATCTGCAGGTACTGTTGCTGCTGGTCGTCGGGACCGCCAATGAGAAAGGCGATCTGAACCGGCTCGCGGTCGATGGCGTCCCAGTCCACCGGGTCCTGCAAAATGACGGGAATGACAAAAAAACCGGAGATACCGGGTCGCTTGGCGTGCGGGACTGCGACGCCAAACCCGATACCGGTGCTGAGGACCTTGTCCCGTGCCACGACCGCGTCCCGAAAGGATCCTACATCCTCGATGTACGACAGCTCGGCGGCCTTTTCCACCGCGGCGTTGAGGACTTCGGTTCGATTTTTGGCAGTCAGGAACAGGACGGCCCGTTCATCCAGGTAGTCCAGAATACGGATTGCTCCCATACCTAACGGTACTCCGCGATTTTTTTGTTGACAACCACGATAAACCGGTTTACGGTGCAACTAAACCGGTCCAGTAAACTGGTTTAGCACACGCATGATCCCATCCGATGGGGTCGAAAAAGGAGAACCAATATGAAGAAGATCGTAGCGTTTGCGCTCGCGATGCTTATGGTCGCGGGGATGGCCTTCGCCTCCGGCGCCCAGGAAGGTGCCGGCAGCATCACCCTGATGCAGAACAAGCCGGAAATCGACGCGATGCTCCAGGAGTACGGGGCTCAGTGGTCCGAGGACACCGGCATCGGTATCACCATCAAGTCCGTCGGCGGATCCTCCGGTACCACCCTCGGTCAGCAGCTGCGGGCCGACTATGCCGCCGGTGAGATGCCCGACATCTTCATCATCGCCGGTATCGAGGATTACCGCGAATGGGAAGGCGTGATTCTGGATCTCTCCGATGAGGAGTGGGTGGACGACACCTCCGTTGCCTTTACCGTCGACGGTCGCGTGTACGGCTTTCCCGTTGCGGTCGAGGGCTGGGGCATGGCGTATAACTCCGACATCCTCGAGCGCGCCGGCGTGGATCCCGCCGATCTCACCAACCTCGAGGCGTACCGCGAAGCGTTCGCCACGATCGACGGTATGAAGGATGAGCTGGGTCTGGACTCCGTCGTCTCCATGGCGGCCTCCGCCGACATGGGCTGGGTCACGGCACACCACAACTTCAACTCGCTGCTCGCCAACGGCCTGCCCTACGGCGATCTGAGCGTGGTGAACGACCTCAAGGCCGGCAACGTGGATCAGGACCGCCTGTCGCAGTACGCCGACTGGGTTGAGCTGCTCTTTGACTACGCCGATCCGGCGATTCTCACCACCGGCAACTACGACGCCCAGGTCGGTGCCTTCGCCACGCAGAAGGCGGCGTTCCTGCACCAGGGCAACTGGGTCGATCCCAACATGGAGTCCGCCGGTGCCACCTTCCCGATGGCGTTTGCGCCCCACGGGTCGCTGGAACGGGACACGAACGGCATCTTTGTGTCGGCGCCCTCCTTCTACGTGATCAACAGCGAGTCGGACAACATCGAGGCGGCAAAGCAGTTCCTGCGGGACATGGTCTACACCCAGGCCGGTCAGAACTTCATGGTTAACGAAGCCGGCATGATCCCCGCCTTCGGGAACATCGACATGAACCCCGCCGGTCAGCTCTCCCGGTCGGTGCAGCAGTGGGCCGCCGAGGGGAACGTGTACAGCTGGGACCAGTACCAGTTCAGCGGTGAGTTTCGCGACCAGGTGCTGGCGCCGATCTACAACCGGTTCGCCACCGGCCAGATCGACAAGCAGGAGTTCATCGACCTGATGACCCAGGCGTTCGTGGACAACGCGGAGTAGTCTCGCGCGTCCCCGGACATCCGTCCTGCGGACGGTGCAGGGAGCCGCGGTCACCGCGGCTCCCCCGTCCCGATATTCCCTCCCAGGATAACCATATGGACAAGTTCCACAAAAACAGTCTGACGTTCTGGGCCTTCCTGGCACCGGTGCTGTTCGCCTTTCTGATGGTCGTTGTCATCCCGTTTTTCGTGGGTGCGTTCTATTCGCTCACCGACTGGAACGCCACTGCGAGAGCCGGGAACAGCCTGAACTTCGTCGGGCTCAAGAATTTCACGGACAGTTTCAGGGATCCGTCGTTCATCTACTCGTTTCTCTTTACGACGATCTATACGGTGCTCAACGTCATCGTCATCAACGTGGTGGCGATCGCCGTCGCCCTGGCGGTAACCAGCAAGCTGCGGTTCCGCAACGTCTATCGCATGGGGTTCTTCATTCCTTACCTCATCGGAGGACTGATTCTCGGCTACCTGTGGCAGTTCATCTTTAACAACGCGATTCCATCGATCGGCGAACACATTGCCGCCCTTCGCGCTCTGGCGGACCCGAACAACCTGGTCCTGAGCAAGATCCCCACGGCGATGATGGCGCTGGTGATCGTCGGAAGCTGGCAGTACGCCGGCTACATCATGATGATCTACGTAGCCGCCATTGAGGGCGTTCCCCAGGAGCTGTACGAAGCGGCCCGCATCGACGGTGCCGGAAGCTGGATGCAGTTCCGGTCGATCACCGTTCCAATGATCGCCCAGGCGTTCACGATCACGATGTTTCTCACCATGGTGAACTCGTTCAAGCAGTTCGACGTGAACTACTCCCTCACCGCCGGCGGGCCGGCGACGATGTTCATGGACAAGTCGATATTCGGCACGGAGCTGCTGGCGATGAACATCTACAACACCGCCTTCGTCGGGAACGACCTGGCGGCGGGGCAGGCACGGGCGGTGGTGTTCTTCGTCGTGATCGTCGTGTTCTCGCTGGTTCAGGTCACCTACAACAAGCGGAAAGAGATGGAGATGTGATGAAAAAGGCACCCCTGTATCTGCTGGAGGCGCTGGTGCTGGCGGCACTGGTGATCTACCTCTACCCGTTTGTGATCGTCCTGATCAACTCCGCCAAGGACTCCTTCAGCGTCACCCAGTATCCGATGGCACTGCCGGATGACTGGGGTCAGCTGTTCGTGAACATGCAGACGATCTGGACCAGCCCCAGCATCCGGTACTCCTCCTCGTTCTTCTCGTCGGTGTTCATCACGGCGATGTCGCTGGTGGTGGTCACCTTTTTCCCGGCGCAGGCGGCGTGGGTACTCGTGCGCACCAAGACCCGTACCTCGCAGGTGATCTTCCTGCTCTTCGTGGCGGCGCTCGTAATTCCCTTCCAGATCGTGATGTTTCCGCTGATTTCGTGGTTTCGCACCATTTTCGAGATCACCGGGCTCCGTCTCCTGCGGACGTACTTCGGTATGATCCTCGCGTACCTCGGGTTCGGGCTGTCGCTGTCGGTGTTCATGTACCACGGCTTCATCAAGAATATCCCGTACGAGCTCGAGGAAGCGGCGATCATCGATGGAAGCAGCATGCCCGGCGTGTTCTACCGAATCATCTTCCCGCTGCTCACCCCGGTGCACGCCACGATCGGCATCCTGCACGGCATGTGGATCTGGAACGACTTCCTGCTGCCGCTGCTGGTTCTCGGCAAGGGCAACCGGATTCAGACGCTGCCGCTGGCGGTGGCCAACTTCGCCGGTGCCTACGTCAAACAGTGGGACCTCATCCTCACCTCGATCCTCATGGCGATGATCCCGGTGCTGGTATTCTTCTTCATCGCCCAGAAACGCATTATCAAGGGGATGGTCGCCGGGTCAATCAAATGACCCGCAGACAGAAAGGGAACCCGTGGCACGCGTAACGATCAAAGACATCGCCCGGATTTCGGGGTACTCCAAGACCACGGTCTCGTTCGCTTTCAACGATCCATCCCGGATCGGGCGGGATACGCGGGAGAAGATCCTGCGGATCGCCGACGAACTTGGCTATATTCCGGACCCCGTTGCCCGCAACCTCAGCCTGCGCCGCCACGGAACGATCGGACTGCTGCTGCCGGAGGTCATCTCGTTCGCCTTCTACAACCCCTATCTGTCACAGATCGTTCAGGGAATCGGCGAGGTGTGCGAACGGGAGAACCATTCCCTGACCCTCATCCCGCCGATCCGCGAGAGCCTGATGGAGGGAATCCGCCGCGCCGCCGTTGACGGACTGATCACGATCGGCCTGGAGCCGGGCATGGAGGCGGTGGAGTTCATCCAGCGTCGCCATCTTCCGTTTGTGGCGATCGACGGCCGCGTGGGCGGGGGATTCCCGGTGGTTGGCATCGACGACTTCACCGCCGCCGGCACCGTGATGCGCCACGTCCTGGATCTGGGGCATCGGCGTATCGCGATCGTGGCGTTCGGGCGGGAACCCAAACTCAGCACCGGGTCCCACGTAAAGAGTCAGCGCCTGAGCGGCTACCGGGAGGCGCTGGAAGGTGTCGATCCGGAGCTCCCGGACGAGGTTACCTACGTGTACGCGGCGCCGTCGCTGGACGGCGGACGGCAGGCGGCGCGCACCCTGCTCGACGGCCGGGAGCGGCCGACGGCGATCGTCGCGATGAGCGACATACTGGCGGTGGGCATTATCGATGCGCTGCAGGGCGCCGGAATCTCCGTCCCCGACGACATCTCCGTGGTGGGTTTCGACGACATTCCGGAGGCGAGCCTGGTCCGGCCGCAACTGACAACGGTGTCGCAACCGGGGTACGAGAAGGGACGCCACGCCGCCGACAGTCTCATGAGCCTGATCGCCGACCAGGAGAGCCCGGGGCACATCGTGCTCCACGCCGAACTGGTGGTTCGGGCATCGTCCGCCGCACCGGATACCGTTTCCTCGAATTCCAGGTAGAATGGCTGCATGGCATACGACACATCAGCAGTACTCGGTCCCGCCCACGTCACGTCCGTTCTCGCGGAACTGGACCCCACCATCGAGGTTCGACACTTCGACGCCACCACGTTCACCAGCCAGGACGCCGCCGACGCGATCGGCTGCGCCCTCGGGCAGATCGCGAAAAGCCTGTGCCTCTTCGCCGACGGCAGCCCGTTTGTGGTGGTGATGAGTGGCGACCGGCGCGTATCCGACGCCAAGCTCGCGCGCCATTTCGAAGTGGGTCGTAAGAAAGTGAAGATCGCCGCGCCGGATCAATGCGTGGCGGTGTTCGGATACGAGCCCGGCGGCGTCGCCCCGGTGGGACACCGGACGCCGGGAATCCCCGTCCTGATCGACGAGAGTCTGAGGCGCTGGGACGAGATCTGGGCCGCCGCCGGAAGCTCCAACGACAACTTCGCCCTGACCTTCGCCCAGCTGCAGCGAATCACCGGCGGGACGGTCCTGGACTGCGCCAAAGAGTGACCGCCCCGCGGTGATCGGGATGGACTCCGTCGATCAGTTGACGGAGACGCGGTAGCTGCCGCCGGTATTCCCGCTCCGATCCGAAACCTCAATCAGGTAGGTCCCGGGATTCAGGCTGGTCTGGATCCGGCTGTTCAGTCCGTTGCCCCCGTCATCGTCGGATGTGATCTGATTTCCCGAGGCATCGCTGAGCGTCAGGTATGGATCGAAGCCGGCGTCGCCGGTTCGCATGAATTCGATCGTAACCTGACGGCTTCCGTTCAGTTGCAGGCGATAGACGAACGTCTGGCCCGGATTCATGTAGCCGTCAAAGCTCTGTCCGGGCTGGATCGGTATCGCGTTCGCGATGCGACCGGAGGCCACCCCCAGTCGGAACGCCCCGGTTCGGCTTCCGCCGAGGTCCGCGGCCACGATCCGGTACGTGCCCGGCTGCAGGGTGCGCGAGATGCGGCTGTTGAGGCCGCTTCCGCCGTCGTCATCCCGGTCGATCTGATTACCCATGGAATCGTAGAGCGTGAGAATCGGATCGATGGGCGACCCCTCGGTGCGGTCGAAGGTGATCACAACCGAGGTGGGCTGCTGGATCGTGAGCAGGAACGGCTGTTCCTGACCGTTGGTGATGTATGAGTCGATCGTCTGCCCGACGGTGATCGGAATCCCCGTGGACATCTGCTGCGCCACGGACACCACCGCCATGCGGAATGACCCGGTGTCATTGCTCCCGAGGTCCCGGGCGATCAGGGTGTAGGTGCCCGGATCCAGGTGGCGGGTGATACGGCTGTCGAACCCGCTCCCCCCGTCGTCGTTGGACTCGATCTCGTTGCCGAACTGGTCGGCGAGGACCAGGTACGGATCGATGCCGCCGCTCTCGCTGCGCATCATGTCGATCTGTACCCGCTGTCCGCTGGTGACGGTCAGCGTAAACTGCTGCGGCTGGCCGTCGTTGATGTACGAGTCCAGCGTCTGTCCCACCTGGATCGGAATGCCCTGGATCGATCCGCTGCCGAGTCCCGCCACCTGCAGCTGAAAGCCGCCGGAATCGTTGTCACCGAGGTCGTAGGCGGTGATCGCGTAGCGGCCCGGCTGCAGATACTGCGTGATCTGGCTGTTGAAGCCGTCGCCACCGTCGTCGTTGGATGCGATCGGGTTTCCGTACTGGTCACCGAGCTCCAGATACGGATCGATTCCCGCGCCGTTGCTGCGACGCATGTCGATCCGTACGCGCTGGGCGGTGGATATCTGCAGGATGAAGGTCTGCGGTACGCCGTTGGTGATGTACGAGTCGAGCGTCTGTCCCACCGAGACGGGAATTCCCGAGAGCGCCTGACCGGAGCCCTGGGCGTTTACCGAGAGGCGGTACTCGCCGTTGTCGTCACGGCCGAACTCTCGAGCCACGATCTGGTAGCGTCCGGCGTCCAGATAGCGCGACAGACGGCTGTTGAGGCCCCGTCCGCCGTCGTCGTTGGTGTCGATCTCGGCACCGTTCATCGTCAGGAGCTCGAGGTACGGGTCGATGTTCCCGCTGGTTCGCTCCATATCGATGGTGACCTGCTGGCCCTGGGAGAGTTCCAGGGTCCATACGTGTTCCTGTCCGCTGTTGAGAATGACCGTGCGGGTCTGTCCCGGGGCCACGGTTCCCTGGCTTACGCGCTGCTGTGCGGCAGCCGGCGCGACGACCAGGGCGCCCATACACAGCACAATCGCTGTGCTCCGAAACCACGAACGCGACATAGGGGCCTCCTGTGTGTCTGAGTGCTCTCAGTGTAGGCCGGTCCGCGGTGCAGCGCAAGCCGGCCCGGGTGTGTGTCGCGGTGCGCCCGAACGTCCGGGTCACGCCGGTTCGGTCACTCGGCGCCGTCGAAAATCCGTCCGATGGCGACGCGGACGCGCTCCGGTTCAAAGGGCTTGATCACGAAGTCGGAGGCGCCCATCTGCAGCGCATCGATCACCAGACGTTTCTGCCCCACGGCGCTCACCATGATCACCTTGGTGTCGGGGCTGGACCCGCGAAGGCTCTTGAGCGCATCCATACCGTTCGTGCGGGGCATCGAAATGTCGAGGGTGACGAAGTCGGGGTGCCACTTCTGGCAGAGGTCGATCGCCTCCTCCCCGTTGTCGGCCTCGGCGACGATCTCGTAGTCCGGTTCCAGGATCTCTCTGAGGCGCATGCGCATGATCGCCGCGTCGTCCACGATGATACCGCGTTTCATGACGACACCTCCGATTCGATCAGACCGATGTTGATCTCCAGCATGCCCATCTCCGACAGCAGACGCAGGCACACGGTGGGAACCTGCAGAAAGTCCACGGTCAGGTCCTTTCCGGTGAAGACCGCCGGTGGTGTCAGATGGAGGATGTTGTCCTGGCCGGCGAGGGCGATACTCGCCTGACCGGTCACCATGTTGCCGATTTCGCCGACGGCGCTGTTGACCAGTTTCCGGCGTTCCGACGGGAGCTTGTTCGGCACCATGACGTGGGTGATCTCGTCGGCAAAGCTGTGGTCCATTGAGTACACCACCTGACCGCGCATGGCGCCGGTGATACCCAGGACGATCGACACCGGAAGGCTCGGTACGGGTGTCTCCTTGCGCTTGAGGCTCTCGCGGGAGAGCGAGATTCCCAGTTCCTTCCGGAACACCTCCACGGCGCTGCGAATGAACACGTTGGCGTGTTCAGCTTTCATACTGCGATCCTTTCCTGCTGGTATTTGGGCACCGTAAGCACGAATCGGGTGCCTTTGCCGCGGCGCGTGGCCAGCGATACCCGTCCGCTGACGCGGCGGAGCGAGTCACGCACAGCGGGAAGTCCCTCGCCGCGACCGGAAACCGCCGACACGGACGGGGCGGTGGAAAAGCCGTCTCGGAATATGAGGCGCACCAGGTCCGGCGGGCCGATCTCGCGGGTCTCGTCGATGAGATGGTGTTCCACTGCCCGGGCGCGCACCGCCTCCACGTCGATTCCTTTCCCGTCGTCCTCGACTTCGATCTGAACGGAGCCGTCGATTTCGGTGGCAACGACGCGGATCGATCCCTCCGGTGGCTTGCCGGACTGTTCCCGGATCCGCGGCCGTTCGATACCGTGATCGATCATGTTCCGCACGATGTGGGTCAGGGCATCCACCACGGCGGAGTAGATCTCCGGCTCCACGGCCAGGGCTCCAAGATCGCAGAATACCCCGCCCACACGCTTTCCGCGCTGTTCGGCCAGCGTTCGTGCCATCGCCGCGAGGCGTGTCTCCATCGACGCCAGCGGGACCAGCTGGAGATCCCGTACCCTCGCCCGGATGTCGGGATCGTCCACACCGGCGCCGCTGATCGCGTCCCGGAGGGCGTCCAGCTTCTCCCGCGACACGACGACCGTCTCGTCGGGAGTGACCCAGTCGGAGCCGAGGTGTTCCTCCACCACGGAGAGGTCGTGCTCCCACGCTGAGCGCAGCAGCTCGAGCCCGTCGGCGACGGACAGGGTATCGGAGAGCAGCGCCGAGTCGGCGATACTCTGTTCCAGCTCGTGGGCCGCGGAGGCGGTATCCTGCAGCTTCAGGAATCCGGCGTTGGCCTTGAAGGTGTGGAGCGCCCGCACCGTTTCGTCCGGTACCGATCCGCCGGCGGCGGCATCGAGCTGCGCGAACACCTCTCGCGCCTCGTTCATGAGGGCGGCGAAATCGCCGCGGTGCTCCACCACCGCCAGGAGGCGGTCGCGGAGTTCCGCCTGCCGGGAAACAGCCTCCTGAAGTCGTTTCTGCTCCGTGACGTCCTGCAGGGAGCACATCACCGTTCCGTCGTCGATCTGGCGGAAATCGAGGCGGATCGTCCTGTCGTTTACCGACACCTCGTCGTCGATCAGCTCGAAGACCACCGAGGGGTTGGACGTGCCGCTGAATACCAGCCGCAGCGCGTCCCGGAAGTCGTCGCGGGCGGTGTCGGTGTGGTAGAGCAACTCCGCGATGTCGGCGCCGCCGATGCCGCGACCGAAGATCGTTTCACATTCCCGTGAATACTCGGGACGGACGAGGAAATCGTCGCCGAAGGAGAGAAAGCCCTGCCCGGAGAAGTCCAGGAGACTCTGAATCGACCGCGTGCGCTCGCGGACGCGCTCCTCCAGGGTCCGGTTTGCGCGGTCCAGAAAGCGCGTCCCGGTCAGGAGACCGGCGATCGCCGCCGCCACCAGGAGTGCGATCGCGGCAAAGGTGACGTAGATCGTCTGTTCGACCGCCGCGGTCGTTTCGGTCTCGATCCGGTCCACCAGCGACTGCAGGTTCTCGGTGACGAAGTAACTCAAACTCACCGTGGCGTTGTGCATGCGCCGCTGCAGCGTCCGAACGAACTCGAGTTCCTCGTCCCGTTCCTCCTGCGTCGCCGCCGTCGTCATCTGCCGCAGCTGGAACGCCATGTTGTCGATGCCCGTGGGCGTGAGGATCCCGGCGAGATCACCCTCGAAGATCTGTTCGATCTGTGTTGTCGCCTGGGTAAAGAGTTCCGCGGAGTACTGCCACCCGACACTCACGGACTCGATGCTGCGCCCGAGGGCGATCTGGTCGACCGCGATACGATTGAGGGCGGGGTGCTCCGTCACGGTGCGAATCCCGCGACCGGTCGCCGCGAGGCTGTCCTGCCAGCGGTCGAAGTACGGCTGCAGGCGCTCGGCGGTGCCGGTTATCTGCGTGGAGTCGAAGAGCAGGCGATAAGCGTTCCCGATCGTCGACTGGGTCTCGATCTGCAGCGCCCTCAGCTCGTTGACGCGCTGGACCGACCAGTAGGCGCCGAAGCCGCCCACGGCGAGGACCGCCACCGATGCGAGAATGATATAACGTACTTTTTGGCGGACGTTCACGAGTCGACCTCCATGCATCACGAGAAACCGGTATGTCGTTTTGGACGCGTTATTTACATCGGGGACCACGAGCCCGGCCCCGGCCCGGCAGACAGGGTAACCCGAGGTGTGCGCCGCCGCAAGTCTCTCCTGTCACGAGGTGGGGATGTAATCGTTTGCCGCGGGTCAGACGACCTCTTCCGGATATCCCGCGAATACGGGAACTCCAGGGTCGAGGGGAGCGGGGTCGGGAGCCGTGATCGTATCGATAAGCAGGACCGTTGCATCCGGAAACGCACGTCGCAGGGCGTTGGCGTTCGCCGGTTCGTTCTCCACTGCAAGGACCACACTTCCAATGCCCGCGATTCCGGTGCACGCTTCCCGTTTGAACGCCAGGTCGTCGTCTCCCGCGTCGGGCTTGAAAAGGAATCGCGCACCGCGGCCGGTGGGCAGTCCGTGGGCCTCAAACGATTCGATCGTGCCGTCCCGCATGTTCGGCTCGTCTCGCCCGGTAAGATACACCAGGCCGATGTCGCGGGCGCGGAGCCACCACAGAAACGCGGCAACGCCGGGATAGGGGCGATCGTACGCGAGCCACGGACTGGAGAAGAACCGCTCCGCCCAGAATCTGTGCAGGCGACCGGTGGCGGCTGCATCAAGGCGCGCCCGCTGCGCCGCCAGCTCCGCGGCGCCCCAGCCCAGATCCTCGTCGGTCATCGCTTCGACGACCGGCGCAATCGCGGGGAAGGGGCGCGCCGCCGCCTGGAGAATCCGGCGGTTGCGGAGCGCGGTGTCCATGATCGTGCTGTCGATGTCCAGGACGGCCACCGACGCAGGCGGTCGGCGCGATAGCTGGTCGTCCAGCCAGGTGAGATCGAGAACCGTGCTATCGGTCCGGGTGCCGCGCATACGCGCCCTCCGTGGTGATGATGGCGTGGGTCCGCCAGAACTCTATCGCCGCGGGGAGTGCGTCCAGGGCGATCTCGGGATCGTGAATCTCTCGCGGCGCGGTCACGCCGGGGTAGATCGTGTGGATGACGAAGGCGTCGTCTGTCCACCACCCCCAGAGGCAGACGGCGTGTGTAGGGTCTCGGCGGCCGAGACAGAGATGCGACGGGATCCTCCGGCCGCGCCGGTAGCCCCAGAAGGACTCCGATCCGTCCGGCGGTACCGTCCGGAGTCCGGTCCTGCCGGTGGGTTCGCCCAGTTCCCAGTCCGCGTGCAGCCACCGCGGGTCCTCCGGCGGGGGCGCGGTGTCGTCCGCCGCCGCGACCGACTGCAGGCCCGTCGGACGGCTCGCCGCCACCAGCGGCCGAAGCTCCTCCAGGATCTCCTCGACGGGGCGGGCAAACTCGTCGCGGTGCGCCTCCAGATGGGACGGGTCGCGCCATCGCCAGGTGAAATCGTTGTGTGCCGGGTGGGTGTTCATCATTTCAGCCCCGAGTTCATGAAGCCCTCGATGAAGCGCTTCTGGAAGATTACAAACAGTGTCAGCAGCGGCAGCGCCACCACGAGCGTGGCGGCGGACATCAGTCCCCACTGGGCGCCGATCTCCCCGAGCTGGGTAAAACGCGCCAGGCCGGCCGTGAGCGGCCGGACCGTATCGCTCTGGCTGATGATCAGCGGCCAGAGTAGGTTGTTCCAGTGCCAGTTGACCGACGAGATCGAAAACGCCACCACCGACGGCGTCGCCATGGGCAGATACACGTGCCACAGGATCTGCGCCCAGCTGGAGCCGTCCACCATGGCGGCGTCGGCATAGTCCCGCGGGATGCCGAGAAACGCCTGTCGGAGCAGGAACGTCCCGAAGGCGCTTCCCCAGAACGGCATCGCCATCGCCAGGATCGTGTCGTACAACCCCAGAAAACGTATCGTCTGGAAGTTGGGCACCAGCAGCGCCACCGTCGGGATCATCATCTGCGTCAGAATGACCGTGAACAGGACGCGCTGACCGCGGAAGCGGTAAAAGGCGAAGGCAAAGCCCGCCAGGCTGCTGGTGACCAGCTGTACCGACAGGATGAGCGCCACCAGCAGCACCGTGTTCCGAAAATAGAGCGCGAAAGGCGCCAGGTTGAAGGCGCGCACGTAGTTTTCCAGGCTCAGGCCGCTTCCGAACCACACCTGTCCCCGGGCGAACGGCTCGCCGGGGGGCCGCAGGCTCGCGATGACCGACCAGATCAGCGGCATGGACCACAGGAGCGCGATACCGATGCCGAGGACGACGCCAGCACCGCGGAGAACTGTGGTTGCGCGGAGCGTTCGTCCGGTGTTACGCATCGCCGGTCCTCCGTTCGCTCACCAGGAAGTTGGTCACCGTGAACACGAGGAGCATCATCACGAGGATTACCGTGATCGCCGATGCCTGGCCCACGTTGAGACTGTCGAAGCGGACCTGCCACAGGTGGTAGAGCAGCAGCGTACTGCGACCGCTGGGGCCCCCCTGGGTGAGGATGAACACGTGGTCAACGATTCGAAACGCGCCGATGACCGCGATCGTTGTGACAAAGAGCGTGGTCCGCCGCAGCAGCGGCAGTGTGAAACGAAAGAACGTGACCAGTGGCCCCGCCCCTTCCAGTTTGAGCGCCTCGTACACATCCCGCGGCAGGTTCTGCACGCCGGCGAGGTAGAAGATCATGTAAAACCCGGCGTCCTTCCAGAACGCGACGATGACAAGCGCCCACAGGGCGCGGTTCGGATCGCTCACCCAGTTCTCCGGTCCGGTGTAGCCGAACAGCCGGAGGAACTCGTTGAACAACCCGTAGTCGGGGGTCAGGAAAAACATCCAGACGGTGGCGGCGGAGACCATCGGCAGCATCGTGGGGTGGAACATCGCCACGCGGAGCCGCGAAAAGCGTGGTCGGCTCAGCCACAGCGCCAGCCCCAGTGCCGTCACGATCCACAGCGGAACCACGGTCACCACGTAGCGCAGGGTGTTGCCCAGAATCATGCGAAAGTCGTCGCTGGAAAACAGGTCGACGTAGTTGCCCAGACCGTAGAAGACCGGCTCCCGGTAGCGCGGGATGTTGAGGCGGTGCTGGAACAGACTGCCCACCACGCTCGCGATCGTCGGGTATACCGTGAACACGAGCACGAACACCAGGGTGGGAAGAATCAACAGGTACGGAAGCAGCGGGTGCCCGCGGCGTGTGGTCATGGTTCCTCCGAAGTTCCGGATACGCGGCGACGGTGGGACGGTGGCGTACTGCCCCCGCCCACATCCGACCGCCGGGCATCCGGGGTTGGATTCCGTCTCAGCGGAAGTCCTCGAGGGCCGCATCGGCCTCCTGCTGCGCCGCTTCCATCGCCGCCTGCGGGTCCATCTCGCCGTTAAACGCCGCCTGCAGGTAGTTGTGGAAGATGGTGCGCACCTCGCCGAGGTTCTGCACCGCCAGCTCCTTGCCGGCGCTCGCCAGCACGTCACGCGTCTGCCCCGCCTGGGGGTGCTCCGCGATCCACGCCTGCATGTCGGGGTCGGCAAATGCGCTCTCCCGCGTGGCGATGTAGCCGGTGCGGATCGAGAAGTCCGCCGCCCGCGCCGGTTCCGTCAGGAACACGGCAAAGTCGAACGCGGCCTGCTTTTCGGCATCGCTGAGGCCGGAGACCATGTAGAGGTTGCCACCGCCGGGGACGCTGTAGCTGCCGCCGTCGCGACCGGGAATGCCGGTGACGCCGACCTCAAAGTCCGCCTGCGAGAGGACGTTGGAGAGGCTTCCGGAACTGTGGACGATCATGGCGGTGTTTCCGGAGACGAAATTGGGCACGACGTTGCCCCACGAGGCCTGAACGCCCTCGGGCATCGCGCCGTACTCGTGGGAGAGGCTGTTGTAGTAGCCGATCGCGTCGATCGCGGCGGGGGTGTCAAAGTACACCTCGGTGTCGGAGTCGCCAACGATGTTCCGGCCCGCGCCCATCGCCAGGGGCTGGAACAGCCAGTACGGCCAGCCGGTGGGCCACTCGATGCCCCAGCGCGTGACCGTGTCGCCGGTGCGCTCGGTGAGGTCGGAGGCGGTCTGTGCCAGGGACTCCCAGTCGCTCGGTACGGTGTGTCCGGTCTGCTGCAGGAGATCCGCGTTGTAGTACATCACCACCGCGCTGCGCTGGAACGGCAGGCTCCAGATCTCGTCCATGTAGGAGGAGTTGGCCAGGAACGCCGGGAGAAAGTCGTCCAGATAGGCCTGGCCATCGTCCATCGCGTCCAGGTAGGGAGTCAGCGGCTCGATGTACTGCGCGTTGGCGAGATCGAACAGGTCGGTCGCCAGCATCACAGCGAGGGCCGGCGCATCACCTCCGCCGTCGATCGTCGTCTGGATCGTGGTTTTCACGTCCGGGTACCCGCCGGCGTAGATCGTTTCGACCTCCACGTTCGGGTACTGCGCCATAAACTCCTCGGCGTAGCCGTCCAGAATTTCGGCGACCGGGGCGTCCACCGCCACCGGGTAGGCGATCTGGATCGTTACCGGCTGGTCGCCGACGGGTTCCGCCTGACCGCTGGCGAATGCGCCGGCGGCCACGAGCACAATGAGTGCTCCAGTCATCAGTCGTGTTGACATCGTGTCCTCCTTATCGTCATGACTCTGTCCCGACCGGGTCCGACCAGACCCGTCGGGTCGATTCCAGTGTGGTGAGCTGCGCGTCCACCTCTCCGCGGTGAACCAGCTCGTACGCCAGCAGCAGAAGGTTGGCGTAGTGCATGGGCAGCGCCATGCTGTTCTTGAACTCCATCTCGCCGCGGGGGACGTGCACGAAGCGGTCCACCGCCGCCACCCACGACGGATGGATCGTTGCAGAAATCAGTGCGACCCACGTCTGCCCCACCAGGCGGGGCTGCAGCGTTCGACGCAGCCAGTCGTCGTCGTCGCTGTAGTGAAACAGGATCAGGACATCCTCGGGACCCATCAGATGCAACATGTCGGGGATGTGGCGGGGATCCTGCTGGACCAGCATCGTCGTGACCCCGTAACGCGGCAGGCGCTGGGCGAGGTAGTGAGCCGGGTAGCGACCGGTTGAGGGGCCCATGACGAAGACGCTGCCGGCGCCGTGGATCCGGCGCGCGATCTCGTCGAGGATAGCGACGTCGGTAGCGGCCACCAGACGCTCGAGTGCCCGGAGGTCCACAGCCGCGGCTTCCCGGACCAGCTGATCGAGGGTGCGCACCCGCTCGTGTACCCGGCGGGACGCAACCAGCGAGTCGATCTGGGTGGCGAAGAACGCCTCGATGGAGGCCTGAAACTCGCGGTAGGAGGCGAAGCCCATTCGCCGGAAGCAGCTGATGATCACCGGCTTGCTGATACCGGCGGCATCTGCCAGGTCCCGCTGCGTCGCCCGGGCCGCCAGATCCGGATGAGCGTTGACGTATTCGACGAGGGCGTGCTCCGCGCGGCTCAGCGATTCCTGATGGTGTCGCAATCTGTCCAGCCAGTCTCCACTCATGAATGCTCCGTGGTAAAAGTATACACGCGAACTTTACCTGAACGCCAGAAAAACCGCGCCCGTGAGTACTATGTGGTCATATTGTTAGAAACGTATTAACCAACGCGAAAAATCATCTTTATGGGGCCGAAATCGGGCGGCCAAAACGGTATATTCGTAGCCAGGCAGGCAATGAGACGCAGCGAACAGTACACGGTCCCCGACAAACTCATCTCGATTCCGTCGCGGGAAACCTATCGCCGCGCCTTCCACGATCTCCCGTGGCTGCAGCGCATCTACCTTCTCATTCGAACCTGGTTTGGCAGCGCAGACATCACGACGGTGATCAAGGAGCACGAGCTGGACGAGGTGAAGCGTCGCGTGGTTGCCCGGGACGCGACCGTCGCCGACGTGACGATTCCGGCGCTCAAGAACGGGTTCCACACCAGGGCGCGGGCGGTGGCGCTGAAGACGCAGGCGCTGAAGACGGCGCTCTCACAGGCGCGCGGATCCGCCGCCGGGGCGTTTCTCAGGGCGGCCCTGGAGCACCTTGATCCGCAGCTGGCCGAGACGATTCTCGCGTCGACCACCGTTCCGGACGATATCCTCTCGGATCCCGCCGCCACCGTCGCCTCCGCCCGAAAGGTGGTGGTAGATCATCTGCACCAGGCGTTGGAGATCAACAAGAAGGCGATTACCGGTCACCTGGACCCCGTCTGGCAGTGTCTGGAGTCGCTCGCGGCGCTCGGGACGGTCGATTTTGCGGGACTGATACCGGAGGGATCCTCGGCAGACATCCGCACGCCGATGCGCATCGTGCGGCAGCCGCTCACCCAGCTTGCGTGCACCGTGGAACTCTGCCTCCGCAATCGGCACCGCAGCGCAACGCGTCTGGCGGTGGACTTCGCCGGCCGGCGAACGGGGAAGCATGCCAACGCCGACGACGCGATCTGGGAGGCGATCGACGAGCTGAACACGGCGGTGCCGCTGCTGGATCTCGTGCGCCTGGCGGCCGACGAGCCGCGTCTCACGCTGGCGCAGCTCAGTGTGCAGTCCGGCTGGTGGGCGCGCTTCTCGGCCGCCTGGATGGAAGCGGTGAACGTGGGGCCGGAACTCCTTCGGCGGCGATCGATGAACACGGAGGAGCTGCTGCGCAATCACTTTGGAGTCTCCGAACCACCGGTGACGTGGATACCGCCCTCGCTCTTTCAGCGCAGCGCCGGAGCGCTGCGACGCCTGACCGGCGCGCAGCGATTCCGCGATACCCGGACGATGGCCGGGGCGCTGGCGCGGGAGCAGGACCTGATGTCCACTCCCGACAGGGCCAGGATTCTCGAAGTACACGTGGAACTGGACAAGGCGTTCAGCCGCCTGGAAGAGATGCTCGGCTCCGGCGAGGAACGGGGCACTGTGGGGGACGAACTGCGCCGCCTCACCCATTCCGAGACCGACGGCGCCGTGGCGGGGATGCACAAGATCAACATCTATTCGAAGTACCGGCCCGACGTACGGGTGCTTATCGATCAGGCTGCTGATGCCCTGGAGACGATCGCCACGCTCTTTGACACCAACCGCCGACAGGTCCGTCGCGCGTTGAAGGCCCACACCGTCCGCCTGGACATCGACGAAGAGGACCTGCCCCTGACGGAGCTGTTCGATCTGATTACCGGAAGCTACCAGCGTCTGGCGGTGGCGCTCCGCAGTCTGGTGCGGCTTGAACAGGAAATGATCACCGGTCCCGCGGGCGGCGCTGGCGACGATGGGGCGTCCCCGGCGGACACCAACAGCGGCGCCGACAGCGGCGCCGCCGACCCGGAAACGGCGGGTGTCGGCACCCAGGGGTAGCCTCCCGCTTCGGGGCTCTCGCCGCCTACCCGAACACCGCCAGGAGTACTCCGGCGGCGACGGCAGACCCGATCACCCCGGACACGTTGGGGCCCATGGCGTGCATGAGCAGGAAGTTGCGGGGATTGTTTTCGAGGCCCACCTTGTTGACCACCCGCGCAGCCATGGGGACCGCCGAAACACCGGCGGCGCCGATCAGCGGGTTGATCGGGGTGCGGGAAAGGCGGTTCATGAGCTGAGCGAGCAGGAGCCCCGTGGCGGTGCCGATGGAAAATGCCACCAGCCCCAGAAGCAGAATGCCGAGCGTCTCAAGGCGCAGGAAATACGCCGCCTGGAGCTTGCTCCCCACCACCAGGCCCAGCAGAATCGTGACGCTGTCGGTGAATGCCGTTTGCAGCGTCCGCGAGAGCCGTTCGGTCACACCCGATTCCTTGACCAGATTTCCGAACATGAGGGCACCGATCAGCGGCGTCGCGGTCGGAAGGAGCAGAATGCACAAGCCCAGCACTACCAGCGGAAACAGGATACGCTCGAGGCGTGAGACCGGCCGGAGCTGGGTCATGACGATCCGGCGCTGGTCCGGGGTCGTCAACAGTCGCATGATCGGCGGCTGAATGATCGGGACAAGCGCCATGTAACTGTACGCGGCCACCGCGATCGCGCCCACGAGATCCGGACTGAGGCGCGAGGAGAGGAAGATCGCCGTGGGACCATCCGCTCCCCCGATAATCCCGATCGACGCCGCGTCCTGGAGCGAGAAATCGAACCCCAGGTGAACGCTCAGGAGAATCGCGCCGATCAGGGTCGCAAAGATGCCGAACTGCGCCGCCGCCCCCAGGAGGGCGGTGCGGGGATTGGCGATCAGGGGCCCGAAGTCCGTCATGGCGCCGACACCCATGAAGATGAGCAGCGGAAACACGCCGGTCTCCAGACCGACGACGTTGATCATGCCGAGAAATCCCTCGGGTCCGGCGATCCCGATCACCGGGATGTTCGCCAGGATTCCGCCGAACCCGATTGGCAGCAGGAGCAGCGGCTCAAACCCACGGCCGATCGCCAGATAGATCAGCACGAGGCTGATCCCGATCATGACGATCTCTCCGGCGGTGATCGCCGTCAGTCCGGTGGACGCCCAGAGCGCGGAAAAGGACTGAACGGAACTCATGCGATCGACACCAGTACCGCGTCTGCCTCGACGTTCTGGCCGTCGGTGACGTGAATCTGGGCCACGGTTCCCGCCGTCTCCGACTCAACCTTCATTTCCATCTTCATGCATTCCATGAGGACGACGGCCTGTCCCGCAGTCACCACGTCGCCGGGTTTCACCAGGCTGCGCAGGACGATGCCGGGCATTGGCGCGGTCGTGTCACTGACCTATCGGTCTGCTATCGATGACCCGGCCCGGTTCACGTCCTCGAAGAAGGTCGGGCCGTGGGTCGGCCTGACGCCCACTCGCAACCAGTCGGGCGAGCGCGATATCTCGGGCGGGATCACCAAGGCGGGCGACGTCAATCTTCGACGCGCGCTGTGCCAGGCAGCCACCGTCATGATGCATCGCGGGCGGGCGACGTGGCTGCGAACATGGGCAGCGAAACTCGCGCGCCGTCGTGGTGCCAAGCGCGCGATGGTTGCCTTGGCGCGGCGCATCGCCGTGATACTGCACCGGATGTGGAAAGATGACACCGACTTCCGCGTCGATGTTCCGGCGCTTCATGCCAGCTGAAGACAAAGATTCCAGACTGCTGCCCGCCTGATCACGGGCCTTCGAGGTCCCCACGGGACGCGGTTCCGGTGATGCCGTGCTCAGGACTGATGCCGATCACATCGAGCACGCCAATGAGATGGGCACACCGGAATTGCATTGAACCAGCATCATGTTGGCGGCCATCGCGCCGACCACGGACCGAAGCATGCACCCGGGTCGATCTCACGAGAAGGCTACCGAACAGGAGAGCGGATCAATTGTTCAAAGGACAAGACCGCAGAGTGGCGGAGCTTTCCGCATGCGAAAAACCGCTTGACTGGGGCGAC
>CAJWEZ010000039.1 GCA_913030605.1 uncultured Spirochaeta sp.
TCCGGGCGGCGGTGCGGTCACTGTGGCGGTGCAGGAGCATCGGTTCCACGATCTGACGGCCGATCGTGTGGACCGGGTTGAGGGAGGTCATTGGTTCCTGGAAGATCATCGCGATGCGGTTGCCGCGAATCTCGCGCATGCGCCGCGGTGACAGCGTCGTCAGGTCCAGGTCGCCGAAGCGGATGCTGCCTCCGACGATCTCCCCCGGCGGTTCCGGGATCAGTCTCAGAACCGACATCGCCGTGACCGACTTCCCCGAGCCGCTCTCACCGACTACCGCCAGCGTCTCTCCGGGAAACAGCTCATAGCTCACGCCGTCGGCGGCGCGAACGGTCCCGTCGTCGGTGTGAAAGACCGTTTTGAGGTTTTCGATCGCGAGAATCGGGGAGGGGGACGGTGGTGTACGCGTCTCTGCCATACTGCCTCCTACCGCGTGAGCCGCGAGTCGAACGCGTCGCGGAGCCCGTCGCCGAACAGGTTGAACGACAACACCGTGATCAGGATCATGACGCCCGGGACCACCGCCATCATCACGTTCTGGTAGAGGAACTGCTGCCCCGTGGAGAGCATCGCTCCCAGACTGGGAGTCGGCGGCTGGATCCCGAGGCCCAGAAACGACAGTCCGGAGATCGTCAGGATCGTTTCGCCGATCTTCAGCGTCGACATGACGACGATCGGGGCGATCGTGTGCGGCAGGATGTGCTGCAGCATGATGCGGGGTCCCCCCACGCCCATGACGCGGGCGGCATCCACAAACTGGCTGCGCCGGATTCCGAGCACCTGCCCACGAATCAGGCGGGCAAGCTGCATAATCCCGGAGAGGCTGACCACCAGCACCAGATTGAGCAGCCCCGTCCCCAGGGCGGCCATGAGTGCGATCGCCAGCAGGATGAACGGGATCGAGTTCCACATTTCGAGGAAGCGCATGATCACCGTATCCACCCACCCGCCGTAGTAGCCGGCGACGAGGCCGAAGGCTGTGCCGAGAATCATGTTCACGACCACCGCCAGGACCGACACGCTGATAACGATACGCAAGCCGAAGATCGCGCGGCTCAGGACGTCGCGGCCGAGGTCGTCCGTGCCGAAGACGTTGGCGTCGGTCGGCGGTTGTGCCACCGCCGCCCAGTTAATCGCCAGGGGGTCCTGCGGCGCGAGGAACGGGCTCAGGAGCGCCACGTAGAGCAGCGCGACCACCGTGACCATCCCCGCCACCGCGGCGCGGTTGGCCTGCAGCTTGCGCCACACGAGGTACCGAAGCGACTTGATCTCACCGGAGCCGGCGCTGCGACTCCGCGCCACCGCCGTCAGCAGCAGGATCAGTCCCAGCGCCGCCGTGGCGCCGAAGGAGATCGCGTGGTCCATCGAGGTCCCGGCGCTGCCGATGACAGAGAGCGTGATCGCCACATGCACCGCGGTCCAGATCCAGAGGGTTCGTGCCTTCACCGTGGGTGCCTCACTCGTACGAAATCCGGGGATTGATCACCGTGTACAGGACGTCGATCAGCAGATTGACCACGACGTACACGAGTCCGAGAAACAGGACCGTTGCGAACACCAGGGGCTCGTCGCGACGGAAGATCGCGTTGATCGCCAGCCGTCCGGCGCCGGGCCAGGCAAACACCGTCTCCGTGAGTACGGCGCCGGCGAAGAGCCGGGCAAACTGGTTGCCGATGTTGGTGACGATCGGGATGAGCGCGTTGCGCAGTCCGTGGCCCACCACGACCCGCGCCTCTCCGGCGCCCTTTGCCCGGGCGGTGCGGATGTAGTCCTCGCTGAGAACCTCCAGCATCGAGGATCGCGTCAGCCGGGTGGTGGAGGCCATGAGCACCAGGGAGAGGGCGAAGCCCGGCATGATGACGTGTCTGAGTCCTTCGACGGTCCAGATCGGCCCTCCGTATCCGCTCGCCGGTAGCCATTGCAGCGTGACGGCGAAGACGTAGATCAGCAGGATTCCGGTGAAGAACACCGGTATCGATACGCCGAAGAGGGCGATCCCCATGGAGGCGTAGTCGAAGATGCTGTTGCGTCGTACCGCGGCGATGACGCCTGCGGGAATCGCCACGATCAGGGCGATCACCATGGCGACAAACCCCAGCTCGAGGGTTGCGGGGAGTCGTTGCAGCACCAGGGCCGTGACACTTTCACCGTAGTAAATCGAGTCCAGCTGTCCCGTGAACAGGTTCTGCATCATGAGGACGTACTGAACGTACCAGGGCTGGTCCAGCCCGAACTTGGCGCGCGTGAGTTCGATCACGTCGGCGCTCGCCTGGGGACCCGCAAGGATCGCGGCGGGATCGCCCGGCGTCAGCTTGAGGATCGCAAAGACGAACAGCGAGAGGAACAATACGACCGGAATGAGCGCCACAAGGCGACGGAGGATGTAACTGATCATGTCGTTTCTTTCTCCCCGACAGATGGCCAAAAAAAAGCCGTGGCACCGATGGTACCACGGCTGAACCGTTGAGGCCAGTGAGCGCCGCGTCGGCTACTGCACCGACACGTTGCGGGCCTCGGTCACGAGGTTGAAATAGCCCTGCGGTGAGGCGACAAAGTCCTGCACCGAGTCGCTGATACCAACGATCGTGTTGAGCCACACCAGCGGAATATGGACGTAGTCCACCGCCAGCGTCTGGGTCATGATCTGGTGGTAGATATCCCGGCGGGCGTCGTTGTCCGTTACCCGGCGTCCCTGCTCGAGCAGATCATCCACTTCCGGATTGTTGTAGTTGGAAAAGTTCCGGTTCGAGGTGGAATGGAAGATGCGGTAGGTCCAGCGGTCCGGATCCGGAACCGATCCCCATCCCATGGCGTACATCGGCACGCCCTCCTCGAGCATCGGCAGCAGGGTGCCGAACTCGGGGCTCTCGACGCTGGCGCTGATCCCGTACTCGCGGAGCGCCGTTGCCACCGCCTGGGCAACGCGGCTGCGGGCGGCGTCCGGGGGCGTGTAGATCGTAAAGGAGAAGTTCTCCGGAAGGGTACCGTCCGCACGCAGCTCGTCGATCAGCTCCTGGGCCCGGTCGGGATCGTAGGAGAGCGCCGCGTCCTCCAGGTAGTCGGTCTCCCCGCCCAGCGTGTTCGGCGGGATCCAGCTGTAGGCGCGGGAACCGGCGCGGCCCCAGATACCCTCGACCATGGCATCGATATCGACCATGTGGTAGACCGCACGGCGGAAACGGGGATCGGAGAACGGCTCCTCGTCGTCGGCAAAGCCCAGATAGCGGTTCGACAGGCCCGGCTGGCTCTGGACGCTGAGGTTGTCGCGGGACTCGATGCGATCGATGTCCTGCGGGAGAATGTTCGTGGCGATCTGAATTCCTCCGGAGAGGAGTTCCGCCGCCATCGTTTCGGACTGCGGGATCGGCCGGAACACCACGCGATCGAGGTTTGGTACCGCGATGAAGTAGTCCGGGTTCTTCTCCAGAACGATGCGGTCGTCGGGGATCCATTCCACGAACTTGAACGGTCCGGTCCCCACCGGCGCGCGGTCGAACGCCTGCATGCCCATCTCCTCGACCGTGTCCTTGGGGATGATGCCGGCGGAGGGGTTGCCGAGGGCCAGAATGAACGCCGCGTACGGCGAGCTGAGGTCGAAGCGGACGGTGTAGTCGTCGACGACGACGATGTCCTCGACCGCCTGGAAGAACTCCGCGCTCGGCGAGGCGTTGTCCTCGTTCAGGATCTGCTGGAAGGTATACTGAACGTCATCGGCGGTGAACGCTTCACCGTTGTGGAACGTCACGTCGTCCCGCAGATGAAAGGTATATGTCAGACCGTCGTCGGCGATCTCCCAGCTCGTGGCCAGGAGGGGTTGCGGATCGGCAGAACTCTCCTTCAGCGACACCAGGGTGTCGTAGATGTTGCCGGCCAGCGCCTCGGAGTAGAGGTCGCTGATCAGAATCGCGTTCAGGTTGGCCGGTTCCTGCGAGATGCCGATGCGCAACTCCTGAACCGCCGACTGCTCCGTCGCCTGTCCGGCGTCGGGTGTGGTGGCGGGTTCTTCCGCCGCACCACCGGCGAACGCGAGGGACGCCGTTACCAGCATCACCGCGATGGCGAGAAACGCTCGCCTGTAGACCAAGTGCATAGGGTGCCTCCTTGTTGATTGTCACCCGTTACTGTAAGGCATGCGCTGTTTCTCCGCTACCGCCCCCACGAGCACTACGCCGTCGGACCGGAGGTACCGGGACCGACTCGACTGCGCGACTGGACGTTTCCGTGGTGGCGTGTGTATCTCTGCAGGGTATGAACGCGACACAGACACCAATGATCGAGGTGCGCGGGCTGAGCAAGGTGTACGGCTCTATCGCCGCTGTCGATCACGTAGATATCGCGGTTCCCCGTGGGGTATGTCTCGGGCTGCTTGGCCCGAACGGCGCCGGGAAGACCACGACGATCGAGATGATGGAGGGGATCCGTGAGCCCACCGAGGGCACGATCCTGTTCGACGGGGAGCCACTGGCCGCGCATCACCGCGACCGCGTGGGGATTCAGTTCCAGCAGACGGCATTGCAGGAGTTCATCACGGTGGAGGAGACGATCCGACTCTTCGCCAACCTGTACAGCCGGAACCGGTCGTTCGACGAACTCGTCGACCTGTGCGACCTCCAGGAGCTGCTCGACCGGGACAACCGCAAACTTTCCGGCGGGCAACGACAGCGGATGCTCCTGGCGCTGGCGCTGGTGAACGACCCCGACCTGATATTCCTGGACGAACCGACCACCGGACTGGACCCGCAGGCACGGCGGAATTTCTGGTCGCTGATCCGTCGAATCAAGGCCGAGGAGCGGACGATCATCCTGACGACGCATTATATGGAGGAGGCGGAGGCGCTCTGCGACGACATCGCGATCATGGACCGCGGTACGGTGATCGCCCGCAACGCGCCGAACGCGCTCCTCGGCGAACACTTCCAGGACGGTGTGATCGTACGCCTTCCGACCAAGGACACCCCGGCGGACGCGTTTCCGCCGGAGGCGCGGCTGTATCCGGGGTACGTGGATATTCCCACGACGGCGGTCGATGCCACGGTGAAGGAGCTGCTGTCGGCCGGGATCAGCCTCGACGGCCTGAGCATCCACCGTCCCAACCTCGACGATCTCTTTCTCGAACTGACCGGCACGAGTCTCCGGGAATAGGCCAAGGAACCGCACATGCGTCTGAAACACATTACTGCAATGATTCACGCCCGGAACATGGAGTTTTTCCGCGACCGGGGCACCTTCTTCTGGAACATGATCTTCCCGTTCTTCCTGATCTTCGGATTCGCCTTTGCGTTTTCCGGTGACGGAGAGGAAGTGCTCACAATCGGGACGTTCGGCGACCCGCCGGCGGCGGTGACCGACGCCGACCAGCCCCCCGCGTTTCTGGATATGCCCGGAGTGAGCTACCGCTCCTACGACGACGGCGCATACGCCGAAGACCAGGTGGCAACCCACCAGATCGATCTGCTGATCGACTGGACGCGGGAGGCGTACCTGGTGAACGTCACCTCCGAGCGCGGCGCGCTGGCGGAGCAGGTGCTCCGCTCCAACGGCGGGGGCATGCTCACGCGGGCGGAGATCAGTGGCGAGCCGATCCGCTATATCGACTGGTTTGTTCCCGGCGTCATCGGCATCAACATGATGTTTTCCAGCCTCTTCGGCGTGGGCTTCGTGATCGTGCGATACCGGAAGAACGGCGTCCTCAAACGGCTGCGGGCGACCCCGCTGAACTCCCTTGAGTTCGTGAGCGCGCAGATGGTCTCGCGGCTGCTGATCGTGACCGTTACCTCGATCATCGTATTCGCCGGGGCCAACATTTTCCTCAACTTCATGATGAAGGGCAGCTACCTGCTCCTGCTCCTGGTGACGGTGGTGAGCATCATCACGCTGATCAGTTTCGGCCTGGTCTTCGCCGCCCGGTTCCGGTCGGAGGAGGTGGCCAGCGGTGTCATTAATGTAGCGGTCTGGCCGATGCTGGCGTTCTCCGGGATCTTCTTCTCCCTCGAAAACGTGCCGCCGGTGATGCGACACATTTCCCGCGTGTTTCCGCTGACGCATTTTCTGGAGGCGACCCGGGCGGTCATGCTGGAAGGGGCAGGGTTTGCCGCGATCAGCGGCAACCTCGCCGCCATGGCGGTGATGACGGCGGTGTTTCTGCTGGTTGCGTCGCTGATCTTCCGGTGGGAGTAGTCGGCAGTCGGTCTTCGATGGGCGGCCCTATCCCGCCACCTGGTTTCGTCCGCGTTCCTTGGCGCGGTAGAGTTCCTCATCGGCGATCCGCACCAGACTGTCCACCGTGTGGGCCAGCGCTCGCGGGTTGGTGGCACGCACCGGTCCGAGACTCGCAACGCCCAGACTCACGGTGACCGTTCGTCCCGGAACGCAGGTCGATTCCTCCACCGCGCGGCGGATCCGTTCCGCCGCGGTGCGCGCCCCGGGGTGGTCTGTCTCCGGCAGGATCACCAGAAACTCCTCGCCGCCCCAGCGACCGACGCGATCGGTCGGGCGCAGGGTGGCCTGGATCGTGCTGGCAACGCCGCGGAGCGACGCGTCGCCGGCCTCGTGCCCCAGTTCGTCGTTCACCGACTTGAAATGATCGATGTCGGTCATGAGTATGGAGAGGGCGTGGCCGTGACGCTGGGCGCGCGCCAGCTCACGGTCGAGTTCTTCGGTCGTCTTGCGGCGATTTGGCACCCCCGTGAGTCCGTCGATCTCCGACAGATACCGCAGGTCATCCTCGAGGCGCTTGCGATCGGTGATGTCACGCGAAGACCCCACCAGCTGCACGATTCGGCCGTCGCGGTATACCGGTGCCAGCTGCGTGTGCCACACGCGTTCCCCCGCCGGGAGATGGAGCGTTTCCTCGTAGGAGATCGGCTGTCCGAGCTGCATGCACCGGCGATAGTGGCCCACGATCGTGGCTCCCTGCTCGGTGCCCACCGTTTCTTCCGGTGACTGCCCCCGCACCTCGTCGGTACTAAGGCCTGTGAGTCGCTCGTGGCTGGTGCTGAGTCGCCGGTAGCGGAACGCGCGTCCGTCGTCTATGACATCCACCAGGAACATCGCGTCCTGGGTGTTGGCGAAGACCGCCTCGAAGTCGAGAATCGCCTGGTCGAGATTGAGACGGATGTGCTTGTCGGCGGTCACGTCGTGCTGAATCCCGACGTAGTACGAAATAGAGCCGTCGTCGGCGGTGACCGGAGAGATGATCTGAAATGCGTGGTACAGGGAGCCATCGCGGCGGCGGTTGGTGATCTCCTCCTGCCAGCGCTCGCCGGCGCCTATGGTGGTCCACATCGCCTCGTAGTAGGACCGTGGCATCTCGCCCGAGGAGAGAAGCGTCATGGGAGAGCCGACGAGTTCGTCCACCGCATAGCCGGTCAGCGTGCCGAACGCCTCGTTGGCATACAGGATGTGGCCGTGCGGATCGGTCACATAGATCCCGTGGTGCGCCGCTTCCACGGCGCGTTGGAACAGTTCAATCGATATCATTCCTCTGCCCTGTACACCAGGAGCGCTACCGGAAGCCGACGGAACACCGCCTGCGCCGGCAGGGCCGGGCCATCTGCCGTCCGAATCGGGGCAACGGCATCCTCCGATATCCTATCAGAAATCTCCCCCGTCGGGGAGTCCGGGAGAAGGATCCGGGTATCACCCCAGCGTCCCGGGGGCACGTGGGGGACGTCGGTGTCCGTCACGAGGGGCGCCACACAACGGGGTACCGCGACCACCACCGTGGTGCCGGCGTCGCGGCGGGCGTAGGCGATCAGGTGATCCGCGCGTTCCCCGGCGATCTCCAGGGGTTCGTAGCCGCCGGCGGCGAAGACATCCGGAACCTCTTTCCGCAGGCGCAGCGCGGCACGGACCACCACGTGTTTGATCTCGCCGCTCCGCCACCCGTCGAGGAGGCGTCGGGCACGCGCATCCGGGGCTTCCGCGGTTCGGGATATCCACCGCCGACGGAGATCGAAATCCACCGGTCGACGGTTGTCGGGGTCCACCAGTGACAGATCCCATCCGTCGGTACCCTGGTAGAGGTCGGGGACACCGGGAACGGTGAGGGTCAGCAGTTTCTGGCTCAGACCGTTCACCGCTCCCGGAACGAGGAGCTGCGAGACGATCTCTCCGATCACGCGGAGCATCGTGGAGGAGCGCGCGGGATTGAGCAGTCCGTCCACGTAGCGGTGCAGCGCCGTCTCGTACTCCGCGTCTGAGCGCGTCCAGCTCGTCTCGAGCTTGGCCTCCCGGACCGCCTTGACCGCGTAGGCCTGAATCCGTTCGCGATATTCATCCAGTCCCCGGAACTCGGGCCCCGACAGATCCATGGGCCATGTGCCGACAACGGTCTGGAGCACGAGATACTGATCCCTGAGAGTCGGCGCGGGCCCCTCATCGCGGCCGGTGACGAACACGGAGCCGTACTCCGCCATTCGCTCGATCCACTCGGCCCACGCCCCCGGCATCTCCGAAAGAACGGCGAGGCGGGCGCGGACGTCCTCACCGCGCTTGTGGTCGTGGGTGGCGGTGGTCACCATGGCGAAGGGGTGTTCCTCGAGCCGGGCGCGGTTGGCGTAGTGGAACGCCTGCACCGACGCATAGAACTGATCCGGTTCCGCCCCGACCTCGTTGCGGGCCACGAACCGGGCGTCGCGGTAGTAGGCGGTGTCCTCAACCGATTTGGCCATCACGGGTGCGGTGAACTGCTGGATCTTCATCGCAAGGTCCACCACCTCACGACGGCGGAACTGCCCCGGGTAGTGCTCCAGAAGGTCACCGGTCAGCACCGCCTGGACGAAGTCGTAGGCGGTGGTGTCGACGGTCCTGGCGGCGCTTCGGGCGCGACCGGCTGCCCACTCGATATCGCGGCGGTCGGCGTCGGACACGCCGCGGGAGTCGGCGTAGCTGCGGTAGACGGGGAAATGGGCGACGATGTCCATGAGCGCGGTTCTGAGCGCCAGTCGCGACAGGTCCCGCGTCCGACGGTGCCGTTTGGCCAAACGACTCAGACGGTTGGCCAGGACGTTGAGCTCGCTGGAGAGTGTTTCCTGCATGGTGCGATACTTGGCGTCGATCACCAGTCGCTCGAAATCCCGGCGGTCGCCGATGAAGTCCTCGTACGTCCGGGTGAGTGGGTCCTCTCCCGCCGGGTCCGTGAGCACGGCGTTCACCACCGCCATGTGGTCGTAGCCGGTGGTACCGCTAACGGCCCAGTCCGCGCGCAGGTGCTCGTGGTGTGCGAGGATCTTCTCGACGACCACGTACAGCGGTTGATCCAGCACCGCCTCCCGGTGTTCCGCCGGGGGTCCGCCGCGACCGACCAGGCGGTACGCTGCGGCGTCCTGGAGGCGGGCGAGGTACTGCTTGGGGTCCAGGAGGCCGTCGATATGGTCCAGACGGATCCCCTGGACGGCACCCTCGTGAATCAGCCTGAACACCAGCTGGTGCGTGATCTCGAACACTTCCGGTCGTTCCATGCGGATCGCCGCCAGGTCGTTGATATCGAAGAAACGCCGGTAGTTGATCTCGTTTGCCGCCAGGCGCCAGTACGCCAGGCGATATGCCTGCCGTTCCAGGAGGCGGTGAAGCCGGTCAAAGCTGCGCGGATCGCCGACGGTGCCGTTCCACGCCGCGCACACGGTGTCGATCGCGGCGGCGAGGTCATCGTCTGCACGAACCATCTCCGCGAGGGCTCCCTTGAGTTCGCTCGCCCGCTGGATCGCCACGGCCTGGGCCGCGGCGCTGCGCCCCTGCCGCAGTCGGCCGAATCCCCGGCTCAGGTCGGCGAGGGCGGTGGTGTGCTCGTCGGTCGTCGCGCCATACGTGTCCATCACCTCGTTGAGGATGGGGCCGTAGTGGCGCGGTGACACGGGAAAGCGGTGTTCGTAGTAGTGAACGCTGAACCCGCCGTCCTCGCGGCTGAACGCCAGTCGGAGCTGTCCGGATTCGAGGATTGTGCCGTACGGTTCTCCCAGGACGGGTACCAGCACCTTGCCGCGCAACGTCTGTTCCGACGACCGCCAGTCGATGTCGAAGAAGCCTGCGTAGGGTGAGTGCTCTCCCCATTCCAGGACGTTGAGCCACCACGCGTTGTCGTTGTAGCCAACACCCATGTGGTTCGGAACAAAATCGATGATCAGCCCCATCCCGTACCGGTGCAGTGTATCCACGAGCCGGTCGAACTCCGCCCGGCCCCCGAACTCTTCGTTGAGCGTGTTGTGGTCGACGATATCGTAGCCGTGGGTCGAGCCCTCCCGGGCGGCGAGTATCGGCGACGCGTAGAGGTGACTGATGCCCATGGCGGCGAGGTCGGGAACGAGGTCGGCGGCGGCGGAAAAGGGGAAGGAGGTGGAAAACTGAAGGCGCATCGTCGCCCGCGGGTAGGGAGAAATGAGCGGCGCGGTCGATTGCACCGGCTCTTCGGTGCCGGAACGAGATGGCTGACTGTTCACGCGTCGCGCTCCTTCCACACCCGCAGCGACCACGGCGGCATCGTCCCGGCGGCGCCCGCGTCGGTCTGGAACACGGAGGCAACCTTCGCCGACGGTGGGGGTGTCCACCCGGCAACCACATCGAAACGGGGCTCCCGCGGTGCCGGGCGGTCCCGCGGGGCGAGGTTGCAGTCGATACACCACCAGGCACCGCGGCTGCGGTACCGGACGGAAACGGCCTCGTCCCCACCGCCGTCGCCGACGCCGGGTTCCATCGCCGACAGCAGCGGTCGGAGATGGGCGTGCCGGAGACGGAGGAGCTCGCGGACCGCCGCGACCGGGCCGGGCGTCTCCAGGCAGCTTCTCCGGAATGTCTCGGGGTCGCCGGGATCGGGGAGGTCGTCGAGCCCGAACTCGCGCCGGCGGCCGTCTCGGACCGCGGTCCGGAGCTCGCCAGGGAAATCGCAGAAAAACTGAAACGGTGTCGTACTGTCCCACTCCTGGCCCATGAACAGCAACGGAATCTGCGGGATCAGGAGAAGCAGCGCCGTGGCTGCGGTCAGGGCCTCCGGGTCGGCGAGGCCCGCGATCCGATCACCGAAGGCTCGATTGCCGATCTGATCGTGATTCTGAAGGAACGCCACGAACCGCGTCGGAGCCAGATCGCCACTGGGCTCGCCGCGCGGCGAGCCGTCGTGGGCGAGGGATGGCTCGCCCTGAAACACAAAGCCCTCGGTGAGTGCCCGCACCAGACGGGTGTCGGTGTCGCGGGCGAAGTCCCGGTAGTAACCGTGATCCTCTCCGGTGAGCAGTACGTGCAGCACGTGGTGCAGATCGTCGTTCCACTGTCCGTGGTACGCCGCCGGTGGCCGCAGAAACCGCGCCTGATTGGCGTCGTTTTCGAGGACCAGGTGGACGCGGCGGTGGGCCGGCAGGCTCTCCCTGACCGCGTCGGCGAGTTCGGTAAGGATGTGAGGATGGTCCTCGTCGTGGATCGCGTGAACCGCGTCGAGCCTCAGGCCGTCGATGCCGAACTCGTGAACCCAGTACAGGGCGTTCTCGATGAAGAATCGCCGGACTTCCGGCACCGAGAAATCGATCCCGGCGCCCCACGGGGTGGCGATCGCATCGGAGAAGAACTCCGCGGCGTATACGTGCAGATAGTTCCCGTCGGGACCGAAATGGTTGTAGACCACGTCCATCCAGACCGCCATCCCCCGGCGGTGGGCGGCGTCCACGAGCGCGCGGAGATCGTCAGGGGTACCGTAGCTGCGGTCGGGGGCGAACGGCAGCACACCGTCGTATCCCCAGTTGCGGCGGCCGGGAAAATCGGCGACTGGAAGCAGTTCCAGGACGGTGATTCCCAGCGACGCGAGGTACCCGAGGCGATCGATCAGCGATCGGAAGGTGCCCGGCGCGGTGCCGTCGGACGCGCAGGTTCCGACATGGGCCTCATAGATCACGGAATCCTCCCACGGTCGGGAGGGCGGTGCGGGATGCCCGGGAGTGGCGCGGTCTACAACCACGCTGAACCCGTGGACGTCCTCGGCCTGCATTCTGGAGGCGGGGTCGGGTACCACCAGGTCTCCGTCGATACGGAACCCGTATCGGGTGCCGGCGGGCGCCGGGGTCGGGGGCGACTGGTACCACCCCGGGGCGTCACCGGCGGGGTGCATCGCCACGGTCGCCGCGACATCCGGTCCGTTCCCGCGTCCGTTGTCAGGGAGGACCAGATCGACGGTGTCGGCGGAGGGCGCCCAGAGCCGGAACACGCGGCGATTCCCGTCGACGCGAACGGGGCCGAAGCGGTACTCAATCATGCGACCGCTCCGTGTGCCGACGCAACAGCGCGAAGGTTCGGCGGGGAAGGTAGACCATCTCCCGCCGCCGATTGACTTTGCCACTGGCGATTTCCAGTTTCCAGCCGCCGTCGTCGCCGCCGGGAACGGTAAAGCGCCTCCGGCGGGTGCCGGCGTGAAGGATGAGCAGAAAGGATTCGTCGGGTTCCTGTTGGCCCGTGGGACTCAGGAATCGGCTGCCCGCCTCGCCGCTGATCAGAACCTGGAGGCTGTGCAGGTGCGGGTTGTGCCAGTCGGACTCCGCCATTTCCTCGCCGTCCGGGCGGAGCCACACCACGTCGCGGACGGTGGTTCCGGGGATCTGCCGTCCGTGAAAGAACCGGGACCGCCGGAACACGATGTGTCTGCGGCGGATGTCGATCAGTCGACGCGTGAACGCCAGCATCCGCCCCGATTCCTCGGTCAGATCCGACCACGGCATCCAGCTGACCTCGTTGTCCTGGCAGTAGGCGTTGTTGTTTCCACCCTGGCTGCGCGCCAGTTCGTCTCCTGCAGTCAGCATCGGGACTCCCTGGCTGAGCAGCAGGGTCGCCATGAGGTTGTACATCTGCGTGAGCCGCGCCTCGCGCACGGCGGGGTCGTCGCTGGGGCCCTCCACGCCGTGGTTGTCGCTGTGGTTGTGATCGTGGCCGTCGTGGTTGTCCTCACCGTTGGCGGCGTTGTGCTTGCCGTTGTACGAGACCAGATCGTTGAGCGTGAACCCGTCGTGGGCGGTCACGAAGTTGATGCTCGCCCACGGTCGGCGCCCGCGGTGGTTGTAGATGTCGCTCGATCCCGACAGACGGGAGGCGAGATCACCCAGAATGCCCGAATCGCCCTTCCAGAACCGTCGTATCGTGTCGCGGTAGCGGTCGTTCCATTCGCTCCAGCCGGGAGGAAACCGTCCCACCTGGTAGCCGTCGGGCCCGACGTCCCACGGTTCCGCGATCAATTTTGCCCGGGAGAGGACCGGGTCCTGGGCAAGCACCTCGAGAAACGCGGCGTCCCGTTTCACGGTACCGGTGACGCGCGCCAGAGAGGTGGCGAGGTCGAAGCGAAAGCCGTCGACTTTCATGACGTCGGTCCAGTAGCGCAGGGAGTCGGTGATCATCCGCATTACCTGGGGATGGTCCAGATTGAGGGTGTTTCCGGTTCCGGTGAAATCCATGTAGTACCGGGGCGAATCGTGGACCAGGTAGTAGTAGCTGCGATTATCGATGCCTCGGAACGAGAGGTGCGGACCCATGTGGTTGCCCTCTCCGGTGTGGTTGTACACCACGTCCAGCAGGACCTCGATACCGGCGTCGTGCATCACCTGCACGTAACTCTTGAAGTCCTGCAGAAGGTTTCGTTTGAGGTACGCCTGGTCCGGGGCGAAAAAGCCGATCGAATTGTAGCCCCAGTAGTTGGTGAGACCGCTGTCGACCAGGTGCCGATCCCGGACAAAGGCGTGGATCGGAAGCAGCTCCACGGCGGTAACGCCGAGCTCCCGGATATACTCCACGATTTCCGGGTGAGCGAGCGCCTTGAACGTACCACGATCCGCCTGCGGAATCGCGGGATGGCGCATCGTGTACCCCCGAGGGTGCATCTCGTAGATGATCGTCTGATCCCACGGGCGTTCCGGTTTCGGGCTGCGGCCCCAGGTGAAGGCGTTGTCAACAACCTGACACTTGGGCATGAACGGGGCGCTATCCCGGGTGTCGAACGACAGATCTCCGTCGGGGGACCCGACCTGGTAGGCGAAGAGCGCATCGTGCCAGTGGATCGCGCCGCGAAACGCGCGGGCGTACGGGTCCATCAGCAGCTTGTGGGGATTGAAGCGGTGCCCGGCATCGGGATCGTACGGACCGTGGACACGGTAGCCGTACAACTGTCCCGGTCGGACATCGGGAAGGTACGAATGCCAGATCTCGTGGGTGTACTCCCTCAGGGGCAGGCGTGCGATCTCGCGGCTTCCGCTCTCGTCGAAGAGGCAGAGTTCGACCGCCACGGCGTTTGCCGAGAAGAGGGCGAAGTTGGTTCCACTTCCATCCCACATCGCCCCGAGGGGATAGGGATTGCCGGGCCAGATCCGGTACTCGTGTGAGCGTGGCATCGTGCCTCAAGGGTAAGATATGCGCTCCCCTCGTGACAACGGATGTCTCAGTTCGCGGGCCAAAGATTAGGAACACAAATAGTTAGAGGACAACATGAGATTTTCGGAAGCCCGTGGATGTGCCCGATTTGGTGCACGATTTCCCAACAGAAACACCGAAAAACATCAATTCATGCGCAAAATATTCTCGGTTTGCGCCCGAAATTGCTGTGAATATGCCCGGTGAAAAGAATTGCATTGACGTAGCGACGGTACTTGTATAACGTATCCTAAGATTTTCCCGAAAAAATTCGTTGGAAATCGATTGAAAATCACGAGCTAAAACGATCTATGGAGGTTCGATGGAGTCACAGACCGGCGCCGGGGCGCTCGTGCGCGCCCTGGAGTCCCTGGGGGTGGATACCGTTTTCGGAATCCCGGGAATTCACAATCTTGACGTGTACGACGAACTGCTTGATTCCCGCCTTCGCCACGTCACCAGTCGGAACGAGGCGGGAGCGGCGTTCATGGCAGACGGCTACGCCCGCGGCACCGGCCGACCGGGCGTGGCGCTGGTGATCAGCGGTCCCGGCGTCACCAACGCGCTCACGGCACTGGGCGAATCACGGCACGACGCCGTGCCGGTGGTGCTGATTTCATCGGACATTCCGCGCGCCGCCGCCGGTGGACCGACGGGGTATCTGCACCAGCTGGACCATCCGACGACGATGAGTTCGTCGGTGACGAAGCACAGCATCCGCGTGGAGGACCCGACGCGGATCGCGGAGACGCTCGCGTTCCTGTACACGGAGGCCGCAACGGGCCGCCCCGGTCCGGTACACATGGAAGTCCCCATCGACGTCCTTCAGGAGGCGGTGAATCCTGGCGCACCGGCGGCGCTGGACGATCTCGTCGGGATGGTCCGCAGCGCGCAGCGGCCGGTCGTGATCGCCGGTGGCGGTGCCGTCGGCGCGTCCGCGTCGGTGGTTGCCCTGGCGGAGCGAATATCGGCGCCTGTTGTGACCACCGCCGCGGGCAAGGGCGTTATCGCCGACGCACACCCCCTGAGCCTTGGCGGACGACTCCACGTGCCGTCGGTGCGGGCGTCGGTGGAGGAGGCCGATCTGGTCATGGTGCTGGGGAGCCAGCTTTCGTCCACGGATCTGTGGACCGATCGCCTGGCCCCGGCGGGGCGCGTGGTGGCGGTGAACGCCGACGCCGCACACCTGCCGGCGGCGGGAGGCCCCGCGTGGGCCCACCGTGGCGACCTCGCGACCGTCCTTCCGGCGCTGCTGGCGGCGCTGGAACACGACGGCGGCGCAGAAGATGCCCGCGGGGGCGACGCGGTCGGCCGCCGCACCGCCACAGAACGGACGGTGCAGGCGCTGCGGGAACGCTCGGCGCTCGAGCTGCCCGCCACGCTGGGCGTACCGGTGGGTACGATTGAGCGGATGCGTACCGTCCTGCAGGCGATCTCCACCGCCCTGGGGCCGGACGGCGTTCTCACGGCGGACATGACATCGATCGCCTACTGCGGCATCAGCGAGTACCCGGTGGCAACCGCCGGCGGATACCTGCACCCCGCCGGATTCGGGACGCTCGGGTTTGCGCTTCCTGCGGCGATCGGGGCGCTGCAACGATCCCCGCGGCGACCGGTGGCGGCGCTGGTCGGCGACGGTGGCTTTCAGTTCACGATGCAGGAGTTTGCGGTTGCGGTGCAGGAGAACATCCCGCTCCCCGTCATCGTCTGGAACGACGGCGGCTACGGCGAGATTCGACGCGAGGAGGAGCGACGCCACCCCGGCCGCCGGATCGCGGTGGACACGGTGGCCCCCGATTTCTGCGCCTTCGCCGCGTCCTACGGCGCCACGGCGGAGCGCGTCAGCGACCTGGATTCGCTCGGGGGTCTGATCGCAGACGCCCTCACGCGCAACGGGCCCACCCTTCTGGAGGTACCGGCATCATGAACGAGATGATACCGGGCATTCGCCCCACCATTCGCGACGTGCATCCCTACGTCGCCGGAAAGACCACGGAGCAGGTCCGTCGTGAGCTGGGTCTGTCGAGCGTGGTAAAACTCGGGTCCAACGAAAACCCCTACGCGCCCTTTCCGACGGCGCTCGAGGCGATGCAGGCGGCGCTGGCGACGATCCACACCTACCCGGAGAACAGTTTCGTTGAGCTCCGACGGCGCATCGGCTCGCTGTACGACCTCTCCGGGGATCACGTGGCGATCGCCCACGGCGCCGGCGGCATGCTCGAGACGATCGCGCGGGCGTTCGTCCAGCCGGGAGACGAGGTCGTGACGCTTTCGCCGACCTACGGCCTCTATCGGGAGATCAGTCGGTTTATGGGTGCCGAGATCGTCACCGTGCCGGTGGCGGAGGATCACGCTACCCGCATGGAGGACCTGGTTGCGGCTGTCACACCGGCAACCAAGATCGTCTGGCTGTGCAATCCCAACAACCCCACCGGAACGGTGACCCGGCCGGCGGATCTCACACCGCTGCTGGATGCGCTGCCACCGCACGGCTGGGTGGTGGTGGACGAGGCCTACGCCGAGTTTGCCGACGCCGAAGTGCTGCCGGACAGCGTCTCCGCCGTGCGGTCGGGACGCCATGTCATCGTGGTGCGGACGTTTTCAAAGGCCTACGGACTCGCCGGCGCTCGCATGGGGTACGCGCTGGCGGATCCCGCCACGATCACCGCGATCGACACGGTGGCGGAGCCGTTCAACGCCAACCGCGTGGGTATCGCCGGTGCCACGGCGACGCTCGACGGGGGGCTGGCCGAGGTTCGCGCGGCGGTGGAGAAGATCCGCAACGGCCGGGCCCGTCTCGAGGCCGCACTTGCGGAGCTCGGGATGGAGGTGGTGTCTACGCACACCAACTTCGTGTTCTTCGCGCTTCCCGACGGTCATCAGGCCGACGCGGTTGCCGACGCTCTGCTTCATCGCGGCGTAATCGTCCGCAGCGCCGCCGGCTGGGGGTATCCCCGGCACATGCGCGTGACCGTTGGCACCGAGGAGGAGAACGAGACGTTTCTGCGGGCGTTCAGGGAGGTGCTCGATGGTTGAGTTTCGCAATGTGAGCAAGGTCTACCCCGACGGGACCACCGCCGTGAACGACCTGAACCTCGAAATCGGGCGTGGTGAGTTTGTCGTCTTTATCGGACCGTCGGGCTGCGGCAAAACCACCAGCCTGAAGATGATCAACCACCTCGAGCCGGCGACGTCCGGGTCCGTGGTGGTGAACGGCCAACGGGTGGACCAGGTGGATCCGGTGCAGCTGCGCCGCAACATCGGCTACGTGATCCAGGAGATCGGGCTCATGCCGCACCTGACGGTGGGCGAAAACATCGCCACTGTACCGCACCTGCTGGGGTGGCCGCGGCGAAAAACGCGGGCTCGGACGATGGAACTGCTCGAGCTGGCGGGGCTTGACCCGGCGGTGTACCGCCACCGACTGCCGTCGCAGCTCTCGGGGGGCCAGCAGCAGCGTATCGGCGTGCTCCGGGCCCTGGCGGCGGACCCTGACGTTGTTCTCATGGATGAACCGTTTGGGGCCCTGGATCCGATCACCAAGGGCAAGCTCCAGAGCGAACTTCTGGACCTTCAGCGGACGGTCAAAAAGACGATCGTCTTCGTTACCCACGACATAGACGAGGCACTCAAGCTCGCGGACCGCGTCGTACTCATGCGTCGCGGCCGGATCGAGCAGATGGGGACACCCGACGAACTGCAGAACGCACCGGTGAACGAGTTCGTCCGAACGTTCATCGGCGAGGACAGACTGTCGCAGATCTCTCCGGAGGGACCCGTGGACACGCTGGTGGAGGACGCTCCCCTGGTGGTGCGCCCCACCGAGAGTCCCACCGAAGTCCTCGAGAAGCTCGAGGAACTGAGCCGCGAGACCGCGCAGATCGTCGATGCCCGGGGCCGGTGGCGCGGCATGGTGTACCTGGCCGACCTGCTGGGCGCGGAACGCGCCAGGCGGGAGACGATCGACGGTCTCGGTCGCAGCGACCGCAAACTCTACGCCTCCGAGGCAACCGTGCGCGACGCCGCGGAACTGCTGGTTGACCTCGACTCGCCGGTTCCGGTGCTTGACGACCGCGGGGCTCTGGCCGGGGTGATCACCAACGGCGGGATCGCCCGTCTGACGGTGAGCCGCCTGACGAGGGGAGGGGCGACGGCATGAACGAAAGTTTTTTCACGCTTCTGACAACGTTCCTGGCGCGGCAGTGGCCGCGGGTCCTGCAGCTTACCGTTGAGCACATCGCGATATCCGGGATCGCCCTGGGCCTCACCGTGGTGGTCTGTCTGCCGCTGGGGATTTACCTCACCCGGAACGACCGGATCGCGCCGTACGTGATCGCCCTGGCGAACGTGTTCCAGACGATCCCGTCTCTGGCGCTGCTGGGCTTTCTCATCTTCGTCTTCGGCATCGGCAACGACAACGCCGTGGCGGCGCTGTTTCTCTACGCGATGTTGCCGGTACTGCAGAACACCTACACCGGGATCAAGAACGTGCCGGTACAGCTGACGAACGCCGCCCGCGGCATGGGGATGACCGAGTTTCAGATCATGACGCGGGTCCAGCTCCCGCTGGCGATGCCGGTGATCATCTCGGGCATTCGCGTGGCATCGGTCTGGATCATCGGAACCGCGGCACTGGCGGCGGCGATCGGTGGCGGGGGACTCGGGCGCCTGATTTTCTCGGGACTCTCCGCGATCCGAAACGAGGTCATTCTGGCCGGAGCACTTCCGGCGACGCTTCTGGCGCTGGCGGCGGACTACGGTCTGCGCTGGTTTCAGAACACGGTCAGTCCGGAACGTCGTGCCGAGCGAATCGCCCGGCGCGAGGAACAGCAACTGAACACCAAAAGATCGCAGCGAAAGGAGTAATACGATGCGACGAATACTGATTGGACTGGGAATTCTCATGGTGCTTACCGGGGCGGTATGGGCCTCCGGGCAGGCGGAGGGCGACGGCAGCGCAACGATTCGCGTGGCCGCACAGGACGTGAACGAGATGGTAATTCTCGCAAACATGGCGCAGATCATGATCCAGGAGAAGACACCGTACGATGCCACGGTCAACACGAGCTTCAACGGCTCGTCGGTCCTCCACCAGGCGATGGAAAGCAACGAGATCGACGTGTACCCCACCTGGACCGGTACGCAGCTCACGGGGATCCTGCGCTACGAGGGGCCGCAGATGAGCGCCGAGGACACGTGGCAGTACGTCAAGGACGGCTTCGAGGAGCAGTTCGGATACACGTGGTCGGAACCCCTCGGGTTCAACAACACCTACATCATGGTCGTGCGCGCCGAGACCGCCCAGGAGTACGGGCTGGAGGTCGCCAGCGACCTCGCTCCCTACGCGCCGGACTGGACCCTCGCGGGCGACGAGAACTTCGATATCCGCCCCGACGCCTACCCCGGGTGGAGTGAACACTACGGCATCGAGTTCAAAGAGGTCCTGCCGATGCAGTACGGCCTGATCTATCGCGCCATCGACGCCGGCGAGGTGGACGTAGCGGCGGCGTACTCCACCGACAGCCGCATCGCGCGCCTGGGTCTGGTGATGCTGCCGGACGACAAGGAGTTCTTCCCGGCGTACAACGGTGCCTACGTGATCGCCGATGAGATCGTCGCGGACTACAGCGATGTGATCGACACGCTCAACAGCCTTGGCGGGGCGATCTCGACCGAGGAGATGAGCGCCCTCAACGCGCGCTACGACGACGGTGAGGAGCCGGACGCGATCGCCCGTGAGTGGCTCACCGACAACGGGTACCTCGACTGAGCCGTATGGATCTCTCTCGACAGTACGGCCTCTTTGTACACGGCGGTTTCCGGGCGGCGACGTCCGGGGCCGCCTTCTCTGTCTCCAACCCCGCCACCGGTGAGGAGGTATGCACCGTCGCCGCCGCCGGCGTCGAGGACGTGTCCGCCGCGGTGGCCGCCGGTGGCGACGCCTGGCCCGAGTGGTGGAGCCGGCCGGCGGTGGAGCGTGCCGGAGTGCTCACCGCGGTCGCCGAGCGCATCACCGCGGAACGCGAACGGTTGGCATGGACCGAGACGACCGATACCGGTCGGGTGATCAGCGAGACGCGGATGGACGTAGACGCCGTGGCGGATCTGTTCCACTACTTCGCCGGGGTGGTTCGCAGCGACGAGGACGGTCTGAAGCGCCACGATCCGCAGCAGATGAGCATGATCGTGCGCGAGCCGTTTGGCGTGGTGGGGGCGATCGTTCCGTGGAACTTTCCGTTCCTCATCTCTGGGTGGAAACTCGCGCCGGCGCTGGCGGCGGGAAACGCAGTGGTGATCAAGCCGGCGACGCTCACGCCGCTGAGCCTGCTCACGCTGGCGGAAATTACCGCCGACCTGCTGCCACCGGGCCTCCTGAACGTGCTGCCCGGGTCGGGGCGCGAATGCGGCGAGGCGATCCTCGACCATCCCGGGATCCGCAAGCTGAGCTTCACCGGTTCCACGGAGGTCGGCCGCCACGTGGCGGCGAAGGCAGCGGCGCGGGTGATCCCCGCGACGATGGAGCTTGGCGGCAAGTCGGCCAACATCGTGTTTCCGGACGCCGACTGGGACCGGGCGGTAGAGGCGGCGGCGATGGCGATCATGATGAGTCAGGGGCAGGTGTGCTCCGCCGGAAGCCGTCTCCTGCTGCACGATGAGATCCACGACCGGTTTCTCTCGGACCTGACCGACCTGGTCGCCGGGATTCGCATCGGTGATCCGATGGACGAGCAGAGTCGCATGGGGCCTCTGGTTTCCGAGGAACACTGTCGCAGCGTGGAGGAATACGTCTCCCTGGGGGTGTCGGAGGGGGCGCGGGTCGTGACCGGTGGAACGCGGGTTTCCGGGTTCACCGCCGGAGCCTACCTGGCCCCGACGATCCTTGCGGACGTGACCCCGGCGATGCGGGTGGCGCAGGAGGAGATCTTTGGCCCCGTGCTGGTGACGCAGCGGTTCTCCTCGGACGAGGAGGCGGTGACGATCGCCAACGCGAGCAGCTACGGCCTCGGTGGTGCGGTCTGGACCCGGGACATCTCCAGGGCCCTTGCGGTGGCACAGGCGGTGCGGACCGGGACGATGTGGGTCAACGACTACCACCCGGTGCCGAGTGGATCCCCCTTCGGCGGGTTTGGCGCCTCGGGGTACGGCCGGGAAGTGCATCGCACAAGCCTGGACGCCTACTCGCAACTGAAAACGATCTACGTCAACCTGGATCGGGAACCGTACGGGTGGTACCGCTCCTGACGGGGTATTCCGGCAGGGTATCGGTGCGCTCCAGCAGCGCCTGCAGCTCCGACACCGGCATCGGTCGAGCGAAGTGATATCCCTGGAGGTAGTCAACCGGCAGCTCGCCGACCAGTGACAGCTGGTCGGCGGTGCTGATGCCCTCCACCACGATGCGCTTGTTCCGCGAGCGGACGGTGCTGACGATTCCGCGGAGGTACTCGACATCGTCGGAGTCGGCGGCGAGCTCGGCCACAAAGTCCTTGTCGATCTTGACCGTGGAGACGGGCAGGTGCTTGAGGTAGCTGAGTGACGACTGTCCGGTGCCGAAGTCGTCGATCCAGATCTCGACACCCATCGACTGTATCTCGTTCATGACGGTGAGAAACTGCGGGCGGTTCTCGGCGGTTCGGCTCTCGGTGAGTTCGAGCTTCAGCCGCGACGGGTCGGTCACCCCGGCGCTCTTCAGCGCCTGTGCCACCACGGTGGGGAGGGTGGCGTCGGAAAGGTTGATCGCGCTCACGTTCATGCTGACGAAGAACTCCGGTCGGTCGGCCATCGCCACCAGTTGGCGGCAGGCGCTGTACATCGCCAGTTTGTCGATCGGCGCGATGAGACGGCTGTCTTCCGCGAGTTCGATGAAATCAGCGGGGCCGAGAACGCCTCGGGTCGGGTGATTCCAGCGCATGAGCGCTTCCGCACCGGCGATGCGGCCCTCGGCGGTGACGATCGGCTGATAGTAGAGTTCGAGTTCGTCGCGTTCGAAGGCGCGCTGCAGCCCGGTTTTCAGTGTGAGCCGGTCGCTTGCCCGCTGGTGCGTCTCCTGATCGTAGTACCGGTACGGCTCGTCGCGGCGCTCCGCTTCGATCACCGCCGAGTTGGCGCGGTTGAACAGGTCGTCGGCGGAGGTGGCGTCGTCCGGGAAGAGCGCGATGCCCACGTGGCAGCCCGGTGCCAGATCCAGGCCGCGAAAGCGGTACGGCACCGTCACGGCGCTGTGGATCTTTTCGGCAACCAGCAGACCGTCGAGGCGCGTGGCAAGCTCCGGCAGGAGCACGACCATGTTGGTGCCCTCCCAGCGGAAGACGAAATCGCTCTTGCGGACCGTCTCGCGAATCCGGATCCCGCTGTTTTCCAGCAGCAGATCGCCCACCTGGTGCCCGTGCATCTGGTTGATCTGCTTGAAGTCGCGGAGCATGACGAACAGCATCGCCACCGGCGGGCTGCCCGAGCGAGCCGCCCTCATCAGCTCCCGCTCCACCACGATCGGAAGCGTGTGCCGGTTGAGCAACCCCGTCACCGGGTCCTGGTGTTCCGGGCCCGTCAGGGGGCGTATCTCGTCGGTCGCGGGGCCGCGACGCATGAGCAGCATCGCCGAACCACGGTCCACCGAGGCGAGGACCAGCGTGCCGGTGCCCGCCCGACGGGAGTCGATGAACAGCGGATCCGGTGCGATCTCGGTGGGGGCGGTGTCCCATGCATCGCTGATCGCGCGCTCCAGGCGGTCTCCATGGTCGCCGGGGCACCACGATACCACGGGCGTGCCGTGCAGCCGGCCGGGGTCGGTCTCCAGCGCCGACGCAGCGCTGCGGTTGGCTGTGCGAACCGTACCGTCGCGGTTGATGAGCAGCAGGGGAGCGGGGATCAGATCGATCGTTTCCGCGAAGAGGGACGCCTCCATGTCGCTCAGTATACGCCGAAACCGTCACGAATCATAGGGAAAACGGAGAGTCGCGCGGTAGCGATTGTCAATTCTCTGCGATTCGAGTGAGCCGCGGAGCTGGCCACTCACGTGGCGGATGATCACCAGTCCTCCCGTGCCGTCCGGTCTGCCGCCATCGCCAGCTGCGCCCTCGTCGGCCGGCGAGCTGCCGTCGATCCGGTTTTCCACGGTCAGCTCAAGATCCGTCTCGTGCCACGTGAGGCTGACGCGGATCGGCGCCTCCGGGGCTCCGTGTTTGATGCCGTTCACGATCAGCTCGGTGAGCACGATACCCACGGAGATCGCCCGCTGAAATTCGATCGGGACGCTCTGTCGGTCCCCGGAGATCTCGATCGGTCGACCGTATCCGGCCCGAATCCCGTCCACCAGGCGGGTCACGTATCCTGCGAGGTCGATCGTATGCAACGCCCCGGCGGCGTAAAGCTGATCGTGCACCAGATACACCGCGTGGACTCGCTCCTCGATGCGCCGAAGCGCCTCGTCACCGGTTTCGGCGCCGGCGCTTCGCTGGAGGTTGATCATACTCAGGATCATCTGCAGGTGGTTTTTCACCCGGTGGTTGAGTTCCTGCAGGAGCATTTCCCGGTCACGGAGCGCGTTTTTCAGGTCCGTGATGTCGATGTTTACCCCGAATATGCCCAGGATGCGGTCGCCGTCGCGAACCGGTGCGACGATATTGCGAAACTGCCGCTCGGTGTCACCGATGCGGTAGGTGATCTCACCGGTCTGCACTTCGCCTTCCAGGGCGGCCGCGTTGGTCCGGCTCCACGTTTCCATGATCCGCGGATCGGTCTGGATCTCCTCCATGTGGGCGCCAAACTGTTCGCCCCACAGCGTCCGGCTGTGCGAGTTCTGCATCACTGTGCGGTTGTCGAGGTCGTTGAGCCAGAAGTCGAACGGCAGGCTTTCGATTACCGCCTCCAGGACCGCCGAGCGCTCGCGGAGTCGTTCCTCCAGCATCCGGAAACCGGACCGGTCCTCCACGATGACGATACGCAGCGCCACGTCCTCGCCGGCGGGTGCTACCCGGACGCGAAGGGTGAGCTGTCGGTCCGGTGCCTGTACGGTGATTTCCGTCGGCTCGGTGGGATCGCGGTGAACGGCGGCGAGCTTGGCGTCCAGATCGGCGAGCGGCACGCCGACGAGGGTGGGGCGGTCGTCCACTGGATATCCGATGCGCCGGGCGATCTCCAGCGCTGCGGGGTTCGCGAACTCCACCACCCCGTCGCGAACGGCAAACGTCGCCGCCGTGCCGTATTCGAGGAGTGCGTACGCCGCCGCCGTGGCGCTCTCGTTCGACGGACCGGAACTTGCCATGGTTCAAGGGTATGGCACGTGCTTCCGTCCGACAAGCTCCCGCGGTATGATTCGGGCATGGACGCAGGAATCCACGAGATTGCCACAATCGACGAATGGCTTGCGGACGGCCGATCCGTTGTGCTGGCGACGATCTGCCGGATCGTGGGATCGTCGAGTCAGCCGCTGGGCTCGCGCATGGCGATCGCCGACGACGGTCGCTTTGTCGGCGCCGTAAGCGGTGGCTGTGTCGAATCCGACGTGGTACGGCGGGCGGAGGCGGTACGTGCCGACGGGGGGGCGCGCCTCGCCGGCTACGGACCCGTGACCGATCCGCTGATCGAGATCGGGCTCAACTGCGACGGACGCATCGACGTTGTCCTCGAGTTGCTGGACGCCCGAACCCGGGAGGCGTTGGTGCCGCCGCGGGGGCAGCGACTCGTGACACGCTATCGACGCGTTGGAGACGACCGCCTGCGGGTCGAGCACCGGTGGGAGCCGGTGGCCGACGACGAGGAACCATGGACGCGCACCGGTTCCGACGACGAAGGTGACTGGACCGAACTGGTTGAACCGCGGGTTCCGCCGTGGCTCCTGCTGATTGTGAGCGCCGGGCCGGTGGCGGCGCCGCTGGCCACGTTCGCCCGGGAGCTTGGATTCCGGGTCGTGCTCTCAGACCCGCGGGAGCGGTACGCGCGGCGTGAACATGTGCCGGCGGCGGACGACGTCCTGTGCGCCTGGCCGAGAGACCTGCCCGCCATTCTCGGAGTGGGGTCCGGCGGCATCGGCCCCCGCTGTGCGGTGGTGTCGCTGAATCACGAACCGCGTTTCGAGGATGATCTGTTCCGAATGCTCATGGACCAGCCGCCGGTGGCGTACCTCGGCGCGATGGGAAAGCGGCGGCGGCACGAGGAGCGGCTGGAACGGCAGGTCCGGGAGGGCTACGACCTAACTCGCCTGCCGGAGGTGCGGACACCGATCGGGCTCGATCTCGGCGGAAAAGACCCCGCGTCGGTGGCCCTGTCGATCATCGCCGAGATTCAGGCGGTGCGCCACGGGCGGACCGGTGGCGCGCTCCATAGCGGTGCCGCCGAGGGGCGTGTGAGGCGGCGGGCACGGGTGGAGACACTCGCGTACCGCGGCACCGACTCCGACAGCAAGGAGCCCTAAACCTCGAACCCGCGCAGCATCCGCTCCTGGGCCGAGGCCGCCGCCTGAAGCGCCCGATTTCCCTGCTGCATCGAATCCACGGCGGCGGCGATATCACGGCTGGCCTCCACCACTTCCGCGAGGCCCCGGCGGAGCGCGTCCAGACTCTCCCGGAACTGCGCCGCCGAACTCCCGACTGTGGTGATCTGCGCGCGGATCTCCTCGAGCTCGCGGTCCACCGACTCCATGGCGTGGCTGTTCTCTTCCACCGCCGTGGCGATGTCGGAGAAGGAGCGCTGGATTTCATTTGCCGCGTCGCGGTTGCGGTGCATGTACTCCATGCTGGTGGAGACGGTGCTGTGGATCGCTTCGATATCGCCGACGATCGTGGCGAGCTGATCCTCGATGCGCGTGCTCGTCTCCTGCGACTGCGCCGATAGACTGCGAATCTCATCGGCCACCACGGCGAACCCGCGTCCAGCCTCTCCGGCGCGGGCCGACTCGATCGCCGCGTTCATCGCGAGCATGTGCGTCCGGTCCCCGATGTCCTTGATCGCCTGAATCAGGCTCTGCACGTCCCGTGAGCGGCCCGAAAGACGCTCCACGACACCGGCCGTATTGGACACCGCGGTCACCGACTCGTCGGTTTCGCTGACCCCGCGCTTCACGGTGGATGCCCCCTCCGCGGCGAGGTCGCGGATCGCGGCGGCCTGTTCGATCATCTGCTCCATCTGCCCAATGAGCGTTCCCACCGTCCGTTCCAGGCGTTCGGCGGCGGAGGCGATTTCCCGGCCCGTGGTGTCCTGCTTGCCGGCGTCCTGCTCGAGTCGCTCCACGGCTCCGTCGACGCGACCGATCGCCGTCGCCGACTGTTCGGTGCTCGCCGACAGTTGCTGCCCCGTCTCTCCCACCTGGCGTGCGTGTTCCCGGACACCGGCGACCATCTCGCGCAGCGAGGCCGGTTCCTGGTTGTACGTGGCCACCAGAACACCGCGATCGGCAACTTCGTTGATCGTCGGAATCAATCGGTCGGAGAACACCGGGACAACGATGCCGTCGGCACCGTTGTCGGCGGCGCGCCGGATCATTCGGTGCCACTGGTCCAGCCCGTAGGGGTTGGATGGGTCGTCGGGAAGAGAAACAGTGACACGGGTGCCGCGCTGCGCCAGGATCTGCGCGGCGTCCTCGGCCCCCTGTTTGACCGGCGGCCAGAAGTCGTAGTCCTTGGGAATGAGATACACGATCTTGAAGAGTCGATCGCCGGTGCCCTCCACGAGTTCCGCGCGACCGGTGGGATCCACCGGGTTCTCGAGCATGTCGCGGTAGGAGCTGCGGTCCACGACCTCCGGTGTGATGAACTGACGTGCGGTCTCCGGGCGCCAGTTTGAGACGAGGGCGTTGTACAGGTGCGCGACCGGGTTGAAGCCCTGGAAGTACGGGCTCTGGGTGAGGGTGGCGTCGAGGTGCCCGCTTTCGAAGAAGGGCAGGAACTCCCGACGGCGACCGTGCCCCACCAGCCTGACCCGGTCCGGAGCGAACCGTTGCTGGATCGCGGCGAACACCTTGGTGGATGACGCTTCCTCCAGCTGGTAGACCGCGTCGATAGAGGAGTCGCGCGACAGAAGGTCCACGATCCCGGCAACGGCGCGGTCGGCGTTGCGGCCGCTGTAGATCACCTCCGCGAGACGGACCCCGGAAAACTCCGCCGCCAGCGTGGTGGTGAACCCTCGCTCCCGGAGGACCGAATAGTTGGTCGTATGGTCCACGGCAACCACCGCCACGGCGCCACGGCCTCCGGTCAGTTCGCCGATGAGGCGCGCCGCCCGTTGTCCGTGGGCGAAGTCGTCTATGCCGGTGAACGTCAGGCGCCGAATCGGTACCGCCGTCAGGCTTTCGGCGGCGTCGGTGAGCGACGCAACCGCGTCCACCGTCTCGTTAAACTGTTCCACCGTGCGACGGAAATGGGCGGAATACGGACCGGCGGCTTCCCATCGCCGGGGCTGTTCCGGCGGCGACAGTGCCAGCTGTCCTTTGGTCACCGCCCACATGATACGTCCCACGGGGCCGATACCGCGTTCGCGAAGCTCCGTCAGCCGGTCGGCGAGGGTGGTGTAGTTGAGACGCTCATCACGCCGGGATAGAATGATCGAAACCGCCAGAACCGCGAACGCTGCGAGCGCCGTGGGAAACGCGGCGACCGGGAGCATCAGGGCGAACGCCACGGACAGGCCGAGGACCACGACAGATAGCATGGCGATGATCGTTTTCATAGGTGAGAATACGTTACCACGGAGTTGACAAACGTGCAATTTAAAGATCTCGAGAGGAATGGTGCAATATGAACATCGTGGTTGTGGACGACGAATTCACCACGCTGGCGCTGATCGAGCGGGCGCTTCAGGAAGACGGTCACCATATGCGCGCGTTTTCCGACCCGCGGGAGCAGGTGTACCTCAGGTGATTGCCGAGGTACGCATTCCCTACGTATGATCGATCCTGCTGCGTTTCGCGGTGAGCTGCCCCGCCTGGCCGAACTCGCGGAGACCGACGAGGGGCTGTACTACGTGGCGCTGCATTCATTTGTTGAAGGCGTCATGGGATCGATCCCGGACGACGGACACGACGGTGCGGTGCCGGCGTTCGCCGACAAGCTGGACTCCATGGCGGAGGATCTGGCGCGTCAGGGGCGGTTAACCGCGGACGTGAGGCGCATTCTGGGAACGTTGCGCGCCAGCCACCGTGTAAGCAGCCGCATCCTCACCGATCTCAGACCGGTTACGCGGGAGGAGGTGACCGCGGCGACGCACACGTTTCTGGAGTGGTGCGCACTGGTCGGATTCGACGAGCCCGCGCTGGCGCACATCCGTCGTGGACTCTCGTTGTGGGGTGGCTCCGCAGACGATGCGGTGGCTCGGTCGGCGCGGGACGAGTTCCGGTCGCACATGGAGGGCCTGAGGCAGGATCCACAGGACGTCGCGGCGGAACTCGAGAACCACGGCGCCGGGTCTCCACTTTCCAGCGCCGCCGCCCGCGATCACCTCGAGTACCTGATGCGCTTTACCTCCTATACCAGGAGTCGTGCCGATTACGCCCGCAGTGTCATGACCCTGACCCCAGAGCAGCGCGATACGGTCGACCGGATTGCGGGAACCGGCGATTTCCTCGTGTCCGGACCGCCGGGAACCGGAAAGACGGTGGTGCTGCTCCACGCCCTCGACCGGGAGCTCTCGGCGGTGGATCAGGAACTGGGGATGACGGTGGAACACCCGGTCGTCCTGCTCACCTTCACCCGGACGCTGGTTCGGTTCAGCGCCTTCCTCAGTCGAATGGTCGGCCGCCACCGGACGACGCCGCAGATCGCGACGGTCGATTCGTTCCTGCTCGGGCGGCTGCAGCTCATTCGCGATGACGCCTACATCGTGTTCGACAGCCGTGCGGTGGGCGAGTTCGGCGCCGTGCTGCACCCGGCGGCGGAGCGTCTCCGCGGGGTCGGCGTGACGGCGGCGGACCCGGAACGGCTGTGGCGGGAGATCGACGAGGTGATTCTTGCCGGGGACCTGTCCGCCGGGGAGTACACCGCGCAACCGCCGGGGCCCCTCGGACTGGCCGCGGGCGACGCGCGCCGGGGGATCGTATGGGAGGCCGCAGCCGCGCTCCGCGACCGCATGGACGAGAGCGGTGGATACAGCCGCAACCGCGCCCTCTCGGTGCTCCTGAGAGAATCGGGCCCCCGGTCGATGGCGCGGCGGGTGTTTGTCGACGAGTCGCAGGACCTGTCCTCCGCCGATCTGCGCGTACTCCGCCACCTGTCGGAGCGCGGGCTGGTGGTCGCCGGTGACGATTTTCAGCGCATCTACCGCGACGGGTCGAGTTTCGCGGACGCCGGGCTGGCGGTCCGGGGCCGCAGCCGGACGCTCCGGCGCAACCACCGCAATACCGGCGCGATCTGGCGGCTGGCGGAGACCTACGCGGGTCGCGACGCCGGGGCCGGCGCCGACTCGTGGCGCGACGGACCGGTGCCGGAAGTGATCCGCACCGCCGACGCCGGCGGCGGGGTGGCCGCCGTGGTCGCGAGGGCGCAGCTCTTCGTTCGGGAACTTGGCTACCAGCCGGAGAATGTGGCGGTGCTGGTGCCGGGAAACGAGGATATCAAGGTGCTGCTCCCGGAGTTCCAGCGTGCCGGTATGCCGGTGAGCAACGTGCGCTCCCGCACGTTCGACTTCGAGACCACCACCGGCGTGCGACTGTCGACGATGCACTCGGCCAAGGGGGTGGAGTTTCCCGTGGTGATCGTGTTTCTGCCCGGGTTCTCGCGCCGCGAGACGTTCAGCGAGGAGGCGCAGGAGCGCATGGAACGCAATGTGATCTACGTGGCCCTCACACGGGCGATGGATCATCTCCATGTGGTAATCCCGCGACCGGTCAGCCACACCTCCATCGCGGATCTGGAACGTGTTGCCGACGGTGTTTTACGTTCCACCGACTGATTGAGTATCCTCGTACCACAGAGGTACGCGAATGATAGTATTTCCCAAACATCGGACCGTCTCGGTCATTGCCGGCGGTCTGTCGATCCTGGTGGGGCTCGCCGCGCTGGTGTGGCCCTCGATCACCGCCGAGTTCCTGGCATTTCTGGTGGGACTCTTCCTGTTTTCGGAGGCGGTGTTTTCGTTCTTTACCCGTGACCGACGCGCGCTGTTCACCTGGACCGCCGTTGCCCAGGGCGTTGTCGGGCTCTTCGTGGCGGTATTTCTGCTCCTGATGCCGGGGGCCGCGCTCCGGGTGCTCGTCATGCTCATCGCGGTCTGGATCGTTGTCCGCGCCGCGGTGCAACTCTGGACGGCGATCCAGCTGCGTGATCTTGCCGGGGTGCCGCTCTTTGTGGGGCTCTTCGGCGGCGTGTCGCTGCTGGTGGGGATCCTGCTCCTCACGCGGCCCGAGGCGGGCATCATCGCGTTTTCCTGGCTCATCGGGATATACGCGATCGTCTCCGGTGTGATTATCCTCCTCTGGGGGCTGCGTTCCTCCGGCGACGACGGGTACCAGACGGAACGACGCGTCGGTCCCGATGCTTGAGCGGGGTCTCGTTCCGCTCCACCTGAAGGAATCCAGTGACCGGGTCGTGGAACTCGTCCACGTGCTGCACCGGGTGTCCATTCACTCGGTGCGGCTCCTGCACGTGGACGGCAGTCCCCGGGCGTCGCGGGAGTCCGCCAGGCGGCTGGGAGACACGGCTGCGCAGGTCCAGCAGGCACTCGAGCGGTCCGGGAGTACCATCTCCGTGGATTCCCACACCCGCACCGGCGGCGCCTCCGACGAGATCGTCAACGCCGCCGCCGCGATGGACGCTGACCTCATCGCGTTACCGTGGAAGCGCAAGACGTGGGTCCAGCGCAGTCTCCTGGGGAGTACATCCCTGGACGTGATCCGCGTCTCGGACCGCCCCGTGCTGATTCAGAAACGCCCGGTACCGGCGGACGACGAGCCCCTCTCGGTCCTGTACGCCACCGACCTGGCCGTCAGCGACGCCGTCGCCTTCCCGCTGATCGAGGCGCAGGCGATCGGTCGCATCGACCTGACGATTCTGAACGTCGACCAACGGGCACCGGATCCGGTGGCGGAACGTCGGCGGCAGGAGGCGGTGTCAAAGGCCCTCGAATCCCTCCGCGATCGCGCCACCTCGGCTGTGGAATCGGTGGAGCTGGTACAGCGTATCGGGTCCTCGCGCCGGCTGATCCCCCGCTTTCTCAAGCGAAATACGTTCGACCTGGTGGTGATCGGCAAATCATCCGCCTCCGGATCGGTTCTCGGCTCCGTGGCCGAGGAGGTTGCCTACGCAAGCCCGTGTTCCGTGCTCATCGTACCACCTCGCGACGGGGAAGGAGACTCCCATGCCTGATACTGACACGTCTCGGACCGAATCCCGCGCCCGAACTGCTCCCACCGGACAGACCGTGTTCTGGATATCCGTAGCCCTGGTGGTGGTGTTTGTCGTGCCCGGTGCCGTCGTCCCGGACCTGCTCGACCGGGTCACCTCTGCGGTCCACGAGTGGATCCTGGCGACGTTCGGCTGGGCGTATCTTCTGGCGACGATTCTGTTTCTTCTCTTCGCGCTCTACCTTGCCGTCGGACCCTACGGCTCCATTCGTCTGGGACGCGACGACGAGAAACCGCAGTACAGCTACTTCGGCTGGTTCAGCATGCTCTTCGCCGCCGGCATGGGGATCGGTCTGGTCTTCTGGGGCGTTGCGGAGCCGCTGACACACTTTCACAACCCGCCGGCGCACCTCGCCGCCGACAGCGGTGAGGCGGCCCGCTTTGCCATGGTCCGCAGCTTCTTTCACTGGGGCGTGCATCCGTGGGCCGTGTACATCGTGATGAGCCTGTCGATCGCCTACTTCTCCTTCCGCCGCGGCATGCCGCCGCTCATATCCAGTGTGTTCTATCCGCTCATCGGAGACGCGATCTACCGGTGGCCGGGACGTCTCATCGACATCCTCTCGGTGTTTGCCACGGTCTTCGGTGTGGCCACCTCCCTCGGGTTCGGGGCGACGCAGATACGCGGTGGGCTGTCCTCGGTGTTCGGTGTCCCCGACTCGACCGCCGTGGCGCTGATCATCATCGCCGTGGTCACCGTACTGTACATGACCTCGAGCATGATCGGCCTGGACAAGGGGATCCAGGTACTGAGCAAGGGAAACGTCATGCTCACTCTGGCGCTCATGGTGCTGGTGCTCGTGCTGGGTCCCACGGCCTATATCTTTAACGTCTTCACCAGCACGATCGGGGGGTATCTGAGTTCCTTTGTGGACCTGAGCCTTTCCAGCAATCCTTTCGAGGGCTTCGAGTGGACCAAACAGTGGACGCTCTTCTACTGGGCCTGGTGGATCTCGTGGTCCCCCTTCGTGGGGCTGTTCGTGGCGAGTATCAGCCGCGGCCGCACGATTCGGGAGTTCGTGATCGGCGCGCTTCTCGTTCCGACGATCCTGACGTTCCTGTGGTTCGCGGTCTTCGGGGGAACGGGTCTGCAGCTCGAACTGTCCGGTGGATCGACGGAGCTGGCTGCGACGGCGGCGTCGAACCCGCCGCGGGCGTTGTTTGCGCTTCTGGAACAGCTCCCGCTGACGCGTGTTCTCAGCCTGCTCTCGCTGGTGGTGCTGGGGATCTTCTTCGTGACCTCCGCCGACTCGGCGACCTACGTTCTGGGCATGATGACCAGCAACGGCGCCATGCGACCATCGGCGTGGAAAAAGATCCTGTGGGGCATTCTGCAGTCAAGCGCCGCGGCGGTCCTGCTGGTCTCCGGTGGGCTCGGAGGGCTGCAGCGCATGGCGATCATCGCGGCGCTGCCGTTCACCATCGTGATGGTGGCGATGATGCGCAGTCTGCACACGGCGATGCGCTACGAGTTGACCCGGGAGCACGGCGCAGGAAAGTTGACGATCCCGGCGAAGTCACGGACCTTAGACGCATGAAACGTGTACTTGGCATTCACCATATTACCGCGATCGCCGGGGCGCCTCGGGAGAATCATCGATTCTACACCGAGGTTCTCGGACTGCGGTTGGTCAAAAAGAGCATCAATCAGGATGTTCCGGACACATATCATCTGTTCTTTGCCGATGGAGACGGGCACCCGGGCACCGACCTGACGTTTTTCCCGTGGCCCGACATGGGCCCGGGGCGCATCGGCGCCGGTGTGTGGGGCGAAGTCGCCTTCGCGGTGCCCGTCGGGAGTCTCGACTACTGGGAAGCGCGTCTGCAGGATGCCGACGTGACGACCGGGGAGAGAGAAACCCGCTTCGGGGAAGCGGTGCTGCCGTTCACCGACCCGCACGGGATGTCTCTGGCGCTCGTGGAGAGCGAGCCGCACGCCGATCACGCGTTTACCGCCTGGGACGGCTCACCGGTGCCTGCGGATCGGCAGATTCGTGCCCTTGGCGGTGTGCGTCTGACCGTGCGTTCCGTCGAGGCGACCGCCGCGTTCCTGTCCGGGGCGTTCGGCTTCGGTGCCGGGGAGCGCGACGGCGATTGGGTACGGTACACCGTCGGCGAGGGCGCCGCGGGACAGCGAATCGATATCCGGATCGACCCCGAGGCACCGAGGGGGGCGTGGGGCGTCGGGGCCGTGCACCACGTGGCGTTCCGTATTCCCGACGAGGAGCAGGAGCTGGCGGTGCGAGAGCAGATCACCGCTCACGGTGGTCAGGCCTCACCGGTGATAGACAGATTCTGGTTCAAGTCGGTGTACGTTCGGGAGCCTTCCGGTGCGCTGTGCGAGGTCGCCACCGACGGTCCGGGGTTTGGCGTTGACGAGGATCCGGCCCATCTCGGCGAGACGCTGGTGCTTCCGCCGTGGTACGAATCGCAACGCGCCGCGATAGAGGCGGTACTCGTGCCGCTGGAGACGACCTACCATGCCTGACACACTGGGTTCGCGAGGGTTTCATCATGTGGCGCTGGCGGCCGCCGATTTCGATCGCAGTCTGGAGTTCTACCACGACGGTCTCGGGTTCGTGCCGTTCCGGGCGTGGGGCGGCCCCGGGGAGCGCGCGGTCATGCTGGCGGTGGGAGCGGAAAGCTACCTCGAGATCTTTGAGCGGCCCGACGATCCACTGGACGCCGGGCGCCTGCTGCACCTGGCGCTGCGCGTTGACGACTGCCGTGCCGCCCACGCCGCGGCGATCGAGGCCGGTGCCCGCGAAAAGATGGCTCCGACGGAGGTGGAGATCCCCGCGGATCCACCGTTTCCGGTGACGATCTCGTTCGTCCTGGGCCCCGACGGCGAGGAGATCGAGCTCTTTCAGGAGCGCTGATCGGGCTGTATACACAAGCGTGTTGCAAACGCGTCAGCAGGATACTGCCAGGAAAGGATTTACGCCTTCCGGACACACCCGATCGTCGCTACTCCTTTCAGGGAAAGAAGTTCACAGCGATCCTGCAACAACTTCCTGTATACAGCCTGCTGATCGCCCGCGGGGGGCGCCGGCGGCCCGCCTACCGCACCGCCGTCAGGGCGTGTGAAATATGCAGCGAGTAGTCACCGATGTGCTCGATGTGGCGCAAAACGTCCAGGTAGAACATCTCCGCTTTGACCGCGGATCCCGTCCGGAGGCGCTTCTGTGCCGCCTTTTTTGAGCGCTTCTGGTAGTCGTTGATTCGCGCCTCGATCTCCTCTGCCCGGCGGAACTCCTCCTCCGAGAGGTGACTCTGCAGGTGTTCGGCGTTGAAGCGCAGGAACTCCTGTACCATGCGGGCGTAGGGCTCGATCTCCGCCAGGAGATCTTTGTCGATCGGGATGTCCTTCTCGATCCGGCGGTCCGCCAGGCGGATCAGCTTGTTGCTCGTGTCGGCGATCGACTCGAGCTGGGCGGCGATCTGCACCATTCCGTTCAGGTTGGTGGCCGTCTGCTCGCTGATCGTCTCGCGGGAACACTCGACCAGAAACAGGGTGATTTCGCTGTGCATCCGCTCGACAAGTGTGACGAGGTCGGCGAACTGTTTTCGTCGCCCGCGGACCTCGCGGGACGGCCGTTCGAAGAGTTCGACGAAATAGTCGAACAGCGCCTGCACCCGTTCCGCCATGCGACTGAGTTCGCTGCGGGCGGTGATCAGATTGAGTTCCACCGCGTCCTGGAACCCGCCCCGAACGTAGGGGAGCCGATAGCTCCGGGCGTCCGTCTCCGGGTCATCGGGCACCATGCGGTACACCAGTTTTTCGAACACCGGCACGAATCCGATACAGATCAGGGTGTTGGCGACGTTGAACAGGGTGTGGAACATCGCGAGATGGGCCGCGATGTCGGCCCGGTTGGTGATCGATCCGGGAACGATCGCGTCGACCAGACCCAGTACCGGGTGGAAGACCGCCGCCATCCAGATCACTCCGAAGATGTTGAACATCATGTGCGCCCGGGCTGCGCGCTTGGCGTTCGCGCCGGCGTTGAGCGCCGCGAGGTAGGCGGTAATTGTCGTGCCGATGTTTTCGCCCAGGACGATCGCGGCGGCGGTCTCGTAACCGATCCATCCGGAGAAGGTCATGGTGAGGGTGATCGCCATGGCCGCGCTCGACGACTGCACGGCGATGGTCAGCAGCGTCCCGACGGCGACAAACAGCACAAAGGAAAGAAAACCCAGATCGGTGTAGCCCGCCAGAAAGCTCAGGATGTGCGGATTGTTTCTGATGTCCGGGACGGAGTCCTTGAGCAGACTGAGTCCGAGGAACAGCAGTCCGAACCCGATGATCGCGTGGGCTATGTCGTCGCGGTCGATCGACTTGATCAGCAGCATGAGTGTGCCGATCGCGATCGCCGGCAGTGCGGCGGTGCCGATGCTGAACTTGAAGCCGAGCAGGGCGACGATCCACGCCGTTACGGTCGTTCCGATGTTTGCGCCCATGATCACACCGATCGCCTGGCGCAGCGTCAGCAGTGCCGCGTCCACGAAGCCGACCACCATGACGGTTGTCGCCGACGAGGACTGAATGACGCTCGTGATCAGGAACCCCGAGGCCACACCGGAAAACCGGTTGGAGGTCATGAAGGCCAGAATGCGCTGCAACCGTGAGCCTGCGGACTGTTGCAGTCCCTCACTCATCATGCGCATGCCGTAGAGAAACACACCCAGGCTTCCGAGGATCGTCAACAGTTGCACGAAGATGTCCATAGTTTGTCTCCAGCGGTTCGAGTGTCACACCGCCCGCCCCGCCGGGGCGACCGCGTCGTCCGTCGCTGTCGGTGTGCTCATGGAAAACTAACGGGAATCTAACAGAAACCGGGCTGGAGCGATAGGTGTTTTTGCGCGTCCCGGGGGCGGGTGCCCCCGGGACGGTGGGCTATCCCGTGACCCCCGGCAGGCCCGCCAGGGCCATGGCGATTTCGCTCTGCGGGTACTCGTACGCGTGGAGCTTACCGGCCATGAAGTCGAGGTAGCTCTGCATGTCGAAATGTCCGTGCCCGCACAGGTTGAACAGGATCGTGCGGGGCGCGCCTTCTTCCTTCGCCCGCAGCGCTTCCCGGATCGCGCCGACCACCGCATGGTTTGCCTCCGGGGCGGGGATGATGCCTTCCGCCTCGGCAAACTGGATACCGGCGGTGAACGTTTCAATCTGGTTGTAGTTGGTTGCCTCGATCACGCCGGTCGCGTGGAGGTGGCTCACCAACGGTGACATGCCGTGGTAGCGCAGGCCGCCGGCGTGGATCGAGGGCGGAACAAACGTGCTGCCCAGGGTGTGCATTTTCAGCAGCGGCGTCAGGTGTGCCGTGTCGCCGTAGTCGTAGGCAAACGTTCCCTTCGTGAGGCTGGGGCAGGCGGCCGGTTCCACCGCGACGACCCTGACATCCTGTTCGCCGCGGAGCGCGCGACCGATGAAGGGGACGGTGAGACCCGCGAAGTTGCTGCCACCGCCGGTGGCGCCGACGATCACGTCGGGATAGTCTCCGGCGAGGTCCATCTGTTCCAGCGCCTCGAGACCGATCACCGACTGATGGAGCATGACGTGATTCAGGACGCTTCCGAGGGCGTAGTGTGCCCCCGGGTCCTGGACCGCCGCCTCCACCGCCTCGGAGATCGCGATGCCGAGACTTCCGGGGGAGTCGGGGTGTTCGGCGAGAATGGCGCGCCCTGCCTCGGTGTGCTCACTAGGACTGGGAATCACGGAGGCACCGAACGCCTCCATCATCCCTCGGCGGTACGGCTTGAGGTCGTAGCTCACCTTCACCATGTAGACCTGGACATCGACGCCCATAAGGGCTCCCGCCATCGCCAGGGAGCTGCCCCACTGACCCGCGCCTGTCTCGGTGGTGAGGCGGGTGATCCCCTCGGCCTTGTTGTAGTAGACCTGCGGAACCGCCGTATTGGGCTTGTGTGACCCCGTGGGGCTGACGCCCTCGTACTTGTAGTAGATTCGCGCCGGGGTATCGAGCGCTTTCTCCAACTGCCGGGCCCGGTATAGCGGGGTCGGGCGCCACTGGCGGTACGCATCACGAACCTCGTCGGGAATCTCGATCCAGGGTTCCCGGCTCACCTCCTGCATGATGAGGGCCATGGGAAACAGCGGGGCGAGGTCATCCGGGCCCAGCGGTTCGTGGGTCGCGGGGTGTCGCGCCGGCGCCGCGGCCTCGGGAAGATCGGACTGGATGTTGTACCACGCCGTGGGAATCCGGTCCTCGGGGAGAGGGAACTTGACCTGACTCATACTGCCTCCATGAATAAATATCACATACCAGTGTAACAATATACGGTATGGCGCGCCACCGTTCCGCTGGCGGTTTTTCGCTTCGCCGGTACAATAGCTGCATGGATCATCCGGACCGTACCGTTCGCGGCGACGCGATCATCGACCTGTTGCGGGAACGACTGGAGCCTCCCCCGGCAGACAACGTTCCACCGGCGTGTTTTCTCTCCATGGGAGGGGAGTTTCTCGAATACGACCCCGATGCGGTACGCCTGACCGCGCGTTTTCCGGTCCGCGGAGAATGGCTGAATCCGTACGGCATCGTCCAGGGCGGATTTGTCGTGGCCGCCGCCGACAACACCGTGGGGCCGTTGAGTATCCTGGTGGCACCGCCGAGTGTGACCAGGACTCTGGAGGCGTCCTATCACGCGCCGGTACGGTCGGATTTCGGGGACATCACGGTGGTGGCACGGGTACAGACGATCTCCGGCCGCCGCGTTGTCCTGACGGCGGAGGTTCTGGCTCCCGACGGGACGGTCTGCACCACCGTTCTGGCCTCGCACACGGTACTGCGCGATCCGCCCGAAGGCGGTTTCTGATAGGGGGTGGTTTTGGATAGGGGGTGGCTGGACAGCCGGTTCCGGCGGGGCTACACTTTCGCCACACACACCACATTCACACAGGAGGCACCGATGGAAGCGATGCGTACGGTCGCGGGGCTGATGGAGATTTCCGCGATTACGGCACCGAAGGCCGTTGGGCAGAATTTCGTGGTCACCGCCACGATCGAAGGCGATGATATCAAGCGACTGGCGGCGGACATGGCCGCCTACGGCGACGAGTCCGGAAAGAAGAACTTTGACCGCGACGGCGCGAACGTTGCGAATTCCAGCGCGGTGTTTCTGGTCGGTCTGAAGGATGCGACGGCGCCGGGACTCAACTGCGCCGCCTGCGGGCATCCGGTCTGCCTTTCGGTCAACTCGGGGGAGCAGAACGGGGAGTTTCTGGGACCACAGTGCGCCGTACGGCTTCTGGATATGGGCATCGCAATCGGCAGCGCGGTGAAAACCGCTCAGATGCTCAACGTGGACAATCGGGTGATGTATCGCATCGGGGTTTCGGCCCGGCGCCTAGGCATGATCGACGCCGACTTCGTCATGGGGGTGCCCCTGTCGGTGTCGGGCAAGAGCATCTACTACGACAGAAAGTAGGGTCCCTCGCGCGTCCGGCTCGCGGACCGAAATGACGGCCGCGGCTGTCTACGTGCGCGTAGAAACGATGAGCGTCCAGCGCGTTCCGGGCCTCGCGGCGCCGGAAGTGCGCGGCTCCCGACTGATGCGGGCATCGATCTGCTGAACCAGCGTTGACACCAGCGTGAGGCCGAATCCGCCCTGCTCCGGAAGAGCCGCACCGTCTCCATCGAGATGCGCCGGGAAGCCCCGGCCGTCGTCAGCCACTCCCAGGCGTATCTCGTTGTCGGTGTCCTCCAGGGTTACCGTGATCGTCCCCGGTCCGTCGTGTCCGACAAACGCGTGTTTGACCGCGTTCAGGACCAGTTCACTCACGATCAGACCGATGGGAACCGCGAGGCCCATGCCGCAGTGCGCCGACGGTTGGATCTCCGGGGCTACGGTAATCCGACGGCCCGCGGGAATGTAGCCGACCTCTATGCCGCGGATGATGTCCGCTACGTACGGTTCCAGGAGCACATCCTCGGAGAGCCCCGGTTGAAATATGTTGTCGTGGGTTGAGGCGAGCGCCTGGATGTGGGTTCGCAGTTCGCCCAGGATCTGGCCCGCCTGTTCGTCGATGTCCAGGGACCGGAGGTTCAGGAGACTGGAGACAAGCTGCAGGTTGTTCTTGACCCGGTGGTGAAGCTCTCGCAGCAGCATGTGCTGGAGGTCGTTCGCCTTCTGAAGACTGTCATACATACGGGCGTTGGAGAGCGCCACGGCGGCGTGATTCGCCAGCGCCTGGGCGAGTTCGATCTCGTCGGGATCGAACGGTTCGATGGCGCGTCGGTCCATAGTGATCATACCGATCACCTGTCCCCGGTCGAGGAGGGGCACACCAATCCAGGTTCGGATGTGGCCGGACTCGAACTCCCCCTCCTGCGTCAGAAAGTGGGGAAAGTCGATGCGGATATCGTCGAGGGCCAGGGCGTTCCGGCCGCTGATGACGTGATAGTTGGGGAACCGGTCGTCCAGCGGGAAACGCATTCCCACCACGTCGTCGGGGTCTTCGAATCCCCACGCTGCCACGACGTGCAGTTCCTCGTCCACCAGCATCTGGATCGTCCCGGTGTCGAAAGGCATGGCGGCGGAGAGGTTCTCGAACGTTGTGCGGTAAATCGTCGCGGTGTCATGAATCGAGCTGTCCAGCTCGACTGCCGAGGCCAGAACCGCCTGCAGTCGACTCGCCAGCCGTGCCATTTGCGCTTCGGAATCGGAGCGGGCGGCGGGGTCCGGGCCGATCAGTGCAAGCAGAATACCGTCACCGAGGGGACTGGCGGTAACGGTGAGCGCGTCTCCCGCCGGACGTGGCAGCCGTACCGCACGTTCCGTGCCTTTGGCGGCGGATGCCAGAACCTCCGACAGCCGACGGCGCAGATCCTCACCGCATCGCTCAAACAGGGACCGACCGGCCTCAGGCTCCTGGCCCGCCAGGCGCGACCAGAGTTCCCGGAACTGCGGTGAGGTGTCTCGGATCGTATGATCGGCGGACAGAAGACAAAACCCCTGTTCCACCGCGCGTTCGGTTGTCGTATTCAATGTCCGCACCCTGATGGTGTGGCGGAAGCGTAGTGTCTGATGCTTCCACCGTCAAGCCGACGGGCCTCCGTCAGAACTCGCTGTAGCGCACTCCCTGCGGATCCACGGCGTCGAGCGCCGCGAGTTCGCCCTCGCCGGGAGGCGCGATCGGGCCTGCATCGTCGCAGGTCCTGATCGGAAAGCCGGTGTGTTCGCGGATCTCCTCGAGGCTCGCATGGGCGAACCAGCCGGCCACCCGCAGTTCCCCCTCTTCCATTCGCAGAACGCCCAACGGCGTCACGACCTCGCGGACGCTCCCGGCTGCGGTGACGAAATCGCAGCGTTCCACGATCGATCGCGCGTCGTGCCGGGTACGCCAGACGATCGTGTGACGCGCCATGGGAACGATCGCGGCGCTTCCGGCGCCCCCGGGGAGTTTGACCTTCGGTGTGGCAAAGGGCCCGATCACGCTGTTGTTGATGTGCCCGCGTCGGTCGACCTGAACGCCGCCGAGGAACGCCGTGTCGAGTTCACCGCGGGCGCAGAGGTCGAAGATGTCTGTCAGCGAAAAGAAGGACTCGCTGCCGGCGAGGAACGCCGGTGAGCAGGTCGAGACGGTAAGACTCCCCGGGGCGATGTTCACGCCCCCGGCGATGTTCAGGTACTCGAGCTGCGGGTTGTGCACGCTTCGGGCAAGCGCGATCGCCACCGCCGGCAGCGGGCTTGCGAGTCCATGAAACGCGTTGCGCGAGTTCGCGAGGATGCGCGCCATTTCCACCGCCATCGCGTCGGCGACGATGCGGATCTCCCGGGGGACGTCGCGAGTTTCCGTGCTCATGCCGGGCCTCCCTGTGCGGTCAGATAGTCCCGGAGCTCCGCCGCCGACGAAAGTGCCTGTACGGCGCGAATCGCGTCGGCGTCGGCGTCGTAGCTCCCGGCGCAGGACCCGGGGCGTGCGCCGCCCGGGGCGTGAACGACTCCGTCGACCAGAACGGACGGGATGTCCACGTGGTCGAGGGGCACCGGCAGCGCATCGGTGTCGACGATTTCTTCCGCCGTGAGCACGACGTGGCGTGCCGCCCTCGCCATGAGCAGGTCCTCGTTTTTGGGTCCGGTGATGACGCCGTTGCCGTGGAGATCGGCGTGCTGAACGTGAATCACGGCGAGGTCCGGACGAATCGCGGGGATCGCCGGAAAGCGTTCTGTCCCGCCGTAGGGATCGTCCAGCCACTCGAAACCCCGCGCCCGGGGAAGATCGCTGTTGTAAAGCGCCCGAACCGGGAGAAACGGGAGACCGTACGCCGCCGCCCGGAGACTGGCGATCACCGTGTAGCACGCGTGTTCCCGCGCCTCGGTCCGCCCGGACTCGACAGCACTGCGATAGTGCCGTGCGAGGCCGAACTCGGTCTCGTAGCCCACGAAACCGGCGGAGACCGCCTCCACGATCCCAGCCAGACACAGGACATCGATGTCGTACGCACCGGCGGTTTTGACCAGGTGCAGACGCAGATCCGTGCGCTGTGCAACGCGGTGAACAAAGGCGTGGGGGACACGATGGATACTGTTGCCACCCAGGGCCAGGGTCCGGGAGCCAGGTGCCAGGAGCGACACCGCCTCGGTCATGGTCATCGTCTTGGATGCAGCCATGGCGGGATCATAACACAAAAAACGTCACAACGACATCAAACATGCATGAAAAAACGAAAACAGGAGAACGATCCTGTATTGGTGTGGTTTTATGTGTTTTTTTGTTGACAGCCGAGATGGGCGACCCTACAATCATCACCGAGCGAAGACACAACCTTTTGGGGGAACCATGGTGGAGTTACTGACATACGCCTACCTTGACCGACTGCAGCCGCAGTTTACCGCCTTCCTTGCAACGATCGCGAAGGGGTATCTGCCGTTGTCGGGGCAGGCGAGTCTCTGGATCGAAATCCGGCCGGGGATGGACATCAACCGGCTGACAGATGTGGCGCTGAAATCAAACGACGTTCAGCCGGGCATCATGTACGTCGAGCGGTCCGCCGGCGTCCTCGAGGTGCACAGCTTCGACCAGGGAGCGGTGATGGAGGCGGGGCAGGCGATCGTCGGTTCGCTGGGAATGACGATCAACGACCGCGTCAAACCGCGTCTGGTCGGGCTGGAGACGATCAAGAACATCAGCGACTTCCAGTGCCAGCTGATCAACAGGATGCGTCACGGCAACATGATCCTTCCGGGCGAAACGCTGCTCACGATCGAGACGCAGCCGGCGTCCTACGCCGTCCTGGCGGCGAACGAGGCGGAGAAGACCGCCAACATCAACATTCTGGAAGTCCGTGCAATCGGTGCCTTCGGGCGCGTGTACATCGGAGGCGAAGAGGCGGAGGTGCTGGAAGCGAAATCCGCAGTGGAAAAGGCGATTCAGTCGATCGAGGGGCGCGTGGCGTCGTAGGCGCCGGACCCGACACACCAAACAAGGAGATACGCGATGTCTGTCGAAGCATTGGGAATGATTGAAGCACAGGGATTTGTTGCGATGGTTGAGGCCGCCGACGCGATGGTCAAGGCTGCGAAAGTGGAGCTGGTGGGTTACGAGAAGACCGGCGGCGGGTATGTGACCGCAATCGTACGTGGCGACGTGGCTGCGGTGAAGGCCGCCACCCCACCGCTGCTGTTCCCGCAAATCGCCCGTGCCCGCGGATCCTTGGCAATCACCAGCTTGTGTTGCTTGGCGACTACCGGCCAAAGTTCATCGATGATAAAATTCGCATAATCTCCACTGACCGTGTCGTACTCAAAAGCGCGGTTGCGGCGCGGTTGATTTC
>CAJWEZ010000040.1 GCA_913030605.1 uncultured Spirochaeta sp.
CGGCGCGGGCCAGATACGTCAGCGCCGGCGACCCCAGCGCCCCGGCTCCGATGACCAGGACCCGGGCCGTCGCCAGGCGCTGTTGTCCCGCGTAGCCGACCCCCGGGAGGCGCATCTGCCGCGAGAAATACGCGGCATCGACGGCGCCGGCGTCAACCGGGGCTACCGAGAACCCACTCGTCGGTTCCATCGTCGTACCACTCGTGTTTCCATATCGGAACGCTGCGTTTGATCTCATCGATGATCTCCCTGCATCCGGCGAAGGCCGCATCCCGGTGTGCGGCGCCGACATGGACCCACACCGCCATCTCTCCGATCGGCACCGGCCCGACGCGATGAATGACCAGGGCGATCGGCAGGTTGAGGCGCACTGCAGCGTCCCGGACGATCCGCTGCCCCTCGTGCTCCGCGAGATCGCGGTATACCGAGTATTCCAGCGCCCGAACGCCGCGCCCGCCATGGTGGTTTCGCACGCGGCCCTCGAACGTGACCAGCCCGCCCACGTCCGGCCGTCGCCCGATCGCCTGCGCCGCCAGCGTGGCGGCGGTCGCGTCGATGTGGTGTTCGCTGATGCGAAAGGCGATATCCGCCGGTGTTCCCAGCACGATATCAGCCCCCCGACACCGGAGGGATAAACACCACCTCATCGCCGTCGGCGACGGGGGCGTCCCACGACACGTAGCGGCCGTTGACCGCCGCCCGAACCACACCGCGATCGAGTCCGAACGCGTGCTGCGCCGTCAGTCGGTCGTAGAGCGCCGCCGGCGTCGCGCCCGTCGCGTCCACCGAAAGCGCCTCGGAATCCACGCCGGCGCGTTCACGGAGCATCGCGAAATATCGAATCGTCACCGTCATGCGTCCTCCTCAGATTGCCCAGGGGAAAAACCGAAGAACCGTCCCCGCCGGTGACCGGCGGCGATCCTCCGGGACGTGCAGAATGCCGGCGGACCCGGCAAGCTGCGAAAAGTCCCCGGAGCCGTTTCCGTCCACCACCGAGACCCGGAGCGAGGCGTCTCCCCCGGCATCCCCTTCGCCATCGGCATGGTCCTCGAGTTTGACCGCCGGCAACCACGCAAGCTCCGGACGGAAATCGACGTCGTGGGCAAGCCGCGCCGGTATTCCCGCGGCGGCTCGCCCCCGGGCGTCCCGGTCGCTGCCCCACGCCGCCGTCAGCGCCGGCACCAGGTAGCGCCGGACGCTGGTCAACGAAGACACGGGGTTTCCCGGCAGGCCGAGGACCACCGTTGCGCCACGACTGCCGACCAAAAGCGGCTTTCCCGGGCGCTGCCGGACGCCATGGAGGTGGACCGTCACGCCCAGCTCGCGGAGCAGATCGGGGACCGCGTCGTAGAGACCGCGGGACACCGCTCCCGTGAGCAGAACCACGTCGGCGCGGTCCAGCCGTTCCGCGATCGTCCGCCGGAGCTCTTCACGATCGTCACCGCAGATCCCGACGTCCGCGGCGGGAAAGCCCCACCCCGCGAGTTCCGCGGCGATCGTGGCACCGTTCGACGCCCGGATCTGCTGCGGGTGCGGCGTCGCCGCCACCGGCACGAGCTCGTCGCCGGTCCCGAGGACCGCGATGCGCAGCCCCCGCCGGACCGCCACCCGTGCGGCGCCGGCACTCGCGAGCACCGCCACGTGACCGACGCCGATTCGCGTTCCGGCGGAAAGCAGACGCGCGCCTGTGCGGTAGTCCGCACCCCGTGGGTGGATGTGCTCGCCGCCCCGATACTCCCCGTCGACGACGGTCATGCTCCGGCTACCGTCGACCGTTTCGTCCCGCAGGTCCTCGTAGCGGACCACGGTGTCAAATCCGCGGGGGACTGCCGCGCCGGTCATGATCTCGATGCACGCATCCCGCGACGACGGGTCCGCGAACGGTTCCGGGTCGGCCCCCGCCGCGAGCACGCCGCCGTGGGTGAACGTGCGCACCCCCGCTTTCAGGGAACCCGCGGGCAGCGCGATCCCGTCCATCGCAGCACGATCAAACGGCGGCTGATCCCGGTCGGCAGGCAGATCCCCGGCAAGGATACGTCCCGCGGCGTCGGCGAGGTCGATCGTTTCCGGCGGGTCGGTCTCCACGGTGGCCACGAGATGCCGGACCAGCCGCGATAGGTGTTCCTCCACTTCCTCGGGTGTCACCAGGGTCATCGTGTCGCCTCCCGCGGGCTCCGGGGGGTCGAATCCGCCCGCTGAATTGTCTCCCTTCCCTTCGCCCCGGCCGCCAGCTCCCGTGCCCGGTCGAGCTCCTCCGGCGTGTTCGCGTTGAACGTCGCGTACGGACCGGGGGCCTCCACCATGCGAACTCCGCCGTTTCGCAGCATCCACCGCGGGCAGGTAGCTCCCTCCTGAAAGAAGGAGAGGATCCGCCCCCGCGATCGCGGTTCCCAGATCGCGCACAACGGCTCCGGCAGCAGGTCCTCGTCGCGTTCGTCACGATGTCCGCGATCGTGGGGACCGCCGTCGCCGTGGGGGCCGCCGTCGCCGGGTTCCGCGGGCACCGCCAGGCTCGTCGCCAGGCGCATCGGATCCCGTTCGGCAACGAGGAACTGCAGGTCCTCCGCGGCCAGCAGGGGAAGGTCGCAGCTCACCACCAGCCAGGCACGACGGGAATCGTGGTACAGCGCCGACAGGATCCCGCCGGCGGGACCCATTCCCAGAAACCGGTCGTCGATCCGAGGCACCGCTGCCACATCCTCTGGAAGCTCCTGGCCGGCACGGGCAGACACAAACACCTCACCGCACACCGTACGCAACAGATCCACCGTGCGCCGCGCCGCACTCCGGCCCTCGTGATCGGCGATCGCCCCCTTGTCGCGGCCCATTCGGGTGCTGTGCCCGCCGACCAGGACGACCCCGGAAAGCGGCGCCACCAGCCGCCGCCAGTACGCGTTCACGATCTCCAGAACGCCGTCGACGTCGTCACGCGAGCACACCGCCGGTGCCGCGCCGTCGACACCGGGAACGGCTGCCGCCAGACGCCGCGCACGGTCCTCCTCACCGGCGGGATGGATCACGGCCACCACCGCCGAGAGTCGCCCGGCGTCGACGTCGGCGTCGATCTCGCCGCGGGGATCCAGGAGCAGCAGCTTGGGAATCGGACTGTGTTTGCGCCCCTCGATCACGACGGCGTCCGCCGGGGCCGCCGCTTGCTGCACCAGCGCCGCGGATGCCCCCTTCGGCCCGTGGGCGGCCAGAATCGCCGCGTGGGTCCGGTCCTCCACGCCCACGACCGAGGCCCCCGCCTCCGACGCCCGCCAGGTATCCTTTCCCGGCGTGTCCATGGAGAACCGGTGCGCGTCGCGCTTCAGGTATGCCACCGAACGCCCGCTATCCGTCATCCGTGCGATGAGCCGTTCGCAGAGCGTTGTCTTGCCCGCCCCGGAGTACCCGGTCACGGCGATCTCGAAGGGGTGGACGTACCATCCACCGGGTGTCGGTTTCATCCGTGTCGGTTTCGTGTCGTTCCGTTTCGTGTCGGTCGGGTTCATTGCGGTGCGCTCCAGTCGCTCTTTCCGCCGCGCTTTTCCAGTAACCGGATCTCCTGGATCTCGATTCCGTGGGTCAGCGATTTGAGCATGTCGTAGATCGTCAGGCACGCGACACTGGCACCGGTGAGCGCTTCCATCTCCACCCCGGTTACCGCGGTTGTTTCGACGGTACAGACCACCTCGAGGGTCGTCGTGTCCGCCGATTCGTTCGCCGGCGCGCCGTCCGTCGCCCGGCGGGCGATCGCGATGTCGCAGTGGGTGAGCGGCAGTGGGTGACACAGGGGGATCAGGCGTGAGGTCTCCTTGGCACCCTGAATCCCGGCGATGATCGCTGTCTGAAAGACCGGGCCTTTGGGAGCGTACCACTCGCGCCGATCTGCCGCCGGCTCGCCGACGCCGACTGAAGCCCCACCGACGCCGGACGGTCCGGCCGTCGGCGGCGCCGGAACACGGACGAGACCGCGGGCCACCGCCCGCCGGCGCGTCGGCGGTTTGTCACCAACATCGACCATGTGGGGCATACCCCGTGTGTTGACATGGCTGCTCACGGTCACCCTCCCATGCGGTACATCTCAACCCGCTCGTGACGCCGGCTCCCGGCGGCGGCGTCGCGATCGCTGCCGCGCAGTTCGGAATAGCGGTCTTCCCGGATTCCCCAGAACCGACGAACCGCCGCGTTCAGCCGGTCGTCGCGCTCGGCGACATCATCCCGCAGGATGTTCCGGACGTCGAGTCCGATCCCGGAAAACAGACAGCGGTACAGCTTGCCGTCCGCCGAGAGCCGCAGGCGCGTACAGGTCCCGCAGAACGGCTGCGTCATACTGGAGATAAATCCGATACGACCGGCGCCGTCGAGGTACTCGTAGGTATCCGCCACCTCGCCGTAGTACTGGGGGTCCACCGCCCGGATCGGATCCCGCGCGTCGATCGCGTCGCGGATCTCGGCGCTCGGGACAAGGAGCGAGTCATGGTATTCGTTGCGGCGTCCGACGTCCATGTATTCGATGAAACGCAACTCCAGCCCCTCGTCGCGGGCAAACTGCGCCATCTCCAGAATCTCTCCGTCATTGACGCCGCGCTGCACCACCATGTTTACCTTTACGGGATCGAACCCAACCTGTCGTGCCCGGCGGAGACCGGAAACGACGCGTTCCAACCCGCCCCCGCGTCCGACGATACGGTCGAACGTCTCGGGCACAATACTGTCGAGGCTCACCGTCACGCGGCTGAGCCCGGCGTCGCGGAGCCGCTCGGCGACGCCGGCGAGATGGAATCCATTGGTAATGAGACCGACATCACGGATGCCCGGAATGGACAGGAGGTCCGAGACCAGGTTGTGGACACCGGGGCGCAACAGCGGCTCCCCGCCGGTGATCTTGACCTTCTCCACGCCCAGGGTCGCCAGTTGGCGCACTACGTTCCCGATCTCCTCGAACGTGAGCAGCGAGGCGGGATTCAGGAAAGGATAGCCCTCCCCGTAGAGTTCTTCCGGCATACAGTACGTACAGCGGAAGTTGCATTCATCCGTAAGCGAGACCCGAAGGTCCCTGAGCGGTCGGCCCAAACGGTCGGTGATCGCCGTTCGGCGATCATCCTCGGTGCGAACATTGCTCATAAAAGTACTCGTCATTATACACCCCATCCGGGTCCCTGCCCACGCCGTCCGTCCACGTTGTGCGCGGTTCGGCGGTCCGGCGGCCGTCAATCCAGTGCGTCGAGGCGCACCGCCGCCCACTTGTAGTTGGGCTCGAAACTGTAGGGATCGAACGCCGGGTACGTGAGCGGGTTGGCCTCCGGGTAGTGCATCGGAATGAACACCTGTCCAGGCGCCATCGTCTCACCGACCCGGGCCGTCACCGTCACGTCTCCCCGCCGGGACCGCACACGAACCCGGGATTCGTCCACGATCCCGAGACGCTCCGCGTCCTGCGGATTCACCTCGACGTAGGCGGTGGCGGGGTACGATTTCCGGAGCATGGGGACCTTGCCCGTACGGGTCTGCGTGTGGAACTGCACCGTCGATCCGCGACCGGTGATGAGGATCATCGGGTACTCGTCGTCGGTGGCCTCCGGGACCGGCTCGATATCGGTGACCAGCAGGCGCGCGCGTTCGTCGGGGGTGAAGAACCGGCCGTCGGCAAACAGCCGCCGCTGTTCGGCATCATCGTGCCCCGATTCGGGGTACGGCCACTGGATGCCACCGCGGGCGCGCAGCATGTCGTAGCCCGAAATCCCCGAAATGTCGCAGGGCCGTCCACGCGAGACGCGGGTGAGGAAGCGGAATACATCCTCAGGAGTCTGCCACTCGGGAAACAACGGCGTCGCGTCCCAGCGGTCGGCGATCGCACGGAAGATGTCGAAATCGGATCGAGCCTCACCCGGCGGGTCCAGCACCCTGTCGACGATACCGATCCGGCGCTCGGAGTTGATGAACGTGCCGCTCTTCTCACCGCTCCCCGCCGCCGGTAGTACGAGGTCGGCGCACTGCGCCGTCTCGGTGGTGTGGTAGAGGTCCTGCACCACCAGAAAATCGAGGGAGGCAAAGCGCTTCGCCAGCGTGTTGTGGTCGATCCACGAGTGACCGGGGTTGGTGGCGATGATCCACAGCGCCCTGATCTCGCCGGAGTCCACCCCTTCGAGGATCCGGTGATACGGCAGGCTGTTGGCCTGCGGGACGCGGTCGGCGTCGATCCCCATGAGATCGGCTACATACCGCCGGTCGGCGTCCTTCAGGAAGTCCAGACCGGCGTACAGACTGGTGGTATTGCTGTACAGGCGCGAGCCCATGGCGTTCGCCTGCCCCGTGATCGAGTTGGGACCGGTTCCCGGCCGCCCGATGTTTCCCGTGATCAGACACAGGTTGATCATCGCCTGCGCGGTCCGCACCCCCTGGTGACTCTGGTTCACGCCCATCGTCCACCAGAACGATGCCGCCGACGCCTCGTGGAACCGCCGGGCGAACTGTCGAATCGTGTCCGCCGACAGGCCGGTCACCGCTTCCACCCCCTCCGGGGTGAAGCCCGCCACATGGGCCGCCAGTTCGTCGAATCCGGAGGTGTGGGCGGCTACGAACTCCTCGTCCACCCAGCGATTGGCGATGATCTCGTTGGTCACCGCATACAGAAAGGACAGGTCCCCTTTGGGCTGAATCCGGAGATGCTCGTCGGCGGCGCGGGCGGTTTTGGTCGCCCGCGGGTCGATCACGACCACGGTCCTGTCGCGGGTGTTGTTCTTGAGGCGGTTCCACAGCACCGGATGCGAGATCATCGCGTTGGACCCCAGAAACACCAGGAAGTCGGACTCCTCGATATCGGTGTACGTGAACGGCGGAGCGTCGAATCCGAACGCCTGCTTGTACGCAACCGCCGCCGTGGCCATGCACTGCCGCGTGTTTCCGTCGCCGTGGACCATCCCCATGCCGAACTTCCCGAGGGCCCCGAGAAACGCCATCTCCTCCATCGGAATCTGGCCGGTGCTGAGAAAGGCTGCGGACTCCGGCCCGTGCGTATCCAGGACGGCGCGGAAGCCGCTCACAAAACGGTCCAGGGCCTCATCCCAGGGGACCCGGTGGAGCTCGCCGTCATCGCCGCGCACCATCGGGTACAGGGCGCGGTCCTCGGCGGCAAACGGCTCCAGCAGGTTGAACCCCTTGGGGCACGAGCGTCCCCGATTGACCGGGTAGTCCTTCGCCGGTTTCCACGAGGTCACCCGGCCGTCCTCCACAGTTGCCGTGAAGTTGCAGCCCACGGAACAGTAGCTGCACGTCGTCCGAATTGTCTGTGTCGCCATCCTATGCCTCCTTGACGGCTGCGCCGGGCAGCCGGAACGATCGTCCCACCGCCGCAACTGCCGCGATGGAGACCGCGGCGAGCACGACGAACACCAGAAATCCCCGTCCGTATCCGGCGGCCCCGCCGGCGAGGAACGCCGCGAGAACGTTCGGGATCACAAACCCGCCGAAGGCGCCGAGGCCACCGACCCATCCCGCGGCTCCCCCGACGGCATCGGGGACCGCCTGAGGGACGAGCTTGAACACCGCCGCGTTTACCACTCCCATGGACACCGCCATCGCCAGCATCGCCGCAACCGCGAGGCCCGGGGTCGGCGCCAGAACCATCCCTCCGGCGCCCGCCGCCAGCACCACGAGCCCCACACCGGAGGTTCGTTCCCCGCCGAAGCGGTCCGCGACGGCCCCGCCCGCCACGCGGGCCAGCGACGCCAGAATCGCGTACAGCGCCGCCAGACTCCCGGCGGCGGCGGCTCCTACGCCGAACATGCCCTGCCAGTATTTGGGAAACCAGCCGGTCAGGGCCATAAACCCACCGAAGGTGGTGAAGTACACGACCACGAGCGCCCACGTCTGCCAGACCGATGCCGACCGTGCGAGCGTCTGCGCCATGCTTCCTGCGGGAAAGAGTTCCTGCCCGTCGGCGATCGCCTGCGACCGGGCGTCCTCATCCCGCATGCCGGCGGCGCGGTACTGGAAGTACGGCGCGTTCCTGCCAAGGGCGAGGTACGCCAGCGTTCCGGCCGCGAGGAGCACCGCCCACGCCACGTAGGAACCGGGAAGTCCCAGCAGCGGGATCGTCAGCGTGCTCAGCAGAAAGGCGAAGATCCCCGGGGCGAGGTTGCCCAGGCCGGCGTAGGCACCAAGCGCGCGGCCCTGTCGCTGGCGGCCGAACCAGTACGATGTCTGGCTGATGCCCACGGAGAACGTCGCGCTCCCGCATCCTCCAAGTGCCCCGAACACCAGCAGCCACGGGAACAGGTCCCTGAGACGTTCCGCGGGCTGGGCGATGATCGTCGCGATACCGATGACACCGATCAGGGAAACCGACAGGAGAATGAGAAACGGGCGGCGGCCGCCGTCACCGTCAACCATCGCGGAGAACGGAATCCGGAGCAGCGAACCGGTCAGATTGGGAATGGATATGAGCAGCCCCGCCGCCGCCGCGCTCATCGCCGTGGCGCGCTGCAGGTACGCCACGGTGGGACCGAACAGCGACACCGCGGCAAATCCGATGAAGAATCCGACGGTGGCACCGAGCAGACCCCGTCCCGGGCTTCCGTGCGCCCGGATGCCTCCGTGCGCGGCGCTCGTTCCTTGCGCTTGGCTCGCGTGGTCTGTAGGATTTATGTGGATCGCGTTCACGGGGAACCTCCTTACCGGATCAGTGTGGACCGATCTCCGGCGGGTGTCGGTAACATAGGTTACACGATCACTCATGAATTCGCCACCCGAGATTGGAGTCGTCCCGGTGGACCATACGATTCCCGACATAGCACTGCTCCGAGGCGTTCCCGCGGAAGACCGCCACGCCCTCGCCGCATCACTGGGGACCACAACGCGCACCCACACAGCGGGGACGACGATCGTGGAACGCGGTACGGCGATGGAGGCCCTCATGCTGCTGGTGTCCGGCCGGGCGCGGGCGGAGATCGTCACCGGAGAGGGACAGACACTTGTGGTTGAGAACTTTCGGGGCCCGGAGGCGATCGCAACGGCGTTGCTCTTCGCGCCACGCCCGCACTTTCCGGTGTCGGTGGTGGCGGAAACCGACTGCACGGTGCAGTGGCTCGCCCGGGAGACGCTGCTCGCGCTCGCCCAGCGCGTCCGCCCTGTGCTGGAGGCGCTCCTCCTCGATGCCGGGCGTCGCACCGCGTTCCTGGCGGCGCGACTGCGTCTCGTTCAGTTTGCATCGCTCAGGCAACGGATCGCGGTATATCTTATCGAGGCGGGAACCCGTAGAGCCGACGATGGCGGCGAGTACGTGCATCTGACGCATTCGCGCCAGGAGCTCGCCGACATGTTCGGCGTGGCCAGACCGTCCCTGTCCAGGGAACTCGGCCACATGGATGACGAGGGGTTGATCCGGATCGACGGGCCGGCGATCCGGATCGTTGACCGTGCCGCGGTCGAGGCGCTGGTTCACGGCTGCGACTGAAGCGCTCCGATCAGACCGGCTCGGGAACGGCGTCGATCCGCAGCGATCGCGTAAGCGTGCCCCGGAGGACGCGAACCAGACCGAAATAGGCGGCCACGGAGAGCAGCGCTCCCACGCCGGCGACCGCGTCACCGGCGCCGGACCAGAGCAGGCCTGCCATCGCCGCAAGCGCCACAACCAGCGGCGCCACGAAGGCCACCGCGAGCGCCAGGCGCGCGGACGCGGCGCTCAGCTCGAGGCGCACCGCATCCCCCGGGGCAAGGGGCACCGCGGCCCGGGCGTGCACCGTCCGGTTCGCCGCCCGCACCACGCCGCAGGCGACCTTGGCCTGACAGTGGTTGCAGGCGCTGACCACACCGATCATCACCTCTACGCGGTCGCCGTCCACGGACGCGACGGTCCCGCAGCTGCCGACCGCCTCGCTCATGCCCGGTTGGCCTTGTTCAGATCGCAGCAGTCGAGGCGACCGCTGCCCAGATTGCGCTGATTCTCGCTCGCCAGCCGGTCCACAAACCGCTGGAAGATGTTCCGCCGGCGCGGTGGACGCGTCTCCGCTGCGGGCTGTACGCCGGCACCCCGGATCCGCTCCCGGAGCCCCTCCTCGCTCATGAGGTAGGGCTGAAACTCGACCACCAGTCGCGTGCCATCCAGTTCCGCGGTTCGAACACCGGGGGCGCCGCGAAGCTCCTCAATCGCCCGCGTCACCGTCCCGTCATCCGTCGCCATCGTCTCACCGTCGACCGCAAAGGTCGCTGTCTGGGTCAGTCCGTCCTGTTCCACGTTCGCTTCTCCTTCCGCGGGAAGATCGCCGACACCACCAGGAGTGCCAGCACCACGACCGACGCGCTTCCGATTATTGCCATCATCTGCGTGTCCCTCCTGTGTGAACAATGATGCCGTGGCAATATGACGGTTCTGTGACAACGAAATGACACTTCGCCGACAGGTCAGTCGGCGATCGGAAGGGCGAAGCTGAACGTGCTCCCCAGGCCGGGGCCGGCGCTCTCAACGGTAAGGCGTCCCCCGTGGGCATCGACCAGGTGCGCGGCGATCGTCAGTCCGATGCCGCTGCCGCCGTGGAGACGGGAACGCGATTTCTCCACCCGGTAGAATCGCTCGAACACGCGGGATGCCTCCTCCCGCGAAAGCCCGATACCGGTGTCCTCCACGTTGAACACCACGGTACGCCCCGCTCGCCGGAGTCGAACGATCACCGTTCCGCCGGACGGGGTGTACTGCAGGGCGTTTCCGACGAGATTGGTGAGAACCTGCACCATCCGCTCGGGGTCCGCCGAAACGAGCGGAAGGCGCTCGGGAATGTCCCGTCGCAGCCGGATTTCCTTGTCCTCGAACTGGACGGTCAACCGCCCGAGCACCTGTTCCACCAGCGCGCCGGGTTCACACGGCTGCGGCCGGATCGGCACCGTTCCCGACTCCGTTCGCGACAGCTCCCGCAGTTCGTCGGTGAGACGCTGCAGACGCCGCGTCTCGCGCTGGATATCCAGAAACGTCTCCGCTTCCGCCGGCAGCACGCCGTCTACCAGTCCCTCCATCATGCTGCGAATCGTAGTCAGAGGGGTTTTGAGTTCGTGGGCGAGGTCGCCGATCAGTTCCACCCGCCGCGCCTCGGTCTGCTGCAGCGTCTCCGCCATGCGGTTGAACGACGCGGCGAGGTCGGCGATTTCGTCGTCCCACTGCGCGACGACCCGTTCGCCGTAATCTCCGGCGGCGATGCGCTTGCTGGCGGCGGTCAGGGAGCGAATCGGTGCCACGATGCGCCAGGCGACAAAACTGCTCACGATGAGCGCCGCAAAGGCAGCTGCAGCGCCGGATACAACCAGGATCTCCCCGATCGCTTCCGAGAACGTCCGCTGCAGGTCCGCGGCGAGGCCGCTGTCCGTGCCGATGAGCGCCTGCATCCGCAGAATGTGGGTTTGAAACGCCCGCGGTGCGTGAAAGTGCGCCACGATCCCCAGGACCGCGCTCCCAACCACCACCACCACGATGTGCGAGAGCAGCAGCTTCCACCCCAGTCGCTTCACGATGTCGGCACCCCGAAGCGGTACCCCGCTCCCCGGACGGTCACCACATACTGCGACACCGACGGGTCGTCCTCGACCTTGCGCCGCAGCCGGCGAATGTGAACGTCCACGACACGTTCGTCGATGAAATAGTCGGCGCCCCAGGCGCGGTCGATCAGCTGATCGCGACTGAGCACACGCCCGTCGGCGGCAACGAGCGCAACCAGCAGGTCGAACTCCGTCGGTGTCAGGTCCTCCGGCTTTCCGTCCTTGGTCACCTGCCGGCGTCCGGCGTCGATCGCCAGACCGCCGCGGAGATAGACATCGCGTCTCCATGTCCCGACTGCGGCTGATGCCGACGCAGCAGGGTCGCCACGCGGGCAACCACCTCCCGCGGGCTGAACGGCTTGACCACGTAGTCGTCGGCCCCCATCCGAAGACCGACCAGGCGGTCCGCTTCGTCGCCCTTTGCGCTGAGCATCAGAACCAGCACGTCGGACGCCTGCCGCAGCCGCCGCAGCACCTCCAGACCGTCGACCCCCGGGAGCATGACGTCCAGGATCACGACATCGGGACCAAAACGGCGCACGGACTCCTCCACCTCGTCCCCGCGGCCGGTTGCGGAGACCACGTAACCGTCCGCCTCCAGATACGCCCGGAGCGTTTTGACGATTCCGGGCTCGTCGTCGACGATGAGGACACGGATGTCGCCGTCACGGGGTATGCGCTCCACGCGACAATTCTGAGCGGATCGCGCGGACGATGCAGGCTCGCGGACCGCAATCTTCACACAGTCGTAACAACGATGCGGCTTCTTGTGAGTACCCTTCGATCGCAGGAGGAACCATGAATCACGAACACCACGACCACGGAGATCATCTGGAACACCACAGAATGATGATTCGTGACTTCCGGCTGCGTTTTTTAGTCACTATTGTGCTCACGCTGCCGGTCCTTGCCCTCTCGTCACTGATCCAGCAGTTTCTCGGCTTCTCGTTCGGTTTTCCCGGCGACGGCTACGTTGTCTTCGGCGTAGCGACGGTGATCTTTTTCTACGGCGGCAAGCCGTTTCTCACCGGCATGCGCGATGAACTCGCCGACCGCAATCCCGGGATGATGACACTCATCGCCGTGGCGATCGCGGTGGCCTACGCCTACAGCGCCGCGGTCACCTTCGGTCTCGAGGGCACCCCGTTTTACTGGGAACTGGCAACGCTCATCGCGATCATGCTCGCCGGACACTGGATCGAGATGGCGTCGGTGGTCGGCGCCTCGTCGGCGCTCGAGAAACTCGCGGAGCTCATGCCCAGTACCGCCCACAGAAAAACCGACTCCGGTATCGAGGACGTCGAGCTCTCCGAGATTTCCGACGGCGACATCGTCGTGATCAAACCGGGAGAGAAGATCCCCTCCGACGGCGTGATCACCGACGGGGCCAGTTACGTTGACGAATCGATGCTCACCGGCGAGTCCCGACCCGTCCGGAAAGAGGTCGGCGACCAGCTCATCGGCGGGTCGGTCAACGGCGACGGATCCGTGGAGCTCAAGGTCGAAGGATCCGGCGAGGACTCCTACCTGTCCAAGGTGATCACGATGGTGCAGGAGGCACAGGCCGCAAAGTCCCGGACGCAGGCGCTCTCGGACCGTGCCGCGTTCTGGCTCACGATCGTGGCGATCACGGTCGGCATCGTGACGCTGGTGACGTGGCTCCTGGTGGGTCGGGATCTCCAGTTCTCGATCGCCCGGATGGCCACGGTGATGATCATCACCTGTCCCCACGCCCTGGGGCTGGCGATTCCGCTGGTCGTATCGCAGTCCACCACCAAGTCCGCGCAGAACGGCCTGCTGATCCGCAACCGGACCGCCTTCGAGAACGCCCGGAAGATTACCACCGTCGTGTTTGACAAGACCGGCACCCTGACCTATGGAACGTTCGAGGTCTCGCAGGTTGATACGTTCGACGGAAAAGACGGCGAGGACGGCGTTCTCAAGCTGGCGGCGGCGCTGGAGAGCAGGTCCGAGCACCCGATCGGGAAAAGCATCGTCGCGGCCGCCCGGGACCGTGGGCTCGAGATCGCCTCGGTTCACGATTTCGAGGCGCTCACCGGTCGCGGCGTGACCGGAACCGTGGACGGTCGGACGATTCGTGTTGTGAGCCCCGGCTACCTCGAGGAACAGGGCATCGAGTTTCCCGGTGACGCACAGTCCGGCGGCGGTGTCACCCGTGTGTACGTCCTGGAGGACTCCACCGTTCTCGGTGCGGTGTCACTTTCGGATACGATCCGCCCCGAATCGGCCGGAGCGATCAAGGCGCTGCGCGACAGCGGGATCAAGTGCTGGATGCTCACGGGAGACAACGAGGAGACCGCCGCCGCCGTGGCCAATGAACTCAACATGGACGGCTACTTCGCCGGCGTTCTGCCTGACCAGAAACAGGACAAAATCCGTGAGCTGCAGGACCGTGGCGAGTACGTCGCAATGACCGGCGACGGCGTCAACGACTCCCCCGCCCTTGCCCGGGCGCAGATCGGGATCGCCGTGGGATCGGGAACCGACGTTGCGGCCTCCACCGCCGACATCGTCCTGGTCAACTCCAACCCGCGGGACATTACCACGCTGATTCTCTTCGGCCGGGCAACCTACCGCAAGATGGTGCAGAACCTGGTCTGGGCCACCGGCTACAACGTGATCGCGATCCCGCTGGCGGCGGGGGTCCTGTACGGGGCGGGTATTGTGCTCGCGCCGGAGGTCGGGGCGGCGCTCATGTCGCTATCCACCGTGGTGGTGGCGATCAACGCCAGGCTGCTGCGCGTTCCCCGGGCGGAGGAAGCCACCGCCTGAGCGCGAATTCGCGCCGGATCCGACGGTTGACGGCTGGCCCGGTCAGCCGTCGGCGGGCGATGCGGTCGGTTCGTCCCGTCCGTCACGAAACCGCAGCGTCGCCGTCACCCGCCTTTGGTTTGCCTGCCCGCGCTTTTGGTTTGCCTGCCCGCCGCACGCTGTCCTACAATAACGGTAATGACAGACCGAGAACGCGAAACCCTTTTGGACGCATCGCAGCGGGTCCGGATCGCCGAAACACTGCGGCTGACGGATCGGCGCAACGCCGCCGTTGCCTTCCTCCTCGTGGCGGCGATCCAGCTCGTGCCGGTGTTTCGGTCGGTCGCTGCCGGGGCGGCCGTACCGTCCTCGCCGTGGTTTGCCGCCCCCGTGGCCACCGCGGTCGTGGCGCTGCTGGCGGCTGTTGCAGCGATCATCACCGCCGGCATCGACGCCGCGTCCGCCGAAAGCCCGAACCACCGTCCGGTGGACCGACTCTTCGTCCCGATCTGCGCCGCGATTCTCACGGCGGCGGCGGTCATCGCCGCACTCCGCCCGACCACCGTCTTCTCCGCAACCGGCGTCGTCCTGCCGATGGTTGTCGTGGCGGCGCTGCTGCCGCGGCCGGCGCGTGTCGCCGTTCCGCTCTTTGCGGTTCCCGCGGCTGCGTTCGTAACCGCCGGACTCCTCGCCGCGCCGCCGGATGCGTTCCGCGTCGCCGCGCTCGGGAATGGACTCCTCGGGGCGATTGCCGCGATCGTCGTGGCCCACGCCGCGGCGGTCAACCGTCACGCGCGCCTTGCCGACGCGGAACTGCTCGACGACGCCCTGCACCGGGCGGAGTACCTGGCGCGACACGACCCCATGACCGATCTTCCCGACCGCCGCGCCTTTCAGGATGCCTTTGACCGCGAACTCGCCGCGGCACGGCGACACCGTCACCACGTATCGCTCATGCTCCTGGACATCGACGGTTTCCGCGCCATCAACGACGCCCACGGCCACGCCGTCGGTGACCGGCTTCTGACCCGCGTGGCGCAAGCGATCAGAGAGACGGTCCGGGACGTCGATCTGCCGGCTCGCTGGGGCGGTGACGAGTTCGTCGTGCTCCTCCCGTATACCCACCGTGACGCCGCCACCACGGGGGCCGACCGCCTCCGTCGCGCGGTCGAAACCGTCACGGTGGAGAGCGAAAACGGAGCATCCGTGGGGTGCACCGTCAGCATCGGCGTGGCCGCGGTTCCCCTTGTGGAGGTACACCCGCTGGAGAGCGCGTACCTGGCCGCGGGGCGGGCACGAACGCGGGCGAAGACGCTCGGCGGCAACCGGGTGGACCGGGACGAGGAGGACACGATGCACCGGCCCGCCCTCCGAACCGACGAGGACGAGGTTGTCCTTCCCGCACCGGAGTGACCGTCGATCTGTTGACATTCCCCCGCCGCCGGGGGACTCTCCCGCCATGGACGCGATCGTATTTGACATGGACGGCGTGCTGATCGACAGCGAACCGGTGCACCGGGAGGTTGAACGACGGCTCTTCGAGGATTTCGGCCTTCCCGTGGACGCCGAAGAACACGACCAATACATGGGCACGAGTGCCCCGGATATGTTTGCCGCGATCGCCGCGACCCACCCGGAGGCGTGGAAGACGGTCGGCACGACCGTGGATGCGATGGTCCGGGAGGAACGCGCCCGCTACGCGGCGGCGCTGGCACGCGGCGACGTTCCGGTGATTCATAAGGCCGTCGCCATCGCCCGGAGGGCGCATTCGGCGGGCCTGCATATCGCCGTGGCCTCCTCGGCGCCGCGGTCGCAGATCGACACCGTTCTGGCGCAGACGGGGCTGGACGAGATCGTGAGCTGCATCCGTAGCGCCGACGATGTCCACCACAGTAAACCGGATCCGGAGATCTACCGCGCCACCACCGCCTGTCTCGGCGTACCCGCAGCGCGGTGTTGGGTGATCGAGGACTCAGAACACGGCGTCAGCGCCGCCGTCGCCGCGGGGATGCGCTGCATCGCCTACCGGAATCCGTCCTCGGGGTCGCCGGACCTCTCCCGCGCCGAGTTCGTGTGTGATTCCATGACCGCTGTGGCGGAAGTCTGTCTGCCGATCTCTACGAGCAGGGAAACCGGACGCTGAAGGCGGTCTGCGGGTCGCGCTCCAGCGATACCGTCCCGTCGAGCTGGTCAACCAACGCCGATATGAGGCGCAGACCAAGCGTGTCGGGATGGTCAAGGTGGACGTCCGGTGGAAACGGCTGTCCGGTGTTGGAGACCACCAGATCGCATTCGCCGGTACCGCGCCGCCGGGACATGGCAACCGAGAATCGCTCGGCAACCCCGGGCCGGAAGGCGTGTTTCATGGCGTTGGTCGCCATTTCGTTCACGATCACCCCCAGTGCCACCGCCTTGCGGCTGGAGAACGCCAGATTCGGTACGGCGTTCTCGATCTGCACGCGAGGGCCGGAGTAGAAGGAAAACGCCCCCTCCAGAAGCGACTGGATATAGGAACCGATCTGAATCTCGCCGGGATCGCTGGACTGGTGCAGCTTCTCGTGGATCAGCGCGATCGAGTCGATCTGGCCGCGGATGTCGGACAGATCGACGACGCCGCCGAGGGCGTCGTCCTTGAGGCTGACCATTGAGGAGACCAGGTTGAGGTTGTTCTTGACCCGGTGGTTGAGCTCCTTCATCAGTGCGTCCTTGGCGTCAACCGCCTGCTCCAGCCGCCGTCGTACGGCGACCACTTCCGTCATGTCGGTGAACACGATCATGAAGATGCCGTTGAACGCATGTCCCCGCACCTCGATCTGCCGGACCGTGCCGTCGCCGCAGGTCGCCTCCACCTCGATGGGGCCGATCTCACCGCCGTGCGCGGCGGCGTGGGTCGTGAAGGTGCTCCATTGTTCCGCCACGCGGCGACGGTACTCCGGATCCGGAAAGGCGAGGCGATACCACGCCTCGACATCCGGCATTTCGTCCATCGTGTACCCGAACACCTCTTCAAACCGGCGGTTCACCGTCGTCACCGTCTCATCCGGCGCCCGCGATATCACCACCGGAATCGGCAGACGGTCGAGGATCGTCCGGAGCCGCGTTTCACTCTCCCTGAGCGCCGCCTCGGCCTCCTTCCGTTCGGTAACGTCACGCCCGGCACCCACGATGCCGATCACCCGGCCCTCGTCGTCCAGAATCGCGGAGTCCTCCCACTCCAGCCAGCGCCATCCGTCCCGGGTGAGCGCTCGCTGCTCCAGGCGACACTCGTACGGTGGCCGGTACAGCGCCTCCATGGCGGTACGCGTTGCCTCGCGGTCGTCCTCGTGCACCAGCGGCACAAAACTGTGGCCGATCAGCTCCTCCCGTGTCTTTCCGAAGAGCCGGCAGTACGATTCGCTCACGAACTCGAACCGTCCGTCGGCGTCCACGCGAACCACAAGCTCGCGCTGGTGCTCCACCAGCAACCGGTACTCGCGCTCCCTCCGGTTGAGCGCCTCCTCGGTCCGGCGGCGCTCGCCGATGTCCATGTCCAAGCAGAAGAGCTCCGTCTCGCCGTCGTCTCCCCGGACGAGGGTGTGGCTGGAGTACACGTCAACGGGACGGCCTCCTTTTGCCATGAGCGTCAGCTCCGCCGGCGGAATCGGTTCCCCGGTGGCCACGAACCGTTCTATGAGCGACTCGACCTCGGAGCGCATGGGCGGTGGGATGATCAGTTCGAGCAGGTTTCCGCCGATCGCCTCATCCGCCGGGTACCCGTACAGCTCCTCCGATGCCCGGTTCCAGTAGGTGACCGTTCCGTCGGGTCGGTACCCCTGGATGGCGATGGTGGGGGTGCCGTCGAACAGGCGCTGAAATCGCTCGCGGCCGGCCACCGATTCCCGGTGGGCGCGGAAGAGGCGCAACGCGGTCTTCACCGACTGCACCATCGTAAACTCCCCCGCCGATTTCAGAACGTACCCGTACTGCGTCAGTTCCTCAGCCCGTCGCACGGTGGATTCTCCGGCGTGGGCGGTCAGAAACACGATCGGTACGGTGCGAATGTCGAGGATCTGACGGGCAAGCTCGATCCCGTCGGGCTCGCCACCCAGATCGACGTCCATGAGGATCAGACCGATGGGGTCGCCGCCGCGGACGCAGTCGAGCGCTCCGGCCTGATTGTGGCAGAGAATCACCGCAAACCCGTGGTCGTTCAGCGCCCGTTGCTGCTGTTGCGCCACGAGGAGTTCATCTTCGACAAGCAGAATCGGGGCCGGGGAGGCGCTACCCATGCACTACCTACAGCACCATGAGAAAGGGGACGGAGTCCCGGGGGACGGGAACGATCTCGTTCTCGGCGACGAGCTGCAGCCACTCCTTCTCCGACAGTGCGTGCTCCGACGGCCCCTGAACGGAGCCTTTGACGGGCACGTAGCGGAAATGGTGAATCGTAACGCGCCCATCGTCATCCTGGTGTACGACCTCGAAGTAGTGTTCCGATGACGACTGGCCGAACTGACGGAACCAGTCACCCACGGACATACTTGTTATTCTACGACCCGTTGTGGTGTACTGTCAAAAACGTCATGGGATTCGTCGTCGCCGCCGTCGGTACAGCTCTTGTCTGGCTCCCCCGCCTCAATCAGTCGGCCGCCTCCGTGTGGCCCGCGGTACTCGCCACGGTGGGCTTCTGGGTGCTCGGCGGCATGCTCGCATGGCTGAAACACCGATGAGGGACGCCCGTGCAGATTCTCGCCGTTTCGACCTACGTTCTTGCCCCGCTGGTCATCGTTACGATCATCCGTCGCGTTCCGGCCCTCGCCGGGGTCAATCCAATCATCCCGGCCTATGTGGTCGGACTCCTGCTCTCGGTCGCTCTGCCGAAGACACCTGAACTGGCCGGCATCCAGGATGGCCTCTCCAGCGCCATGGTGGCGCTTTCAATACCGCTGATGCTGTTTTCGGTGGATCTTCGTCGGTGGCCCATGGCGGGCAGGCAGGCGCTGGTGTCCCTTGGACTTGCGGCCGTCTCCATCGTGGTTGCGGTCACGGCGGGACACGTGCTGTTCCGGGGGACGCTGGCGGAGAGCCCGGCCCTGGCCGGACTGCTGGTGGGCGTGTATACGGGCGGCACACCGAACCTCGCTGCGATCCGAACCGCCCTCTCCGTCGACACGTCTCTGTACCTGACGGTCCACACCGCGGACATTGTGGTCAGCGCGGTCTACATCCTCTTCATGATCACGATAGGGTCACATCTGTTCCGCAGGATCCTGCCGGCGCGGGCGCTGGCAGGACGCGGTGAGCGCCGCGAAACGCGGCGCGAGCAACTCGATTTTCGTGACATCCTCAGGCGGGGACACCGCCGAGCGAGCGCCATCTCCCTGGGTCTTGCGGTGGCGATCGTCGCCGCGAGTTTCGCGGTGTCGTTCCTCTTTCCGGGCGACACGCGCACCGTGGTGATCATCCTCGCGATCACCACCCTGGCCCTCATCTCTACACTGATTCCCGGTGTGAACGGCCTCGAACCGAGCTTCCGCATCGGTGAGCTGCTGATCCTGGTGTTTGCGGTGGTCGTCGGGTCCATGGCGGATGTCCAGCAGATGCTTCAATCCTCACCGATGGTGCTTGCCTTCGTCTCCCTGGCGGTGTTCGGAAGCCTCTCACTGCACGTTGTCCTGGCGCGTCTCTTCCGGATCGACCCGGAAACGGTCATGGTGACCAGCGTGGCGGCGATCTGTTCACCCCCCTTCGTGGGTATGGTGGCGCCGTCGGTCCGCAATCCGCAGATCCTTGCGGCAGGCATCACCACCGGTATTGTCGGCTACGCGATCGGCAACTACCTCGGTGTTGCCACCAGCTGGGCCCTGACCGCGCTGTTCTGATCGTATGACCGGCAGACGCTTCGCCTGGAGAGATCTCCCCCGACCGATTTTCGCCCTCGCCCCGATGGAGGATGTGACCGACACCGTGTATCGGCGTCTGATCCGCGAATGGAGCTCCCGGGCCGCCCCCCGGGCCACCACCGGGGACGATGCTCCCCGGCCGACGGTCATGTTCACGGAGTTCACCCGCGTGGATGCCGCCGTCCGGACTCGGGACGCGCGCGCCTCCGGTGCTCCCGGAAACGGCAGGCTTCGGTATCACGAATCGGAACGACCGATCGTGGCGCAGATCTGGGGCACCCGACCGGAGGAGTTTCGCCGGGCCGCTGCGGCGCTCGATGAGCTGCGGTTCGACGGTATCGATCTCAACATGGGGTGTCCCGTGCGCAAGATCCGCAAGGCCGGGGCGTGTTCGGCGCTCATCGAGCGCCCAACGCTGGCGGCTGAGATCATCGCCGCGTGTCGCGAAGGTTCCCGGCTGCCGGTGAGCGTCAAGACGCGGATCGGACTCTCCCGCGTCCGGACGGAGGAATGGTGCGGGTTTCTGCTGGAGCAACCGATCGACGCCCTCACGGTCCACCCGCGCACGGCGGACCAGATGTCCGACGGGTGGGCCGACTGGCGTGAGGTCCGCCGCGTCGTCGCCATGCGCGATGCTGCCGCCGCCGGGACCGTGGTGCTGGGAAACGGCGACGTTCGGTCTCTGGCCCATGCACGGCGCCTGGTGGAGCAGACCGGCGCCGACGGGGTCATGATTGGCCGTGGAATCTTCGCCGATCCCCTGCTCTTTGCCCGGGATCCGGCGACGTCGGCCGCGGACGGCGCCGCCACACCCGAGTGGGACGCCCTCGACCCCGGTTCTCGCCTGGACTACCTCGAGGAGCACATCCGACGCTTCGTCGGATACTGGAACACCGGCCGCAACTACGAAGTTCTCAAGAAGTTCTACCGGAACTACGTCCCCCGGTCTGCAGCCGGTCGCGCGCTCCTGGAACGCCTCTACGAGACCCACGATCCCGACGCCGCCCTGGACGAAATCGCCCGGGCGCGGCGTCTCATGGACGCATAATCCGACGAATAAAACCCAGCGCCCCACCGTAGGGCGGGTACTTGAGCGGCACGTCGATGCGCGAGCTGCGTCGCATGATGCCCGCCTCGTGACTGAACGCCCGAAATCCGGCGAATCCGTGGTAGCTCCCGATGCCGCTGGGGCCCGACCCGCCGAAGGGCAGCTCCGGATTGGCCAGGTGAACCACCGTGTCGTTGACCGTCGCTCCACCAAAGGGCACAAACTCCTCGAACGTCCGTCGCTCGCGGCGTGATTCGGTGAAGAGGTAGGCGGCCAGGGGATTCGGTCGGTCGGCGATTCGACGACACACCTCCTCGAGGCTGTCGTAGGGAATCACCGGCAGGATCGGACCGAAGAGTTCGTCCTCCATGACCGGATCGTCCCACCCGACCGGGTGAAACACCGTGGGGGCGATGTACCGGTCGTCGGCGGTGCGGGCGCCACCAAGGACCGGTTGTGCCAGGGCGCTCTGCCGGTCCAGCAGTCCCGCCAGACGGTCAAAGTGCGTGCGGTTGATCACCCGACCGTACTCGGGGGTGGTCCGGGAGCCGGACGGATAGAACTCGTTCACCACGGCCCCGATCTCGGCCACCAGGTCCTCCGCCACCGTACGGTGGGCGACCACGTAATCCGGTGCCACACACGTTTGCCCCGCGTTCATGAACTTTCCCCAGGCGATTCGGCGGGCGGCCACCTTTAGCCGGGCGCTCGAGGTGACGATCGCCGGACTCTTCCCCCCCAGCTCCAGGGTCACCGGCACCAGGCGGTCGGCGGCGGCGCGCATCACCTGCCTGCCGACGCGGGTACTCCCGGTAAAGAATATGTGATCCACCGGCGCCGCGGTGAGGGCGGCGGCGACCTCGCCGTCGCCGGTGACACACGCGACCACGGCGGGATCGAAGTACGTCTCCACGAGTCGGTGGATGACCGCCGCCGTTGCCGGGGCATGCTCCGAGGGTTTCACAACGCTGCAGTTGCCCGCCGCGATCGACGCCACCAGCGGCGCCATGGCGAGCTGAAAGGGATAATTCCACGGACTCAGGATCGCCGATACGCCCAGGGGACGGTACACGATCCGGCTCGAGGCGGGCGCGTGAACGATCGGCGTCGAAACCCGTCGCGGCCGGCTCCACCGGCGAAGGTGGCGGCGTGCCGTCCTGATTTCCTCGTACACCAGCGCGATCTCGCTTGTGTACGCCTCGAAGGCGCCCTTGTGGAGGTCCTCCCACAGGGCGGCGTGAATCTCCGGCTCCATCTCGACGATCGCGCGCCGCAACGTATCCAAGAGTGCCCTGCGGGCGGCGAGCGGGCGGGTGGCGCCGGCATAGTGGGCCTGTCGCTGGCGCTCAACGAGCGCGCGGATCGTATCCACCGACTGCACCGTACTACCGCGCCGCAAACGTGGCCGGATCCAGCTCGCTGTAGGCGCGGATCCGGACGTGGGCACCGTCGAGGCCTTCGCTGGGACCAAATCCCACGGCGGTCATGCCACCGGCAAGGGCCGCCTCAACGCCGCTGGCTGCATCCTCAAACACGGCACAGTCCGCGGGCGCCACGCCGAGCTTCTCGGCCCCCATGAGGAAGATCTGCGGATCCGGCTTGGACCGCGAAATATCGTGTCCCGTCACCACGGCATCGAAGAGCGTCGCGATACCCAGTTTGTCGATAACCATCTGGGCGTTCCGGCTACTCGACCCCAGGCCGATCAGGAGTCCCTGTTCCTTCAACGCCCGGATGAAGGGGACCGCGCCGTCCACCAGCGCCGATTCATCGATCGACTGCAGAAGCGTCTTGTAGTACTCGTTCTTCTCCGTTGCCAGCCGTTCCTTGTCCTTCTCCGGGAGATCGATCCCGTTGTGGTCAAGGATGATCTGCAGCGACGCCATGCGCGACACTCCGCGAAGGTTGTCGTTGAGCGACTCGTCGAACGCCCACCCCTGCTCGTCGGCAAGCTGCTTCCAGGCGCGATAGTGGTAGGCGTCGGTGTAAACGACCACACCGTCGAGGTCAAAGATTGCTGCTTTCATGCGTTTCAGTGTAGCGATCACCCCCGGTGGCGGCAACCGCGGCACGGCGTGAGCCTCCCGGGACGAGCTCCGCACCCACCGAGGCCACCGCAGTGCCGGGGCCGCCGGTCCGCAGACGCGCGTTCAGGATCAGCATCTGCAACCGGTTCTCGACGTTCGCGAAACTCGTGTCGGGATCGTAGTCGAGACTGAGGATCTGCGCCTCCGGGTGCGCTTCCTTGAGCCGCTTCACCAGCCCGCGGCCGGTGACGTGGTTGGGGAGGCAGCCGAACGGCTGCAGGATCAGGAATGACCGAACGCCATGGGCGGCGTGGTGCAGAATCTCGCCGGCGATCATCCATCCTTCGCCGGAGGTGAAGGTATGGTGCACGATATCCTCGGAGAGGCGCGCGACCTCCGGCAGCGGCGACGGCGCCTCGAAGTGGGGGTTCCGCCGCGCCACGCGGTGCACGCGGTCCAGCACGTGATCGAAGAGGGCGTCGCTGACCGATGCCAGGGCACCATCGAGGAAGGGATAGCGCACGTAGAACTCCTTCCGTTCGGTCTTCATGCGCATGAAGTCCCGGCGGAACGAGTCGAGGATGTTCGGCAGAAGGACTTCCATGCCGTTGGCTTCCAGATACCGCACAATCTCGAAGTTGCTCGTCGGGTGGAAGTTGAGGAGGAACTCGCCGATCACGAACACCTGCGGGCGCCGGGGGCCGTGACTGAGCGGCACCGACGAGAGGGCAGCCACGGTGCGTTCGTAGGCGGCAAAGGCACGCGAGATCGTCGTCTCCAGTCCCTCGGCCACCGCATCGATGCCCTCCTCGAAGACGCGGTCCACCGTGCCCGTCTCGCGTTCGTATGGACGCAGCCGCAGGCGCAACGCCTCCAGCGCGTCGATCATCGCCAGTCCCCACAGCATGCGCAACTGAAACAACGGCCCCAGGGAAAAGCCGGGGTGCATGTCCTTTGTGTCGATGTCCGTGGTAATGATCGGCACCTGGGCGTATCCGGCGTCGTCGAGCGCACGCCGCGCGAGGCTCGCGTAGTGCGCCAGGCGACAATCGCACTGGCTCTTGGCGAGCCCGCAGACCGCCTCCTCCGGAGACACACCGCCGGACTCCAGGGCCCGAAGCATCTCACCCACGTTCACCTGCGCGGGGAAACAGATGTCGTTGTGCACGTAGCGCTTTCCGAGTTCGATCGCCCGGCGGTCCGCCATCGGCAGCGGTTCGATACGGTACCCCTCCCGGCGGATCGCCGCGCTCACCACCTGGGCGAACGCGCGACTGACGTTCGGCGCCATGATCACCTTCTCACGCCGGTCGCGGCGCGTGTACTTGACCTGGTAGGGTGGCGGCAGCACGTGCGGCTCCGACGGCGGAGACGCGGCCTCAGAATGCGCGAGCCGCCCGCGACGGCTGCGGACCGTCTCCACAAAGGACCGGATGCGGATCGCCAGTGGGCCCCGGGCGTCGGTCTCGTCGAGCTTGAGGGTGAGCGCGGTCTTCGCGGAACTCTGTTCGATCAGACGCACCACTTCGTCGCTGATGATCGCGTCGTGACCGCAGCCGAAGCTCACCATCTGAACGAGTTCCAGATTCGGGTGAGAGGCGACCTGAAGCGCCGCGGCAAACATCCGGACGTGAAAATTGACGGTGAGTTCGACGCGGGTGCGACTGAGGTCCGTCCCATGGAGCCCCGGCAGGCTGTCCACGCTGAGAACCGGAATGCCGTGGTCCACGAACACCGCCGCCAGATCGTGGTTTACGAGACGATCGGTGTGGTAGGGGCGCCCCGCAAGCACCACCGCGAACCGGTCGGTCCCCTCCAGCGAGCGCAGAACCTCGGCTCCTCGCGCCTGCAACCTGGACTCCACCGCCGACTGAACCTCGTCGGCGCGACGGATCGCCAGGTCCACGTCGCGGCGGGACACGCCGAACTCCCGGGATACCCAGTCGACGATCTGCCGCCGCCGCGCGCGGTGATCCACCCAGTGAAAGATCGGCCGATCCAGCGGGATCCCGTGACGGCGGAGCGGTTCATCGCTCACGTCCAGCACCATGGGATACCCCTTCACCACGGCGCAGACGTGGTCGCTGCGGGTGCCGGGGTTTTCCGGCGGCATGCGGTTGATCATGGGCATGAAGATCCGGTCCACACCCTGCTCCACCAGGTCAAGCAGATGCCCGTGGGCCAGCTTGGCGGGGAAGCAGACCGTGTCCGACGGAACCGACGGAAGTCCCTCCTCGAACCGCTCCTGGGTGCTGGGAGCCGATACCACCACCGTGAGCCCGAGGGCCGTCCAGAACGCCCGCCAGAACGGCAGACTGTGCCAGAACTCCAACGCCAGGGGGATTCCAATGCGGGTGCCCGCGCCGTCATCGGCGGGGCGCACCGGTTCCACCGTTACGGGGCCGGTAAACAGCCGCTCCCGTTCCGCCAGCAGGTTTGGCACCGCCCCGCGACGCCGCGCGATCTCCCGGAGTCGGGAGGCGCCGGCGGCGTCGCGCGGCCGCTCCAGCACCTCTCCCCGCTCGCAGCGGTTGCCGGTCACGTAGCTCGATCCGTCCGTGAACCGGACAACGGTCCGGCTGCAGGCGTTGGAACAGAAGGGGCACACAACACCGCTTTCCTGATCGAAATCGAATCGCGCGAGCTCCGCGAGACCACCGAAGCGGCTGGCCCCATCGCTGTCGCCCCCGGCAACGAGCGCGTCCTGCGACCGGCGGCGCGATTCCTGCGTCAGGCGCGCCACACCGATCGCTCCCATCAGCCCCGGAAACGAGGCGCGGACCACGCGACGGCCCGTGTACTCTTCCAGCGCCCGGAGTACCGCATCGTTCTCGAAGGTGCCGCCCTGCACCACCACCGTGTCGCCGAGGGCGCTGAAGTTCGGTACCCGCACCACCTTGGTGAACACGTTCTCCACGATCGACCGGCACAGCCCCGCGAGGATGTCCTCAGGCTGCTTGCCGTTCTTCTGCTCCGTGATGATCGAGGAGTTCATAAAGACGGTGCACCGCGACCCGAGCTGACTGGGGACCGCGGACGCGAACGCCATGGGTGCGATTCGCTCAACCGGAACCTGGAGGTTGGCGGCAAAGTTTTCCAGAAAGGAGCCGCACCCGGCGGAACACGCCTCGTTCAGGCTGATCCCTGTCACGATCCCGTCGGTGACGGTGATCGCCTTCATGTCCTGGCCGCCGATATCGAGGATGAACCCCGCGTCCGGCGCCTCCTGCAGCGCCGCGTGGGCGTGCGCCACCGTCTCCACCGTATGGAAATCGGCGTGGAACGCCGCCGCAAAGAGACGTTCGCCGTAGCCGGTGGTTCCCAGGCCCCGGATCTCGATATCGACACCCTCGGCGAGATAGCGTTCCAGGATCTCCCCGAGGAGACGCGCGCCGGTACGCAGGGGTTCGCCGCGGTTGTGGGAGTACGCCGCATCCAGCAGCCTTCCGGTATCGTCCAGCAGGACCAGTTTGGTCGTCGTGGACCCCGCGTCGATCCCGATCCATACCGGGACGGAGGTTCCCGGCGGGAACGTGGCGCGCGTCCATGCCGGCCGCCGGTGCCGCTCCTCGAACGCCGCGCGCTCCTCGGGGGTCGCAAAGAGCGGACCATTGCCGTGCCCCCCGCTCTCCGCCGCCGGCGCGGACGGAACCGAAACCGCCGCCTCCAGCCGCGCCGCGATCTCGGAGACGGGAAGCTCCGGCGTGTCCGGAAACACCAGGGGAACGGCCAGCGCCGCGCCGTGGGCCACGAAAACCTCCGGCTGTCGTGGCCGGATCACCTGATCCGCCGCCAGATCGAGCCGCTCGGCGAATACGCGCAACAGGGTGTGGTTGAAGGTGAGCGGACCGCCCTGAAACACCACCGGCGGCGTGATTCGCAGCCCCTGGGCCAGTCCGCCGATCGTCTGCCGCGCAACCGCGTGGAACGTGGAGAGCGCCAGATCGGACCGGGGAACCCCCTGGTTCAGCAACGGCTGAATGTCGGTCTTGGCAAAGACACCACACCGGCCGCTGATCTGGTGCACCCGCGTTCCCTCCGCCGCCAGATCGTCAAACCGTTCGACCGGGACCTGCAGCAGCGTGGCAACCTCATCGATAAAGGCGCCGGTACCGCCGGCACAGCTTCCGTTCATACGCATGTCCGAAGCCTGAAGTTCACCGGTGTGGGGATCCGGGTGAAAGAAAATGACCTTGGCGTCCTGGCCGCCGAGCTCGATCGCGACGCGGGCGGAGGCGTGAAAGCGCTGCACGGCGACGCTGTTGGCGACGACCTCCTGGACGTGGCCGAGTCCGACGCGCTCGGCCAGGTCACGGCCACCGCTGCCGGTGAAGCACCCGCGCGCCGTGATCCCCGGAACCGCCGCCGACAGGTCCCGCAGGAGACCGACCGCCGTCTCGCGCTGTCGGGCGCCGTGTCGTCGGTACCGGTGGTACACCACCTCCCCGGTGACGGCGTCTACCAGGGCAACCTTGACGGTCGTGGAACCGATGTCCACGCCCAGATGATATGCAGTGGGCATTCAGAGACCTCTTTCGTGGGACAGTCCACACGACGTACAGCTGGTGGGTGAATGCCGGAAAGTGTACGGAGTTCTTTCTATTCTGACAAGTCGTTCGACGCACCGACGGCGTCGGCGTAGACCCCGGCGAACCGCTGTGCGACGTTGCGGCCGTCAAAGCGCTGGATCATGGCGTCGGTGGCGTGCACGCAGCGTTCCCGCAGGGCCGCATCCGTGGAAAGCGATACCATCGCCTCGGCGAGACTCTCCACATCGTGGGGTGAGAAGCGAATCCCGTTGTCCTCCACGAGCTCGGTGATCCCGGGAACGTCCGGTACGATCGCCGGCACGTTGCAGCAGATCGATTCGATCACCGTCATCGGCTGATTCTCCGTGGTGCTGGCGGTCACAAAGGCGAGGGAATGGTGAATCAACCCACTCGCCAGCAGATCCGCGTGACGAATTCGACCAAGGAGAAAAACCCGGGAATTCAGACCGAGGCGATGCACCTGGGCCTGGTAGCGTCGTGTGGAGGGACCGTCGCCGACGATGAGGAGCCGCGCCTCCGGGTCCCGTTCCGCCACCAGAGCCATGGCGTCGATCAGTTCGTCCACCGACTTCTCCTGGCCGAGGCGCCCGACGAAGATGAAGGTTCGGTCGTTGTGTTGCGGGAAGCGCTCCCGCAACTCCTCCACCGTGGCGAACGTCCGGAAACGATCGACGTCCACGCCGTTGGAGACGAAACGGACGTCGGCCTCGGGGAAGTGGGCCTTCAGCTGGTTGCACACCATGCGGCTGGGACCGGTATTGATGCGGCTGCGTCGCACGTAGAGGCCGTAGTACGACCACGCGATCGCCTGGATCACCGGGACCATGAGAGAGGTCCTGAACATGTAGATGATGTAGCTCGGCTCATGGAGCATCGTGTGGAACGTATGCACCACGGGAATCCCCAGTCTGCCGGCGGCGCGAATCGTTGCCCACGTCAGGAGCCACGGGCCGGTGATGTGGACCACGTCTATTCCCTGACGGCGGAGTTCGATCTCCACCGAACGGTTCCAGGGGAGAACGTTCCGCATGCCGGGATACGCCCAGTTGTACCAGCTCTTGAAATAGCGAACCGGGATTCGGCCGTTGACCATCGGTTCGTCGTACTCGCTCCACGCCGGGGCAAAAAACACAACCTCGTGGCCCTGTTCCATGAGGTTTTCCGCGAGGTTGACCGACGAGGTGATGATGCCGTTCACAGTCGGGTAGAAGATCTCGAATACGATTGCGATTTTCATGGGATTCAGAATCCGATCGTGGCGGACACGACCCACTGGAGGTCGAACGCCCAGTCCGAGGGAAGATGCAGCCGGTTCCGCGTCCACTGCGCGGCGAGTTCGCTGCTGACCCGAAGTGTCCTGGTGCTGTCCGCAGAATTGAAGTGCTCGAAAAACCACGGCCAGATCTCGCCGTAGACGCTGGCGGCGGTGCGCCACTGCGCCGACCGTTCCGTGCCGTCGGCGGTAACGTAGCCGTCGGACGGGGCGGTGAGCTTCGCCTCCTCTTCCGTGAGGACGTCGCGCAACCCGTCGGTGACCTTGCTCTGGAGCAGCGCGTTGATCGGCACCGATCCGTCACCCTCGTAGTACGTGTTGAACCCGTAGCGGTAGCGGCCCGCCTTGCCGTAGGAGACGTCGAACCAGATCAGCGCGAAGTCGTTGCCGCCGTAGTGTCCGATCGGTCGATCGATCCAGATCTGGGTCCGCTGGTCGCCGTGCTCCGCCATGACGAAGCGGCGCTGGGTGATACTGGTGAGGGGGCTGTTGTGAATGTACATCCACGGGGAGCTGTACACCCCTTCCAGCGTCCCGTGCAGGTAGCCCTCCCCCACCGGTTTGCGATAGTCGAGGCCGGCGAGGTACGCAACCGCGTTGGGCTCTTCCTCGATGTTGGTGCCCGGTTCGAGGGGGCTGGACCACTGGTCGGGACTGATCACCCCGTAGAGGCTGAGCCCGGGTCTCACGGCGAAGTCGAACTCGAAGCTGCGGTGCGCGTTTCCGATATTCTGCGTGTTGGTGTACAGGTTGTGGTAGTGGTACAGCGGGTTGAGGTGCCGCAGTTCCACCGTGTCGCGACCGAAGATGATCCCCTCGGTGTAGGCGAGTCCCAGACGGTCCCAGAGGCGCAGCTCCCAGCGCTGGGCGATCAGGTTCTTTTTCTCCACATCCGCGTCGTAGGCGCGAATCAGCTCGTTGTTGGTGGCATCGCCATCGGCGTCGACAAAGCCCGGATCGCCGGGGGCCACAAAGCTGTCCACCACGCCGTCGCCGTCGGTGTCCCACCCGACTTCGTAGGAGGTGAACTCGCGTTCGCTGTCCACGAGATGTCCGTCCAGACTCACCCAGATCCACGAGAACTTGAACCGGTCCCAGAACGTCGACAGCTGCATCGCGTCGTGCCAGTCGGTGTTGTCGGATATGTAGAGGTTTCCGGTGCGGCCGTTGCCCCAGTCGATGATGTCACGGCCCACCTGTGCATTCCAGCGGTCGCCACCGACCGAGAGGAACGCGCGGTGGGGAAACTGCACGTCGATCGTGTTGGGGTTGACCGGGAGGTTGGACCAGGGGTCCTCTTCTTCCGTGGTGAACCCGAAATCACCGTTGGAATCGAAGGTGTACTGTGCCTCGGAGCTGTAGGTGGGGTAGAGGCTGAAGTCCGGAATGTTCTTCATGAGGGCGAGATCGAAAATCCCGTAGGCCCCACTGCCCACCCACGCCTCGAACGGCAGACGCACGAGGGGCTCGCGGTCTTCGTAGCGGTACTCCCAGATCGGATTGTCGGCGTCGGTGTGGAGGTAGGTCTCCAGGGAGACCTCGGGGTCCAGGGCAAACCGGAACCGGCCGCCTTCCTCGCGGTAATCTTCCCGCGGTGCCAGCCGCGCCTGCAACCAGTCGAAGGTGTTCCGCCCGGCGTCCGACAGCGCTCCGATGTCCAGACGGTCCATCGCCGCGCGAATCTCCGCTTCCGGAAACGGTCCCGAGCTGAAGGGAAGCGCGATGCCCTGCTCGATGTAGAGCGTCCGCAACGCCTCGTACTCCGGCGACCGAAGCGGATACGTCTTCTGGTAGTTATCCTGGGCACCCGCAAGTGCCACAGCCGTCAGTAGTAAAACCAGGGCGAACGCATGGCGGAAGCCCGGCAGTGTGTGTCGGGTCATGTGGCGGCATGATACCACGGGGGGTACGCGGTGGCAACAAATCGACGGCGGCAGTCGGGCGCGCGACCGTGAAGGAAAGGGTGCCGCGGCGCGACCTTCGGGCCGTCACGGTGCATAAAAATATTTTTATATAGATATTGCCATACCTATAAATCCGACGATACGCTGCCCCTATCACCATCCAATCGGAGGGACTCATGAAAATTCTCATCGTCGGCGGCGTCGCCGGTGGCGCGACTACCGCAGCCCGTCTCCGTCGCATTCACGAAGACGCCGAAATCGTCATCTTTGAACGCGGCGACCACATCAGCTATGCGAACTGCGGCCTGCCCTACTACATCGGCGGCGTCATCGAGGAGCGCGAACGACTGTTCGTGCAGACGCCGGAGAGCTTCTACAACAACTACCGTCTGGAAGTCCGAACGCGGCAGGAGGTCGTCGGCATCGACCGCGACCGGAAAGAGATCCGCGTACGCCGTATCGACGCTGGCGACGCTGGCGACGATGCGGAATACACTGAAACCTACGACAAACTGGTCCTCTCTCCGGGGGCCGAACCGTTCAAGCCACCGATTCCCGGCATCAACTCCGAGGGAATCTTTACGCTGCGCAGCGTCGCCGAAACCGACGCGATCAAGAGCTTCGTCGACGAACGCCGGCCAAAGCGCGCCGTGATCGTCGGGGCCGGGTTCATCGGGCTGGAAATGGCAGAGAACCTCCACGATCGCGGTGTATTCGTCACGATTGTGGAGATGGCACAGCAGGTCATGAACGTCGTCGACTTCGAGATGGCCGCCATGGTGCACCAGCACCTGAAGACCAAGGATGTGGAGTTCTATCTCCGCGACGGTGTCGCCAGTTTCGACCGCCACGACGGGCACATCGATATTCGTCTCAAAAGCGGGCGCACGATCACCGCCGATATGGTCATTCTGTCGATCGGAGTTCGCCCCGAGAACCGGCTCGCCAGGGAGGCGGACCTGGAGGTGGGAGAGACCGGCGGAATCCGTGTCAACGAGTACCTGCAGACAACCGATCCGAACATCTACGCCTGTGGTGACGCGATCGAGTATCCCAACCCGATCACCGGTGCCCCGACGATCACCTACCTCGCCGGTCCCGCGAACAAGCAGGGCCGCATCGTCGCCAACAACATCGCCTTTGGCAACCAGCAGTCCTACCAGGGGTCGATCCAGACGGCGGTGGCAAAAGTGTTCGACATCACCGTTGCCACCACCGGCGCCAGTGAAAAATCGCTGGAGCGCGCCGGTGTGCCGTTTCGGACGATCATCACCCACTCGAGTTCCCACGCCGGCTACTACCCCGGCGCCATGGCCATGAGCATCAAGACGATCTTCGCTCCTGAGGACGGCCGCCTGCTGGGCGCGCAGATCGTCGGCTACGAGGGGGTCGACAAGCGGATCGATCTGATGGCCACCGTGATCCGCCGCGGCGGCACGATCTGGGACCTCATGGAGATCGAACACGCCTACGCCCCGCCCTATTCGTCCGCCAAGGATCCGGTCAATATCGCCGGGTTTGTAGCGGAGAACGTGATCCGCGGACGGAGCCGCCATATCCAGTGGCACCAGGTGATGGGCTGCGATCTCGCCGACATCATGCTCGTCGACGTCCGTACCCCGGACGAGTTCGAAATCGGATCGATCGAGGGCGCGGTGAACATTCCGCTCTACGAGCTCCGGGACCGGCTTGATGAGGTGGACCGCAACCGAACGGTTGTCGTCTTCTGCGGTGTCGGGCTCCGGGCGTACCACGCCGAGCGCATTCTGGTGCAGCACGGCTTCACCGACGTGTTCAACCTCTCCGGCGGGTACAAGACGTTCGAGACCGCCACGGAGAAACAGAGCAACGAGGATATCTACGCCGGCGACTACATCGGCAAGGACGACAACATCTACCAGACCGACGTGGACCACCCCCGTGCTGCGTCTGCGGAGAGCGCAGTGGCAGAGGCGGGTATCGGGCCGGCGACGACCACGGTGGCCACCGAGGAGCTCAAGGTGGATGCCCGGGGGCTGCAGTGCCCCGGACCGATCATGAAGCTGAAGAAATCGATCGACGGTCTGGAACCGGGTCAGCGGCTCGTGGAAACGGCCACCGATCCGGGGTTTGCCCGGGACGTGGAGAGCTGGTGCACGATGACCGGCCACCGACTGGTGAGTCTCGACCGCGACGGCGGAACGATCACCGCTACCGTCGAGAAAGCGGGCCCCCAGCCGACGAGGTCCCCGGCCGACGCGGGATCGGCGCGGAACGGTGCGTCGCTGGTGGTGTTCTCCGATGATCTGGACCGCGCCCTGGCCAGTCTGGTGATCGCCAACGGCGCCGCCGGCAAGGACGTGACCCTGTTCTTCACGTTCTGGGGACTGTCCATTATCAAGAAGGACCGCAGCCCGCGGGTAAGAAAAGACCTGGGTTCCCGTCTCTTCGGATGGATGCTCCCGGACAACCCGCAGGAACTCAGACTCAGCAGGATGAACTTCGGAGGCGTCGGCGCGGCAATGATGAAGGCGCGCATGAAACGCCGGAACGTCGACTCGATCGATGCGATGCTCGCCAACGCCGTCGACGCCGGCGTGCGCCTCGTGGCGTGCCAGATGTCCATGGATGTCATGGGCGTCCAGCGCGAGGAACTCATCGATGGCGTTGAGATCGGCGGCGTCGCCAACTACCTCGAGGCGACCGAGCACGCGGGTCTGAACCTGTTTGTATAGCGGTCGGAACCGGCCCCCCTTGCATCCCGGTGGCGGAAGCGCCGACAATCGATCTGTGACATCCTTCGCGCAGCGCGTGCGTCGCGTCTTCCGCCACTACATCGACATCCACGGCCCTCTCCTTGCCAAGGGGCTCAGCTTCTCCGCCCTCTTCGCCACCGTACCACTGCTGTTTCTGCTCAGCGTCGCGGGAAGTATCGCCCTGACCCCGGACGTACGGGCGCTGCTGGAGGATCAGTTTCTTGGCGCGCTTCCCGCGTCGGCACAGGCATCGATCGTCACGAGCATGGACCGCCTTGCGTCGAGCCCCGGCTCCCTGTCCATACTCAGCGTCGCGGTGTTTCTGTGGTCCGTTCACCAGCTATTTTTCGACGTTCATCGGGTGGTCCGGGCGGCGTTCGACATGCAGGTGTCTCCCGCCCGCGGTCGTGCCCGCGCCGTGGCGGTCAGCGCCGTGTTTCTCCTGCTGCTCTACGCGACCGCGCTGTTTAACCTGGTGTCACGGATCGTGGCACCGTACCTGACGATGCCCACGGCCCTCGTGCGCCTTGCCACCGTCGGGAGTTCGACGATCGTGCTGTCGGTGGTGGTCTGGAGCATGATACGCCTCGCCTCCGGGGTCCCGCTGCGACTCAGGAGTTCGGTGCTTCCGGTGCTTGGGGCGGCGACACTCTGGCAGGTTGCGTCCTGGCTGGCGGGTTTCCTGGTGCGGACCGCGGGACGGCGGCTCATCGTCTACGGTGTGCTGGCATCGGCGGTCCTGTTTCTGATGCTGATGCGGGTGTACGCCGAGATACTGCTGCATACCTCGCTGTGGATCAAGGAAACGCACGACCGTCCGTTCCTGGGTGGGGCGCAGGTGCGACGGGAACGCGCCGCCCAACTCCCGGAGCGACAACCGGAGCCCCGGCCAGGGTCGTAGTCGAGGCGGGAGCCGGAGCCCCGACCAGTGTCGTGGTCGAGGCGGGAGCCGGAATCCCGGCCAGGGTCGTAGTCGGGGCGGGAGCCGGAATCCCGACCAGGGTCGTAGTCGAGGCAGGAGCCGGAACCCCGACCGGCGTCGTCGCCGTGTGTCCTGCAGTGGCGCGGGGTGTGCCTGCGGCGTTCACAGCGCGTTCGCGACCAGCTCCAGACACTCCCCGGCGAGGGCGGCGATTTCGTCCGCCGTCGGGATCGGCCCAAGTCCCAGAAGAACCTGCAGGTACCGCCCTCCTGTAGCCGCCGCGACCGCGCGTTCGGCGATCGACCTGACAGAATCGGAGGACGTCCCGCGCTCCCGGCACAGCTCGCCGATCCGTTCGGCGAGCACTTCGGTCGCGACCGCCGGTCCCTCTGCCCAGAACTGCCGCACCACCTCCGGAAAGCGGTGGCCTTCCGCGGTGAGGAGGCGAATCAGGTGGACGGCACGTTCACGGTACAGAACACTCAGCAGTTCCACCAGAGCCAGGCGCAGACGCTCCTCCGCCGACGACGTCTCCTCGCCGAGATGGTGAGGAAGCCGGAAGTCGAGCTGCGTCCGAACGGCGGCAAGAACCTCCGCAAAGAGCACGGACTTGTCGGAAAAGTGGGCGTAGACCGTGCTCTTGGATCCGCCAACCTCCCTGACGATCCGGTCGATCGACGTCCCGTCGAATCCGTGGAGCAGGAACTCCCGCTCCGCGGACTCCAGAATCCTGTCCCGCTTTCCGCTCATCCCTCCTCCCCGGTGACGGAACCGATGAGGCCGGAAAGCTCGCGTTGCAGAATTCGGTCGAACGCCCGTGTCGTCCCCGTGGCACCGGCGATTCCATCGACCGTGCCGTCCTCCGGATCCCGGTTGCCCGGCCCCCGGATCGCCACGGTTATTCCCCCGGCGTGAATACGCTCGCCACGAAACTGTTCCAGAAACCACTGCGAGGCGATCCGTCCGCCGAGACCGGGCGTCTCGCTGTGCCGAAGAATCTCCACGCCGGTGATCCGGAGGTCGTTGGTTTGCACGCCGAGAACCCCATGGATCTCACCCCACACGCCGGGACCGCGGAACGTTCTCCCCACGACCTCGCCGGCGGCACCGTGAAACCGGTAGCCATCGTCCGCACGGATCGCGTCGTACGCCCGGGCGACCTCTCCATATCCAGCCCCCGCCGGTACCGGAACCCCCAGAGCCCGAAGTACCGCCATCTGACGCAAACGGGTTTCGTTCCGCTCCTCGAGCGTCCGCGTGGCGGCGTACGTCGCCGACACCACGGTGACAATCGCGAACGTCAAAAGAAAGGTGAACACGACGGCGTACACGCCGGAATCGCGTCGGTCTGCTCCTGCCACAGGTACCTCCATGCAACCGTACTGTACGGTACAGTACGCTACCTGACTTGATCTGTCAAGTTTCCGCGTCCGGTGCGTCGTGGGGGCAGTATACAGGAACGTGTTGCAGAATCGCCCGTATCTCCCGGTGGGGTCGGGAGATGCTCTCGAAAACCGAAGCCCCGGGCGGGAAATACCGTCGGTGTCACGACATGCGTGGTCGGCTGCAACAATCTCCTGTATACAATTATCTGCTACACTCTCTCCATGAAACAAACCCGGTTCCGCGTGGCGCTGATAGTGGTGGTGGTGGCAGTGACGCTCACGGGGTGTGTGCCTGGTGACGGGCGCAACACGCCGGAGGCACCGGCGAACTTCGTGTGGGGAATCTGGCACGGGTGGATCGCCCCAATCTCGCTGATCATTTCAGCGTTCAATCCGGAGCGATCGATCTACGAGGTGAACAATACCGGGTTCTGGTACGATCTGGGCTTCTACATGGCCGTGATCGCCGGGTTCGGCGGGGGGTCCCTGAGCAGGAAGAACCGCAACCGCCGCGACCGCGAATAGGCGCGGCGGCGCGGGAAACGGCGCCCGCGTCGACCCGTGGGACAGCGCCTGCTCCGACGCGTGGAGCGGCGCGACTGACTACGCGCTGCCCAGTTCGGACAGAATCGTCCGCGTCCGCTCCAGCTGGTCGCGGAGATCTGCGGCCTTGGCACGTTCCGCCTCCACGACCTCCGGCTTCGCCTTGGCAAGGAAGCCCTCGTTGGCGAGCTTGCGTTCCGCCTGCGACAGTCCCTTCTCGATCTTGGCGACGTTCTTCTGCAGGCGCTGAACCTGCTCGTCAACGTCGATCAGGTCGCGCACGTAGAGGTACGCCTCAAAGCCGCTGCCGACCACCGGGACCGAATCGGCCCGTCGACTGTCGTCGGAACCGAACTCCAGGGCGGACAGCCCCGCCAGCGCGGTCACGTGGTGACCGTTTCGCTCGAAGAACGCAACCAGGTCGCGTCGGTCATCGGCCACCCGCACGTAGACATCGAACGTCCGCGTCGGGGGAATGGTGAACTCGCTGCGAATCGTGCGGACACCACGCACCAGTTCCTGTACCGCCGCAAAACCGGCGGCGGCGGCGCGGGCGGTCTCGTCCTCCCGGGCGGCGTGAACCTGCGGGTAGCGCCCCGCGATGAGCGCGTCGGCGCGACCGGAGCCGTCCGCGGGTTCGATCTCCCCCGGCAGCTTCTGCCAGATCTCTTCCGAAATAAAACTCATGAAGGGGTGCATGAGCCGCAGTGCCTCTTCCAGAACGTAGAGCACCATCGACGCACCGCGGTCCTTCTCTGCCTCGTCGTCGGAGTACAGCCCGAGCTTGGAGACCTCGATGTACCAGTCGCAGAACTCGTTCCAGAAAAACTCGTACACCGCCCGCGATGCCTCATCCATGCGGTAGTTTGCCATGCCCGCGGCCACCGTTTTCACGGCCTCGTTCAGACGGAAATAGATCCAGCGATCAACGTCTCTGAGTTCAATCCGTTCGAATGGAACGAGCGTGCGGCCGTCCAGGTTCATGAGCAGGAACCGCGTAGCGTTCCAGATCTTGTTGGCAAACTTGCTGCCGAGCTGAAAACTGTCCGGCGCGATCGGGACGTCCGATCCCTGCACGCTCAGATACGCCAGGGTGAACTTGTGGCTGTCGGCGCCGTACTTGTCCACGATCTCCAGCGGGTCGATGCCGTTTCCCAGGCTCTTGGACATCTTGCGCCCCTGGATGTCGCGGACCAGCCCGGTGATGTAGATGTCGCGGAACGGCACCTCGCCCATGAACTCCAGCCCCGCCATGATCATGCGCGAGACCCAGAAGAAGATGATGTCGTAGGCGGTCACCAGCGTGGTGGTGGGATAGAAGCGCTCCAGATCCGCCGTCTGTTCCGGCCATCCCAGGGTGCTGAACGGCCAGAGCCAGCTCGAAAACCAGGTATCGAGGACGTCGGGGTCCTGGCGCAGCGAACGTCCGGCATAGGCCGGATCCTCCGTGGGATCGGTTCGGCTGACGATCATCTCACCCGTCTCGTCGTCGTACCACACCGGAATCCGGTGGCCCCACCACAGCTGTCGGCTGATGCACCAGTCGCGGATGTTCTCGAGCCAGTGGGTGTAGGTGTTCTCCCAGTGGCGGGGATAGAAGCGGATCTCGCCGTTGCGCCACGCTGCCAGCGCCTTCTCCGCCAGCGGCTTCATGCGCACGAACCACTGCGTGCTGATCCACGGCTCCACCACGGTGTTGCAGCGGTAGCAGTGCCCCACCTGGTGCACGTGATCCTCCACACGCACGAGGAAGCCGCCCGCTTCCAGATCCGCCACAACGGCGGTGCGAGCGGTGGCCACGTCCAGGCCGCGGTAGGCCTCCGGAACGGTGTCGTTCAGACGCGCCTCGGCGGTCAGAATGTTGATGCGCTCGAGATCGTGGCGTTCGCCGATCTCCCAGTCGTTGGGATCGTGGGCCGGTGTGATCTTCACGGCGCCGCTACCGAACTCGCGATCCACGTAGCTGTCCGCCACGATCGGGATGACACGATCGGCAAGCGGGAGCCGCACCGATTTCCCGATCAGGTGGGTGTATCGTTCATCCTCCGGGTGCACCGCCACCGCGGTGTCCCCGAGCATCGTCTCCGGCCGCGTAGTGGCAACCTCGATCCATCCGTCGCCGTCCGCCAGCGGATAGCGCAGGTGCCAGATGTGACCGTGCACCTCGCTGTGCTCCACCTCGTCGTCGGAGAGGGCGGTTCCGCAGCTCGGACACCAGTTGATCAGGTATTCGCCACGATAGATCAGGTCGCGCTCGTACAGGGTCACGAACACTTCCTTCACTGCGTTGCTCAGCCCCTCGTCAAGGGTGAACCGTTCGTGATCCCAGTCGCAGCTGGCACCGATCTTCTCGAGTTGCCGCGTGATCGTTGAATGGTGGTCTTCCTTGACCTGCCAGGTTCGTTCCACAAACTTCTCGCGGCCCAGCTCCTCGCGGCTCGTACCTTCCGCAAGCAGCTTCCGCTCCACCACATTCTGCGTGGCGATGCCGGCGTGGTCGGTGCCCGGCACCCACAACGTGGGCCGGCCCTGCATGCGCCAGTAGCGGATCAGGATGTCCTGGAGGCTGTTGTTGAGGCCGTGACCCATGTGGAGGACGCCCGTTACATTCGGTGGCGGGATAACGATGACAAAGGGATCCTTGTCCCCGTCACCGGCGGGACGGAAAAAGCCGCCCTCTTTCCACATCGAGTAGATGCGGTCCTCGAAATCCTTTGCGTCAAATACTTTGTTGAGTTCAACGGCCTTCATGATGTCTCCTCGCTGATTGGCGCGTATAGTAGCAGATCGGTTGCGGCGGCGGCAACTCAGACGGCCGGTGCCGGGAGCGGCCCGGCGGGCGCCTACCGCGCCCCGAAATTGTTGTCGGAGCTCTCCTCGTTGCGATCGGTCGCCGGCGGCGGCGCCTCCGAAAGCGCCGACACCTCGGCACGCTGTTCCGCGGTCAGCTGAATCTCGGCGGCCGCCAGAGCCGGTTCGAGCTGCGTCAGCGACCGTGCGCCGATGAGCGGGGCTGTAACGGCGGGATGCGAGGCGACCCACGCGACCGCCAGTGAGACGGGATGGTGGCCCCACTCTGCCGCCAGCTCCCGAAACCGTTCCGCGACCTCGTACACGCGATCGTCACCATAGCGCGTCTGGTACATGCGGTTGTCCATGAGCCGACCGGACGAGGGCCGATCCGCGCGGCCGTATTTCCCCGACAGCAGCCCGCCACCGAGGGGGCTGTACGGGATTACGGCGAGGGAGTTGGCCTGGGCCATCGGAAGGATCTCGACCTCCGCCTGCCGTTTCGCGAGGTTGTACATGGGCTGAATCGCCACGGGAGGCACCAGTTCCCGACGGGCCGCGACACCGAGCATCTTCTCAACCTGCCAGGCGGCGAAATTGCTCACCGCCGGGTAGAGGATCTTGCCCTGCCGCACCAGGATATCGAGGGTGGTCAGGGTATCGCCGATCGCGGTCATGTCGTCGAAGCGGTGAACGTAGTACAGGTCGATGCGGTCGGTGCCCAGTCTCCGCAGGGATCCTTCCACGGAGTGCATGATGTGGTAGCGGGACGCCCCGCGGTCGTTGGGGCCCTCTCCCATGGGAAAGTACGCCTTGCTGGCGATCACCACCTCGTTGCGGCAGTCGTGAATGAGCTTGCCGAGGATTTCCTCCGAGCGGCCCTTCTGATAGACGTTGGCGGTATCGAACAGGTTGATCCCCGCCTCGCGGCAGCGATGAAACAGCTGCGCGGAGGTCTGTTCGTCGGCGTCGCCGCCGAATGACATCGTGCCGAATCCCAGGCTGGAGACGCGCACCCCGGTGGAGCCAAGAAACTGGTACTGCATGGGCACAGTGTACACCGGAGCGGCCGGAGCCGGCACCCCCCGGGGTGGGGGCTACAGACCGATCAGCCGAAGGACCGCCCGAAGGTGCCCGCGGGCTGCAGTGGCGTGAACTGCGGCACCTTCAAGCAGGTCCTCCGCCGGGGTCACGAAGCGTTCATCGGCGTGGGCCGCGAGTTCGTCTGCCGACGCATCGACCAGCGGACGCACCGTCGCACCGTCCATCTCGAGGTGAAACTGCAAACCCACCGTCGCGGCATCGGGCAGAAAGAACCCCTGAACGGGGCACCCCGGCGTCTGTCCCACCGGCAGCGTCCCCACCGGCGGCCGGATCATCTCTCCGTGCCAGTGAAGCACCGCCGCCGGCGGCGGCGTTCCCACGGCGTCGAGCCACGCCCCGGTGTACTCCACGGGGAACCAGCCGATCTCGCGCTCCGGTGAGGCGACCACGCCGCCGCCGAGGGCCACGGCGAGCTGCTGCGCCCCGAGACAGATACCGAGGACCGGTCGACCGGCCGCGTGCACCGCCGCCATCAGCCGCTGTTCCGATACGAGCCACGGATATCGCCGGCCGTCGTGAACGCTCATGGGCCCACCCATGGACACGTACGCTTCTACCGTCTCCGGTGGCGGGAGGGACGCGCCATCGTACAGCGGAACATCGATCACCCGGTGTCCCGCCTCCGACAGCAGATCAGCGATCATACCGGGCCCCTCGAACGGAACGTGTTGGGCGATCAGGACGATCACCGCGGGCGTCCCTCCGGCGCCAGATCGCGACTCATGACAGCGATATCATCGCGATCCCGCCATCCCAGACGACGCCAGGCGCTCTTTCCGTCGGCGTTGTCACTGAAGATCATGATGTGGCAGCGCTCGATGCCGGCGCGCTCCAGACCTGCCACCGCCGATTCCAGGAGGCGTCGGGCAATACCGTTGCCGCGCCACCCGCGGTCTACGGCCAGGTGGTACAGATACCCCCTTCGTCCATCGTGTCCCACCAGGACCGTCCCGACAACGCGGCCGCTACCGCCGTCGCCACCACCGGCCCCGCCGGCCCCGGTCACGGCGATTCGGCTGAGACGCCGGTTTCGGCGCAGGAACCGGCGCAGTGCCCGCGGGGCGTCGGCGCTACTGAGACCCATGTGCTCGGTTCGTTCCCAGAGGTTCCGCGATTGCGCGAGGTCCGCAGCCACCATCGCGCGAACGCGGATGGCGGTGAAGGTGGAGGTGGACGAAACGGCGGCCGAACCGGGGGTCGCGCCCGCCTCTCGGAATGATGTGTCTGCTGTGGTAGGTATCACCGGCGACGTCTCCTCATGGAATGCGGTATACTGTAGACGATGCGGGTTGTGTACGACTACGGCATGGGTCGAACCGGAATCCGTTCCGGCGTCGGCGCAAACATTCCCTCACGCGACACCGCCGGCGAGGTGCGTCGGGAAACCGTACTGGTGATTTCCCGTGGCCGCGCCGACTCGGCCTACGATCTCAGTCTCTCCGACCGTGCACGCGCCGGCGACAGCGGCGTCGACCCGACGTCCCCCGAGTACCGCCTATCGGATGACGCGCGCATGCGGGACCGCGAGGTGAGGGCCCACGAGCGCGCCCACGCTCGGACGCTGGGCCCCTACGCCAGCAGTCCGATCATGTACGACAGCGCCTCCGGGCCCGATGGGGAAACCGTCGCCACCGGTGGTCGCGTCGGTGTGGACCTTTCCCCCGTTCCCGGCGACCCCGACGCCACGCTCCGCAAGGCCCGGGTCATCCTCAACGCCGCCCGGGCCCCGGGGGATCCATCCGCAGCCGACATGCGGGTGGCGGCGGAAGCCTATCGTCTGGCGCAGTCCGCACGCGCCGATATTCGCGAACAAACCCGTCCGACAGACGCGTAGGTGGCTCGTCCGCGCCAGGCGACCCGCGCGGCTATCCCGTCCGCTCCTCCTGCGACCGTACCTCCTGCCACCGTTCCAGAAACCGGACGAGCGTTGCTTCGTGATCGCGGTCGACGAGGACCTGTACCCCACCACTCCTGACGCCGTCGCCGGAAACCGGTACGCTCACCGCAGCGCAGCCGGCGAGCGACCCCGGAGCGTTCAGTCGCAGCAGAGCCTCCCGAAACCGTCCGTCCGCCTCGTCCCACATGGG
>CAJWEZ010000041.1 GCA_913030605.1 uncultured Spirochaeta sp.
TTTGGTGACAGAACGGCGATCCGGTCCCCGCCGAACTCCGAGACGTACAGCGTATCGCCGTGTCGCACTACGTCAAACGGCTGATCCAGTCCCTCGAGCCCTCCGCGCAGCCGTTGACGAACCCGCCCGTTGGGAGTAATGCGCAGGATTTCCTGCGTTCCCAGGGAGGTCACAAAGATGTCGCCGCCCGGTTCCGCCTCCACCCCGGCGGGCCGCTGAAAGAGCCGGGCATCGCCGCGCTGCCCCTCCAGAACCTGCGAACGGGAGAGCCGCAGGTCCTCATCGGCGAAGGGCATAACGCCGCGACGGTAGCGCATCGTGTCCAGACGCGAGATAAGGTAGGCGCCGGCCGCCTGCTGATCGACGAGGATCTGCCATTCGGCCATGGCAGCGTCCTCGAGCCCGCTGCGAACGTAGGCGCGACCGAGCCACTCCCGCACCCGCAGATCATCGGGGGTATACGCCAGGGCGCGGGTGAACGCCACGATCGCGTCGTTGAAACGCGCAGCGTGAAACGCCTGGACGCCGAAGCGAAACTCCTCCCGGGCGTTCGCCTGGTCGAGATCTATCTGCTGGGCCGTTGCCAACGGAGTACCGACGGCAAGTACCGCCAGCACCACCAGGATCAGGGGCACAACGCGCTTCATACTTCCACCCCGGCCTCCCGGAGCAGTTCCTTGTAGTGCGCGACGATCTCCTGCCGACCGTGGGACAGCCGCACCGCCTGCTCGTACAGCTCCTTGGCGCGTTGCAGGTGTCCCTGGCGCCGGTAGACCAGTGCCAGCGAATCCAGGTACGCGGGGTTTTGCGGAAAGCGCTGGACCGCACTTTCACAGTACTGCCGGGCGAGATCCAGTTGGATCGCGTTCTCAGCCAGGATGAAACCCAGGGAGTTCAGGGCATTCGCGTTGTCCGGGTCGATTTTCAGCGCTTTTTCGAGGTTTGCGATCGCCGGTGCAGTCTTGCCCTGGGCGTAGACTGCGTACCCCAGGGCTGCGTAGACCTTGGCGGACTCGTACCCGTCCTCCAGAAGGCGGTTGAGCTCGAACTCCGCAAGCCGGTAGCGTCCGGTCACGGCGTAGATATAGCCCATGATCATCCGACTCTGGTAGATGTGCAGGAACCCGATTTCCGAGTTCACCACCTGTTCAAGGTAGAGCAGCGCCTCGTCGTGCTGACCGAGGTGTGTGTAGCACAGACCGAGATAGTAGCTCAGCGTTGCCTGATCGTCCGTGTCGATCTGCGCCGCCAGAAGGGCGTCGAGCGCCTCGCGATACTTCTTCTGCCGGTAGAGCCGAATGCCTTCTTTCATCGCTCCTGTACAAAGGAAAGGTCGCGGTACCGCGCCTCAACCGCGTGGTTCACCGGGTCCAGCATGACCGGACTCACCGACACCAGACCGTGCTCCACGGCGTGCCAGTCGGTTCCCGCCGCAATTTCCGTGGCCGCGGGTTTCCCGTCGACGAAATAGTACGTTCCGCCGCGGGGCGGTTCGAACGGGAGCAGCTGGTCGTCGTAGCGCCGCATCGCCGGGGTGGTGATCGCCGCGCCACGGAACTCCGCCAGATTCGGCGCGTTCACGTTAATGAAGTGATCCTCGTTCCACAGCGCCAGCAGCTCGTCCAGGTGCTCCGCGAGAAACCGCGCCAGCGGCGCGAAGTGGAACGGTGCATGAAAACTGTTGAGCGATGCCGCGATGCCCGGAATCGACCGGTACGCCGCCTGCCGCGCGGCGGCACAGGTGCCGGAATACACGATATCAGATCCCAGGTTGGGCCCGATGTTGATCCCCGAAATGACGACCTCGGGCTGCACGGGAATCGCACCGCGCGTTCCCAGGATCACGCAGTCCGCGGGTGTGCCACTGCTGGCGTACGCCTGATCCCCCACCCGGGTGCAACGGATCGGTTCCGAGATGGTGATGCTGTTGGAAAAGCCACTGCGCTCACCGTCCGGCGCCAGAGTCCACACGTCGTGGTGCCGCGAGAACTCCTCCTGGAGCGCTGCGAGTCCGGGACTGTAGATCCCGTCGTCATTCGTCAGCAGTATAGTCACGACGAGACTGTAGCACCGGGGGTCAGGCCTGTCAAAGCCCGGCAGCCTCCGCTACAATGGGGCGCCATGAGTGTGGGTCTGACTCTTGCGTCTTCACTGCTGTTGCCGATCGCCCTTCCCAACGAGTTTCTGCCGTGGGGGGCAACCCTTCCCGGACTCGTCGCCCTGGTCCCTGTCCTGGTCGCGGTGTATCGGGTTCCGACGCGGCGGACTGCCTCCCGTCTGGGGCTTCTGTTCGGTGTGCTGAGTACCGCGATCGCCAACTACTGGCTCGCTTTTTTCGGTGAGTTTTCGGTATGGACGATCGGTGGCACGATCCTCGTCTACGCCGGCTACAACTACCTGCTGTTCGGGTTTCTCCATGTCATCGCCCACGGACACGACGGTACGGTGCCGGCGATTCGCCCCACCGATCGTCCGCGCCGTGCGATGCGGCCGTTCTGGATCGCCGTGGCCTGGACCGGGTACGAATACCTGAAATCGGTCGGCTTTCTCGGATACCCGTGGGGTCTTGTCGCCTACCCCCTTGCGCGGTGGAACAGCGTGGCACAGATCGCCGAAATTACCGGTGTATGGGGTCTCTCCTTTATGGCGGCATACGTCAACGCGGCCATCGCAGACCTCGTGCTCTGTCGCGCCGAGGGTTTCGGACGACGGGTGACACGATCGGTTGCGGCACACGCGGTGGCGGCGGCGCTTTTGGTCGCGGTCGCCGCCGGTTTCGGCGCGTGGCAGCTTCCCCGCATCCGTCCCTCCGGCGAACGGTCCATGCTTCTCGTTCAGCAGAACGTCGACAGCTGGCGGCCCGGCCGATTCGCCGACGCCCTGCTGCAGGCGGAGGACCTGACCCTTCGCGGAATCGCCACCGCAGACCGGCCGATCGATGCGGTCGTGTGGAGCGAGACCGCACTGCGCCGCACCTACAGCACCGCCGACGCCTACTGGACCGAAACGCCCGCCCCGCTCCCCTTCCGGGCGTTCCTGGACCTCATCGATGTTCCGCTGGTGACCGGTGCGCCGATGCCGGCGGGACCGTCGGGACGCGACGCGACCAACAGCGTTCTGGTCGTTTCACAGCGCGGAGAGCTGCTCGGATCCTACGGAAAACAGCAGCTCGTCCCCTTCGCGGAGTCGATCCCGTTCTGGTCAGTCCCGGCGGTGCAGGAGTTCTTCCGCTCCGTCGTCGGCCTGTACGGAACGTGGGTTCCCGGCGACAACAGCCGTCCGCTTCCGCTACCGCTCCCGGAGGGAGACACGCTCATGATCGGGACGCCGATCTGCTTCGAAGACGCCTTCGGCTGGGTACCGCGGGCGATGGTTCGCAACGGAGCCGAGGTTCTGGTCAACCTGACGAACAACTCCTGGAGCCGTCAGGACTCCGCGCAAACGCAGCATTTCGTCGCCGCGCGACTGCGAACGATCGAGCTGCGTACCACGCTGGTGAGGAGCACGAACAGCGGGCTCTCGGCGGTCGTGGATGCCACCGGCCGCACAACCGACAGCCTCCCGATGTTCGTGGGAACCTCAAAGCGCGTGGACGTTCCCGTATACCCCTCACGATGGACGTTGTACCGCGCCTGGGGTGACTGGCTCGGAATTCTGGCAGCGATCACGGTTCTCCTGCGGGTCGCGGCCGGCGGGATCCGGGCGCGCCGACGGTAGCGGCGCACTCCGCCGCCGCTTGCGGCCCCGACCCGGCCGGGCACAAAAAAAAGACCACCCCGTCGGGTGGTCCCTCCACAATGAGCCCGCTCCGCGGAAGCCGCGGACGCGATGTCAGCCCTTGATGTTGTACTTGCGGCGAAAGCGCTCGACCCGACCGGCGGTATCAACAAGCTTCTGCTTGCCGGTGTAGAACGGGTGCGATGCACTCGAAATTTCCACGTCAAACAGCGGATACTCGTTGCCGTCTTCGTACTTGACCGTCTCCTTGGTCTCGACGGTGCTCCGGGTCAGAAACATCGTACCACTGGCGGTGTCGCGAAAGACAACCGGGCGATACTGCGGGTGGATATCCTCTCTCATTTCAGCCTCCAACTCTCGTTCAGCCTCAGTCCGCACCGTTGGTGTTCATGGACTGCAGGAAGTCCGCATTATTCTTGGACTTCTTCATCCTGTCAAGGAGCAGTTCCAGCACCTCAACGTCGTCCATCGGGTTCACAACCTTTCGGAGAACCCACATCTTCCGCAGCTCCTCTTCGGTGAGCAACAGGTCCTCGCGCCGCGTCCCGGACTTCTTGATGTTAATCGCGGGGTAGATACGACGGTCCGACAGGCGGCGATCCAGATTGATCTCCATGTTGCCGGTACCCTTGAACTCCTCGAAGATCACCTCGTCCATACGGCTTCCGGTCTCGATCAGGGCCGTGGCCACGATCGTGAGACTTCCGCCGTCCTCGATATTGCGGGCGGCACCGAAGAACCGCTTGGGCTTGTGCAGGGCGTTGGAGTCCACACCACCGGAGAGGATCTTTCCGGACGTGGGCACCGTCTGGTTGTAGGCGCGCGCCAGGCGTGTAATCGAGTCGAGGAGGATGACGACATCCTTCTTGTGCTCCACCAGACGGCGACTTTTCTCCAGAACCATCTCCGCAACCTGCACGTGACGCTGCGCCTGCTCGTCGAAGGTGGAAGCCACAACCTCCGCCTTGACGTTGCGCTCCATGTCCGTGACCTCCTCCGGCCGCTCGTCTATCAGCAGCACGATGAGGTACACCTCGGGATGGTTCTCGGTGATCGCGTTTGCGATCTTCTGCAGGATGATCGTCTTTCCGGTCCGCGGTGGCGACACGATCAGTCCCCGCTGCCCCTTTCCGATCGGGCAGAAGAGATTGATCATACGTGTTGCCGGGTCACCGCTCCGCGTTTCCATGTCGAGCCGATGATCGGGATAGAGCGGTGTCAGGTTGTCGAAGGGAATTCGTGTCTGCGCCACGGTGGGATGGTCGAAGTTGACACTCTCCACCCGCAGCATCGCAAAGAACCGCTCGCCCTCCTTTGGCGGACGGATCTGACCGTACACCGTGTCGCCGGTCTTCAGGTTGAAGAGCCGAATCTGGGAAGGCGAAATGTAGATATCGTCGGGTCCGGACAGGTAGGAGTTCTGGGGGCTCCGGAGAAAACCGTATCCGTCGGGCAGGATCTCCAGGGAACCGTAGGCGTAAATGGTACCGTTGCGCTCTGTGTGCGCCTTCAGCACCGCAAAGATCACCTCCTGCTTCTTCAGGGAGAGCAGGTTTTCGGTGGCGATGCCCATGTCCGCGGCGAACTCCCGCAGATGCTTCATGTTCATCACCGTGAGCTCGTTGATGCTCAGGCTTTTGTCGTCCTTCAGGTGCGAAAAGTCGGTCGACATCGCCTGCTGCCCGCTCGGCGGGCGTCCGTCGCTGCCGTCGTCGACGTTTCCACGCCGCTCAGCCATTTCCTGCGTTACGGACGGTGGCGACTCGTTGTCCCCATCCTTGACGAGAGCGACCCGGACGCGTTTCTTCTTCGCGGGACGCCGACCGGAACTGCGCGACTTTGAGCCGCCGTTTCCGTTCTTTTTTTCATTGTTGTTGCTACCGGACGTTGAGTCCGAACCTTGTTGTTCACGGTTGTCTGACATGGATTTCTCCAACCTATATGGCTATCCCGAGGCACGAAGCACGAACCCCTCTGGATTCGCAACGCCTAGATAAACTGACCGGGTTGAGTGTAGTGCAGGTTCAACACTATATGCTTCTACAAGCGTACTGTCAAGCCAAAGCGTTCGACAAGCGCCACCAGCGCCATCCGGACCAGCTCACGCCGGACCGTGGAGCGGTCGCCGTCCAGTCGCAGTCGCCGCACGTCCTGTCCTGCGGAGTCGGCGACGGCAATATAGCTCTCACCGCGGGCGCTGCCGGATTCCGTACTCGGCCCCGCCGAACACGTTGTCGCCACCGCGACATCCGCGCCGCTGCGCGTCCGCGCTGCCGTGGCCATCGCCACGGTAATCTCCTCGGATACGGTTCCCGCGGCGGTTACGAACGAGGGATCCAGCCCCAGCGCCCGCTCCTTCATCTCCCGACGGTAGACCACGTACGCCCCGCACACGACGTCCGAGGCTCCGGGAACCGCCGTCAGTTCCGCGGTGATCATTCCACCGGTACACGACTCCGCCGCAACGAGTCGCGCGTTCCGGGATGCAAGTCCCCGGATAACCGCCTCGGCAAGGCGCTCCGTGGGCGCATCATCACGTCCTGTCATGAACCGGCGGTCACGACGTTTCCGAGGACGGCTCGATCATCGGAATCGCCTGCCGCCGCAACTGGTCCAGGGGGGCGGAAAACACATCCAGCGACTCGCTGTTACGCAGCATCTCGCAGCGCCCCTCGAACACGACGCCGTCGGCGATGCGAATCCGGCCGGCCCTGATGTTGCCGTATACCACGCAGCCGGGAAGCATCTCGACCTCGTCCTGCGCCTCGATGTTGCCGTGTACCGTGCCTCCGATGATGATCCGTCGTGCCGATACGTCGGCACGAACGTGGGCCCCGTCGCGGACGTACAGAAACCCGTCCGCGTTGATCTGCCCTTCGTACTCGCCACTCACGGTAACGGACCCCTTGAACCGAAGGGTCCCCGAGAACCGTGTTCCCGTTCCGAGTCGGCTGTCTGTCTGTTCAATGGAGCGGGGATCGATATGGTATGCCATCGTCTCGTTGTACGGAATCTGCCTATTTGCTGGTCATGACGAAGACGCCGTCCCAGTCCTCCGGCGGCGGCGATTCGATGTAGTGTTTGCACCGCGCCAGGTAGACCTTGGAGGGTCCGTCGTCGGGATCCACTTTCAGCGCCTGGGCGAAGTACTTCTGCGCCTCCTCAAACTGCATCAGTTTGTAGAGCTTGCGCCCTCGGGCAAACAGGTCAAGAACGCGCTTTTTTTCCTCGCTGATCATTGGCCACCTCCGTGGACATCGTGGAGCGCCGCCGCAGCATGCTTGCGGAACTTGCTCTCCAGATCCTCGAGGGACAGCTCCTTGGACTTGAGTTCGTCCCCCTGCGTCTGCAGTTCCGACACTTCCTCTTCCAGCCCTTCCAGAGTGGCGAGCGTCTCGGATGTCTCCTGCTTGATAAGCCCGACGAGTTCGGCGACCGCCGAGGGGTCGCTGGGGTCCAGCTTCTCGGCCATGTCGCGGAGCGTTGTGATCGGCGTCTTGATGTGGCGGGTAAAGTAGATCAGCGAACTGTTCAGCGACTCCGTCAGCGCCAGGCGACGTTCCCGACGGACTACCTGCCGTGAGAGCTCGCGCTGTCGCAGCACAGCCTGGATCCGGGCGAGGACTTCCGAAAAGTTGAACGGCTTGGTGATATAGTCCTCGATGCCCAGCTCGAATCCCTCGACCTTGTCCTCCACGTCGTCCATGGCGGAAAACATGATGATCGCCGTGTCGCGAACCTCGGCGTACGCCTCATCGCGTTTGACCAGCCGCGTGATCTCCCAACCGGTCCTGCCTGGCAGGATGTTGTCCAGAAGAACGAGGTCCGGGTGATCATCGACGATGCGTTCCAACGCGGTCTCGCCATCACTGGCCGTACTCACGTCATACCCGAGGCGCGAAAGCATGACCTGAAAAAACTCTACGTTGATGTGCTCGTCGTCGACGACCAGAATCCTGGGCGCTGTTTGTGACATATCGGTATTGTCCTATGGCCGTATCAGCTTTGTCAATTCGAGACTCCGCGGCGCCGCACCGTGAACCGGACCACTCCGAATACGAGCGCCAGGCCCGTGGCGGCAACGAAAACATACGCCAGCCAGTCCCCCCAGGCGGTGTACACGGTGTGGGCATCGGTGAATACCGGGACGTCACCGGCGAGATAGCCCTCCTGGAACGGCGGATACAGATCGAGAAGGTGCCCGTTGGGATCGATGATCGTGGTCATTCCCCCGTTTGTGCTTCGCACGACACTTCTGCGATTCTCCACCGCCCGAAAGACTGCCATGCCCATGTGCTGCATCGCCGCCGGCTCCGAGTAGGACCACAGGTCGTTGGTCATGTTCACGATCACCTGGGCGCCGCGGCGCACGAACCCCCGTGACAGGTAGCCGAAGGTGTCCTCGAAGCAGATCGGCGTGGAAAAACGGACGCCGTCCAGTTCGAACACGGTCCAGTCGGTGCCCTTCTCCCAGAAGGTCGTATCGTTTTCCACCAGAAGCTGGTACAGCCACGGCAGCTGACGCTCGTACGGGAAATGCTCGGTAAACGGGACGAGATGCAGCTTGCGGTAGGTGTTCTGGAGCTCCCCGCCGCGTTCGAACACCAGGACGGCGTTGTAGTCCACGCGTTCGAGATCTCCATCGGCGTTGCGAACCAGCTGACCGTCGCTGTTTCCGATCACGAAGGGTACCTCCTGCCGCTGCAGGTAGTCCCTGAGTTGCCGGACCAGTTCGTACCGTTCCTGGTCGGTGCGATACCGCGTGTGGTAGTCGATCGACGGAACAAACGAGGTCTCCGACCAGATCACGGCGTCCGGGTTCTCCTCCGCCAGCGCCTGGTCGCTCTCCCGCAACAGTACGTCCAGGCTGTGTTCGTACGCCCGGAACCCGCCGACCCACGGATCAACGTTCTGCTGGACCAGGGCAACCCGCCAGTTCGGGGCCTCCTGGTAGTCCTTCGGAGCGAGCACCCCGTAGACCAGTGCGAAAAGAAAGAGCACCGCGTAGCCGCTCAGTTCCGGCAATCGCCAGCGCAGAACCGCCTTCAGGCGCCGTGTTGACAGGAACACCTGAGCCTGGTGGTCGTTGATCATCTGTCCGATCAGGAACGACGGCAGGATCACCAGAAACGACACGAGCCACACACCACCGATATCGGCTGTCTGGATGAGCAGGGGGGCCGGAAACAGCGCGTAGCCCATGATGCCGTAGGAGTAGCCGAGATATCCCTGGGTGCGAAACCACTCGTAGGTCATCCACACCAGCGCCTGAACCAGAAACGCCCAGCGGCCGAAGAGCGCATCCGCCAGCCACAGCAGCGGGAAAAAAGCCAGAAAATAGGTCGCGTAGATGAGCGGAACGATGAAGATCGCCAGGGGATGAAAGGTGGCAAGCCAGTAATTGAAGAGGGCGTAGGCGACGAACCCGTAGAACGCGCCGTACAGCGGGGTCGCCCACCAGGACATGCGACGCACCGCCACCACCACCGGTATCAGCGCGACAAACGCAACCGGATACGCGCCGAAGCGCACGAGGACGTTTGGAAATGAAAACCAGAAAAGAACGGCCCCCAGTACGAGCAGACCGAGCGTTGCGGCGCTCCTGAGGGCCCGATCGCGGGCGGTGGCGGAACGGATCACAGGCACCGGCTCACTTTCTCAGTGACCAGCTGGCCTCTTTGAGCTCTTTCCCGGGGCGAAAGACCACCACACCGTGGTTCTGGACGGTCACCTGCTCCCCGGTCTTTGGATTGCGGGCGTGTTTGCGCCCTTTGCGCGTGCGAATCTCGAACGTACCGAATCCCCGGAACTCAACCGCCTTGTCCGCGAGCAGCGCGGATTTAACCTCGGCAAAAAAGGAATCGATGATCGAGTGAATGTCCTTCTTGCTGACATCCACCTGTTCGGCGATACGCTCGACGATCTCTGCCTTGGTGAGCTTGGAGTCCGGCACTGTTCCTCCGCGATCGGTCAGCTCTGGATGCCGTTGACCTTGTGAGCCATCCGCGACTTCTTGCGGGCCGCAGTGTTCTGGTGATAGACGCCCTTCCGGGCAGCCGAGTCGATAAGCGCGGAGTATGCGCGGAATGCCGCGTCGGCGGCGGACTGGTCGCTGGACGCCACGGCCGAAAGGACCTTCTTGGCGCTGCTGCGCACTTCACTCCGTACGGATTTGTTGCGAATGCGGCGCTTTTCGCTCTGACGATGCCGCTTCGCGGCGGAACCCTTGACTACCAAAGAATTTATCCTCCTGATTGAATCTCGGTAACAGACGCAGACGGTAGCAGATTCCCTCGGAGGTGTCAACGAAATCGGTGTTTAACAGATGCGGGCCCATCGGGTACTCTGGAACGCACATGCGAGCCGCGCTACTTCTGAGTCTGTTACTTGCACAGTTACTATGGTGGGATCTCATCGACAAGCTCCGAATCACCGCGAGTTGGCGCCTCGCGCGTCGCGCGATCGACCGGGGTGTCGCCGGACGCGCGCTGCGGCTCTTTGCCCTGGCGCATCTGGTCGTGGGGCTGCGACTCCGCATCGAGATCGATGAGTCGTCCATCCCCGAGCGTTTCGTGGTAGTGGCCAACCACCAGAGCGTCATGGATATCGTTGCGATCATGGCGATGTTCCGTCATCGGTCGGTGCGTTTTGTGGCCAAACGCGAGCTGCGGCGGTGGTTCCCCGCGGTTTCCCGCGTGCTGCGGGTACAGCGCCACGCGCTCATCAGCCGGCACGGCGACTTTGCCACCGCCATGCGGGAGATCGAACGGCTGGGACGCACGCTCCGGCCGCGCGAGGGGGCCGTAATATTCCCCGAAGGCACGCGATCGCGGGACGGCGAGGTTCACACGTTCCACAGCGGAGCCGTGCGTCGCCTGCTCGCCTCTTGCCCCCTGCCGATGGTGGTGGTGGCGGTCGATGGCGGCGCGGGATTCTCCCGTCTCGGGGACCTCGGACGCATGGAGCGCGGCCACGAGTTTCGGGCGGCCGTGGTTGCGGTCTACCCCGCCGCGGCGGGAAAACGCGCGCTGGTGGAAAACATCGGCGCCGCGGAAGCGACGATCCGCGCCACCGTGGCGCGCTGGAGACGGGAGCCGTAGATGCTGTCCGAGTTTCGCACCCTTCTTCCCCTGGTCCGGCGCTACCGCACACAGTATGTCCTCGGAATCCTTTCGCTCATGATCACCAGCGGCGCCCAGCTCGCGATCCCGCAGTTCGTCGGTCGCTCCGTGGACGTCCTGAGCGCCGGGACGGTGGACATGCAGCGTATCGTGATGCTGATGCTCGCCATGCTGGGGACCGCCGTGGTGATCGCCGCGGGACGCCTGGGATGGCGATTCTTCATCCACGGCTCCAGTCGCCGTATCGAGGCGGAACTGCGACGCCGGCTGTACGATCATTTGCTCGAGCTTCCGCCGGGATACTACGAGCGAACCAAAACCGGTGACCTCATGGCCCGGGCCACCAACGACATGAACGCGATCCGCACCGCCGTCGGTATGGCGTTGGTGGCGTTTGTCGACGGCGTGTTCATGACCGTGGCGATTCTGATCATCCTCATCGGGCAGAACCCGCGCCTGGCGCTCGTGACCGTTGCTCCGCTCCCGGTGATCACGATCACACTGATCCTGCTGGGAAACCGGATCGGCCACCTGTTCCGGGCGGTCCAGGCGGGGTTCTCCCGTCTCAGCGACCAGGCGCAGGAGGTTCTCAGTGGCATCCGCGTGGTGAAGGCGTTCGTGAAGGAACGGTACTTCCTGAAACGTTTCGCCGACGCCAACGAGAACTACCAGCAGCAGAACATGCGCCTGGTCCGTGTCTGGGGCCTTTTCTTCCCCGTGGTGACGTTTCTTTCGGGCCTCACCCTGCTTCTCCTGCTGTGGTTCGGCGGCCGCGAGCTCCTCGCCGGAGAACTGAGTACCGGCGACTTTGTCGCCACCCTCAGCTACCTGCAGATGCTCACATGGCCCATGATGGGAGCCGGCTTCACCGTGAACATGCTGCAGCGCGGCGCCGCATCGCTTGCCCGTATCAACGAGGTTCTTGATACCGCCCCTTCGATCACCTCACCGGAGGACGCACGCGTCGCACCAGCCGCCGGCGGCATCCGCATTCAGGATCTTACGTTCCACTACGAGGGAATGGATGCCCCCGCCCTGCGCGATGTGACCGTTGAACTGCCGCCGGGGGGAATGCTGGGCATCCTGGGACGCACGGGGAGTGGAAAGAGCACCCTCGCGGGCCTCCTCCCGCGCCTGATCGACCCGCCGGCGGGGACCGTGTTCGTCGACGGAACCGATGTCCGCGACTATCACCTCGACACGCTCCGCAACGCCTTCGGTGTTGTACCCCAGACGACCTTTCTGTTTTCGGCGACGATCGAGGCAAATGTGACGTTCGCCCGCCCCGATGCCTCCCGCGAGGAGGTGGAACGGGTGGGACGGCTGTCGGCGATCGACACCGACGTCGGCGGGTTTCCCGAAGGCTGGGAGACCGTCGTCGGGGAACGCGGCGTGACGCTCTCCGGCGGACAGCGACAGCGGATCGCGATCGCGCGGGCCCTTCTGGCGGATCCCGAGATTCTGGTACTGGACGACGCCCTCTCCGCGGTGGACACACGGACCGAGGAACGCATCCTCAACGGCCTGCTCGAGGCGCGCCGCGGCAAAACCACGGTGATCGTCTCCAACCGCGTCTCCACCTTTCGAACCGCCGATCAGGTCATCGTCCTCGACCGGGGAGCCGTTGTCCAGCGCGGCACCCACGATGAGCTCGTCCGGGAATCCGGACTCTACCGAGAGATTTTCGAACTTCAGCAGCAGGAACGCGCCAAGGAGCATCCGTGATCGAGCACCAGCAGGATGAAAAGATCATCGCCGGCTACGACCCCGTCCTCGTCGGTCGGATCTGGCAGTTTGCACGCCCCTACTGGCGTCTGATCGCCGCGGCGCTCGTATTCCTGATCGTTGCCACGATCGGAGAAGTGCTCGTTCCGGTACTGATCCAGCGGACGGTGGACCACGAGATCCTCGACTACTGGGTTGCCGTGGACGCGGGCGAGGTCCAGCGGTTCGGCCCGCCCGATCATCGCGAGGAGATGAGAGACGTCGTGTTCATCCGCGAGGAGGCGCTGGACAACGTCTCCCGGAGCGAACGGCAGCGGCTCAGGGACGCCGGCCTCCTCACCACCGACCGCCGGATTCTCATTCCCACCTCGATCCTCACGGACCATCCGGAGCTGGCGGCATCGATCAGCGATCGCCGCGTGGCGGCCAACGACGCGATGGCCGCGTATCCCCGCGACGTCCTGGACACCTTCGAGCCGGAGGAGCGACTGATCCTACGGGGCCGCAACCTTGACGGTCTGCAGCGCAACGTCGTGCTGTTCCTGGCAATTCTGGCGGGTGTCCTGGTGGCGAGTTTTGGTCAGGTCTACATCACCGCCTTCACCGGACAACTGGTGATGAAGGACCTGCGTATGCGGATTTTCGGGCACACAATCGATCAGCACCTCGGGTATCTCTCCACCCAGCCGGTGGGTCGCCTGGTTACCCGTGCCACCAACGACGTGCAGACGATCAACGAGCTGTTTACGTCAATACTCGCGGAGCTGACGCGCAACATCAGTCTCATGGCGGCGGTGGTCATCACGATGTACTCGCTCAACGCGCGCCTCGCCACGATCGTGCTGGCCAGTATGCTCCCGATCGTGGTCGTCACGGAGCTGTTCCGGCGGCGGGCTCGCAACGCCTTTCGCCGCGTGCGCCGCGCCGTCAGCACCGTCAACGCCTACCTGTCCGAGTACATTTCGGGAATGGCGATCGTCCAGCTCTTCGTGCAGCAGATGCGCAGCCGCCGCGAGTTCGGTGAGCGCAACGGAGAACTGCTCCGTGCCCATCTCTCGGAGATGCAGGTGTTCGCCGTGTTCCGTCCGATCGTCGACCTGATGTCGACGTTGTCCACTGCCGTCGTCATTTTCTTTGGAGCCCGCTTCCTGCAGGTGGAGCTTGTATCGCTCGGCGTACTCATTGCGTTCACCAACCTCATCCGGCGCTTCTACATGCCGGTCATGAGTATCTCCGAACAGTTCACGGTTCTGCAAAGCGCGATGGCGGGGGCGGAACGGGTGTTTTCACTGCTCGACGAAGACTATCGCATCCCCGATGCCGGAACGCGGAGGCTGGAGCGGTCGGCGCTGACCGGGCGCATCGCGTTCGAACAGGTCGACTTCGCCTACAAACCCGATGAGCCGGTCCTCAGGGATCTCTCGTTCACGGTGGAACCGGGCCAGCTCGTGGCCGTCGTGGGCTACACCGGCGCCGGCAAGACGACGCTCATCAACCTGCTCACCCGCCTCTGGGACGTCGGCGGCGGGCGCATCACCCTGGACGGCGTGGATATCCGCGAGCTGCCGCTGGCGACGCTGAGACAGACGGTTCAGCAGATCCAGCAGGACGTCCATCTCTTCAGCGACACGATTCGCGCAAACATCACCCTCGGGGCAGACATCCCGGATGAGGCGATCCATTCGGCATGTCGCGCTGTCCAGCTGGAAGAGTACCTGGCATCGCTCCCCGAAGGGCTCGACACGGAGATCCACGAGCGCGGAGCCAACCTCTCGGCGGGGCAGCGACAACTGATTTCCTTTGCCAGAGCGCTGGTGCACGACCCGCCCGTACTCGTCCTCGACGAAGCAACGTCGAGCATCGACAGCGAGACAGAGCTCCGCCTGCAGCGTGCCGTGGCGGCGGTCACCGGGGGACGGACATCACTGGTGATCGCCCATCGGCTTTCCACGATCCAGCACGCGGACCGGATCGTCGTTCTGTCACACGGGGAACTGGTGGAGAGCGGTACCCACGTCGAACTGCTCGCGCGCGACGGACTCTACACTACTCTGTATCGACTGCAATACGCGCAGCAGGGCAGTTCTCGTGATTGACGACCCACTGCGCCTCGCCACCGTCGCGGCCGCGGCCACGTCCTCCACGGCGGTCGCCCGCCCCGGCTGCGGACTCGTCGCGCTGCAACGCACAGATCGGAACTGAGGTGTACTGCCCCTGCGGCCCGAACATTCGGACGTGGCCGCTGAGGATGTTGATCTCATGGACACGGAACAGATCGCCGTTCACGTCCACCCTGGCCCCTTCCTTCGGGTACCGACGGCGCTCCTCACGGTAGAAGTCGTGTTCGTAAGACAGACAACAGAGAAGCCGACCACAGGGGCCGGAGACCTTCATGCTGTTGAGGGAGTAGTTCTGATCCTTGGCCATCCGGATCGACACCGGTGCGAGGCGATCCGACACCCCGTTACAGCACAGGCGCCTGCCACAGATACCGATACCGCCGACGATGCGCGTCTCGTCCCGAACGCCGATCTGTCGCAACTCAACCCGGACGTGAAACCTGCTCACCAGGTCGCGAACCAGGGACCGGAAATCCACCCGGTGATCGGAAACAAAAAAGAACAGCAGTTTTGACCGATCCAGGAGGTAATGCCCACTGACCACTCGCATGTCGAGCTGATGTACCTCCACGCGGTCCGAACAGACTCGGGCAGCGTCGTGCGCCTCCCGCTCCTGCTCCTCGAACCGTTCGAGATCACTCTGCGTAGCCACGCGGTCGATCGTATAGATCTTGCGATACTGTTTGCGGTTGGCATCACTCACGGGCCCGAGGGCGATGCCGATATCTTCTCCGTAGCGGCCCTGATAGACCACCGTCTGGCCCGCCTCGACCTCCAGCACGCCGGAGTCGGCAAGGTCCGTTTCGCGAGTATGACGATTGCGTACAACGAGTTCCATGGCTGTTCAACCCTCAGTGCAGGAGATCAATCAGCATGCCCTGAATCTCTTCGAGGCGGCGCAGCATGTCGAGCTGACGCTCCTGACTGTGCATCAGGCCACGCACCAGTCGGTCCACGGATCGATTGATCTCGGTAAGCAGAAAGTACCGTTTGCGTGACAGTATACCATATCCGGATTCGTGTACCTGTACCGCGTTCGCCTCGGGCATCACTTTCTGCATGAACCGTTGCACGGCTTCGCGGTACGCCTGGGCGGCGGAATAGGTCTGCTCGTCCAGAAGCCGTTGTCCCGCCTGATGCACGGCATCGAACAATCGCTCGGTGGGGGCATCGACCCCCGCAGGGAGGGATACCGACTCCAGGGCCGCCTCAACCGCCGCAGACTCCTCTGCCGGTTGTGCCGCACCCGTTTCGGACAGCTGCCGCGAGAACGCCCCCTCGGCGCCTCCGCTCCGCGCTCCACCGCCACGCGATGATCGGCGGCTCGGGGACCGACTTCGGTCGGACCTGATCGGTTCCATTACGGTGCCCGCCGGGACGGGTCACCGGCAGTGGACCGTCGTCGGCTGCGACGTCCCACGCCTCGGCCCGCGGGTCGCGTTCCGGAAATGATCGCGTCGTCGACCGCGTCCGTGTCGGCCGGCGCCGATCGATCGGATTCGCTCTGGCTGCCGCGCACGTGCATCGCGCCATCCAGGATCACCCCGGACTCCGCGATTATGCGGGGACTGTAAATGTTGCCGATAATGATCGCCGTATCCAGGGCGATGACCTTTTCGCTGGCGTATACCGTACCGCGGAACACGCCACCGATGACCACCGTGGCGGCGTCTACGGTACAGTCCGCCCGACCGCCACGGCCGATGATGACGCGACCGCCGGATTTGACGCCCCCGCTGAAATCACCGTCGATGCGCAGAAGCCCCGAAACGGTGATGTTCCCCTTGAAGAACGTTCCCGCGCCGACGATGGAGTTCACCAGTGTTGATTCAAGAGATGCCATGCCGTACTACGCTCCGTCAGCGGGTTCCGATCCCGCCGCGGATGAAGGAGTTGCTGATCGTCAGAAACGCCGACGGGTCGACCACGTCGGTCCCCAGCATGACGATAAAGTCCAGGTGCGGACCGGTGGAGATGCCGGTGTTTCCCAGGGTTCCGATCTGTTCACCCTGCACCACGTCCTGCCCTTCCGTCACCACGATACTCTGAAGATGCGAATAGCGGGTGCGGAAGCCGTACTTGTGCCGCAGAAACACATAGAATCCGTAGCCGGGGTCGTACCCCATCTCCACGACCTTGCCGTTGGCGCTGGCGACGATCGGAAGCCCCGGGGGCCCAGCGATATCGATACCCTTGTGAAGGTACCATTGTCCCGTGATCGGATGGATGTTCGGTCCGAACTCCATCGTCACGCGGCCCATGCCGCTGCCGACCGGCCAGAAGTTGGGCAGGTCGGAAAGGAGTTCCTGCTGCGACTCCAGGACCGCCCGCATCTCCCTGAGTGGGTCGATCGCCTGTTCGAGGGTACTTGTCAGGTTCTTCAGGTCCTGAATCTCTCGCGTCTGACCGTCGGTGACCGCCTGGATGTCGAAAAACGAGGCCAGGTCTCCACGGGTTACGGCGGCGGGAACCGAGGAATCGGGGCGTTCAATGCCCAGGCTGTTGATCGTATCGACGAGTTCCTCGTCAAAGGCGCGACCGCTGCGCAGCAGGTTCTGAACCTCGCCCACCACCGCGTCGAGGTTGGCCTGACGTTCGCTGATCTCGCGATCCTGGTCCTCGATGATTGCCGTTGATCCGATGTGTACGCTGGACAGGTAGATAAAGCTCCCGAGAACGCCGGCAAACACAACGCCGACGAACACCAGCACCAGGGCGTTCACGTGAAAATTGAGCACGCTCCGCTCCGAGTGCGGAATGAGCATGATCGTGAATCGCTGTGTCATGATGCGCCAGAGTCGACGCAGCAGACCGGGTCGGGAGTTGCGCGTTCGTTGCGTCGGTGCCACCAAAAATCTCCGTTAATGACGATAACATAGAGAATTATGACCGTCAATCGTCATACTATAGTATCGGTCAAGCTTGACGAAGCCTGACCGCGGTGCTATGTTTTTTTCAGCTGCAGTACTGCAGCGATTCCGATCCTTCACTAAATGGGCAACAGTATGAGACTTTTTGATACTCACGCTCATATCGGGCTGATTGACGAAGACCCGATTGAGCAACTTATTATCAGTCAGGAAGCGCGACACGAACAGGTGGACGGTATCCTCAGCATCTGCAACAACGTGCGCGATTTCTTCGATCTCTACGCCAACCTCAAGACAGCGACGAACGTCTTCTTTGCTGTCGGTGTCTCTCCATCGGAGGTCACCAATCCCGGCAAGGACTGGGAAGCCCAGGTGGAGAAAGGCGCGTCGTTGCCACGCGTCGTGGCGATCGGAGAGACGGGTCTGGACTATTACCGGAAGTTCGGGGACCGGGATTCGCAGATCGAGCTGTTCATCCGACAGCTGGAGCTGGCCGCGCGCCTGGACAAACCGGTGGTTATCCACAACCGGGAGGCCGGCACCGACATTCTCGACATCCTGAGCCAGAAGATTCCGCCGAAGGGCGCCGTGCTCCACTGCTACTCGGAGAACTGGGAGTACGCACAAAAGGCGCTGGAACTCCCTGTATACATCTCCTTTGCGGGAAACGTCACGTACAGAAACGCCCGGAATCTCCACGAAACCGCTCGCAACATGCCCCTGGACCGCATGCTCATCGAGAGCGAGAGTCCCTTCATGGTGCCGGCGGCGTACCGCGGTCAGCGGAACCGCCCGTCCTACCTGCCGGAAACGGCGAAGTTCCTGGCCGAACTTCGCGGTATGGAGGAAGAGGAACTGGCGGCACAGCTGTTTGAGAACAGCTGTCGCTTTTTCGGACTGGATCTCTAAGGAGGGGTCAGTCCGCCGGGTACTGCCGGCGGTACTCGTACAACAGCATGCCGGTGGCCACCGACACGTTGTAGGAATCGACGCCACTTTCGGGGGGTGCGGTTCCCGGCAGCGTGACCACGGCGTCGCAGGTTTTTCGCACCAGGGGCGATAGCCCCTTCCCCTCAACCCCCATAACCAGCACAACGTGCCGAGCGAAGGACACCGACGGGGCCGGCTCACCGCCGGCGTCGGCCCCGTAGATCCACCAGCCGGCCTCACGGCACTGTTCGAGGGCAGCGCGCAGGTTGTTCACGTACGCCACCGGCATGAAGCGGGAGGCGCCCGCCGACGTTCGCGCCACGGCGTCGCCGCCCGTCGCGCTCCGCCGCGTCGGCACCACCACGAGGGAGGCCCCCGTCAGCAACGCCGAGCGCAGCACCGCTCCGAGGTTATGGGGGTCGGTCACGTGATCGAGCGCCACGATCAGCCCCGGAGCGTCCGCAGCCGGAGCGCGGGAGGCCAGCCACTCCGCCAGATCCACCGTCGGCGACGCACCCGCCGTCTCCTGCGTCTGCAGCGCCGCCCCGCGGGCGCGGTCACCCGCGTGCCGTCGGAGCCAGCCGCCGTCCACCGTTTCCACCGCCACGCCGCCCTGGCGGGCGGCGTCGACAAGTTCGCGATTGCGGGGACCGGAACCGGTCACGTACAGCGTGCCACCGGTGCCGCGTCGCAGCGCCGCCAGGATCGCGTGTCTACTCGTCATCCACCCCATGATTCAGGAATCCTCGCCAAACTCCTTGACCAGATCTACGGTCCCGTCGTAGTCGGTGTCGCGCTCGTACCCCCGAACACGTACGCCGTCGTGCATGTAGATCCACAGGTCGATCGCGCCGTCGAAATTGGTGTCGAGCTGCTCTGAGGCGAGCACGCCGCCGTTGTAAATGTAAAAGTCATCCATAAGGCCGTCGCGGTTGAAATCCATCGCTTCGTAGCGCTTCTGGCTGAATTCGTCGAGCTTCAGTACGTAGTCGGTGACGCCATCGTCGTCAGTATCACCGGCGATCCAATCCGCGCCGTATTCGTCGATCGAAAAGATCGGATCGAACTCCGAGTCACCATCGTCTATGCGCTCCACCGCCTGGGCGCCGACGATCGTAAACGCGGCGGTCAACAGCAGCAGAGTCTGTACGATGCGAGAAGTGTTCATGCGGTCCCCCTGCGAGCAGTATCGACCGCCGCAGGGGGAATCTTGACCGGCTCCGGAGCACCACCGGCACCCCGGGTGTCGTCAGAGATCGCGGAGCGGAATGGGGTTCGGGTTGGATTCCTCACCCTCGAGATCCGCGAGTTCCTTCAAGAGATCCTTGGCGCGTCCGGAGACCCGCTTCGGGACATCCACGTGGATCTTGATGTACATGTCCCCGCGTCGACTGGAGTTGACGACGGGTATTCCTTCGTTCTTGAGGCGCAAGACCTTCCCGTGCTGCGTGCCGGCGGGAATCTTGACGCGGGCGCGCTTTCCGTTGAGCGTCGGCACCTGAATGTCGGCCCCGAGCGCGGCTTGCGTAAAACTGATGGGAACGGCGCAGTAGATGTCGTTCCCCTGTCGCTCGAAGTGTTTGTGCGGCAGAACGTGCACGACCACGTGCAGGTCTCCCGGTTCGCCACCCTGACGCGCGGCGTCGCCCTGTCGCGGAATGGTGATCCGCTGACCGTTGGCGATGCCGGCGGGGATCGTGACCTTGACCCGCTGCCGCTTTTTCACCACACCGTTGCCGTTGCAGCTCGAGCAGGGGTTGTCGACCACCGTGCCGTCGCCGTTGCACGTCGGGCACACCGACGCGACGGAGAAAAAGCCGCTACTTCGTCGCACCTGTCCCGCACCACCGCAGGTGGGGCACGTCTTCCGCCCGCTCCCGGAGGTCGCCCCGGTTCCACCACACGCCTCGCACGGCGCCTCGCGTTCGTACGCGACCTCCACCTTGGTGCCGAATGCGGCATCGGTGAAGGAAATCTCCAGGTCGTACCGCAGATCCGAGCCCCGTGCGGGACCGCCGCGTCGTCCGCCACGCCCGCGCGTGCCACCGCCGCCGAAGAACGACTCGAAGATCCCGGAAAAGTCCCCGAAAATATCCTCGAAATCGCGGAACGCAGAGGAGAACCCCTGTGAACCGGGGCCTCCTCCCATCCCTTCGACGCCGGCAAACCCGAACTGATCGTACGCCTTCCGTTTTTCGGCGTTCGACAGAACCTCGTAGGCTTCCGCGGCTTCCTTGAACCGGTCCTCGGCCTCTTTGTCGCCAGGATTCCGGTCCGGATGGTTCTGGACGGCGATCTTGCGATAGGCCTTTTTGATGTCGTCTACCGAGGCGTCCCGGCCGACGCCGAGCACCTCGTAGTAGTCCCGTTTGGCCACGCTATCTCCGTCCCGTGTTATTTCTTCTGGTCGTCTTCATCGTCGACCACCTCGTAGTCGACATCCTCGACGTCGTCGCCGCCGCCGGTGGTGCCCCCGCTTGCTCCGGAGTCGTCACCACCGCCGGGCTGGCTGCCGTCGCCACCTGCCGCCCCGGCCTGCTCCTGCTGGTTCTTGTACACTTCCTCAGCGAGCTTGTACGAGGCCTGCTTCAGCTCCTCGATCTTGGACTTGATCGCCTCAACATCGTCACCGTCCATGACGCCCTTGAGCGCCTCGATCGCCGACTGGATGTTCTGCTTGTCGTCCTCCGTGACCTTGTCGCCGTAGTCGTTCAGGCTCTTCTCGGTGGCGTAGATCAGGCTGTCGGCCTCGTTGCGGGTCTCGATCTTTTCCTTGGCCTGGCGGTCCGCCTCGGCATTGGCCTCCGCGTCCTTCACCATGCGATCGATCTCGTCTTCCGACAGACCGCTGGAGGACTCGATGCGGATCTTCTGCTCCTTGTTGGTGGCCGTATCCTTGGCAGACACGTGCAGAATACCGTTGGCATCGATATCGAAGGTGACTTCGATCTGCGGAACGCCGCGGGGCGCCGGCGGAATACCGACCAGGTCGAAGCGACCCAGCGTCCGGTTCTGATTTGCCATCTCACGTTCGCCCTGGAGCACGTGAATCGAAACGGCGGTCTGGTTGTCCGCGGCGGTGGAGAATATCTGGCTCTTCTTGGTCGGGATCGTCGTGTTGCGCTCGATGAGCTTGGTGAACACGCCACCGAGGGTCTCGATACCGAGCGACAGCGGCGTCACGTCCAGCAGGATCATGTCCTTGACGTCACCGCCGAGAATGCCGCCCTGGATCGCGGCACCCATCGCGACAACCTCGTCCGGGTTCACGCCCTTGTGGGGTTCGCGGCCGAAGAGTTCCTGCACGGTGCGCTGAACCGCCGGGATGCGCGTGGACCCGCCCACGAGAATGACCTCGTCGATGTCGGAGGCGGAGAGACCGGCGTCCTTCAGCGCCTGCTGACAGGGTCCCTTGGTTCGCTCCACCAGATCGGCGGACATGCGCTCGAAGGTCGCCCGGTTGAGCGTGTACTGCAGGTGCTTGGGACCGCTGGAGTCCGCCGTGATAAACGGCAGGTTGATGTCGGTGCTCTGCGTGGACGAGAGCTCCTTCTTGGCCTTCTCCGCGGCCTCCTTGAGGCGCTGGAGCGCCATGCGGTCCTTGGACAGGTCGATACCCTGCTCGTTCTTGAACTGCTCCACGAGCCAGTCGATGATCTTCTGGTCGAAGTCGTCACCACCGAGGTGCGTGTCGCCGTTGGTGCTCTTGACCTCGAACACGCCGTCGCCGAGCTCAAGGATCGAGATGTCGAAGGTACCGCCACCGAGATCGTAGACCGCAATGCGCTCGTCCTTGGTCTCGTTGCCGAATCCGTAGGCCAGCGCCGCCGCCGTGGGCTCGTTGACGATACGCTTAACGTCGAGGCCGGCGATGCGACCCGCGTCCTTGGTGGCCTGACGCTGAGAGTCGTTGAAGTATGCGGGAACGGTAATGACGGCCTCGGATACCTTTTCGCCGAGGTAGTCCTCCGCGGTTTCCTTCATCTTCTGCAGGATCGCCGCCGAGATCTCCGGGGGAGAGAACTCCTTGCCGCCGGCGTCGATCCGCACACCGTCGTTGCTGTCCTTTACGACCTTGTACGGAACCATTTCGATCTCGCCGCTGACCTCGGAGTAGCGGCGTCCCATGAAGCGCTTGATGGAGAACACGGTGTTCTCCGGGTTGGTCACCATCTGGTTCTTGGCGGGCTGCCCTACCAGACGCTCGACGTTGTCACCCTTCTTGGTGAACGCCACCATCGACGGGGTGGTCCGCTGCCCCTCAGCGTTCTGCAGGACGTGCGATTCGCCGCCCTCGATAACGGCAACGCACGAGTTGGTCGTTCCCAGGTCGATTCCAATTATTTTTCCCATGGTGTCAGTCTCCTCGCTGGTGTTTTTAAGAATCCGCCTCGGCCGGCATGGAAACCTTGACCTTGGCCGAGCGCAGCACGCGGTCGTGCAACAGGTACCCCTTCTGAAAATCCTCGACCACGAGCGATTCGTCGTGGTCCGCGCGAGGCTCAGTCATGACGGCCTCGTGCTTCTGGGGATCAAAGGGCTCGCCTTCAGACTCGAAGCGGCTCAGTCCCCACTTGCGCTCAAGCATGCCGGTCAGCTGTTTCTCGATGAGTACGATGCCGTCATGAAACGCGTCGTAATCACGAGATTCCTCCGCCGACTTGATGGCTCTTTCAAAATCATCAATGATCGAAGTCAAGTCAAGAAGAAGCTGTTGGTTGGCGTACGCCACAGCGTCCTCCTTGTCCCGCGCCATGCGGCGTCGGTAGTTCTCGAAGTCCGCCTGCTTGCGCAGATACTGGTCCTTCAGCTCGCTGTTTTCGGCTTCCAGCCGGGCGACCATTTCTTCCAGGTTCCGGATACGGTCCGCGTCGTCGTCCGTCCCTCCCGCAGCAGCGTCCCCGTCGACCGCCGCACCTTCGGTGACGGCGTCCGCGCTCTGATTGTCGATGGGCTCTGCTGTGGGTTCGGTATCGGCGTTCGGACCATCGGAACTGGAGAGATCGGCGTCCGCGGCGTTTGCCGCTTCTCGGTTCTCCTGTTCAGACATACAATCCTCTGTGTTATTCCTAGATTGGAGCAAAAAATACAATCACGAGGGCTCACCGTCAAGCAGGCCGAGGGCGGGGACCGCGTCGCTATGACTCCGTCGACGGCAGGAACGCGCCGGGGAGGGTCAGATACCGCTCCGGGATCTCCCACACCACCAGCTGCGGCGGGACCTCGTCGATCGTGGTGCCGCCGAGGTACCTCGCCATGGGTACGAAGGGGCCTCCGCCGGGCTCCGCAAGATTGAGAACGTCCGCCCGAAGGTCCGCTTTCAGGAAGGCGTCGAAGCCCCACCGCCCATCGGCGCTGTAGCTCGTCCCAACCAGCGCCACCGGTACAGCCGGCGTGTCAAAAAGCCCACCGCCGTCACCGTCCATCCGTTCCGCGGTCACCGGGCGGTAGCGCTCGTCGGCCAGTCCGAGGGGCCCGGCGACCGCTCCGAGGGGCACGAAACTGCGCAGATCGCCGGCGAACAACACCGGAGCGTCCCGCTGGATCGTGAACGCGGCGCGCTCCATGGAGTTCCACCCGCGCGACTCCACTTCCGCTGCCACGGCGGCGGCGACCGCACCGGCACCATCCGGCCGCCAGTGCGTGTCCCGAGCGAAGAAGAGCTCCGGCCGCAACACGCCGCCGGCGTCCACCACGGCCACACCCGCTGAGCGGAGGTCGCCAACAAACGCAGGGAAGTCGCCGTCGGTGGCGATACCGCGAAGCCGCGGCGGCAGCAGGTGCGCCGCAACGCGCGCCTTGGACGGGACCGCCACGACCACCGTGGCAATCCCGCGCCCGGCGAGCGCGTTGACGGTATCCACAACAAACGCCGTACGGCGCCTGCGGCGGGCGACATCGCCGGGGTGTACCTGAATCTCCTCATCGGTGAAAAGCCAGCCGTTGCGACCCACGACGACGCCGTCGTTTCCCTGGCGAAACAGCAGATACCGGGGGATGGCAATTGCGGAGACCGCGATCCCGCGAAAGGGATGCGCCCGTTCGACGGCGTCGTCGATCGCCGCTGCGATAGACCCGTCCAGGACTCCGGCCACCGCGGAATCCGCCACCGCCCCGCGGACGGCGCCTCCTCCACCGTCGGTAAACACCGCCGCCGCAAAACCGGCGGTCGAGAGGAGGACCAGGACGAGAGCGGGGATGTCGCGACGGCGCGGCAGATTCATGCTGATACTCCTCTCAGAACTGGAAGTACAGAAAGGGAGAGTACGATGCCGCCAGCAGTCGCGCAACTGCCGCCAGAAACACCGCCGCCAGAAGCCACGGTCGCGCCTCTCCGTCGGCGAACACCCGGGGCTCCACCGCCGCCCATACAACGCCAACGCCCAGCGCGGCAAGCGCTCCCGGCTCCATCTGCCAGACAACGACCGGGGCGACTCCGCCACCGTGGAACCCGGCCAGCGAGGCCAGGAGGTCGGCGGCGACGGCGAACGACGGGGCCCGGAAGAACACCCAGCCGATCATCACGATCACGAGTGTATAGATTCGCCCTGACGGCCACAGGCGCCCGCGGGTGACTCGTTCGGCGATCAGCCAGGCACCGTGCCACGCCCCCCAGAACACGAAGGTCCAGGCGGCGCCATGCCACAGGCCGCCGAGCACCATCACGGTCATGAGGTTGACGAGCGTTCTCCGTGGCCCCAGTCGGTTGCCCCCCAGGGGAATGTAGAGATAGTCCCTCAGCCACGACGACAGCGTGATGTGCCACCGTCGCCAGAACTCCGTAATGCTGCGGCTGTGGTACGGCCGGCGAAAGTTCTCCGGAAACCGAAACCCCATCATACCGCCAAGGCCGATCGCCATGTCGGAGTAGGCGGAAAAATCGAAGTAGATCTGGACGGTGTAGGCCAGCACGCCGATCCACGCCGCCACCAGCCCCGACTCCGGCGCACCGAAGACGGCCGACACCAGCGGCGCCACGGCGTCCGCCACGAGCACTTTTCGAGCCATCCCCAGGGCGAAGCGACGGGCTCCGGCGGAAAACCCCTCCCAGGAGTGCACCCGCAGGCGAAGCTGGTCGGCGATCTCGGAGTAGCGAACGATCGGTCCGGCGACAAGCTGGGGGAACAGGGACACATAGGCCGCGACATCGACGATCGTGTCGGCCTCACGGGCGGTGCCCCGGGAGACGTCAACCAGGTATGAGATGATCTGGAAAATGAAAAACGAGATGCCGACCGGCAGGACGACCTCCCAGACCGATCCGGGAGGAATGCCCGCGCCCCCGGCGGCCTCGAGCACCCGTGACAGCGTCCGCACGCCGAAATTGAAGTACTTGAAGTACCCCAGGACACCCACGGCGGCGACGACGCCGAACACCGTCCAGCGGCGCCGGACCACGGCGGTCGGTGCCGCCGCGATCCTGTGGCCCACCCACCCGGCGCCGAGCGACGAAACCACCAGGAGCGCCAGGAAATCCACCCGCCACCAGCCGTAGAAAACCCAGCTGCCGGCGAGAATCCATCCGCTGCGCCACCGCGGGGGCAGGGCGTAGTAAACCGCCAGGTAGACCGGGAGGAACAGAAACAGAAACGTCGGACTGGCGAATACCACGGCGGAGACGCGGAGACTATTCGGTCGAGACGCTGGCGGTGCGCACGAAGACGTCCTCCGGCGTCACGAAGACGCTGTAGGACTCACCGCGCTCCAGCTCAAGCGCTCCCCGGTACCGCTCCCGATCGCCGGAGTCCACGGCCAGATCCACGGAAATCGCGTTTACCGCCCGGGTTCGAACCTCACCGGCGGGGACCTCGGAAAAGATCGCCGCCGCGGGATCCCGCGACACGAGGCTCGCGACTCCGGTGCCGAAATTGTAGAACACCAGCTGTGCGCGGGCCGGGTCGCGGTGTGCCTCGTCCGTCACCAGACGAAGACTGCCGTCCGGGGTAACCACCACCGTCACGAAGGAGCCCTGTTGCGGGGAGAACGTGATGCCTGCCGCCCGTCCCCCGACCATGTAGACCCCCGCCGGAACGCTGCGATACGGCGTAATCTCACCCGGCTCGAGCGGCGGGAACCGGACCGCACCGATGTCGATTCGGGACGACGCGCCATCCGCGCGCAGGTTTACCACACGGACAAGCGCCGCATCGCCCGGCACCTGGGGCGCGTAGAGGCCGTCCTGTGCGACAGCCACCGCAACGGAGACACTGACGAGGATCGTCGTCCACAGAAGAAATCGAAGCGCTCGAGGGTTCATTGCGGCATTATGGTCTGTTCGCACCTGTCTTGTCACGACCGGCATCGCACCCTACACTTCCGGGCCATGTGCACACACCGGAGTCTGACGCCCGTTCTGTCAGCGACCTTGATTCTGCTGGCGGCGCTCGTTGTCCCGCTTGCCGCGCAGCAAGAGGCGACGCCCGCAGAGGGGACGCTACGCTCGATCGATGCCGAGGGCACCATGACGCCGACCGCCGTCGATGACTTCATTGCGCCACTCTTCGCGGGATACGACGCACCGGAGGCACGATACCCCGTGGACGTCTACGTCGCCCAGGTCTACGCGCGCTACCCGGACGGCCGGATGACGCCGTTTCGCGTTCAGATATTCGTGCCGCAGCGCCGGGACGCCGTGGACGGCGTGTACGTGTTCTCACCCGGTTCCACCGGCATGATCGGCCCGTGCCGCGCATCGCGTGAACACGTCGCCGGGATCCGCTGGGGCCTCTACCGCGCCCACGTTCTTGCCATGGCGGGTCAGGGATTCGTCGGGATTCTGCCGGACTACATGGGATTCGAAGACAACACGCTGGTACAACCGTACTTTCACGCCGCCAGCGAGGCCCGTGTCATCTTCGACGCCCTCCGCGGCGTGGACACGTGGATCCGTACCACCTACCCCGACCGGTTTGCACGGGGTCTCCAGCCGTATCGACGCGTGGCGGCGGGGTTCTCGCAGGGCGGCCACGCCATCTTCGCCGCCGCCGACCGCAACCTGACGATGGGCGGCAACCTCTATCTGCACGGGGTGATCGGCTACGGTCCCACCACCGCCGTGGAACCGATGCTGAATCTCTACCCGAGCCTCGGACCGATGGTGGCGATGTCGTACCTCAGCGTCTACGGACGGGAAAACTTTGACCCGGCGGATGTCCTGCGGGAACCGTGGGCTTCGGAGCTGGAGTACGACACAACGCGCCAGTGCGTCGGCGGGATGCAGGGCTACTACCCCCACGACGATCCCACGGATCTGTTCCGGGAGGATTTCCTGGCATCGATGCGCGACGGAACCCTGGCCGAGACACATCCGGTCATCAAGCGCATCTTCGACGCCAACCGCACCGGCGTGACGCGGCATCGGGTACCGGCGCTGATCCTTCAGGGTACCAACGATATCGTGGTTGCGCGGAAGACGCAGGATCAGTTCGTCTCGCAGCTGCGCGCGCTCGGAAATCCGGTCGACTACCGCGTCTTCGAGGGCTCTCGCCACGATACCCGGCAGATCGCCTTCGACGAGGCGATCGCGTGGATGCGCTCGCTTGATCCCCGTGACCGGCCACGCCAAATGGACGGACCGACGCGGTTCGACCCGGAGATCGATCGGTAGGCTCGACGCCGGCGGCGGAATGTGATAGCACACTCGGTCATGAAGCGAAGTGTTCTGATGATGACGATGGTCGCACTTGCCGCCGCCACAGGTACCCTGCAGGCGCAGCAGTCGACCGGCACGGTTGTTTCCCTGACCTTCCAGGAGCGACTCACGCCGACGGAGATCGACGAGGCTGCGGTCCCGCTGTTCGAGGAGTACGAACACCCCGATGCGGTGTTCGGGGTCGACGTCTACGAGATCCGGTTCACCACCAGGGACGCCGACGGCTCCCCGGTTGAAGCGCTGGCCTCCATGTACCTCCCGGTTACCGACCGGCGCCGCGTGTCACCGGTCCTCGCCTTCGGATCGGGAACGACCGGCATCGGTGACCAGTGCGCGCCGAGCCTCGAACAGCCCGAGGTGATCCGCTGGGGCTGGTACCGCCAGAACATGCAGGCCTACGCCGGCCAGGGGGTGATCACGATCTTCCCTGACTACGTCGGATTCAACGACCCCGACATTCCGCAGCGGTACTTCAGCAAAGCCGCCGAGGGCCACCTGATGCTCGACGCCCTCCGGGCGGTGCGTAACGCCTTTCGGTCCCACGGCGACCTGATCCGGACCGCCGCGGTACCGGGAACGGGAAACACCACCGCCGGGTACTCCCAGGGCGGTCACGCCGCCCTCGCCGCCCTCGACATGAACGAGCGCTATGCACCGGATCTGCGGCTCGACGGTGCCATCGGGTTCGGGTCCACCAACAACGTCGAGACGCTCATGAAAGAGGCGGGGTACTACAGCCCGTACATCATCTACACCTACGAACAGATCTACGGCGAGGATATGGTCGATCCGGCGGCGCTGCTTCAGGAACGCTGGGCGTCGACGCTGGAGGAGGACACGCTGCGGATGTGCGTCCACGAGTTCCAGTACTACTATCCCTACGAGCGCGAACCGCTGTACACCGACGCGTTTTACGACGCCCTGTACGGCGACCGGCTCCGAGAGGAGTTTCCGCGATTCAAGGCGCTCCTGGATGAGAATCTCAGCGGTCTCGACGGTCACGGAAAACCGGTACTCATGATCCAGGGAAACCAGGACATCATCGTCACCAACCAGGCGCAGGAGGCGTTCGTCGATCAGCTGCGGGCCGCCGGAAGCGAGGTGGAACTGGTGGAGATGGAGGGTGTTCGTCACCGGCACACGCGTCCCGCCGGTTTTGGCCGATCGGTTGCCTTCATCTACCGGGTAACCGGCACCACGGCGCCGTAGCGGCCCGCGGTCGGTCCCGCCGGATCCCCACCGGGACCGACCTTACTTTTTCCCGGTCAGTTCGAGAATCAGTTCGACCTCGCCCTTGCTCACCTTGGTGGCACGGGCGATCTCGTCGACCTTCCATCCCTGGTGGGCGAGCTTCTGAACCGTCTCGCGGGCGCTCATGGACGGCGCCTGGGAGCCGTCGGGGTTCTTTCGCGACTCGTCGCGCATGATGCTCCCCAGAAGTTTGACCTGCTCGCCGGCATCGCGCCGGATCTCCTCAAGCCGCGTCTCGGTCCGCGCAAGCCACTCCCGGGCGGTCTGGAGTTCCTTCATCCGGCGCTCTACTTCCGAGAGCGTCTCGTCCAGACGGCCAAGCTGTTCCACCGCCTGCCGCGTGTCCTTCTTCTGCGCGTTCACTTCCTTCAGCTGTTGCGAGAGCCCGCCGATCTGCGCGGGCATCTCCTCGAGCTGAGATGAAAGCGTGGCGATCCGTCCCTCGATCTCCTGGACCGCGGAGGCGTTCTTCTCCAGACCGTCGGAGGTCTGGTCGATCAGGCTCCGGCGTTTCTCCAGCCGGTCGAAGCGCGTCTCGACCTCGCCCTGCAGATCGTCGAGACTCTTGAGGCGCGCGGTGATCTCCTGGAGCTGGTCGTCGCTGTCGCCGACCTGGGCGATCTTGTCCTCCACGCTCTGCGCCAGCCCGATCAGGCGGCGATAGTCCTCCTCGAGGAGATCGATCCGCCGCTTGTCCGCGGTGAACCGTGCCATCTTCTCACCGGCGTCGGCCGACATCTTCCGAATCTTGGCAAACTGGCCCTCGATGTCCCTGACCTCGCCGCGCATCGCCTCAACCCGCCCGATCTCGTTCTTGAGCTCTTCAATGTTCTGCTGGAGCGTGGTCTTGAGCGTATCGGCACGTTCGAAGATCTTCGTCTGCTCGACAAACGCCTTCTGGCGCTTGTCGATCTCCTGAAGCGTGGTTCCCAGCGTCCGCGCCTCCTCTTCCAGCTTGCCGATGAGCTTCTCGCGCATCGCCTGAAACTGTTCGCGGGTGTTGGCCACCAGACCGCCGAACTCCTCGGTGCGCTCGTCGAGCCGGTCGTTCATGTCGCGCTCGTGTTCGTCCACCCGCTTCTGGAGCACCGAGAAGCGATTGTCGAACTCATCCAGCGCCGCCTGGCTCCGCTGTTCGAGATCCGTCGCCAGCCGTTTCACCTCGCCGGTCAGGGAATCCAGGTCATCCCGCACGCGCTGCCGTTCGGCGAGGCTGCCGTCCACCAGCTCCTCTTTCTCCTGGGCGAACTCGCGTTTGAGGTCCTGGAGGTTCTCGGAGAGCCTGACCTTGGCGTCGGCGAGCTGGTTGTTGACGTCGGCGTTCGCCGACCGAAGCTGGTTGAGCACCTCGGTCTGCCAGACCGCCACGTCGCTGCGGGCGGCCTCGACCATCTCCTCAACCTCACCCTTGCCCGTTTCGGCGTCCTCGCGAATCGTCTGTACCTGGGTCTGAATGCCGGCTTCGAACTGTCGCAGGTCGCTTCGGATCCGCTCGTCGGCCTGGGCGAACTCCTGCCGGAACGTCTGCCGCGACCGCTCTCCGAGGGACTCAACCTCCTCCTTGAGAGAGGCTTCCAGCGAGCTGAGATTCTCCTCGGAGGCCTCGATACGCGATTCGATTCCACCCCTGAACGAGCCGATCTGGTCGTCGAGCTTGGAGAGCTGCCCGTTGACCGTTTCCTGGAACTGGTGCAGCCGCTGCCGCAGTTCCTCGGCGTACTGCCGCTCCGCGGCCTCGCGTTCCGACTCGTTCTCGGACTGCATCGTGTCCAGCCGCTGGGCGACCTCTTCCCGCCACGCGTCGATCCGCGCGTCCATCGCGGACGACCGTTCCCGGAGATCGGCGAAGAACTCGTCCTCAAAAACCTTCAGCTTGGCGCTGACGCTGTCGTAGGCGCGCTGCTTGAGCTCGTTGAGTCCGTTCTCCAGCTCCGACATGGCGTCTCGCAGGACCTGCATCGCCTGCTCCGCCTCCTGCCGGTCCTCCTCGCGCTGCGACCGGATCTCCTCGCCGAAGGCCAGAAAATCGCCGCGTACGCGCTCGCTGATGCGATCCATCGTCGCCCGGAGGTTCTGTTCCAGACCGTCGATGTCGGCGTTGACCGCCTCGACCTTGGAGAAGCGGTAGTTGAGTTCCTTTTCGTAGTCACCGAGGCGGGATTCGATTTCACCCAGAACGCGCTGTTCCATCTCGTGGGAACTGGTACCGATCCGGGTACCCAGCTCCTCGGTCATGGCGGTGATCCGCTGGCCGAGCGCGTCCACCTCGCGCCCCAGGCGGGACTGGAGCTCCTCGATGTCGCTGCTTGCCTGTGCCCCGAGCGACTGGAGCGATGCAAGGTCCCCCTCGAAGGTGCTGCGAAGCTCTGAGAACTGGGCGTCCATTTCCTCGTGCTGGCGCGAAACGCGACCGTCGGCGGCCTGCACCTGATCACGGAGGCGGGAATCCAGTTCGGTGAGGGATGACTGCACCGTCTCTTCCAGACGGTGCATCCGGCCGTCGAGATCGCTGCGGTGGTTTTCCAGGAGCTCGGCGGCCTCGGCGCTCCGCTGTTCGATGATGCGGGCGCGCTCCTCCTCGCGGCTGCGGTTCTCGGTCTGCAGGGATTCCACCTGCGCCTCGAGTTCCGCGACGGTCTGACGGTTTTTCTCGATCCACTCGTCAACTTCATCGCGCAACCCGGAAAACTCGCCGCGAATCGCGGTCTGGGACTCCTCCGATCGCTGCCGGAGGGCGGCGACGGCGTCGTCGAGGGCCGCGCGGTGTTCCGCCACGCGGCTCTCCACCTCACGCCGGACCTTTTCGAGCGATTCCTCCGCCAGGGCGTCCGCCTGGGTTCGCGCGGATTCGAGGTGTTCCTGCAGTTCGCTCCGGACCCGTCCGGTCTCGTCCTGAATGTACGTGCGCAGCGCGGTCAGCGTCTCCGTCTCGAGATTTCGTCCCGCCTCGCCGAGTTGGTCGAGACGCGAGGAGACCCCCGTCACCAGCTCGTCGAGACTGCTCGAGAGTTCCTCGAGCTGGGTGGCGGCGTCGCGCCGAACCTCCTCGAAACGCAGCTCGGTCTCCCGCCGGAACTCCTCTACCTGGGAGCGATTCTCCTCCAGTTCCTCGCGGGCACCACGGACGAGGTCGGCCATTTCCTCGCGCGCCGACTCGGCAAGCTGCCGGTGCAGATCGTCGAGATCACGGCGGGCATCGCGCGCCTGCTCGTCCGTTTCACCCTGCAGCCGGGCGACTTCCTCGGAGAACTCCTGCACCCGGCTCCCGGCGCCGTCGACGCGTTCCTGTAACGCCGACACGCGCTCCTGGACCTTCTCGAAGAGGCCGCGTTCGACCTGTTCGAGACGATCGGAATTCTGCTTTTCGAATCCGCTGACGATGCCGGGAAGGGAATGCTCGAGTTCCTCGATCTTGGATTGGGTTGCCTTGATGCGCTTGCCGACCTTGTCGACGTACTCGCTCTCGTCGCGAACGCGAGCGATGTTCTCCTCGGTCCGCTGGGTCATCTGCATGAGCTGGTCGAGAGCCTGTTCGTATTCGGTCAGTCGGGTTCCGATGCGTTCCAGGCTGTCGGTCCGGGAGTTGAGGTCTTCCTCGATGCTGTTGATCCGTTTCAGGACTTCCTTGGCGGCCTTCTGGTGGACATCGACTTCGATACCGATATCTTTCAGCATCGTCACCTTTTCGGCGACGATCTCATCCATCTCGCTCTGTACCCGCTCCACAAACCGTTTGACTTTTTCCAGCGACCGATTGTTGCGGTCCATCTGTCGGTACACGGCGAGAATAACCACCACGACCAGCAGAATGATTACATCGCTGATGGTAAAACCCATTGTTCCCTCTCCCAGTTATCCCAGTTCCCAGTTCAGGGACAGTATAGTGCACTTTTGCGAGAACTGTTAATCGTCTGGACGGTTTCGACGATTGCGACCCGTCGGCGGACTACTCCGCCAGTCGCGGAAGCAGCCAGCCGCGGAGCTCCGCAAAGCTCCTGACGGCAACGTCCGCTTTTCCCGGCTTCGCCGGCGTTCCCGGCAGGTGGGCCGTGCGGAATCCCACCGCACCGGCGCCGAGAACGTCGTAGTGATAGCTGTTTCCCACGTACAGAATCTCCCCCGGCGGAAGCGCCAGGCGGGCGGCGAGCTCCTCGAACGGTTCGCGATTGGGCTTCAGATATCCGAGCTCCTCCGACGAGAACGCCACGTCCCACAGCCCGTCGAGTCCGAGCAGGTGAAGCTTGCTCGTCACGGGGAAGTCGCTCATCGCCGCCAGCGGGACGTTGCGCTCTCGCAGCTCGACCAGCAGGTCCCGCGCCCCCGGAAAGAGCGGAACCCGCCGCAGCACGCGCTCCCAGCGTTCGTAGACGACCGATTCGATGAGGGAGCCGGCGGTTTGCGCGTCGATCCCGAGGCGCCGCGCCGTGAGCTCCGCCGTTTCCCGCCGCAGATCGGTGACCGGACGCCGGGACCGGATTTCCCGACGCGCCGCCCCGAAGGCGCGGAACAGGCGCAGGTGTCGCAGAACGATTCCGAGGGAGGCGCGGTACATTCGACCGTTCGGATACAGGGTGCCGTCGATATCGAAGGCGACGCCCCTGATCTCAGCAGTGTGTTGCACGGGGGGATACTATCTGGTTTCGCCGGGGCATGTCACGGAAGGCGGCGACCGATCTACCGCGTCTGCACGATGATCGTCACCGTACCCTGGACCGGATCCGACCCCGAGGACGGCTGGAATCGCCAGGTGGAGACGGCGCGGCGGATCGCGTCGTTCAGGGCGGGCTCAGGGGTGGGAGGCAGCAGACGCGGAACCCCGATCACGGCGCCGGTGGCGTCGACGGTAAAGCCCACCTGCACCGGGTACTCCGGCGGAAACCCCGCTCCAAGGGAGACTCCGTCGGTGCGGACCGGTTCCCCGCCGGTGCGAAGGCGGCGGCCGTCGGCGTCTCCCACCGCGATGCCGCTGCCGTCGCCACTGCCCGGTGAGGTGGACCCCGGTGACTCTGTCTGGTCGGCGGTATCGATCACATTGGAGCTCGACGAACGGATCGCGGAGATCATCCGGTCCAGCTGTCGGGCAAACTCAGAGTCGCTGGCGGCGCTGTCCGCGGACTGCGTGTCACCGTCCGCTACGGCGCTGCTGGCGCGGGCGTCCTGCCGCTCCCGCCAGGCGGCGAGTTCCTCACTCCACTCCGATTGCCACTCGTACAGCGAGGTGATCTGCTGTTCCACGAACGCGCTCGTCTGCGCCGGCGTGTCACTCGAGGCGAACGCGTCCCTGACGCCCGAAAACTGGCGCTGCGGCGGCGGTGACGGCGGCGGCGGCGGAGTCGGCACGAAATCGGGGGGCGGCTCCGCTGTGGTCTGTGTCTCGCCTGTCGCAGTCGACGGTTGTGACCGCGGCTGCGTCGGGGTCGGGGCCGGTGCAGTCGTCGGAGCCGGTGCAGTCGTCGAGCTCGGCGCCTCGGTCGCCGCGGGTTCCGGCGTTTCCGCCGCCGGCGCCAGCGTCTCCGGCGTCTCCACCGGCTCAGGTTCCGGCGTCGGCGGCGGTGCCGGCTCCGGAACTGTCTCCGGTTCCGACGGCGTGACAGGCGCCACCGGCGCCAGCGACACGTACAACGGCGGATCGAGCTCGGCGGGACGATGCATGCGCAGGTGCGGCATCGCCACGAACAGCGCGACGTGAATCACGACGGCGGCCGTGGCGGCGATCAGCAGTCTATCGCGGTCGTTCGTGAGGGAGAGGCGCCTCATGGTTCGTCGCTGCGCGGTTCCTGTGCCACGAGATTGGCCCCACGGAATCCGTTCCTCCGCAGGATGTCGAGGACCGCCACCATCGTGCCGTAGGAAAGGTCACGGTCCGCCTCGATCGCGATCGACCGGTCCTCGAACGCCTCGCGTTCCGTCGCCAGCCGATCCGAGAGTTCGGCCAGCGTGTAGCGGTCGGAGCCCACGTAGATCTCGTCCTCCGACACGACCGACAGGACGACACTGCTCGTGACCGCCTCCTGGGCGCTGCCGGCATCCGGGAGGTCGAGGTTCAGGCCGGTACGGGTCACCAGCGTACTCGACAGCATGAAGAACACAACCAGCTGGAACACGACGTCGATCATCGGCACCAGGTCGACGTTGACCATCGGCTGGAGTCGTCGCTGAAACTTCACGCCCTACTCCTTCTGGAGATACAGAACAAGTTCGTTCACCCGGTTCTCCAGGCGAATGATCGAGTGATTGACCCGGCTGACGAGGTAGTTGTAAAAGGCGATCGCCGGTACGGCCACGATGATTCCGGCGGCGGTGGTCAACAGCGCTTCCGCGATACCCTGTGCCAGAACCGCCGGGTCTCCGCCGCCGATTCCGGTTTGGCCGAGCACCCCGAAGGCGCGGATATTCCCGGTCACGGTTCCCAGGAGCCCCAGCAGCGGCGTCACGTGGGCGATCGTCCCGAGGGTCGACAGGAAGCGCTCCATCCGCGGGATTTCCATGTTCGCGGCGTCGCTGATCGCCATTTTGACGACCTCGCGGGAGTAGCCACGGTGTTCGATTCCCACCCGCATGAGATTGGTGATCGGGCTTGGCATCGCCTCACAGATCGCCAGCGCCTCGTCAAAGTTCCCTTTGGCAAGGGTCGTCTCCAGCCTGCGCATGATCGTGTCCTCGTCACCGCGATTCTTGCGGAAATAGAGGAGACGTTCGATGATGATCGCCACCGCGATCACCGAGAGGACCAGTATCAGGACGAAGATGACTCCGCCCCGTTCCACTAGTTGCATCATGTGATTGTATCTCCCATCTGCGGCGCTCAGAACGTGACGCGCACTGCCAGTCCGATTTCGAATCCCGGCACGATAAACGGATCCGCGGTGTCCGGGACCAGGCCGCGGCTCGTTCGCCCGCCGTCCTCCACCGGTCCCAGCAGATCCTGCCCGAACACCCGAATGTCCACGTCTCGGGCCAGCTGGTAGCGCACCTCGGCATCAAGAATCGGTGTGACCAGCGTATCAGCCACCGGTACGCGGGCGGTCACCGATCCTGAGACCGGATCGTTTTCCACCTCGAGCGTGACACTCCCCTCGTGGCGAGGGGTACCGAGGAGGCGATCGCCACCGTGTCCGTTCCACGCTGCGGTCAACGTTGTCCGCGCTCCCATCGACACGACCGCCGCAACGCGGCCGTCGAGGCGCTCAGCGTCTTCCTGCTGTATCGGATATGCCGCCACGGCTGGATCGTCGTCGTAGGCGCCCACGGTGAGTGCGTTCTGCTCCCGTTCCCAGCGTAGCTGGCCGTTCACCTGCAGGAGCGACGGGACGAGCGTGATGTCCGCGGTTCCGGCACCGAACACCGTCTCCGACAACGGGAGCTGTCCGGTGAGGCCCGAGGACAGCGCGGTCACGGCGTACTGATCCCAGAGATCTGCAGGACTTCGCTCCGCCACGCGATAGCCGCCGGACAGCCCGATTCCCCACCGCTCGGCACCACGGTACTCCAGTCCCGCCTCGGCGGGGAAGAATGCACCGTCGGAGAAGCGATAGCGGGTCGCCGCCTGCGCCGAGAGGGTCAGTCCATCGAAGGGAACCCCCTCCACCGCCAGGGTGAGGCCCGCGGACGACGCGGCGTCCAGCGCCGAGCCGCTGTCAAAGCGACCTTCGTAGTCACCCCGCGCCTCGAGGGTGAGTCGAGGCCATTCGATGCGCCCCCGCACCTCCGGCTGGACACGGCGATAGATCGCCCGTGGCGAGTCAACCCCAGACGCCGATGCCGCCAGGACGCGCTGCCGGTCGTCGGCGGAGAGACGAAGTCCCACGCTGCTCCGGCTTCCGGTTGCGTAGGTCACGTCGGCGGATCCGGAGAGCGTACGGCTGTCGGCGGAATAGTACCGCGGTTGCTGTTGCAGACCGAAGCGTCTATCCGCGTAGCGTCCCTCCACCTGCAGGTCGAGGCGCTCACCCTCGCCGACACGCACCCAGGTGTCGAGGGTGTTCTCCTGTCGGAAAAACCCGCTTCCCGGGGCGTTAAAGTTGAACCCGTCGGACCCGCGATGGTCGTACCCCAGGCGGAACTGGGGTCCGTCACCGAGCCGATACACGTTGATGCTGCCGAGGACGGAGTTCACACTCCCACCGCCAAGGGTCGCGTTGAAAAACACCTGGTCGCCGGTGGGATCGCTGGGCAGGGCATCGACCGTGTCCCGCGGTACATCCGGCGGGGCGAGTTCCGCCGCCGGCAGCGCCGTGGACACAACGGTGGGTTCCGGCGGTGCCTCAAAGGACAGGGCCGGCAGCGGGGGAAGGTCCGCTACGGCGGCCTCAATGGGCGCGACATCCACCACCACGCGCTCCGGGTCAACAGCCAGGCCGGTTCCGTCGCCCGTTCCGTCCTGTGCGGCCTGGGCGGCAAGGTGTCCGGCCACCGTCATCAACACGAGAGCCACCGCGTATCGCGTTCGCATCGCCTTCATATCAGTTGGACTCCATGAGCCGACCGGCGCGGTCCGCCCAGATCGACCCGCCGTACCGCGACTGCAGCTGGTCCAGCGCCTGCCGCGCCGTGGCGGTATCACCGGACTCCCTCGCCAGAGCCGCCAGTTCGAAGAGACTCTGCGCGCGCAGTTCATCCGGCGCCCCGGGGGTCGCCGCGGCTTCCGCGTAGCGGTCCACGGCGGCGTTCGTCTCGCCCCGGCGGCGATAGTACTCCGCCAGCAGCAAAGACGCCTCCGCTGCGTCGGGTCCGTCGAACTGCGTTGCCTCGAGCAGCTTGTCCACGATGCGCGCGCGTTCCCGGGTCAGCGTAATCTGTTCACGGATCGCGATCCGTCCAAGCTCCAGCACCAGGCGGAACCACCGGTCGCTTCCCGCCTCCGGTCCGTCGCCGCTCCCCGGTTCCAGCTGGACCCAGAGGTCCGCCTCCCTGCTGCTCAACCCGTCCAGCTCCAGACGCAGCGCGCGCCGACGCCGTTCGGCCTCCGAGGCCCGCGGACTGTCGGGGTACGCCGCCACGAGGCGGTCGTAGAGCGCCAGCGCCTGACGGCGCTGGTCCCGGTCGGAATAGATCGCCGCGGTCCGGAACAGCACCTCGGGGGTGTACTCGCTGCGGGGATACTGGTTGACCAGCGGCTCCCACCACAGCAATGCACGACCGTCCTCTCCCAGCTCGGACGAGGTCAGGCCGGCCCAGTACAGGGCACGGTCCAGTTCGGGGCCATCGGGATACCGGTTCTGGTAGTCCCGGAACCGGTCCCGCGACTGTCGAAGACTCCCGATTCCGTAGAGCAGCTCGCCCGCCTCGAGGAGCGCCTGGCGCCCCACCGATGTACCCGGAAAGCGATCCGCAATCTCGTCGTACTGCCGAACCGCTTCCTCCGTCCGGTTCGCGGAAACCAGCGTCGTCGCCATGAGCTGCAGCGCCGCCGCCCGGTCCCCGTCGGTGGTCGCGAGGTCGACCAGGGCGCGGTACTGAACCAGCGCATCGTCGTAGCGGCCGTCCTCAAGATAGACCGTTGCCAGCAGCCGCCGCGTGCGAACCTCCTCCGACGTCCCCAGCGACATGCCGAGAATCTGCAGGAGCTGTCCTCTGGCATCGGCCGTATCGCCGCCGCGATAGAGGGTCCAGGCGTACAGGTAGCGACCATCTCCCGCCAGCGCCGGCGGCAGCGAATCCACCACCCCCGCGATCGTCTGCCGGGCGCCGGCAACATCGCCGGTTCGGTACAGACTCCACGCCAGGTGGTACGACCGGGAGGGCTCGAACGAGGCATCCCGCACGGACTGGAGTGCCGACGCGGCGCCGGCAAAGTCACCCCGGTTGAACGCGGCGATCGCACCCAGAAACCGAAGCTCTTCCCGACGCGTGTCGGACAGCCCGGTGCGAACCGATGCGTCGTCGAGAATGCGTCCGATCTCCTGTTCCGCCGCCGGAAACTGCCGCGCCGCGGTCAGGGCGCGGACGAGTTCAGTGCGGGCGTCCACGTCGTCGGGCCGTTCGGCGAGATACACGCGGTAGGTGCGAACCGCCTCGGCGGGGTCGCCGGCCTCGAGCTGGAGACGCGCCCGCAGACGCAGCAGCGGCGGATACTCTCTGAGCAGTGGCTGCACGTCCTCCCGCGAGAGGCGGTCCAGGACGGTACCGCCTCCGCCGGCGGCGTAGCGCGAGTACGCCCAGGTATACAGGGTTCCGGCGGAGTCGGTGACGGCGCCACGGTCCTCGAGAAGGGTTGCCGCCTCCCCCGGTGCTCCGTCCGCCGCAAGGAGACGCGCCGCCATCGCGATTCGTTCAGCCAGCGCGTCGTCGGAGACTGCGTCGTCGTCCAGCGACTCCAGCAGCAGTGACACCGCCTCGCCGGGGCGCTCCTGCGCCTCTATCGTCCGCGCCAGGTAGAGCGCCGCGGTCCCGTCGACGGTTCGTTCCGATCGCACGTCCCAGAGACGGGAGAGATAGAGCTCGGCCAGCTCGAACCGCCCGCGTTCCAGCGCATCAGCACCCAGGGCGAACCAGAAGTCTGCCAGACGCTCCGGTTCCGCCGCCAGCCGGCGCTCCGCCTCGCGGTAGATCTCCTGCATGGCGCCCCGGTCCTGGCGGTCGCGAGCAACGGCGTAGAGCTGCCGGTACGCCCACTGGGCGCTGGCGATCGAGTACCCGGTGAGGTCACGGTAGAGCTGCACGGCCTGTTCGGCGTTTCCCTGTCGGCGGGCCGCGTCGGCGGCGTAGCGCACACGGATCTCGGCGTACCGCTCCGTGGGGACGACAACGGGCAGGCGATCGTACACCTCGAGAACCGCAGCGTCGTCCCCGGCACGCGTCGCGAGCTCCATGAGCACCGCGGCGGCGTAGGACTGTTCGGACCCGTCGGTCCGGTCCAGAGCGACGCGGAGATCCGCGCGGGCCTCGGCGATCCGGCCCTGATCGGCGCGCGCCAGCCCGCGGTACAGCCACGCCCGCCCCTGGGCCGGATCGGCCTCGGCGATGTGCCGCGAGAGGGCGGCCTCCGCGGTCACCGGGTCCTCGAGCTGGTAGGCGGTCAGTCCGATCCACAGCTGCACCGTCGGCGCAAGGGCGCCGCCGCGGGCGCGGACGGCGATGCGCTGAAGCCGCTCGAGCGCGTCGGCGTACTCACCCAGATAGAACGAACTCTGCGCAATGCGCAGTTCGGCCTCGGTTCGATAGCGCGATTCGGGATAGTCCTGCAGAAGCCGTTCGAACCGTTCCACCGCCAGGGCGTAGTTGCCCGCGGCAAAGCGACGCTGCGCTTCATCGAACAGATCACGGTCGCTGGCGGAGAGGAAAAATACTGGAACGACCAGCACGCACAATACAAGCGCGGCGGTCCGTCGGGAGATCATGAAGCGAGTCTATCCCAGTGATTCGGCAGATTCAACGGAGAAACACCGGCTCCTCCGGCGGAACGAACACGGGCGGAACAAACGGGTGATCGGTCTCTACCCGCACGAGGTGTACAAAATCGTCGCCGTAGCGGGTTTCCAGGGAATCCACGCTGGTTTCGACGTTCCGTTCCATAACCACCGGGAAAAACCGCCCCCGGCGATCGAAATACGGAAGAAACACGACAACGTGGGTGTGCTGCCGCAGGACCACATCGTCGCCGAACGGTCGACTCACGCTTCCCAGATAGATCGACCCGGGGGCCTCAACCGCGAGCCAGTAGAGCACCGCCCGCAGGTCTGAAACGGGGTACCCGACGTCCTCCCGATACCGCGCCACGGGAACGCTTCGCACGTCGAGGCTTTCGGGGTCCACGGCGGACGGGTCACGCCCGCTGTCCAGCGCCGCCATCTGAACCGCCAGGTTCCGTGTCCAGTCCAGTCCGAAATACGGATCCCGTTCATCTTCCAGCCGTCGGCTCCAGCGGGTTCCCCGGTGGTTGAGGTGCTTCACCCTCAATGCGTCGATCGGCAGATAACTGCCCGCGGTGGGCTCGTACAGCCCGTCCACCACCCACTTGGCGAAACCGGAACAGTTGAATCCTGGGAGGTCCTCCATGGGGGCCAGCGTCTCGATGAATACCAGATGACCGTCGGCGTCCATCGCGCCGTCCTCGGCGTCCGGCAGCGTCGGAAGCAACGGCCGAATGGCGGAAACCATCTCCTCCACCCGTCGATACCCGGGATGCGAGGCATCGGGCTCGGCGATCGACCAGTCGATCAGCCCGGCGGTCACCCGCTGTATCTCCGACACCGGCGCCACCACTGCGCGGTCCATCGTCAGAGGGACGCTCACGTCCTGGTAGAACAGGGCACCGCCCAGATACAGCTCGAGTTCCAGCGTTGGCCGCCCCGGTCGTGGTTGGAGCCGGAAGTAGGCTCCCTCGTTGCGCTGCAGAAACACCTTGATCTGCACGTAGGCGCCGTCGGAGACGCGCTGCTTGACGACCACCGATCCGGGGGCCACCAGTTCGGGTCCGTCGGGGCCGGCGGGAAGAAACTGATAGTATCGATGCCCCAGCTGTTCGTCCGAGCGGACGACCACCGGCGGCGATCCGGGGACCCGCACGGTACGTTCCGCCGGTGGCGGTTCCGAGGCCGGATTCACCGGCATTTCGGCGAAGAACGCCTGCCGCGCCGCCGCGGTCTCCACGGGGGTGACAGGCCCCGCGGATGTCTGCGCCGCCACCGGTACCGACGCCGCCCACACCGCCAGGATTGCCGTCGCGATCGCCGTCACCGCACGGCCGCGCACGACGCTTCCGGCACGCGAATCACGTGTGGCCACGGTCACCGCCATCGTCGATCCCCGGCCACACCCGGGCCACCTCGTCGCACCAGACCGCCCCGCGCCACGGCGCCGGCGCAGCGGATCCATCCAGCGGCATGCGCACCGCAGCCGGTGCGAGGTCCTGTTGCCATACATCGTAGCGCCACCCTCCGTTCCAAGCATCGGCGTCGCGCAGAGGTCGCTCAAGGCAAAGCGAACCGGGCCCCGCCGCCGCGAACCGCCAGCGGCCGCCGGCCGCGATCGCGCGCAGCCTCCGTCCCAGCGCCGATTGCCGCTTGTGCG
>CAJWEZ010000042.1 GCA_913030605.1 uncultured Spirochaeta sp.
ATGAAGGTACGTTCTTCTACATCCCGTTCTCTGGGCTCCAGTCGATGGTCGAGGTATTCCGGCGTCGGGTGATCAAGCTGGTGGTGCAACGGGAGCTCCTGAACGATGACTTCGCTCGAAACCTTCTATCCTGGAGACACTCCGGTTTCAGTATCGACAACAGCGTACGCATACTCGACGAGTCCTCCCAGGAAAGCCTGGCGGAGTACATAGCACGGCCGCCGATCTCGCTGAAGAAGATCCGCTACGAGCCGTTCAAAGGGAAGGTCCTATTTCACACCAAGTACTCGGAGTATTTCAAGCAGAACTTCCATCTGTTCGATGCCTTAGACTTTTTGGCCGAGTTAACGCAGCACATCCCGCCGAAACGTCTACAACTGATTCGGCGTTACGGGCTCTATGCCTCCCGCACAAAGGGACGGTGGGCACAGATGCCATGGGTTGTGGAACGAGCACCGGACGGATGGAAGACCGACCATCAATGCGGTGATGTCGCAGATGATCCTGGCTACGAGCCATTGTCGGATGGGGATGAAGAGGTCGATATCAATGCGAGCAAACGCGCCTGGGCCCGACTACTCGCGAAGGTCTATGAGGTCGATCCGATGGTCTGCCCAAAGTGCGGTGCGGACATGAAGGTGATCGCCGTCATCGAGGATCCCGACGAACTGAAGCGTATCCTCCGACATCTGATCAAGATCGGGCGGTCCCCACCGGGATTCGATCCCGATCGCCTTAACTGACTGCTCTCTCGGCCTCGCGCCGTGGCATCCGTGTGTCCGTCTTACGCCCCAATCGTTTCCGTAACAGCCCTGATCTGTCCGTTTGGACGTTTGCGTACTCGAGTGGGCGGCAAGTGCGCCGCCGGCGCACGGCGAACCGCGATTCTCGTCGTGATTTCGTCGAGTCTTGCGCCTACCGCCCGTTTTCCGGTTGCGCTCGCGGATAACTCTTCCTACTACTTGAGCATGGATCTTTATGAGCTCCGAGGGATATAGCTCGTTGGCAACCACGATATTGCCGGAATAGTCCGCTCCCTCGTCGACATACCCGGCGAGATTGCTCAAGAGGCGGTGTCCAATGTCCTTTACGTCCTGGCACTTTTCCGTAACCCGGCCATTCTGGCTTTGAGAAAAGACCTCCAAATAACTATTCACTGTCGAAATCACTGCCGTTTCCGGCGTTACTCCTTCTCGAACACTGCGGAGCATTTGGCCGGTAAACTCTGTATCCTCGAGCATCGCCAAATGAGATTGAAAAATGAGTCCGGCAATATCCGAAAGATCGTCATCTACCTCCCTTTGAAGCTGCTCGAGTTGGTTTCGCGTCTGGCCCAACGCCTCTTGGAATCGTCGGGTCCCCGTCTCGGGGTCCTGCTCGGAATGGTTCACTATTCCCGACATGAAGGATCGATCGCCAAAGAAAACGGCCGATCCCCGTACTACTCCGTCGGATATCCCCGTACCTTCCACGGTTCGGACGACGTGATCGTGGGCAACCTGGATATTCGGACGATAGGTTTCTATCGAGTTTCGTGCTGTCTCCCCTCTGCCCTTCAAACGTGAGAATGCGGTCATCGATTCGGGAACGTTCAACGACACAGCTCTTTTCATTACTTGCCTCCTGTATCACGGACGGCCGTCGCAATCAGTTTCAACGGGCCTCCGTGTCAATTCAAACGATACCCCTCACGTCTAAACTGTAGGTTAAGCAGAGCTTACGGGTTTCTTACGTCTCGATTCTGGTTTCGTTCCCGGTAGAGCCGGGCCTATCGCGACACCCGCTGAGCAAATATCACAAACACCGAAAGACCGACGGTAAGGAAACCCAGCCAATCCCCCAGTAGTTTGTACAGTGTCCACTGCCGGCCGTAGAGCGGAACCGTCACTACTCTACTATAGGCCTCGAACATCGGAAGGGTTTGTGACGCCACCCCCGTCGCGTTTACCACTGTCGACAATCCGCTATTGGTGCTCCGAACCAGAGAGGATCTGAGTTCGATCGTACGAAGGCGGCTGGCGGCGAAGTGTTGGGTTTGCGCCGACTCCTGTCTGCTCCAGGAGTTATTGGTGAGATTTACGAGAAGGTCCGCCCCGGAATTGACCATTTCCCTGGAAATTCGACCAAAGGAGTCTTCGAAACAGATCGGTGTTCCAAGCGTTATCACCTCTCCGCCCGATAGCGGCAACTCGAGATTATTAACTCCACGCCCGGGGACCCAAGTCGGCCCGAGACCCAGCGCCTTCTCTACTATCTTTAGAATCGGGGAGTCCGCGCGAAAGGGCAGTCGCTCGGCGCCCGGTACCAGGTGCTGCTTGGCATAGACGCCCCGGAGCCGTCCATTCGACAGGATTAGAATCGCGCTATTCATCATTCCTGTTTCCTGCAGGCCAACGGACTCGGAGGGCATAGGGGCCCCAGTTATCAAGGGAACCTGGATCTGTCCGAGAAACTCGGTGAACGGCATAGAATCCGGTGTTGTTAAAAACAGCTGGGAGTCCTCGCTGTACGGGTAACGAAGGGAGGTTTCGCTCCAAACCACTGCGTCAACGGGAGTACGCGTCGCCTCAAGGCCTTGGAGCGTGAGCTCCTGAATACGCCCCAGACTGGAGGATAGCGTGTCGGGGTTCCAACTGTCCAGGTTCTGCTGAACAAGAAGAAAGGTTACCTCACCGATCGGACGAAGCGTCGATACCCGCCACCAGCCAAAGCCCGCGGCGACCAACAGCATGAGTATCACGGCGAGCAGATGGCGTACGGCAAAACGGCGCGTCTTGTCGTACTTACCCAATCCACCGCCGTTGGCCGGAAGAGCAACTCCGGTTTCTCGACGGACCACCAACTCGGTAAGGGAGGCGTTCAGATAGACCGCGAGAAAGGTGAGGCCACAGGTGCCGGTAATCTCGGCTATTTGCGCGATGGTGTTGATCCGCGCGAGGGGGTATGCGATCAGTCCCCAGGGATATCCGAGAAATCCCACCGACTTCAGGTACTCGTAACCGGTCCACACGGTCGCTATCCAGAGCGGGCGCAGCGCCGACGAAAAACCATCCCCGCCCTTGACGACCACGAAGAGAACTCCGAAAAGAATGTAATTGTAAACCGCGTAGACGAGGATGACCCCGCTGATCGTCCAGAAGGAGAACTCTCCGAAGAATGCCAACCAATAGTTACCGATGAGGGTGCTGACTACGCCAAAAAGGAGTCCATATCGGCACGCAACTTTTAACGACGGACTCCGGTATACCATGAGGAAGACCGGCACCAGCCCGACGAGACCCGGTAGCGTCGCGCCGCTCGGCAGGAGCTCGTTCGGTAATGAGAACGGGAGCAGGATAGCCGAGGCAAGCGCGAGGAGTAGTAGATGCCGATTCATGTTCGACGTCTCAGTCTGGACACATTCTGCGGGATTCGCCAAAGGGAGGCGAGGAGTACGATTACGAACAGACTCCGCGGAAACCAGTCCCCGAAACGGGTGTAGATGGTGCGTGGCGCATCCGAGGAAATATCTACTTCGGTCATCATCTGCGCTTCCACATATTGAGGCAGCCGTGCAACAACCCGGCCGTAGGGATCCACATGGGCAGTCACCCCGGAAGCGGTCGCGCGTAGAAAAGGACGTCGGTTTTCAATCGCCCGGAACAGACTTCCAGCGAAATGTTGCTGCGCTTGTGCTTTGGTCAGAGACCAATAGTCATTCGTGATATTGATGATCGCGTCGGCACCACCTTGCACAAAGCGGCGGACACCGTTCGGAAAAACGTCTTCGAAACAGATCGGGGTAGAAAAGCTAAACTTTGGATGCTGGAATTGAACGGCCCGCTCGCCGGGAGTCCAGAAAAAGACGTCAAAATCCAGCAGCAAGTTGTAGATGAAGGGTAACTGCTCCTCGTAGGGAAAGTACTCGGTAAAAGGTACGAGTTTCATCTTATGGTATGACGCCACGCGCTCGCCGGTGTCGGAGAAAAGCACCGCGGCGTTGTAACTGTTTCTCTCCACCTCCCGGCCGCTTTGATCCAGGATGCGGGTGTAGTCATCGTTTCCGGTTAGTAGCCAGGTGTCGATCGACTTTTGATACTGCGTAAATCGGTCCACCAACCTCGCGAGACGGTATCGTTTTGGATCCTCATCGGACCAGCGTCGAATATTCGGGACGAACGCGGTCTCGGACCAAACCACGATATCCGGTTCCTTCCGAAGGGCTGCGTCGGTAAGACGCGTCAATACTTCGAAGGTTTTCTCATAATCAGCTTTTCTCGGATCACTATTTTGCTGAATCAGGGCGACCCTTGGCGTACTGTCAGGCTCCGGATACCGGTTGTCTGCTGCAACCGTCCACCACCCAACACCATGGACCACGAAAACCAACAACGTTACACCAAGGAGAACGGGTCCGGCGGAAACGAATGGCCGCAGTCCGACCGGTTGGGTCAGAGGACCTATAAACTCCGAAAGCGCCGCTGCAAAAAGAACCACATTGAATGTAACGCCCCAAACGCCCGTAATCTCCGATATCTGAATGAGCCACAGGTTGGTGTACTGACTATGTGCAACCAGACCCCAGGGATAGGCGAGAAAGCCAACGCTCCGGACGTACTCGAACATTGTCCAAAGCGCTGCGGTTAGAAAGACCCTTAGCGCCGGTGAACTATCCCGAAACAGGAGGATCACCGTGCCGAAGACCAGCATAAAAACCGTGTAGTAGACCAGATAAATGACGGTAACTGCACCAAGAGAAACAAGGCTGAACGTTCCGAGCCAGTAGTTGACGCTGACCGTTGTCAAAACCCCATAGGTAACTCCGTAAAATAGAATCGTCTTGAGATTACCGCGCCAGAGTACAAAAAGTAACGGAACAATCCCGATCCAACCCAGGACTCCAATGCCGGAGGTGCTGATCGCTGATGGAAGTGAAAGAGTCGAGAGCCCCACGGAAAGCAGTGTGAGCAACAGTTCATAACGGTGCTGCCTCGCCGCGAAGAATAGATACAACAAAAAAACAGAAAGCAGCGACGGCCCGAATCGGAGTGCGACGATGGTCCGCTCCGTGCTTGTATCGATCGCCAGATTCAGCTCTCCGCCGCTTGCAATGAATCTCTGGACATAATCCATGTTTGCATTTGCAGCGAATATGTACCGGAACAAGAAAAACAGGAGCCCGACGGAGAGCAGCGACTCAGCGTAAAGGCGAACGGCTCGCCCGCGACGGTCTGCCGGTTTTCCATTACCGAAAATGAGCCATGTTCCGAGGAAACCGACCGCCAGGGCGAGCATGGCGGGAGGGAAGAGCCGAAGGCTCACTTCCGTTACGGCGTAAGGTCCCAGGAAAAGGATTCCGATTTCTACGACTCTCCGACAGCGAGAAGGGCCCCGCCCGCTTTTCGGTACGATGATGATTCAGGTTTCATGTGTGTTCCGGGGCTTGTAAGGCAGACGGCATTCCGCCGGGCTATCCCGTCACGCCCTGCCGGTGTCATCCCCGATATGGCGCGAATACCGTAACGTCCGGGTCGCATTGAGTACCGCAAGAAGGGAGACCCCAACATCGGCGATGACCGCCTCCCACATCGTCGCAATGCCGATCGCACCGAGTGAGAGAAAACCTACTTTCACCAGCAATGCGAGGACTATATTCTGCATAACCACCGAGCGGGTGTGGTGGGCGACACGAATTGCCGAGCCGATTCCTTCAACTTTGTCATCCATGAGAACGACGTCGGCGGCTTCGATCGCCGCATCCGAGCCGAGGGCTCCCATGGCAAAACCGACATCCGCGCGCATGAGAACCGGTGCGTCGTTTATGCCGTCTCCCACGAACGCCAGACGCTCTCCCTTGGGAAGCTTCTCGGAAAGTTGCTCGACCTTCTCCACCTTATCTTCGGGAAGCAGGCCGGCGTACCACTCGTCAACGCCGACAACATCCGCCACCCGACGAGCGACCGACTCGTTATCTCCTGTGAGCATCACCACCCGCTGCACGCCGGAGGTCCGGAGATTGGCGATTGCCTCGGTGGCTCCCGCTTTTAGCTCGTCCGCAATCACCAGATGCCCGACGTACGTTTGATCGGCCACTACGTGGACGACTGTTCCCTCTGCGTCGCAGTCACCATGTTCTATGTTCTCACGATGAAGGAGCCGGTCGCTACCGGCCATGACCGTCCGGCCATCAACGCGAGCAATAACGCCGTATCCCTTCTCTTCCCTGACATCGGTAACCGTCTCCGGGTTTATCTTTTCACCGTACGCATTCCGGATTGAGCGTGCGATCGGATGAGTCGAGTGCGTTTCGGCGCTCGCCGCCAACCGGAGCACATCCTCGGCAGAATAACCGTTTCGCGGTACCGTTTCAGTCACCTGAAATACGCCTTTTGTCAGCGTACCGGTCTTGTCTACGACCACCGTAGAGACGTTCTTGAGGGCGTCGACATAGTTCGCCCCTTTTATGAGAATCCCCTTGCGTGACGCTCCACCAATACCTCCAAAATAGCCGAGAGGCACCGAAATAACCAAGGCACAGGGACAAGAGATCACAAGGACGACCAGGGCTCGATACACCCACTCATTGAGGACGGCACCCGGAATAAACAGAGGCGGCAAGAACGCGATCGCCGCAGCAAGACCGACAACAATCGGCGTGTAAACCGCCGCAAACTTGGAAATGAACTTCTCGGTAGGAGCCTTGCGGGCGGCGGCGTCCTCTACCAGCTCAAGTATCCGGGACACCGAGGATTCCGTGTACGGTTTGGTCACTCGGATGCGGATGGTGCCCGAGTCATTCACAAAACCCGACAGCACTGTATCACCTGTTTCCACGGTACGTGGGACCGACTCACCGGTAAGCGCAGATGTATCAACTGCCGATTCTCCTTGGGTAACTTCTCCGTCCAGAGGAATCCGCTCGCCTGGTCGCACCTCTATTATTGCACCGACCTCTACGGTGTCCGGACCAACTTCGGTCGTATCGTTCTCTGAGACAATCCGCGCCGAATCCGGACGGAGATCCATCAGAGAGGAGATCGATCGGCGTGACCGGCCGACCGCGAGGTCCTGGACATACTCACCGACGGAATAAAAAAGCATCACCGCGACCGCTTCGGGGAGCTCATGAATGGCGATCGCTCCAAGTGTAGCTATACTCATCAGAAACATTTCATCAAAGACACGACCCCGGAGAATGTTCTTTCCCGCGTTCAGCAGCACCGGCCCGCCGACAAGCACGTATGCAAGCAGGAAGACAAGGTACTCAGCTGTCTGAAACGGCGTCCCGTGAAGGGTCTTATTGAACAGGATACCGGCACCGGTGAGAACCAGGGCAAGTACCATACGCCCTACCCGCCAGGCGGTGTTTTCATCGCCATCGGGTTCACCCCCGTGATCGTGCCCGTGATCGTGATCGTGATTGTGATCAGCATGGTGGCTTCCGTCGTCCTTGACGACGATCCGCGCGCCCGGCTCGATGCGGGCGATCACTTCCTCCGCGGTCTTGAGTCCGTGTTCGGGAATAACGATCGACTCGGTCCCGAAGCTTACCGTGGCATCCGCGAACCCATTGATCTTCCGCAGCCCGGACTCGATCTGGTTAGCGCAGTTGGCACAGTCAAGACCCTTAATCCGGTACTTCTTCATCTCTATCTTATCCGTCATGGCTTACTCCTCATCGATATAGTGTTCTCGTGCCGTTTGAATCAGCGACAGAACGTGTTCATCGTCAAGCGTGTAGAACACCTGCTTGCCGTCCCGCCGCGCTCGCACAAGTCGCATCGTTTTCAGTAGTCGCAGGTGATGCGATATCGCCGGAGAGGTCATCTCCAACAAATATGCAAGATCACAGACGCACAGCTCTTGCCGTGAGAGCAAGTAGAGTATCCTCGTGCGTGTCTCATCTGCGAGAACGCGAAACAGTTCCGAAAGCCCGGAGACCGCAATGAGCGAATCGCGGAGCTCGTCTTCGTTTTCCTTGCAGGTAATACTGTACTCACTGCATACATCGTGACTTCGTCCCGAGACCGGCTGTTTCACTAATTCTTCTCCTTAAAATAACGCATAAGCAATTGTTTAATTGTATCGTTACCGGGGCGGTATGTCAACCGATTGGGCGATACAGCCAAGACTCGATTGACCCCCCCTCCCGTAACAGCGATTAGCCGGCTACTTTGTCAAGTGACACTTATACCATTCCGATAGTCATTACCAGTGGAAACGCTACTCAAGGACCAGCATGTCCGAAGAAGGCCCGACAGACACAGAGAATTGTACCGAAGGTCCGGATTCTCTGTACGAAGGCTCGTGTTGCCCGCCGTTGGTACCCACGGTACAGTGCTGCTTCTTTCCTCGATCATGTTCATGGCGTTTGTCGCGAACCTCCTCTATTCCAACTCGGGAATACGCAAAACGATCAACGGCGTTGTCTTTGCCGAAGTTCCTTCTATTGAGCTCCCTGCGACGCCGCCGCACGATGATAGAATAAGCGTCCCTCCGACTCCCGCCCGACAGGCAACGAACGGCGAACTCCTGAATATTGACCCGAAGGTTTATTCGGAGGTTGGTTTTTCAACCTATACCGTCAGAGAGGGGGACACCATATGGGAGATCGCCAGCCAATTCGGCTTACGGCCCGGGACACTTTTGTCGGTAAATCCAATAGACAGTGTACGACGACTCCTTCCTGGTACCGTCTTGTCGGTCCCTGACCGTGACGGGGTCATGCAATCCGTACAAGAAGGCCAGACGGTGTCCGAAATTGCGGCGGAAAACGACGTTTCGGTCAACAGCATATTAGACGCCAACAATCTCCGCTCGGACCTGCTTGAAATCGGGACTACGTTGTTTATTCCCGGGGCCACGATGGACGAGGAAGAGTATCTCCTGGCGATCGGCGAACTGTTTCGTTGGCCTCTCGTTTCCGTCCGCTCCACATCCTCTTTTGGAATGCGTCGCGACCCGTTTACCGGAGTATGGCGAATGCATACCGGCGTTGATCTCGGTAATCCGTGGGGCAACCCGGTACTCGCCGCGTCGTCGGGAACGGTAATTATCGCCGACCCGGAATCAGGCGCCTACGGTAAACTGGTTGTCGTTGATCACGGAAACAGTTTACAAACCTACTACGCCCATATGAGCAAGATTCTGGTACGTCGAGGCGAGCGGGTATCAAGAGGTGAACGTGTCGGTAACGTCGGAAATACCGGACGCAGCACCGGTCCACATCTCCATTTTTCGGTGACACGTGATGGCCGATGGGAAGACCCGCTTCGCTATGTAAAATAGAGTGATCGACAGATGCTTGAGTCTTCTACAGTTGTCCGTCGTTGCTGCAGGCGTGGAAAGACATTTTCAAAGAACAGCCCGTCTGCTATGCTGGACCCCCGACTTGAAATCCCCCGGACCGCAAGATCTGCGCCCGTCCAAGTCGGGTCTCCGGCAAAATATAAAATCACAAAGTGGTGTCGCCGACATCTCCGCATATACATACATTGTGGTATTTCAGCGACCTCACTGTCGGTCAGCTGTCTGAACTCCCGGTTTCTTGCCCTTTTTATCTGATTCGGTTGGGGTAGTCCGGAGGATTCCGTCTCTCCGATGTCGGGACCGGGAATCAACGTCGTCTCTGGATTCGCGGAGGCTTCCCCCGCTCATATCTTGCACCGGACGACGAATCATCGGCCTTGTGGCGGGAGGGATTTATACGAACCTTCCTTGAAAGGGACATCCCGCAACTCGCTTCAGCCCTTCCCGCACCGGCGCTCCGAAGGTTATGGACGATGATCGCGCACAACCACGGTGGCATCGCCAACCTCGCCGCGATATCCCGCAGCCTTGTGATTTCCCAGCCGACGGTGACGCGCTGGGTCGATCTTCTGGTCCACACATTTGTTCTCCGATCCCTTCGTCCGTGGACATCCAATCTTGGGAAACGACTTGTTAAACGACCCAAACTGTACATCCGCGACAGCGGTATCCTTCACGGCCTCCTCACGTTGGAGACCGAGAAAGAAGTCATATCCCACCCGATTCTGGGCGCGTCCTGGGAAGGATTTGCCCTGGAGGAGACGGTCCGACGCCTTCGTCTGGATTCCGAATCGGTCTACTTCTGGAAGACCCACGCAGGTGCAGAGATTGACCTGCTTTTTGAGCGTCAAGGTCGACGATTTGGGATGGATTTCAAATTTTCCGACGCACCAACGATGACCAGGTCGATCACCTCGGCGCGCACGGATCTGCATTTGGATCACGTATGGATCGTCTATCCGGGTACGCGAACCTATGCGTTGGATGACGACGTCACCGTCGTACCCCTGGACCATGAAAACTTGTGAAACGACTATAACGAAAGAAGGATAATGCGCCCCGTCGGCATGGCGTGGGGAAGCCACGTATTGAAGCTGACGGTACAGGTAAGAATTCGCTTCCCCAGGGAGAGACGGCAACCGGGTCTATTAGCACAAGACGCTCTAACGAGCAATCGGACGAGTGGCAAGTAACCCGAAAGTATATGAGTCAAGAGAGCTTGCGAAAGGTTTTCCACCCAGTGCCGGAACAGCGAAAGCTGTCGGCAGAGGGAACAGATAAGGTAGCGTAGGTTCAGCTACCGGAGACGGGAAATTACACCACTTGACGGGACGCTACCTTCTAATTCGCTTTTCATATATATCGTCGAAATTCAAACGTAGAAAGTATGAAAAGTTTTTATTTAGGCCAGGGATACCTTTATCGTGATTATCCCCGATAGAAATGCAGGCATTTGGTAATTTCTTTTGAGACTTTAGGTAATCGGCAAGTATATACCGAGAAAGTATTTGAATTTTTTCCGCTAAATCGGTCCTAATGTTCAAATTATATCCTGATCAATTTTAATGGGTTTTGTTTTTCAATTAACCCTGATGTGTACATAACATATTCCCTCCCTCGTTTTCGCTGAATCACCCGAATCGTCGGTCAAAGACGGCAATGTACGAGCCTGGAAAAGCAGGATCGCCGGGTCGTCAGTGTTGGATAGTGAAAAGCGCGGAACACCGATCAGGGGGGCCAATGACTGCGGACACGCTCAGACAGTTCGAGAAATACCTGACGGGGACAAACGGGGTTTCGGAACGGAGCAGGCCGTACTACCTCCACTGGGTCCGGGAGTTTCTCGCATTTCGAGCGGCGTTTCCCGGACAACGCTCCGGCCTGCTATTGGCGGCGTTTCGAGAGCACATCGCTGAGTCAAAACAGCCCTGGCAAGCTGACCAGGCGCTGTCGGCGGCGTCACTGTTTCTCCGTTTTTCGAAGTCCGCCGGCATCGAGCGGGACAAGAGCCCGGCTCCATCGGCGTCACCGCCTCAACCACATTCACCGCCATCCACGGGCGCCCCGGTTGCACACCACGCTTCCGCCTGGGATACCATCGAGACGGCTTACCTCCGTCAGCTCCGGCTCATGCACCGTTCGCACCAAACCGAAAAGACCTACCGTCAGTGGGTTCGAGCATTTCGCCTTCATCGCTCCAACGTCGCACCGGCAGACCTTACCGACGCCGACGTTCGGGGGTTTCTGACGTATCTGGCCGTGGATCGGAGGGTTTCCGCCCCGACGCAACGGCAGGCGTTCAACGCCATTCTCTTCTTGTACCGCCACGTCCTGCATCGCGAAATCGTGTCGTTGAACGCCACCGTACGCGGGAGGAAATCGCGAAGGCTCCCGGTGGTACTCACACGCGCGGAAGTATCATCGATTCTTGACCGAATGAAACCGCCCTATCGTCTGATGGGGCTCGTGATCTACGGAGGGGGCCTTCGGCTCGCGGAATGCCTCTCGCTTCGCATCCAGGATATCGACGTGGAACAGCGCGTGATCACCGTCCGATCCGGGAAGGGGGACAAGGACCGCCGCACGCTCCTACCGGGGAAGATCGTAGGGGACCTGACGCGGCATGTTGAGGAAACTGTACGCCCCCTCTTCGATCAAGATCGCCGGAACGATGCCCCGGGCGTGCCGCTTCCGCACGCTCTGCGGACCAAATACCCCGGGGCCGCCACCGACTGGCGCTGGTTCTGGTTGTTTCCGTCTCACCGCCTGTCGGTAGATCCGCGCACCAGCCTACCGGGGCGGTTCCACGCCTATCCATCGAGTCTTCAGCGCCACTTCCACGCCGCGGTCCTGGAAAGCGGCGTGTCCAAACGCGCTTCGGTGCACACCCTCCGCCACAGCTTTGCCACCCACCTTGTGGAGGACGGCTATGATATCCGCACGGTGCAGGAACTCCTGGGTCACTCGGACGTGAGTACCACCATGATCTACACCCACGTGGCAACCAGGAACAAACTGGGAGTTATCAGTCCGGTGGATCGGCAGTAGCAAACACGGTGAGACGTGGTATCCGGCAGAGATGGAGAACGTGTGTGGCGCGGAGGCCGGGGTCAACTCAAAGCGACCGTCGCTGCCACCGTGGAGTTCAGGCCGACGGCTGTGTGCGGGGTCGTACTGCAGCGTCCGCAACACCAGCTTGACCCGTCTCATCCTCTCCGACACACTCATGTTGAGACGATGAGAATTTCACGGATTTCATTGGTCAACTGGAAAAATTTCGCCGATGTCGACGTAGAGATACCTCAGCGTGTCTTCCTGGTTGGTCCCAACGCCTCCGGCAAGTCCAACTTCCTCGACGCGATTCGGTTCCTGCGGGACATCGCACGAAGCGGGGGCAGCCTCGATACCGCGCTGAAAGCGCGAGGCGGATTCAGCAAGATCAGGAACCTGGGAGCCCGGCGCCGGAATGAGGTCGTGATCACCGTGGACTTGGTGGACGAATCGACGGGCGCCCTGTGGCACTATTCTCTGGCACTTGAGCAACAGTCCAGGGGCCTACACCAGACCGTAGTCGCCCACGAACTCGTCCGTCGGAACGACGAGAGAATTCTCGAACGTCCCGGCGACGACGACAAGGCCGATGTATTGCTCCGCACCCAAACGCATCTCGAGCAGATCGCCAAGAACGGGCAGTTTCGGGACATCGCGAATTTCTTCGCCGGGTGTACGTACGTACACCTGATTCCTCAGCTGATCCGTCGGCCGGAGTATTTCTTCAATCCCTCGGTCAATCCTGATGAAGACGAGTTCGGGTTTCACTTCATTGAACGCATCAAGCAGACCCCGGAGACGACTCGGAATGCCCGCCTGAAAAAGATCGAAAAGGCGCTCCAGGTCGCAGTTCCTCAACTCAAAGACCTCACAATCAGCACCGACGAGATAACCGGGGTGCCTCACCTTGAAGCAACCTACGAACACTGGCGGCCAAACGCAGGGAGACAGCGGGAAAGCCAGTTCTCCGATGGAACGATCAGATTGGTCGGCCTTCTCTGGTCTATTCTGGAAGCCAGGGAGCTTCTCCTTCTTGAAGAGCCTGAGATTTCGTTGCACTACAGCATTGTTGGGCGGCTCCCCGCGCTCATGTATCGAATGAATCAAACCCGAAAGGGTCGACGGATCCAGACAATCGTGAGCACGCACAGTGCGGACCTGCTCGCCGGAGACGGTATCACTGGTGACGAGATCCTCATGTTTCTCCCGTCACAGGAGAAGACCGAAGTCCGTTGTGCCGCAAATATCCCGGACGTGGAGAAGCTTCTCGAAGGCGGCCTGGCCCCGTACGAGGTCGTCCTCGACCGAACGGCTCCGCCTCATGTGCAGGAATTCGACTTCATCGACTAGTGAATGGCAGACGTAACAATCGTCACGGAAGACAACCTCAGTACCGCAATGGTGGGCCAGCTGGTCGCAGCGGCAAACAACGACATCACTGTCGGAATGCGCCTACCCAAAATCCGTAGGCGCAACTCAGCCCCCGGAAACACCTACATAGAAACCAAGATTCAAGGCTTCAACCATGCGGCACAACACCACCCGTACCTGATCCTGTTGGATCTCGATGCCAGGGAGTGTGCACCGGGATACGTCCGCCGGCTGCTCCCGGACGGCCCGAACCGATACATGGTTCTCCGAATCGCTGTCAGGGAAGTCGAAAGCTGGATTCTGGCCGATCGGGAGGGATTTCATGAGTTTTCCGGCGTCGCGAAAGACAGAATCCCCAACAAGCCGGACACCCTGTCCGATCCCAAACAAACGCTCATCAATCTGGTCAAACGGAGTCGGAAACGCGGAATCCGCGACGCGATCGTCCCACGTGGCCCAACCGCCCGAATCGGTCCCGACTACAACGCCACGCTTCGCCGGATGCTGGCAGAATACTGGAGCATCGACCGCGCCATGAATCGCTCTCCAAGCCTTGCGTCGGCTTTTGTGGCGATCCAATCGTTCAGGTATCCCTAGGCCGTCTTTCCCTTCCTGTCCAGACTCACCAGCAGCACCGTCACATCCGAGTTGCGGACGCCGGAGATGCGGCTCGCCTGCCCCACCGATGCCGGCTGCACGGCCTTGAACTTCTCCCGCGCCTCGTTGGAGAGGCCGGTCAGGCCGTCCCAGTCAAAATCTCGGGGGATACGGACGTTCTCCATGCGCCGGAACCGCTGCACCATCTTCTCCTCCCGCGCCACGTAGCCCTCGTACTTGATGTCGAGTTCCACCTGTCGCAGCCATTCCACGGGGTAGGTCGAACCGGTCGGCGCTGCGTCGCCCACCCCCTCATCGGGGCCGGTGTCACCGGCGCCGGGGGTGGCCAGGGCGGGATCGATCGCCAGGAGCTGGTCCAGGCTGACCTCGGGGTTCTTGAGGATCTTGTCGAAGCTCTTGCCCACAAAGCGCGCCAGGGGGTGGGCGCCGGCGGTGGGGGACGCCTGGGCGCCGGCGGGACCGCCGGCGCCATCACCGGGCTGCGCTGGTGAGTCCTCCCCGGCGGTGGCGGCGGGAGCCGCGGCGACGCTCCGCTGAGCCGTGAGTTCGTTCTCCGAGAGGTACCGGGTGCGCAGGCGCCGGGTGATGTCTGCGATCGCCTGCCGTTTTTCCTGGAAGCGCTGCCACGCGTCGTCGTCGTGCAAGCCGAGGTGCCACGCCTGTTCGAAGAGGCGCATGTCGGAGCTGTCGTGGCGCAGGTTCATGCGGTGTTCGGCCCGGGAGGTGAACATGCGGTAGGGTTCTTTGGTGCCGAGGGTGACGAGGTCGTCGATCATGACGCCGATGTAGGCGTCGGCGCGGCTGAGGATGAACGGGTCTTCGCCACGCATGGCGCGGGCGGCGTTGATTCCGGCGACGAGTCCCTGGCCGGCGGCTTCCTCGTACCCGGAGGTGCCGTTGGTCTGTCCGGCGATGTAGAGCCCGGGGAGCACTTTGGCTTCCAGGGTGGGATAGAGCTGCGAGGGGTCGATGTGGTCGTACTCCACGGCGTAGCCGGGTCGCACGATTTCGGCGTGCTCGAGCCCGGGGATGGAGTGAATGAACGCTTCCTGCACGTCCTCCGGCAGCGAGCTGGAGATTCCGTTGAGGTACATTTCGCCGGTGGAGAGTCCTTCCGGCTCGATGAAGATCTGGTGTCGTGTGCGGTCGGGAAACTTGACGACTTTGTCCTCGATGGAGGGACAGTAGCGTGGCCCGGACCCGACGATGATGCCGGAGTACAGCGGCGAGCGGCTCATGTTGGCTTCGATGATGCGGTGCGTTTCTTCGGTTGAATAGGTGATGTAGCACTGCACCTGCTCGCGGTCCACGCGGCGGTTGCCGAAACTGAAGGGAACGATTTCCTCGTCGCCGAACTGCGGCGCCACCTTGCTGAAGTCGATGGAGCGGCGCATGACCCGCGCCGGGGTGCCGGTCTTCATGCGCCCCATGCGAAAGCCGAGTTCGGTGAAGGCCCGCTCCAGGCCGTGGGCGGCGGGTTCGGCGATGCGGCCGTTGGAGGCGTTGTACTCCCCGATGAAGATGCGTCCGTTGAGGAAGGTGCCGGTGGTGACGACCACGGTGCGGGCGCGAAAGCGCTTGCCGCGCTCGGTGATCACCCCGCCGATAGCGCCGGCGGAGGTGGGGGCCACGGCGCGCTCGCCGGCGGCCGCGGAGCGCTCGGCGGCTGGGGCCACGGCGTGCGCGGTGGAGCGCTCGCCGGCGGCTGCGGCGTGCTCGGTGACCCATCGTGGCGAGGGGCCCACGTGTTCGGTGCTGCCGATGTGTGACGACGGGCGGCCGCTTTCGCGGTAGAGGAAGTCGACCACCGTGTCCTGAAAGAGGGTGAGGTTGGCCTCGCCCTCTAACACCTGCTTGGCCTTGATCTGGTAGGCGAGTTTGTCGGCCTGGGCGCGGGGCGCCTGCACCGCCGGCCCGCGGCTGCGGTTGAGCACGCGGAACTGAATCATCGTTTCGTCGATGATGCGGCCCATCTGTCCGCCCAGGGCGTCGATTTCGCGCACCATGTTGCCCTTGGCGAGGCCGCCCACGGCGGGGTTGCAGCTGAGCTTGCCGATCGTGTCGAGGTTCTGCGTTATGAGCAGGACGTGAAAGTCCAGGCGGGCGATCGCCATCGCCGCTTCGATTCCGGCGTGTCCGCCGCCCACGACGATCGCGTCGTACGCGCGCGCATCTTCATGCATGGCCATACCTTACCAGAACGGAGGGGATTTGGGCACCTGGGGTTGTATATAGAATCGTGTTGCAGAACTGGGGATAGCTCGCGCGCACCAAACGAGATAGCTCTGCGCAGCGCCGTCGCTCGTGGTATCTCGTTGTCCGGTCGAACGATGGCACAGATCTGCAACAACATTCTGTATACTGCCGAGGGCACCTCCGGTATGCTCGCTGGCATGAACGCCCCCCAATCAACCGACTGCACGATCCGTCCCGCCCGCCGCGAGGACGTCCCCCTGATTCTCTCGCTGATCCGCGAGCTGGCGGAGTACGAGCGCCTCTCCCACGAGGTCCAGGCGACGGAGGAGATGCTCCACGCCGCGCTCTTCGGCGACCGCCCGGCGGCGGAGGTGGTCATCTCCGAAGTGCACGGCGAATCCACCGGCTTTGCACTGTTCTTCCACAACTTTTCCACGTTCGTGGGGCGTCCGGGGATCTACCTGGAGGACCTGTACGTGCGCCCGGCGTTCCGCGGCCGCGGACACGGCAAGGCGCTGCTCGTGCATCTGGCGAGCCTGGCACGCGACCGCGGGTGTGGCCGGCTGGAGTGGTCGGTCCTCAACTGGAACGCCCCCTCTATCGCGTTTTACCGCTCCCTGGGGGCGCGACCGATGGACGACTGGACGGTGTACCGCCTCGACGGCGAGGCCCTCGAGAGTCTCTGAGTGCGTACCGGTGGCGCCTACTGACGCCGGCGCGGGCGCCGCATGAACTTGCGCCGTGTGTCGTCGGTCTGTTCGAACCCGTAGTTCGCGTACAGCCCCTGGGCGTCGTCGGTGAGGAGCATCCCCGAGAGCGGTGCGAGGCGCTCGTCCTCCACGATTCGCTGCACCAGCGCGCGCCCCAGCCCGGCGCCGCGATGCTCTTGCAGCACGAAGAGGTCGCACACGTAGTAGGCGGTGGCGAAGTCGGTGATCACCCGGGCAAACCCGGCGAGGGCGCCGTCGGGGGCGAGAACGGACACGCACCACGAGGCCTCGATCGACCGTTGAACGGTCTCCCGTGACCGTCCCTGTGCCCAGTACGACTCACCGGAGAGATACCGGTGAACGGCGTCGATATCCACGGCGGCGGGATCGTCGGTGATCCGGTACCCCGCCGGTAGCGTCGCGTGTGCATTCATGGCGCGTCGCCTCACTTTCCCAGACAGAATCCGCCGAAGACGGCATCGAGTATGTCTTCGGAGGTCACCTCGCCGGTGATTTCGCCGAGGGCGGCGATCGCCTCCTGCAGGTCCACGCTGATCGCGTCGACGGGGTACCCGGCCGCAAGCCCCGACTCCACCTCGCCGAGGGCGGCGGCGGCGCGTTCCAGCAGGTTCTTCTGCCGCAGGGAGTCGATCACGGGACTCCCCTGGCGGAACGTTCGCTCCGGGGTTAGCTCGGCGACGATGCGTGCAACAAGCTCATGTATACCGGTAAGGGTCCGGGCGCTCACCGATAGAAAGCCCTCCGGTGCCGGCGCGCAGCCCTCGGCGTCGGCCTTGTTCCACACCGCAACCACGCGCTCTCCGCGCGCCGCCAGCACATCGCGGTCCTCGTCGTTCAGTCCGGTGGTGCCGTCGACGACGTAGACCACCAGGTCCGCGCTCTCCACCACGGTGCGCGTCCGCCGGATCCCTTCACCCTCGATCGATTCGTCGGTCTGCCGGAGCCCGGCGGTGTCGTAGAGCTGCACGGGGATTCCGCCGAGGTCGATGCGGCTTTCGATGTAGTCGCGGGTGGTGCCGTGGGTCTCGCTGACGATGGAACGCTCCTCCCGCAGAAAGGCGTTAAAGAGGCTGGACTTGCCGGCGTTGGTTCGCCCCGCCAGCGCCACCCGGGCACCCTCCTGGTAGAGGCGTCCGGTGCGGTAGGTGGCAGCGAGATCCTCGAGGCGGCGGCGGGCGGCGGAGACGGTCTCCGGCGGAATCACGATCTCGCCGGTGTCCTCCTCCGGGTAGTCCAGCTGTACCGCCACCGCGGCCATGATCTGCACCAGGTCGCGCTTGGCCTCGTCGATCGCCGCCTCGACACTCCCGCCGAGTCGCGCGAGGGCCATCTCGTGGCCGGTCGCGGTCTGCGCCTGGACGATCTCGTGCACCGCCTCCGCCCGGGTCAGGTCCATCTTGCCGGCCAGAAAGGCGCGCTGCGTGAACTCGCCGGGTTCGGCGGCGCGAAATCCGCTGCGGTACAGGGCGCCGAGGATGCGCTGGATGCCGGCGGGGCTTCCGTGGCAGAAGATCTCCACGGCGTCTTCGCCGGTGTAGCTGTGGGGGGCGCGAAAGATGCCGAGCATTACCTCGTCGAGGATGTCGTCGCCCTCGGGGTGTATTAGAAGCGTTCGCAGCATGCGCCCGCCGTCGGCTGACCGGACGCGATCGGCGTTGTCGGCGAGCGCCGCCACGGCCTCTACGGCGCCGGGGCCGCTGGTGCGGATGACCGCCAGCGCCGACACACCCCAGGGAGTGGCGAGTGCGGCAATCAGATCGTGTTCCATGCAGTGGAGAGGCTATCCACGGCACGCTACAATGGCAAGCGTCATGATCATCGATCGACTCTCCCGGGCCGCCGACGGCGAGCCCCTGGTCCTGGGGCACCGCGGATTCGCCGCCCTGGAGGTGGAAAACACGCTGCCGGCCTTTGCGCGCGCCGCCGGCACCGCCGGGGTCTCCGGCGTGGAACTGGACGTGCAGCTGTCCCGCGACGACGAGGTCGTTGTGGCCCACGACCGCGACCTTGCGCGCCTCGGTGGCGACCCGCAGGCGATCGCGGGGCTCACCGCGGCGGAGCTTGCGACCCGTGAACTCCGCGTGGAACGGCCGGCGGGACCGGCGTCCACTGCAACGGGCGTCCCGACGCTCAACGCGGTGGTCGATGCGGTCCCCGCGCCCCTGCTCATCGATATCGAACTGAAGAGTTACTCGGATATGCGTCCCGGCCTGCCGGAGGCGGTGGCGCGCCTCATCCACGACCGCGGGATCGCCGACCGCGTCCTGGTTTCGTCCTTCGATCCGCGCCTGGTCCGGGCGTTCCGGACCGCCGCAGCGGGGCTGGGACTGCGCGTGGTCACCGCGGCGATCTACTCCGGCGACGCCGAGGTGCCGTGGCTGTTGCGGCGCGGTCTCGGCGTGCGGTGGTCCGGGAGTGAGGTTGCCAAGCCGAGCTGGGCGTCACTGCTCCGGCGCCGCCCCCCGCGGAGGTGGTCCCTGGTGTGGACGGTGAACGATCGGGAGGTCGTGGAACGGCTTGCCGGGCGCGGCGTTGCCGGCTACATCGGCGACGACCCGGCGGCGCTCAGACGCTGGATTACGGAAGCTGCGGCACGATCCGGCGCACCAGCCGCCGACCGGCCGCCTGAAACGCGGCCCTGATCGCCGAGCGCGCGTCGCTGCCGCTGATGCGCTCCTCGAACGACACCCGGCCCAGCACGCGGTCGCGGCGCAGATCGAAGGCGCTGGCCTGGATCTCCACCAGCACCGAAAAGCCGTCTTCCTCGCTGAACTCGCGGATCTGGGCGTCCCCGACGATGACGCGGTCCACCCGCGAGAGCACGTCAAAGGGCAGCACGTCGTAGAGATCGGACACGGTAATGTCCGGGATCTCCACCAGCTGCTCCCGCTGCGCCGTCGACAGTTCCACCTGTCGAATCCGGAAATCGGTATCCGAGAACTCCTGCAGCATGCCGCGCATCGTGTCGGATGACTCGATCGGGTTGCCGGCGATGTCGCGGTCCAGCACGACGATCGCGGTGGGAATCTCCGGGGCCCGGGAACGAACCCGGATGAGCCCGCGGTCCCGGAGGCGCTCCACGGTCGCGTCGAGCAGGTCGCGTGCCGTCTGTGTTGAGACCGCGGCGTACCAGTCGGTGGTGGCGTCCGCGAGCCACGCGGGTTCCACCACCACCGTTGTGGTACCGGCGAACACCGGTACCGGCGCGGGGAACGCTGTGGAACCGTCCTCGCCGGTGGTGACCGGGAACGTTTCGGTGTCGCGGCTGCCATCGACCAGCGGGCCCTGCACGCGGACGGTCATAGTAACGCCGGCGTAGGCGTCGGGGTCGTCGCGGCGCGCAACCGAGACGGTGTACGAGTCCGGCGGCGTGTCACCCAGGTCGATCGATACCTCGCCTGGCTGGACGGTCACCACCACGGCGCTGGCAAGCGAGAGCGCCTGCTCGAGTCGTCGCTGTATGCCGTCGGCGGTCTCCGGTATGTCTCCCGTCAGAATCGCCCGGAGCTGGCCCAGGGGACTATTGTCCTCCGTGGGCGCCGCCGTCTCCGACACCGGCGCCACCGCCGGGAGCCGCTCCAGAACCCGGGCGCGGTCCTCGTCGATCTCCGAGGCACGATAGGTGTAGAGCTGGTACCGCTCGGCGTGTCCCTGGCGATCGGTCCGACGGTACTGGTCGTCCGGTTCGAGAACGTCGACCCTGCGGCGGGAGACGTCTTCGATCACCGGTCCGGCCTCCGGGCCCAGTGCCGCCCCGGACTCCTCGAGGCGCAGAAGCAATATCTGGCTTACCTGGTGTACGGCGTCTTCAACGGCACGGTCTTCGGCGTCGCCGGGCGTGGGTCCGTTGCCGTACGCCACGATCCGATGTCCGTCGGCGACCCGATCGGGAACGCCGGCGATCCACTCCGGCGTTCGTCCGCCGGGGGTGGCACACGCCGCCAGCACGGCGACGGCTGCGACTGACAGGGAAAGGAATCTGGAAACGGAACGCGTTTTTCTGCTCATCTATGGTGCGCCATTGTACTCAATTCGAACCGTCCCATGAAGGGAATCCACCGTCGCCTCGTACGGCGACCCATCCAATACCCCCGAGAGGCGCTCGGCCACCGCCGGGGGAATGTCAAACAAGTACCACGTGTCGTCGCGGGTTTCCCGGCCCAGGCTGCGCAAAACGGTGAGGATTGCGGCGTGGTCCGCCGGCGGGGTGGCCGGCGCGTCTAGCTCGGCCGGCACCTCCTGTGTGGCCGGCGCGTCTGGCTCGACCAGCGCCTCCTGCGTGGCCGGTGCGTCTGACTCGACCGCCGCCGCCGGTACCGCCGCCACGCTCACCCGGTAGGGGACACCCCGCACCGCCGCGGTCGTTTGCCACGATTCCAGCGCATCCAGCGCCGCCGGCAGAACGGCCGGGTCCAGCGCCAGGAGCGACCGGAGGACCGCGTCGGTGCCCGACACGGGGCTCAACCGCCACGGCCCGGTCACGGCCACGGCGCGACGGATCCGCTGTCCGGGTCCTGACCACAGCGACAGGCGGAGGTGCACGCGGCCGTAGTGGTTTCTCGCCGAACGGTCCGCCTCGCCGCGGAGGACGACCGTCAACAGCGTCCGCGCCCGCGATTCCGCCGCCGGCACAAACGCCGCCACCGTGATCCCCGCCGCCTGCAGTGCCTCGGTCACGTACTCCGCACCGCCGGAATCCACCAGCGTTCCGTCCCCGGCAATCTGTACGGCGGCCACCGCCTCGCGCCCCCGGAGGGCGTAGTAGTGCCGGATTCGCGCCGCCTGCTCCGCCGTCGGCCGCAGGGGGATCTCCAGATCCGGGGGCTCCCAGGCCGGGACCGCCGCCGCGGTGGCGACTGGCCCCTGGCCAGAGGCGTCGGAGACACGGGCGCCACCGGCGGTCTGGTCGTCGCGTCGGCGGTCAGCACCGCCGGCCTCGGCGTCCGCCGCGCCCGCCGCCTCCGCAGCCCCCGTCGCGGACTCCGCATCCGCCGCGTCGGTTGCATCGGTCGGGGCCCCGGCGTGACCGGGGGAACGGTCAGTACGGTCGGGGGTCACGGGCGGCGCGGCGTCGACGCGTGACGGCGGCGTACCCGCGCACCCGCCCACGGCAACGGCGATCACGACAATGAGCGATGCGAGGAGAACGGTGGAAATCAGCGGCCGCGGGATCAGGAGCCCACGCTCCCCACCCACACCGGCAGATCACCGTCGGCGGCGGGGGCGACTCGGAGCGTCGATCCGGAGACAGAGGCGGGAAGATCCAGGGTCATGGAGCCGCCGGTACCGCCGGAAACAACGGTGTCGGCACCGCCCGCCGCGCGGATGCGAAGCGAGATCGGAACCATGAGGCGACCGGATTCCGGAAGATCGACGCGGGCGATCACGCCACCGTCGGCGGTGGTCGTGCTGAGCGATCGGCCCTCCCGGCGGAGGGTGGCGCTCCATCCGCCGGCGGAGGAGATACGCAGCTCGCCGCCGTCGGACAGAAAGACCGCCGCCTCAGCAGGTGCCCGCGCGGTCACCGCCAGCTGCAAATGCGGCACGCCGGTGTCGGACGACGCTCGGTCGGAGGGATTCGCCCTGACCCAGACCCCGGTACGCAGGCCGGCAAACCGGGCGAGAAACGCCTCTTCCAGCTGCGACGCCAGGTCGCTCCGGTACTGTTGGTCGTTCAGCGCAACGACGCTGACTCGTTCCACAAACAGGGAGTCCTCGGCGGAGGCGACGATCCGCACCGGCGTCGCGGTTTCGAGCCGCCCGGCGGATACCGCCAGACCGTACGCCGTTCCCCGCACCCCGTCGGCGGTGTCGATCACCGCGGCGCGTACGCCGTCGGCCTCACGGGTTAGGTACACGCGCACAACGTGGTTCGTCTCCACCGCCCCGGCGGTGAGCGCCACGGAACCGGCCTCGTCGAGCGCATCCTCGGTTCCGTTTCCGACGGTCACCCGCGCCGGCCGCACGTCGTCGCCGGCGGTCGCGAGGCGGATCAGGACCAGATGGGCTCCGTCGCCGGAATCCGGCAGCGGGACGGACATCGACAGTGCCGCCGTCGGCGACAGGCGAACGCCCAGGGCGCCGCCGCGGATGTCCAGGCTGGAGGCACCGGCCACGGTCGCCTCGTCGGCGGCGCCGCCGTCGCTGCGCCACGCCTGCATCGTGCCGTCAAAGGAGTAGTGGCGGAGAAGTGTCCCGACACCGTCGTAGAGTTGCGGCGAGGCGGGGACGTCCGGCTGATCCCGCACAAACACGTCGGCATCGGCGACGATCGTGGTGGAACCGTCCACCACAGCGCCCTCCTCCGGCCCCCACGGGTACACCTCGACCACGGCGCGGTACGCGCCCGCCGCTTTCCCGGCGGCATCGAGGACCACTCGATCGAGTCCCTCGGAGAGGTATCCTTCAATCACCACGGAATCATCGAAAAGCCACCGCGCGTAGGGGCGCGTCCCGGAGGGGATCCAGACGTCGGCGATCGCCAGCGCCTGCATCGATCCGGTGATGCTGGTGGGATGAATGGTAAGACTGCGGACCTCGGGGGCCTGGTCGAGCACGAAGATCTGCCGATCCTCCGAGAACAGCGGCTGGTCGTTGATCCACGCGCGGACCACCAGGCGGTACACGCCGTCCGGCGGCGCCGGCAGCTGGATCGCCGGGAGTTCCGGCTCCTCGAGCTGATCGGGACCGAACTCCACGCTGCCGTGGAGCGTGCCGTCCGGCGCCTGGAGCTCAACCACCATCCGTGTTGCCCGGGAGGCGTCCTCGGAGGGATAGTCGATCTGGACGTTCAGGGAGTCGTTTTCCGCGATCACGGAACCGGCTTCGACGGTGGACAGAGAAGGCTCTGCCTCCTCATCGAGGGACGAAAAGAGTTCGACGTTTTCGCTGCATGCGGCCAACAGGAGGACCCCGATGCCGAGGCCGATCCATCGCCGTCCCGGCGCCTTCACATTTTCAATATACTACGGGTTTCCGATCATGCCCACGGCGACTTACCGCGGCGCCGCAGACGAATTTCGTCGGTCAGGGCACTTCCGTCCATATCCAGCAGCGATCCAACGGCTGCAGCCACGTCCTGCGGCTGAATCAGGTCCGTGGAATCGATGTCCGGACGCATCGTCCGCACCATGTCGGTCGCCACGCCCCCCGGCAGAACCGTCTGAACGATGACACCGTCGGCGTGGAGCTCCTTGGCCAGGACCTTGGTCAGCCCGTAGAGGGCGTGCTTGCTGGCGGTGTACGCCCCCTGCCCGGGGTACGCCGCGGTACTCACCACCGATCCGATCGCGATCACCCGACCGGTCGCCGCCCGCAACGCTGGGAGGAGTTCCCGCGTGAGAAGAAAGGGCGACCTGACGTTGAGGTCGAAGACGCGGTCCCACTCGGCAAGGGAGGTCTCCTCCAGCGGCGCCGAGATCGCGGCGCCGGCGTTCAGGACGAGCAGGCCAAGCCGCGGGACCTCTGCACGCAGGCGCTCGGCGAACGCCGCGACCTGCTCCATGTCGCCGAGGTCGACGGGGTGAATCCTGTGGCTTCGCTCCGCCGACGTACCGCCCGCCGACGCACCGCCGGTCGGGAGTTCGCGCCGAACCTCCTCCAGGGCGTCGGCGCTGCGGCTGGCCAGGTGCAGCGTCCACCCGCGCCGCGCCAGCTCGGCGGCGATCGCCCGTCCGATGCCGCGGCTGGCACCGGTCACCAGGGCGTGCCCGACCGCGGAGGCCATCAGCGCGGCTCCAGCTTCGGAAGCGGCGTTGAGGCCGGCACCTCGGCGGCCCACATCTGAACCAGGTTCAGAATCGTCTCCGTGGCGCGGACCATGGAGCGCACGGGGATCCACTCGTAGGGTCCGTGAAAGTTGAGTCCGCCGGCGAAGATGTTCGGTGTCGGCATGCCCATTTCGGTGAGCCGGGCGCCGTCGGTCCCGCCGCGGATCGGCTCCATCACCGGCGTCACACCGGTCTCCGCCACCGCCCGCTGCACCAGGTCCAGTGCAAACGGATACTGCTGGAGTTTGTCGCGCATGTTGAGGTACTGCTTGCGCGAGGTGACCGACACCCTGCTCCGGGGGTAGGCCTGTTCCAGACTGCCGGCGAGGTGCTCCAGGTAGGCGATCCGGCGCTTGACCTCCGACTCCTCGAAGTCGCGGATAATCAGGTCGATCGTCGCCTTTCCGTAGTCACCGTGGACCTCCACGGGGCAGTAGAAGCCGTCGCGGCCGTCGGTGGTCTCCGGCGCCTCCGTCTGCGGGAGCATCGCCAGAAACCGCCCCGCCAGGGCCACCGCGTTCACCATCTTTCCGCGGGCGCTGCCGGGGTGGATCACGTAGCCCTCGATCTCGACGCGGGCGGCGTAGGCGCTGAAGCACTCCGCCTCGATGCTGCCCTCGATGCCGCCGTCCATCGTGTAGCCGAAACGCGCGTGGAGCTGGTCCAGCGGCAACTTGTCCACACCGCGCCCGATCTCCTCGTCCGGGGTGAAGATCACCTCGAGTTCCGGATGCGGCAGATCCGGATGGTCCGCCAGGTACTTCACCGCCGCCATGATCTCGGCGACGCCTGCTTTGTCGTCGGCGCCCAGCAGGGTCGTTCCATCGGCGGTGATGATCGTCTCACCGACAAAGCGGGACAGGTCGGGGTACTCGGCGGGGTCCAGACGCAGGCCGTTGCCGATTTCGATCGTCGATCCGTCGTAGTTCTCCCACACGCGCGGATGTACGTTCTCTCCGCTGGAGTCGGGGGCGGTATCGAGGTGCGCGAGAAACGCCAGTGCCGGGCTGGCGACGCCATCGGTCGCCGGAATACGGGCGATGACGTAGCAGAACTCCGTCACGGTGACGTCGGTCACACCGAGACTGCGGAGTTCGTCGGCGAGCAGGTTCGCCAGATCGAACTGTCGTTTCGACGACGGCGTGGCGTCCTCGTGGCGATCGCTGGTGGTATGCACGCGGACGTAGCGCAGAAAGCGTTCCTGGACGTCGGCGGCGAGGTGTTCACGATTGTGATGGGTGTCCATGGGCGAATGATAGACGGGTTTGCTTCCACCTCGCAAGTTCACGTATATTGAGCGCATGGAAATTCCCCAATATCCTGAAATGGCGCCCATCGACCTGTCGATGCGGGATACCCTGCATCCGCGTCTGTCGATGCTGCCCGATGGCGTCTCGGAATACACCTTTGCGGGGCTCTACCTGTTTCGTGAGACCTACGACTACCACCTGTCGATCGTGGATGGAGAAAAGCTCCTCATTCGGGGGCACAAGGACGGCCGCGAGTTTTTCATGATGCCCTGCGGGCTCCCCGCCAGCGATCGGTCGGTCGAGGCGCTCCTCGAACGGTTCGATTACCTGAAGGGTCTCAGCGAGTCCCACGCCGACGAGTCACGGATCCGCCTCGAACGCCTCGGGTTCGAGATGCACGAGGACCGTGACAATTTCGACTACCTGTACCTTCGCGAGGACCTGGCCAATCTGTCGGGGCGCAAGTTTCACAAGAAGCGCAACCACGTGAACGCGTTCATCAACAACTACGAGTACGACGAGCGTGCCCTCACGGCGGAGAACGTGGAGGATGCCCTCGGCGTCCTGGAGGCGTGGCAGGCGGACCGCGAGGACCGTGCCGACTACGCCGCCGCCCGGGAGTCGCTGGAACGCCACGACGAGCTCGATCTCAAGGGATACCTCGTCTACGTGGACAACCAGCCGGCGGCGTACACCCTCGGCGAGCCCCTCATGAAGGGCCGCAGTTTCGTGGTGCACTTCGAGAAGGCGCTGGATGAGTACCGCGGGATCTACCAGTTCATCAACAAGGCGTTCGCCACGATTCTTCCGCGACACTACCAGTGGATCAACCGCGAACAGGACCTGGGGGATGAGGGGTTGCGGCAGTCCAAGATGACCTACCGGCCCTCGGGGTTCGTGAAGAAGTACCGCGTCGGGCGCAATCTCCCGGCATCGGCAGGAAGCGAAGAGGACATTGACCGCGAGGATCAGGCAAGCGCTTGAAGGATCGGCGGTGGAAACCGCCTTTGATCGTCTCGAGGGACTCCCGGAGCAGTACGGGGCGTTCTACACCGACGAGGAGATCCGCGCCCACGCGGCGGCGGTCCTGCAGCTGACCGACGATCGTCCGGTGGCCCTCGCCGGCACCGGCGCCGACGCGGCGGATCCGGATACCGGACTGCGTACCTGCCACTTCACGATCTGCACCTACGACGCCCCGGGGTTGTTCAGCTACCTCGCCGGGGTGCTCGGAGCGGCGGACTTCAACATTCAGAGCGGTCACGTGTTCACCTCCACCGCCGGCGTGGCGATCGACACGTTTACCGGGTTCCTCCCGGCGGACACCAACGCGACGGAGTGGACTGCTGCCCTGGAACGCCAGCTGGCGCCGTTGCTGGCACCGCTGCGGCGACGGCCGCCGGATACCACCACGGTCAGGGAGGAAGTCATGGAGCTGGTGGCACGGCGACTGACCGTCGACCACCCCAGCACCGACCGCCTGCTCCCCATATCGATCGAGGTCGACCAGGACGAGCCCCTCACCCGCGTGGCGGTGACCTCCCAGGACACCCCGTTCTTTCTGTACTCACTGGCCAGCGCCCTGGCACTTCAGGACGTGTCGATCGTGTCCATCGAGATCACCACGCAGGGTGACGAGATCCGCGACCAGTTCTGGGTCCAGAAGGTCGGCGGCGGATCGCTCTCCTCCCGCGACGACACCGAGCGCCTTCGCCTTTCGATCCTGGTGACCAAGCAGTTCTCCCACGCCCTGGACCAGGCCGCCGACCCCCGCGGCGCGTTTACCCGCTTCGAGGAACTGGTGCGCCGCGTCGCGCTCGGGGACGGCGAGACCGGCGGTGGCGGGGAGCAGCTGCGAAACCTGCTGGCGGACCCCGACGCACAGCGCGAACTGGCGCGCCTTCTGGGGGCCAGCGACTTCCTGTGGGAAGACTTCATCCGCCTCCAGTACGAGAACCTGCTGCCGCTTCTGGGCGAACACCACAGCAGAACGCCGCTCAGCACTCCCAGCGACCAGCTCGCCGCCCGCCTCCGCGAGCGTCTGGACGCCGCCGAGGACTGGGAGACACGCGTGGCCGTCCTCAACGAGTTCAAGGATCAGGAGTCCTACCTCATCGACGCGGACCATATCCTGCGCCGGAACACGGACTTCTTCTTTCTCAGCCACCGCCTCACGCGCCTCGCCGACGTGGTTGTTGAGCATGCCTTTTCGCTGGCGTGGGAGGCGCTCACGGCGGAGTACGGCGAGCCGCGCAGCGCCGCCGGTCTTCCGGCGGACTACGCGGTTTTCGGACTGGGCAAAATGGGCGGGAGCGCCCTGGGCTACGCCTCCGACATCGAACTGATGGTGGTGTACAGCGACCAGGGCGAGACCACCGGCCGCCACGCCGGCGCCCCAAGCACCCGCAGCGCGATCAGCAACCGCGAGTTTTTCGAGCGCCTGGTCCGCCGCGCAACCGACGCGATCCACTCCCGGCGCGAGGCGATCTTCGAGATCGATCTGCGCCTGCGCCCCTACGGCAAGGACGGGCCGCTGGCGGTGCACATCGAGAGCTTCATCGACTACTTCGGCCCCACCGGCAAGGCGCACAGCGCGGAGCGCCTGGCGCTCATTCGGCTGCGCTTCGTCGCCGGAGACGGCGACCTGGGGCGGCGGATCGTGGCGATCCGCGATCAGATCGTCTACGAGAGCGACAGCATCGACGTCGCCGAGATCCGGACGCTCCGGGAGCGACAGGCGGCGGAGAAGGCGGGGGGCGAGCTGCTCAACGCCAAGTTCGGTCCCGGCGCGCTGGTGGACCTGGAGTACAACGTCCAGCTTCTGCAGGTGGAGCAGGGACGCGCCAACACGGCGCTCCGGAACCCGGGGATCCACGCCAGCCTACGGGCGCTGTCGGAGGCCGGGACGATCGACGACACCGAGGCCGAGGCGATGATCCGTGCCTACCGCTTCCTGCGAAACGTGATTAACGGGCTGCGCATGCTCCGGGGTAACGCGCAGGACCTGTTTCTCCCGGCGTTCGACAGTCTGGAGGCGGCCCACCTTGCCCGGCGCATGGGATACCGCGACGGTGCCGACCTCTCCGCCGCCAGCCAGCTGCGCGTGGACTTCGAGGTGGAGACGGCGGCGGTGCGCAGCTTTGTTGAGCGCCACCTCGGGCAGGATGCGCTCCCCGCCTCCACCTCCGGAAACCCGGCGGACCTGGTGCTCTCCGACAGTCTCGCCGAGGAGCGGATCTCCGCGGTACTGACCGCCGCCGGGTTTCGCAACCCCGGTCGCGGGATCGTGAACCTTCGCCGCATGGCCGGCGGCGGCTCCCGGCGCGAAACGTTCGCCCGTCTCGTGGTGCTGGCGTGGGACGACCTTCGCCGTTCCGGGGACCCGGACATGGCGCTCAACAACTGGGATCGCTTCACCGAGCAGGTGAGCGACCGCGAGGCGTTTTTCGGCGAGCTCCTGGCGCAGCCGCGGCGGCTGGAGATCATGCTCACGATTTTTGCCGGGAGCCAGTTTCTCAGCGACACCCTGATCCGGACGCCGGCGTTCCTCACGTGGATCAGCGACCCCGCCGTGATCAACGGCGACCGCGACGGCGACGCCATGGCGCGGGAACTGGCGGATATGCTCGCGACGACCGACGACCGTATGGAGAAACTCAACATGCTCCGGCGGTTTCGCCGCCGCGAGATCTTGCGAATCGGCGCCCGCGACATCTGCCTGGCCGGCGACTTTGCCGCCGTCGTTGGAGAGATCAGCGCCCTCGCCCGGGCCACCGTCCAGGTCGCCCTGGAGAACGCCCGCAGCCAGCGGCACGACGAGGTGGGGCGCTTCTGCATTCTCGCGTTCGGGAAACTCGGCGGCGGCGAGCTCAACTACAGCTCCGATATCGACCTGCTGGCGATTTACGAACCCGATCCCGCGATCGAGGACCAGGAGGCGCGGGCCGGACGCCTCTTTCGCCAGGTGGTGCGCGACCTCACCGACTTTACCGTGGAGGGGCAGGCCTACCGCGTCGACCTCCGCCTGCGTCCGTGGGGCAACGCCGGCCGCCTGGTGTACTCGATCCCGACGCTGGAACGCTACTACGGCGGCGAGGCGGAACTGTGGGAGCTGCAGGCGCTGCTCAAACTGTCGCCCGTTGCCGGTGATCTGGAGCTTGGGTGGTCGATGCTCGAGGGACTGCGGCCCGTTGTGGGCTCGCGGGTCGACCGCGCCGGCCGCGCGGCGGTGTTGCAGACGGTGCGCCATCTGCGCGCCCGAGCAGTAAAGGAACACAACGCCGGCCCCGACGAGGACGGAAGCCTTGTCGGTACCGACGTCAAGAACGGTGAAGGCGGCATCCGGGACATCGAGTTTCTGGTACAGGCGCTGCAGCTGCTGCACCAGCGACTGGCCCCGGAGATCGTGACCGGAAACACCCTCTCGGCGCTCCTGCGCCTGGAGGAGGCGGGAATCCTGGACGCCGAGGCGGTCACCAGCCTCCGCGGCGACTACCTGTTCCTTCGTCGCATCGAGCATTTCCTGCAGGTCTACGACGACCGGCAGCTCCACGCGATTCCGGCAGAAACCGAAGCGCAGTACAAGCTGACGCGGGTGGTTCTCGGCGAGGGCCACTCGCCGGAGGACCTCCTGCGACGCCTCGAGGAGGCGCTCACCCGCGTCCGCCGCCGGTACCTGGCGGTCATGCGCCTTGCGGACTCGGCCAGCGACTCCGATTGAGCCCGCGGATCAGCAGCCACAGTGGGAATGCGATCTCCGCCACCGTAATCGGCACCGCCAGATACACCGGCGTGGTCGTGTAGGACGGCAGGAGCAGCAACGCGGCGCTGTCCAGCAGGTAGCCGACCCCCGCAAGGAGAAACAGCACGCCCAGAATCCGCGGGAAGTATCCGGACCGGTAGATCAGCACCCCCATCGCAAACACGTGGATCGTCAGGAATGCGATGCCGATCGTGAACCCCAGGCTGTGCGCCTTTAGGAACAGCGCGACCAGGCCGTCCATCTGCGCAGCCGGAAGCGCCACATCCACCACCGTGCCGCCGGACAGCACGAGCACCGCCAGGTGGTTGATCAGGTTGGCGCCGTGAACCGCCGCCATGATCAACCGCGACACCATCGCCAGGAGCGCCAGGGTGCGGTTCACCGGCGCCAGCAGACGGTAGAGGAGCACCGACAGGATCACCTCCAGCATCAGCAGAAACATCTCCGCCGCGATGCCGCCGCGAAACATCCCCGCCCCGGCGGCGATCTGTACTCTGGTCGTGGCGGGGTCACCTACCACCACCAGGGCGTCGGGAACGATGAAGTGGGCAAACACCGCCGCCACGGCGATGACGATATACAGGCTCCCGGCGATGCGGGCGATGAGCGCCGCACCGGCGGCGTCGGGTCCGAATGACGAATGTGACATCTCTCTGTCCTCCTCGCGGAAACGGTACCGCGATCCGCGTGGCCGGAGAGAGACACGAAAGTGTGGTTTTGAGCTTCCGAGGGGCGGTTTTTCAGACCACGCCGAGCTCACGCGCCCGCGCGACCGCCTCCGTGCGGCGCCGAACTCCCAGTTTCTCGAAAATGCGCCGATTGTGGCCCTTTACGGTATCCAGCGCGAGGAACAGGCGGTCGCAGATCTCGCGGTTGGACAGGCCCTGAGAGATGAGCGTCAGAACCTCGAGCTCGCGGGGACTCAGCGGTTCTGCGGGCGCGGCTGCGGCGGCGCCCCCCTCGACGTCGGCGATGTCGAACTCCGCCGCCAGGGACCGCGCCGCCGTCATCCGTCCCTGGGATCGATACACCGCCACCCGCACCGCTGCTACCTCCGGCAGCACGTCCGGAAACCCGCGCCGGCGCAGCAGCTCCTCCGCGACCTCCAGCGACGCTTCCGCGCGGTCGGGGTTTCCCGCAGTCAGGTGTCCGCGCGCCGCCACGACCGCCGCCCGCGCCGGCGTGTCCACGTTCGCAATGCGTTCCCCGAGTCGGCCCGCCTCCTCCGCACGCCGCACGGCGGCTTCCGGGTCTCCGTTGGCGAGCGCCAGTCGCGCCAGTCCCAGATACGCCTCGCAGGCGAACGGCAGCGGCGGATCACCCGCCAACTCCACCGCCCGCAGGAAGTGAAAGCGCGCGCGCTCCCCCTGCGCGTCGGACTCCGCGAGCTGCCCGAGAGTGGTGGCGGCGGCGATCTCCATCAGGAGATTCCCCTCCTCCCGCGCCGTGCGGATCACCGCTCCAAAGGCGGTTCGCGCCGCGGCGCCGTCGCCAACCAGCTGGAGACCGTGTCCCAGCGCCCACTGCGCCGAAAGGCGCACCGGTGCGTTTCGCGCGTCCAGCCGCTCCAGTGCCTCCCGGGCGGCGGACACCACGGCAGCGCCGTCGCCGCGGGGAATCGCCAGCATCGCCCGGATCGCGGCGAGCTGGCCACGCATGTCCCCGGTTCCGGGACCGTCCGGTTCGAGATCGACCTCCGCCGCCGCCCGTCGGAGCACCGGTGTGACCTGTTCCGGCGGCGCGCCGGAGACGACGAGAACCATCGCGTGGGCCACGCGCAGCGTCGGCCGTCCGACAAAGGCGGATTCCGGCAGCGAGGAGAGCCACTCCCGTGCCACCGCGACCATGCCGCGGACGTACAGCGGCCGGCCGCCGGCTTCCAGCAGACGGCCGGCTCGATCCACATCACCGGCCTCGGCTGCGTGGCGAAACGCGCCGAGCTGATCGCCGTGTTCCTCGTACCACACGCTCGCCCGCTGGTGCAGCCGACTCCGGTCCGCGGCGGGCCAGGTGCCGAGTCGCCGCCGGAGCGCCTCGGCGAGCAGGTGATGGTAACGAAACTCCCGCTGTTCGCGGTCGATCGCCAGGAGAAACAGGTTCTCCCGCTGCATTGCCAACAGCCGATCGCCGGCATCCTCACCGCCGGTGATCGCGTCGCACAGCGACGGACACACGCGATCGACGATCGAGGTCGCCTCGAGAAACGCGCGCATATCCGGCGGCTGCCGATCGATCACCTCCTCCACCAGATAGTCGCCGATGGCGCCGGTCGATCGCGTGACCGCAGCGATCGCCGCCGCAGGGTCCGGGGCCTGTCGAACCGAGGCCGCGGCGAGGTGCATGCCGGCGATCCATCCCTCGCAGCGGTGGTACAGATCGCGCCAGCGTGCCGACGCCACCCCCTCCAGGAGGGACGCGGAGAAGAACGCCTGCGCCTCCTCCTCCGTGAAGCGCAGCTCCTCGGTGCGAATCTCGGTGAGCGCGCCGCTGGCCCGCAGCCGCCCCAGCGGGATCGGCGGATCGGCTCGCGTGACCAGAACGAGGTGGAACGCCGGCGGTGCCACGGCGAGCACCTGTTCCAGCTCCGACCCGAGGGTCGGTGCCAGCTGCAGGTCGTCCACCACCAGCACCGTCTCGTCGGCGATCGCGGACACGGCGTGGAGCACCGCCGCCCGGAGCGCGTCTGCCGGCGAGGCAGGGGCGTCCAGCAGCCGCTCCAGCCCGACTCCAAACGCCGGATCGGCGCGTCGGAGGGCGGCGGCAACGGCGCGCAGCCAGCGGGCGGGGTCGGCATCGCCGCCGTCGGTCGAGAGCCAGGCGACCGGTGAGGTCACCGTGGCGCCCCACTCCGCCAGCAGAGCGGTCTTTCCGGTCCCGGCGGCGCCGGAGACCAGGGTCAACGTTCCACGCGCGCCCGCCGCGAGCCGCTCAACGAGCCGCGGTCGGCATACGTGGCCGTCCCGCAGCACCGGGGCGGCGAACTTCGTCACAGGCAGTGAGATTGTCACAGGTACGAGTATAGCCGATGCGACGCCGGCACACGGCTCCCGGTGCTCGGCGTCCGGCGCGCGATTCCCGCGGGCACAAAAAAAGGGACGTCGACCAACGGCCGACGCCCCTGCAACCAGACAGCCCCTCACGAGGACTGGCTCTTCATCAGATATCGTAGTACAGCGCGAACTCGTAGGGGTGCGGCCGCAGGTCGAGGGCCATCGCCTCCGCCTCACGCTTGTACTCGATCCAGGTCTCGACCACGTCCTTGGTGAAGACGTCTCCCTTGAGCAGGAAGTCGTGGTCCGCCTCGAGGGCGTCCAGCGCCTCCCGCAGGCTTCCGGGAGTGGTCGGAACCTTGGCGGCCTCTTCCGGGGTCAGGTCGTAGATGTTCCGGTCGAGCGCCTCACCGGGATCGATCTTGTTCTGGATGCCGTCGATCGCCGCCATGAGCATGGCGCTGAACCCGAGGTAGGGGTTGCTCGACGGGTCCGGGCAGCGGAACTCAAAGCGCTTGGCCTTCTCGCTGTTGGAGTACATCGGGATACGGACCGCAGCGCTGCGGTTCCGGCTGGAGTACGCCAGGTTGACCGGTGCCTCGTACCCCGGCACGAGGCGCTTGTAGCTGTTCGTGGTGGGGTTGGTGAACGCCAGGATCGCCGGGGCGTGCTTCAGGATACCGCCGATGGCGTAGAGCGCCACCTGGGACAGACCCGCGTAGCCGTCGCCGAAGAACTGGTTTTTACCGTCCTTCCAGATCGACAGGTGGGTGTGCATACCGGATCCGTTGTCCATGAACAGCGGCTTGGGCATGAAGGTCACCGTCTTGCCCGCCTTGCGCGCCACGTTCTTGACCACGTACTTGTACTTGGTCATGGCGTCGGCCATCTCGAGGAGCGGCGCAAAGCGCATGTCGATCTCGCACTGACCGCCGGTGGCGACCTCGTGGTGATGCGCCTCAACGGTCAGACCGACCTGCTCCATGAGGACGACCATCTCGGAACGAAGGTCCTGGAGGCTGTCACTCGGCGGAACGGGGAAGTAGCCTTCCTTGTAGCGCGGCTTGTAGCCGAGGTTGGGCTGCTCGTCCTTGCCGGTGTTCCACTTGCCTTCCACGGAGTCGACAAAGTAGTAGCCGCTGTGTTCGTTCTGATCGTAGCGGATATCGTCAAATACGAAGAACTCCGCCTCGGGGCCGATAAACGCGGTGTCACCGATGCCGGTGCTCTTGAGATAGTTCTCGGCCTTGCGGGCGATGTTGCGCGGGTCGCGGGTGTAGTCCTCGCCGGTGATCGGGTCGCCGATGTTACACGTCATTACCAGCGTCTTTACCGACATAAAGGGATCGATAAACGCGGTCTGCGGCTGGGGCTTCACGATCATGTCGGATTCGTTGATCGTCTGCCAGCCACGAATGCTGGAGCCGTCAAAGCCAAGGCCATCGGTGAAGCTGTCCTCGTCGATCTCGCTGGCGGGCACCGAAAAGTGCTGCTGCATGCCAGGGAAGTCCATGAAGCGGAGGTCAACGATCTTGACGTCCTCTTTCTTCATCAGGTCGAGCACATCCTTTGCGGTCATGTCACTCATCATTCCTCCTGTTTGTCCACCGCATGGTGGGCTTTTTGCTCGCTTGCTACATTTATGTGGGTCAAAATACCGAAGTGTCCCGGGGTGTGTAAACCCTTTTTCCGAAAATTTCACACACATCGGAACAAATTTTTGTCGCCAGAGACGAATACGAATGTCGAAGAGAATTATGCTACAAAAATGTAGGAAGAACCGGGATCGGGCCCGTCAGGCCCGATCGGCGTAGTGGCGACGCAGAATGATGAGATAGTCGACGAAACTGCCCCACGAAAGGAGCACGGAGAGACCGAATGCGGCGAACGTGACCCAGGGAAGCCACGGCATAAAGCCGTGCAGGTTCTGCAGGCGCAAATGCATGAGCATGAGCAGACCCAGTCCGGAACTGATCGCATACATGACCGCCTTGGTCTTGCCGCCGGTGCGCGCGGCCAGGGCAACACCGTCGCGCATCATCATCATGCGGACGAAGGTGATGCCGACCTCACGGTACATGATCAGCACAAACATCCAGACCGGCATGATGTTGAAGACGGCGAAAATGAGGAAGTAGGTCAGCCGGCTGATAACATCGGCGAACGGGTCCAGCAGCTTGCCCAGGTCCGAAACGATTCCGCGGGAACGGGCGACTGCACCGTCCAGGATGTCCGAGGCTTCCACGAGGACGAAGACGGTCCACAGAATCACGGTACTCAGAACGGCGAATCGTCCCGACGTCCAGTACGGGAGATATGCGAAGAAGAAAAAGATGGGGCTCAGGACGAGCCGGAGGCTCGTGAGTGCGTTTGCGGCGTTCACGGTGTGAGCCTACGGCGCGGCGCCGCAGCTGTCAACCATGGCGACGCCGGCGCGGGCATGCCGGCGCCCCGCTACTCGTGGGCGGCGGCGCGGTACTGCCGGAGCTTGCGTTCCAGCGCCGCGTAGCGTTCCTCACGGAAGTAGCTGTACAGCACCTCGTACCCCTTTCGGATGCGCCGGTCGATCATCCCGCGCAGCGCTTTCTGGAGTTCCGCTTCGTCGGCATACGTGAAGTGCTTCTCCCGCGTCATGAAGAAGTCCCGCCCCGAGGTAACCGACAGCGTGGGGTACCCGAACAGGTTCTGCTGTCGGTCGGTGATGGTGACGTAGAGCACACTGTTGTCCGGTTCCTTGCGATAGAGCGAGACCATCATACGCTTTGTGTATCGGTTCACCGGCAGACGGACTGAAGGACCGACACCCCCGGCTGGAGGAACTCCCCCGTCCCCGCCGGCCAGAGCAGGCGCTGCGACGACTCCTGGCGAAGCCCCCATGCCGACAGCAGGCTGCGGATCCCGGTGCGCGCCGCGGCGGCGGTCACCGTTACCGTCTCCCCCGGCGCGGAGAGCGCAAGGCTGCGGACGCGCTGCCCCTGCGGATACCACCACAGAAGCGGCGCGTAGCGTTCGGTCGCGACTTCCAGGACCACCGCGTCGCCCTCGCCGATCAGGAGGGGTGGCGACCAGGCGCCGGGCGCCGCCGGTGTGGTGACGCCTGCCGGTGTGGTGACGCCTGCCGGTGTGGTGACGCCTGCCGGTGTGGTGGGCACCGTCGCCTCACCCGAGGTCGCCTCACCCGAGGTCGCCTCACCCGCCGTCGTGGCACCCGCTGCGAGGGCCACGACCGGGAGCACCCGAACCGCGAGTTGTGGCGGTCCGGGGTTCAGATCGACGCGAAGCAGCGCGATCTCCACACCGTCTCCGCCGGCGGCGTCTGCGCCGGCCTCGTCGGCGCCGGCGACGCGGAGAACCAGGTCGCCGTTGCACGCGTGTCCGTACCCGGATTCGGCGGTGCTGGTCCACACGTCGGCGGCGGCAAGCGCCGGCAGCGCAAGCAGAACGAGCGCCGGAAGTCGCCACCAGCGCGGCAGCGCGAGCACGAGCCACATCCACGCCGCCGCCGCCGTCAGCAGTACCGCGGCGCCGCGCCAGGCGGAGATCATGTCGGATGGAGAGAGAAGGATTGCGGCACCCACGGCGGCGATCGCCGCGGAAGCCGCCAACGGGACACCGATCGTCCGCCGGTGCCGCACACGCAACGGGTAGGACGCCGACCGAATGCGTCGGAGGCGCAGACGAAGGACGATACCGATGGCCAGTCCCGCGAATGTCACCAACGCGAAGGGAATGGCCACCATGCTCCCCCTACAGAGAGTACAGCTCCCCGTACTTCCGGTTCAGGTAGGAGAGAAAGTACCCGGGATCGAGGTCGGCACCGGTGATGCCGCTGACCAGCTGTCCTGCGCTGCGCACGCGCCCCCAGCGGTGGATGTTGGTCCGCAGCCACTGCAGGATCTCGGAGGTGCGACCGGCAGCAACCTGCTCCCACATGTCGGGGATCGCCGCCTCGATCGCGGTGAGGAACTGCGCCGCGTACAGGTTCCCGAGGGCGTAGGTCGGAAAGTATCCGAAGGCGCCGAAGGACCAGTGTACGTCCTGCAGGACGCCCTGGGCGTTGGTGGGCGGCACGATACCGAGAACCTCCTGCGTGGTTTGATTCCACGCCTCCGGAAGGTCTTCCACCGACAACGAGCCGTCGATCAGCTGCCGCTCCAGTTCGAATCGCAGGATGATGTGGAGGCTGTAGGTCACCTCGTCGGCTTCGACCCGGATGAGCGACGGTTCGACCTTGTTGGCGGCACGGTAGAACCGTTCCACGTCCACACCGTCGAGCTGGGTCGGAAAGAGGCCCTGCAGATCCGGCATCCAGCGCTGCCAGAACGCACGGCTCCGGCCGATCATGTTCTCCCACATACGGCTCTGGGACTCGTGGATGCCGAGGGAGATGCCTTCGGCGAGGACGGTGCGGCGGTTGAAGTCCATCGGGGGAGGCTCCGGGTCCGGTGGGTTGGCGTCCGGCGGCCCTTTTCGGGTCGTCACTGTGGCTCGCGGTGCGAGGCTGGAGGCAATGTGCCAGGCTGGGCGGTGATCGGGATCTAGTCGCCGTCGAGGGAGTTGAAGCCGAGGATCAGGCCCAAGGCGGCCGGGTAGCGGGTGCCGAGGATCTCCAGCGCACCGGTGATGGGGATCGTCGCTTA